>NZ_CP048829.1:1577500-2177500 GCF_019355395.1 Chordicoccus furentiruminis
GACGCCTTCGCCCAGATTCATGATCTTCACACCCGTGGTGATCCGGCCGAGGATGGAAATATCAAGGCAGCTGGTACGGATCATAATGCCTTCCGTCGTGATGATCAGGATCTCATCATCTTCGGATACGGCCCTCGCTCCGACGAGACGTCCTGATTTCTCCGTAATCTTGTAGCATTTAAGACCGATTCCGCCGCGATACTGTCTGCGGAATTCCGTGATCGGCGTCAGTTTGCCGAGTCCCCGTTCGGAAATGAAGAGAAGATGAGTTCCCTGTTTCTCCGTCACCATATTGACGACCTCGTCTCCATCCTCCAGTTTCATTCCCCGTACGCCGGCCGCTCCTCTTCCCATAGGACGAATATCCGAGACATTGAATCGGATGCTCATTCCGTTTCTGGATACCAGAATCACATCCTGTCCGCAGTCATCCCACTTGACTTCGATCAGTTCATCATGTTCCTCCAGCGTAATCGCCGTAAGGCCGTTTTTCCTGATATTGGCAAATGCAGCCATCGGCGTTCTCTTCACCACACCATGCCGGGTCGCCATCACAAGATACCGGTCGGCCTCAAAACGGCGGATCGGCAGAACCGTTGTAATATGCTCCTCCGGCTGCAGCATCAGAAGATTGACAATCGCCGTGCCCCGCGCAGTCCGGCTGGCTTCCGGTATTTCATAGGCATGCAGACGATAAACCCGTCCCTGATTGGTGAAGAACAGAATATAACTGTGGTTCGTCGTCATCATGACATTGGCGACCGCATCATCGTCCAGCGTCTGCATACCGCGGATTCCCTTGCCTCCCCGGTTCTGCATATGGAACTGATCCACCGTCATACGCTTCACATATCCGAGCTGCGTGGCGGTGATCACCATATTCTCATCCGGAATCAGATCCTCGACGGAAATATCCGACGAATCAAAGACGATCTTCGTCTTTCTCTCATCCGCATACTTTCCGCGGATCACAAGAAGCTCGTCCCGGATCACGCCGAGCAGCAGATTCCGGTCGGCAAGAATCGCCTTCAGATGCTCGATCGTTTTCTTCAGCTCGGCGTACTCGGATTCAATTTTACTGCGTTCCAGACCTGTCAGAGCCCGCAGACGCATATCGACAATGGCCTGAGCCTGCGGATCATCCAGCCCGAACCGTTTCATCAGCTCTGACTTGGCCGCCTGAACATTGGCCGCTGCCCTGATGATCGCGATGACCTCATCGATATGATCAAGCGCAATCAGCAGCCCGCGCAGAATATGAGCACGCTCCTCCGCCTTGTTC
Source organism: Chordicoccus furentiruminis (assembly GCF_019355395.1). Lineage (GTDB taxonomy): Bacteria > Bacillota > Clostridia > Lachnospirales > Lachnospiraceae > Chordicoccus > Chordicoccus furentiruminis. The sequence continues at coordinate 1,578,783 of NZ_CP048829.1, forward strand.
AGATCGTACTGCGTCCGTCTTGTGACAACGTCTTCCTGATGCCGGAGATAATAGATCAAGATCTCATTCAGATTCAGGACCTTCGGCTGACCGTCCACCAGAGCAAGATTGTTGACGCCAAATGTGTCCTGCAGCTGCGTATGCTTGTACAGCTGGTTGAGGACGATGTTTGCATTGGCATCGCGGCGGACTTCAATGCAGATCTCCATGCCCTCACGGCTTGAGTGGTCGTTGAGTCCGGTGATCCCGTCTATCTTCTTGTTCCGTACGAGTTCCGCGATGGATTCGATCAGGCGGGCCTTATTCACCAGAAACGGAAGCTCTGTTACAAGAATTTCCGACTTTCCGCTCGGCTTCGTCTCGATGCGGGTGACAGCCCGGACTGTGATCTTTCCCCTTCCGGTTCTGTAGGCCTCCTCGATGCCGTGACGGCCGAGAATGGTGGCGCCGGTCGGAAAATCCGGCCCCTTGATGATCTTCATAATGTCTTCGATCGGAATATCCGGTTTTCCGGCCACCCGATCGTCAATCATCCTTACACAGGCGTCAATCACCTCACCCAGATTATGAGGAGGCATATTGGTTGCCATCCCGACGGCAATTCCTGTTGTCCCGTTGATCAGCAGATTGGGAATCCGCGCCGGGAGCACCACCGGTTCCTTTTCCGTCTCATCGAAGTTCGGAACGAAATCAACGGTGTTTTTGTTGATATCCGCCAGCATCTCCATGGAGATTCTGGACAGTCTGGCTTCCGTGTAACGCATCGCGGCCGGCGAGTCCCCGTCGACCGAACCGAAATTGCCGTGTCCGTCCACCAGAGGATAATGAAACGACCAGTCCTGCGCCATATTGACCAGCGCGCCGTAAATCGAAGAATCTCCGTGAGGATGATACTTACCCATCGTATCGCCGACAATACGGGCGCACTTCCGGTGAGGCTTGTCCGGTCCGTTATTGAGCTCAATCATGGACCACAGCACGCGGCGCTGCACCGGCTTCAGGCCGTCCCGGACATCAGGAAGAGCCCGTGACACGATCACCGACATCGCATAGTCAATATACGAGGTCTCCATCGTCTTCTTCAGGTCGACCTCATGGATTTTGTCAAATACCTTATCGTCCATTTCAGCTCCGTTTCCGATTCATCAGACATCCAGATTCGTCACATACTTCGCGTTCTCTTCGATGAATTCGCGTCTGGGTTCCACTTTGTCTCCCATCAGAGTGGTGAAAGTCAGATCCACCTCGGATGCATCATCCTCGTCCATACTGACCCGCTTCAGAACCCGTTTTTCCGGATCCATCGTCGTCTCCCAGAGCTGATCGGCATCCATCTCACCCAGCCCCTTGTAACGCTGCACCTTATTGTTCTGATCGCGGCCGATCTGCTGCATGATATTCTCCAGTTCCTGATCGGAGTAGGCGTACCAGACTTTCTTGTTCTTCTCGATCTTATAAAGCGGCGGCTGTGCCAGATACACATGGCCCTGGCGGATCAGCTCCGGCATAAAGCGGTAGAGAAACGTCAGCATCAGCGTTGCGATATGGGCGCCGTCCACATCGGCATCCGTCATGATGATGATTTTGTCGTAACGGAGTTTTGAAATATCAAAATCCTCGTGAATGCCCGTGCCAAACGCTGTGATCATCGCCTTGATCTCGGCATTACCGTAGATACGGTCGAGTCTTGCCTTTTCCACGTTCAGAATTTTTCCCCGAAGCGGCAGGATTGCCTGTGTCGCCCGAGAACGGGCGGTTTTCGCTGACCCTCCCGCGGAATCTCCCTCCACGATGAAGATCTCGCAGTGCTTCGGGTCCTTGTCAGTACAGTCAGCCAGCTTACCCGGAAGAGACATGCCGTCCAGCGCGGATTTCCGTCTTGTCAGATCACGCGCTTTCCGCGCGGCTTCCCTTGCCCGCTGCGCCAGAACGGATTTCTCGATGGTCGCCTTTCCGACATTCGGATTCTGTTCGAGAAAAACGGTCAGCTGATCCGTCACAACCGCATTGACCGCGCTCCTCGCTTCCGAATTGCCGAGCTTCATCTTGGTCTGACCCTCGAACTGCGGGTTCTCGATCTTCACTGAGATGATGGAAGTCAGACCCTCACGGATATCCTCGCCCGTCAGATTCGGCTCGGAATCCTTGAGCAGACGGTTTTTACGCGCATAATCGTTAAACACCTTCGTGAGAGCCATGCGGAATCCCTCCACATGCATGCCTCCTTCCGGTGTCACAATATTATTGACAAACCCATATGTATTCTCCTTGTATCCGTCGTTATGCTGCATCGCCACTTCGACCAGCACGCCGTTTTTCTCACCCTCGCAGGAAATGATCTGCGGATAAAGAGGCGTCGAGCTCCGGTTCAGATACTGAACGAATTCGACGATTCCCCCCTCATAATGAAACACACACTGCTTCGGCCCCTCTTCCGGTCTCTCGTCCGTAAAGGTAAACTTCAGCCCCTTCGTCAGAAACGCCATCTCCCGAAAACGGGTTTTCAGCGTGTCGAAATCAAACTGAATATCCTCGAAGATTTCCCTGTCCGGGAAAAATGTCACCCTCGTTCCATGCTTTTCCGGATCACAGTCTCCCGCCACCTTGAGCGGATACATCGTCTTTCCCCGCTCATACCGCTGCTGATAGATTTTTCCATCATGGAAAATCTGCACCTCAAGCCATTCGGAAAGCGCGTTCACCACGGAAGCGCCGACACCGTGCAGGCCGCCGGATACCTTGTATCCTCCGCCGCCGAATTTGCCTCCCGCGTGCAGAATGGTGAACACCACCTCTACGGCCGGAATCCCCGCCTGATGATTGATCCCGACCGGAATGCCGCGGCCGTTGTCCTCCACCGTTACCGAATCATCAGAATGGATCGTCACCTCGATATGATCGCAGGTGCCGGCCAGCGCTTCGTCCACCGAATTGTCTACAATCTCGTAAACAAGATGATGCAGTCCCCGTGAAGAGGTAGAACCGATATACATGCCGGGTCTTTTGCGGACCGCTTCGAGACCTTTTAGAATCTGAATCTGATCGGCGCCGTATTCGTCGTGATCTTCAATATTCATGTCGTACCTCCGTCAAGTTTTCCTGCCGTCACGTGAAAAATCCGGTCCGCATGAAAGCGGTTCTGAACAAACTCATCAAGTCCCGTACAGGTAATGAGTGTCTGCGTATCCGCGATACCGTCCAGCAGAGCGGTCTGTCTGTCCGAATCCAGCTCCGAGAGCACATCATCCAGAAGAAAAACGGGTCTGTCCTTTCTCACCGATTCGATCGTGGCGATTTCCGCCATCTTCATCGACAGTGCCGCTGTTCTCTGCTGCCCCTGCGAACCGTAAACCCGAAGATCCATACCGTTCGCGCGGATTGCGAGATCATCCCGGTGAGGTCCTGTCGTCGTACTCTTCATTCTCCGGTCCCTCTCCCGGGCTTCTCTGATCTGATCCGCAAGCTGATCCGCCTCCGAGCACGGCTCATAGACAAGCTCCAGTCTTTCCTTTCCTGAAGTGAGCTTTGCATGTTCCTTCGCGGCATATTGGCTGAATTCTTCCAGAAACTCTTCCCTTTTCCGGATGATCCGGCTTCCGATCGCACTGATCTGATCGTCCCAGATATCCAGTTCCCGGATACGGTCCGGCCGGAAAACCATCTCATGAAGCAGCGCATTCCGCTGCGCAAGACATTTGGCGTAAGCCGTCAGGTCCGACAGATACAGACGGTCCGTGTCAGAGATCATCAGATCAAGAAAACGGCGGCGGCCTGCCGGTCCGTTCTTGACAATACCGAGATCCTCCGGTGAAAAGAAAACCATCGATGCGATTCCGAACAGTTCGGAAGCCCGCTTCAGCGGCACGCCGCCAAGCGCCACACCTTTCCCGCCCATGCGCCTCAGATGCAGATCAACCCTGTATTCATTTTCATGGCGCTGAAAATGCATGCGGATATGACTTTCCTCAGCTCCCATGCGGATCATGTCTCTGTCCTTCGCGCCCCGGTGAGACCGTGTCGTACCGGCGAGATAGACCGCCTCGAGAATGTTGGTCTTTCCCTGAGCGTTTGCGCCGTAAATGATATTGATTCCTTTGTCAAATGCAGCCGACAGCGTTTCGTAATTACGAAAATTCTTCAGATCCAGCGATTCAACGTACAACGACGATCTCCGATCCGCGGAAAAGAACTTTATCTCCTTCATGAAGCTTGCGGCCTCTGCGGGTATCGGTTTCCCCGTTGACAGAGACGTCGCCCCTCTGTATTACCGCCTTGGCTTCCGCACCGTCTTCAACCAGATTTTCCGCCTTAAGCAGCTGTCCAAGTGTGATATATTCTCCCCGCAGTTTCAGTTCCATCATGTGGCACTCCTTATCTTACAAAGTTGACAGGCAGAATCAGGTACGTATAGGTATCATCATCATTGCGGATGAAGCATGGCGCTTTGGCATTGACCAGATACAGCGTCACGTTTTCATCATCGATCACCTTAAGCGCGTCAAGAAGAAATCTCGGATTAAACCCGATCGTCAGATCTCTTCCCTCTTTCTGGATATCGATGCTCTCGTCAAAGGATCCCATCGGCGAATCGATGGAAAGCCGGACCTCACCGTCCGTAATATCAAAGATAATCGGTTTCTTGTCATTCTCGCGTACAAAAAGGAGAGCCCGGTCGATGCAGCTCTGGAATTCGTTTCTTGAAATGGTCAGCTTTGTCTCATAATCCGTCGAAATCATCTGGTCGACATTGAAATACTCTCCGTCGATCAGACGGGAAACCATTCTGGTTCCGGGGAGCTCGAATACAATATGATTTCTTGAAAAGAATACCGAGACCTGTTCATCCATCTCTCCGGACAGGATCCGGCTGATTTCCAGCAGTGTCTTTCCGGGTACGATCACCCTGCGTTCATCAAAGGAATTTTTGAGGGCGACACGCCTCATGGCAATACGGTGACCGTCCAGCGCAACGATACGCAGAATGTCCCCTTTGATTTCAAACAGTTCACCCGTCATGATTTTGTTGTTCTCGTTTGCGGCAATGGAGAATATGGTCTGCTGGATGACTGATTTTAAGGTCAGCTGTGACAGTGTGATGCTTTCATCCTGATCAACGCTCGGCAGGAAAGAAAAATCGTCTCCTTTCTGTCCTGCGATATTAAAGCGTGCCTTTCCGCAGCGGATCTGGATCCGGTCGTTTTCATCTGATTCGAAGGAAACGACGGAGTCCGGCAGTTTTCGTACAATTTCAGACAGCATCCGTGCATCGACGGCAATGGTGCCGGGTTCCTGAATCTGGGCCGGAACGACAGTTTCGATTCCCATCTCCGTATCGTTTGTCGTCAGTTTCAGAGCCTGTCCCTCTGTCTGCAGCAGCATGCACTCAAGGATCGGCATGGTTGTATGGGCGGGAACGGCCCGGATCGCAATTGCGACACCGTTCATCAGATCATTTTTTGCTGCTGTGAATTTCATCGGCTGTGTGCTCCTTTTATGTAAGATAGAAAAGATAAATTCAGAAGTCGTCATCTTAAGGCCTGTGGATTCGCGAGTAAGCATAAAAAAGAGCGGATCCACGGGGTTTTCCGGCAGGAATAAGCCTGTGGGAAAGAACCTGATCAGGCGGTGATTCCGGTGGGTAAAATCCACGGACTGTTCGTTTGTCCACCGTCAGTCCACGTGGATTTTGTTGACAGCCGGTCCGTCCGATCGGTTTTGTCCACAAAAGTCGCCGTGGTTACTGACATTCATCACCGGAATTCACATCGGGGCAATCTTTTTTTTCAGTGTCTCGACGGTTGACTTCGTCTGGGGATTCAATTCCATATCCTTGGCGATCCGATTGTAGGCATTGATGACGGTTGTATGATCTTTCTTATTTAATAGACCGGCGATGGTGTCGTAGGCATCATCCGTCATCTCCCGGCAAAGATACATTGCGATCATACGGGGATATACGTATTCCTTTTTTCGTTTCTGGCTCTTGATTTCGTTAAGAGTCAGATGAAAATGCTCTGCCACCGTGTTGATGATCGCCTCGGAGGTAATCTTTCTCTCTGTATCAGGCGTGATCAGGTCGCGGAGAATTTCCTCGGCGAGATCAAGCGTCACATCACGTTTTTCAAGAATGGACTTGGCCCGGACACGGTTCAGACATCCTTCCAGTTCACGGATATTGGACTTGATGTTCTTGGCGATGTAATCCAGCACTTCGTCGTCGATGTGGTATCCGTCTGTCTCTTCCTTTTTTCTCAGGATGGCCATTCTCGTCTCGTAATCCGGTGAGGAAATGTCGGCAATCAGGCCCATCTCCAGCCGGGAACGGATGCGTTCCTCCAGAATGTCCAGATCCTTCGGCGGTTTATCAGAGGAAATGATGATTTGTTTTTTCTGGCCGTACAGAGCCTCGAATGTGTGGAAGAACTCCTCCTGCGTGGATTCCTTTCCGATGATAAACTGAATATCGTCAATCAGAAGCACGTCGATATTGCGGTATTTGTCCCGAAACTTGGACATGGCCGAATTATTGCCGTTTCGGATGGAATCGATCAGTTCGTTTGTGAAGTCCTCACTCGTGACATAAAGGACACGGGCTTCCGGATTGTTTTTCAGTATAAAGTGGGCGATGGAATGCATCAGGTGCGTCTTGCCGAGTCCTACACCCGCGTAAAGGTAAAGCGGGTTGTAGATTTCGCCGGGAGATTCGGCAACAGCCAGCGAGGCTGCATGCGCGAATTTGTTGTTGGAGCCGACGACAAATGAATCGAAGGTATACTTCGGGTTCAGATGTGCGCGTTCCATCACGTCAGTGAAATCCTCGTCGTCAGACGGTTTGTTTTTCGCTGATACGGCCGCGTCCGGCGTCACATAATGGACAGCAAGACTCAGACCCGTCACTTCACGGATCGCGGTTCGTATGGCAAGCGTATAGCGTTTGTTCAGCACATTGATGCCCATGCTGCCGGAAGAAACGATCAATGTGATCCCTTCATGATCGACGGCGTGAATTTCCAGAGGAAGAATCCAGGTCGAAAAAGAAACAGCCGACAGATCATTCTCTTCCTTGATCCGTTCGAGAATATCCGGCCATTTCTCCTCAAGCAGTGTCAAATTGTCCATATAGAGAAGCTACCCCATTCTTGATTAAATACTCTTTCCTATAATATATGAAACCGCCTCTTTTTACAAGAGAGGCGTCGGGAGTTACCATAACATGGTGTTTCATAACCGGACGGTTGATAACTCCCACTCGCTGTATCAACAGCGAAAAATGTCCGTAAAAGCGGCATCTTCTGTTTTCTCTCCCCGAAGTATAACCGCAAATAGAGAAGTTTTCCACAACTTATCCACAAATTGTGGATAGTTTTACGTAAACTCCGTCGGGGGGATTGTGGAAATAGACGAAGTATCCAAAGTGAGGACTTGACAGTGTTTCTGATGAACTCATATAATAGATCAGAAATGCTGAAATTTGATTATTGATAAGAGGTGTTGAAGATGGCAGGGAAAATGACTTTCCAACCAAAGAAGCTTTCTCATAAAAGAGTACATGGCTTCCGTAAGAGAATGGCAACGGCCGGCGGCAGAAAGGTTCTGGCAGCCAGAAGAGCGAAAGGAAGAAAAGTACTCTCCGCGTGAGAACGAAAAGACCACATGTTGCATGTGGTCTTATTTCTTATGATGAAAATGACCGGTATGAAGAAGAGTGCGGATTTTTCCCGAGTTTATCATGAAGGAAAATCCAGGGCCGACCGGAATCTTGTTCTGTATGCAGCGGAACGGGGGGACGGTGACGGCCTTTTTGGCGTTTCAGTTTCGAAAAAGGTAGGAAACAGCGTGGTCAGGCACCGGATCAAACGAAGACTGAAGGAAATCGTACGACTGAACAGCGAAAGGTTTCCGAAAGGATACGATCTGGTCGTCATTGCCCGCATGCATGCCGCCTCGTCCGATTATGCCGGGCTGGAGCATTCCATGCTGAAGCTCGCGGCGGCTCTGCTACCGGAGAAAGAAGAGACATGCTTAAGAGAATCATGATCAGGGCGATCCGCTTTTATCAGAAGCACATTTCCCCGTACAAGGGATATCGGTGCCCTTATACGCCGTCCTGTTCCCAGTATGGTCTTGAGGCAATAGAGCGCTACGGACCGCTGAAGGGCGGTCTTCTTGCGCTTTGGAGAATCCTGCGGTGCAATCCGTTTTCTCACGGGGGATATGATCCCGTGCCCTGACAGGAGAATGATTCTGCCATTGGTGCAGGCAGTCCTGCATTGAGGATAGAGCCGGCGGAAGCATAGAACCGCCGGGAAAAATGCTGCCCGGTCCGCAGCCATGATAAAAGGAGGAAACGACGTGACAGAGATTCTGACCAAGAGTTCCATGCCCATCATCAAATGGGTGGCTGAGGTGCTGGGATTGCTCATGAACGGCATCTATTTTGTCCTCAGCCGGATCGGTATCACAAATGTCGGCCTGGCGATCATTCTGTTTACCATCATTCTTTTGATGGCGATGATGCCGCTTCAGATCAAACAGCAGCGCTTCTCGAAGCTGACAGGCCTGATGCAGCCGGAAATCCAGCGTATCCAGAACAAGTACAAGAATAAAAAGGACCAGGTTTCCCAGCAGAAAATGATGGATGAAACCAATGCGGTTTATGCCAAATACGGCGTATCTCCGACGGGATCCTGCGTTCAGCTTCTGATTCAGATGCCGGCCCTGTTTGCCTTGTACCAGGTTATTTACAAGATTCCAGGCTACATCACCATCATCGGCAATAAGATCGGAGCCATCGCTTCGGACAGCGCATTTGTCGACGCACTGAGCAAATTTGTCAAGGCGGAGAACAACTCCACTCTGACGAGAAATTTCAGCAGCGGCGCGAAGGCAAACGTGATCGATACCGTATATGGGCTGACGACAAAGCAGTGGGATGCATTTCTTAAAGAAGCGGGAAATCAGTTTCCGACTCTGGAGGGCATTCACCGTTATGTCAAGCGGGCTACATCCTTTGCAGGACTCAATATTTCTGATTCGCCGTTCGACATCATCAAGAATGCCTGGACGGACCGTCAGGGACTCTGGATTCTGCTGATTGTCGCGGCGCTTCTTTTTCCGATTCTGGCCTGGTTCACCCAGTGGCTTAACTATAAGCTGATGCCGCAGCCGGCACAGCAGAACGGGGATGCGGCCAGCAGTACCATGACGCAGACCATGAATTCGATGAATAACTTTATGCCGATCATGTCCGCGTTTTTCTGCCTGACGCTTCCGACCGGTGTCGGTATCTACTGGATTATGTCCGCTGTGGTCCGCTCTGTACAGCAGTTTTTTATCAACAAAAAGCTGGATTCCGAGAGCGAGGAGGATATCATCCGGGCAGCTCAGGAAAAGAACAACAGGAAACGGGAGAAGCAGGGACTTCCGCCTCAGAAAATTACCAGTGCAGCTCATGTTTCCACACGCAGCTTCGAAGTGAAGGATGCGGAAAAGACGGCGCGGAATAATCGGGCGGAAGGCCTTACATCCTCATCGCAGGAAAGCGGCCGCACAGCCCGTCCGGGATCCCTTGCAGCCAAGGCAAATATGGTTAAAACGTTCGATGAACAGCACAATAAGAAACGCTGACGTTCGGAGAGGAGGAAGGATGGAGTATCGTACATACCAGGCCAGAACGGTTGACGAAGCGATCACGCAGGCTTGTCTGGCACTCGGAGTCACATCGGACCGTCTGGAATATGATGTCACGCAGGAACCGACGAATGGCTTTCTCGGGATCGGAAGCAAGCCGGCTGTAATTCGTGCGAGAGTTCGTTCGGAGCAGGAGCTTCAGAAGGAGAAAACGGCAATCGAACGCGCGGAAGAGGCCGATCAGAAAGCCGGCGTACGCAAGGCTGCGGCTTCGGTCGAAGAGGAACGCAATCCTTCCTCTGAGAAAGAACGGCAGGCGGTTGTCACAAGCGACGAAATCGAGAAAAGGGCGGCTGCGGCAGCCGCCAGGGCGAAGGCGGAAGGAACGGAAGAGTCCGTTCCGGTCAGAAGAGAACGAAGAGAAAATGAGCGCGGAGGAAGAAGAGACAGCCGGGGACGCCGGCCCGATCGTGAGCGCAGGGACCAGACAGCAAAAAGAGAAGTGCGGCGCCGCGGAGAGGAGACCCCGGTCCTTCCCCATGAACCGTCGAAGCCAAAGCCGGAGCGAGTCGTCAAACCGAGAAGCGAGGAGGAAGCGGCGGAACTGACAAAGACAGCGGAGGATTTTCTTCACAGTGTCTTTGATGCGATGCATATCAAGGCAGAACTTCATGTGGAATATGACCAGACGGAAGGAGCCGTCAACTGCATGTTCTCCGGCGAGGAGATGGGGATTCTGATCGGGAAGAGAGGACAGACACTTGATTCCCTTCAGTATCTGACCAGCCTTGTTGTCAACCGCAGGACCGACGACTATGTTCGCGTGAAGCTTGATACGGAAGACTACCGAAACCGCAGAGCGGAAACGCTGAACAATCTGGCGAGAAATATTGCGTACAAGGTCAAACGGACACATGAGGCGGTGGCGCTTGAACCGATGAATCCATATGAGAGAAGAATCATCCACTCTGCGCTGCAGGGAAACCGCTTTGTTGAAACCTACAGTGAAGGTGAGGAGCCGTACCGGCACGTTGTGGTCGCGCCAAAAAGACATGAATGAAACCATTACCGCCATCGCAAGCGGCATGACAGCTTCGGGCATCGGAATCATCCGGATTTCGGGGCCTGAAGCTTTCGCTGTACTTGGGCGTATCTTTCGAACAAAAGGGCAGGAGGATGTGAGCCGTTTTCCTGCCAATACGATTCACTACGGATGGATCTGCGAATCTGACGGACGAGCGGTGGACGAATGTCTCGTCATGATTATGAGAGGGCCGCATACTTATACTACCGAGGATACAGTTGAAATCGACTGTCACGGCGGACCTTTTGTGATGCAGAAAATACTGTCACTCGTTATACGATCCGGCGCACGGCCGGCCGAACCGGGTGAATTTACAAAACGGGCGTATCTCGGCGGGAGAATCGATCTCTCTGAAGCGGAAGCGGTCATGGATCTGATACGGGCGCGCAGCGATGAAGCGCTGAACAGCTCCTTGATGCAGCTGTCAGGTTCCGTACGCAGCACCATTTCAGAACTCCGGACGGTGATTCTCAATGAAGTTGCCTACATTGAAGCCGCGCTTGATGATCCGGAACATTACGATCTTTCAGGCTACGGTACTGCGCTGAGCCAGCATTTAACACCCGTAAGGGAAAAGCTCCGCTCTTTGTCAGCAACCTTCCGTGAGGGAAGACTCGTCCGGGAAGGCATCCTGACCGTCATTCTCGGAAAACCGAATGCGGGCAAATCCTCTCTGCTCAATGCCATCACAGGGAAAGACAGAGCGATTGTGACCGACATCGAAGGGACTACGAGAGATACGCTCGAAGAGCAGGTGGAGCTTGGGGGCATTACGCTGCGCATGATCGATACCGCCGGTATTCGGGATGCAAGGGATCAGATTGAAAAGATCGGAATTGGCCGTGCACGTACATATGCCGCAAATGCGGATCTGATTCTGGCTGTATTTGATTCTGCGAGGCCTCTTGATCAGAACGACGAGGACATTCTCAGTCTGATCCGCGGGAAAAAGGCCGTTGTACTGCTTAACAAATCGGATCTTCCTCCGGTTGTTTCGGAGGGGGACATTGCCCGGCGTACGGACGCGCCGGTGATCCGCATCTCAGCGCAGCGCCGGGAAGGAATTGAAGAACTGGAGGAAACAATCCGACGGATGTTCTTCAGCGGCCATCTGAATTTTAATGAGGAAACCGTTATCACCAATGCCCGTCATAAAGAGGCGATCGATCGGGCGGAGAAAAGTCTGGAACTGGTGGAACAAAGTATCGAGGAGGGCATGCCAGAGGATTTTTATTCCATTGATCTGATGGATGCATACGGTGCGCTGAGTGAAGTGATCGGTGAAGAAGTCAGTGATGATCTCGTCAATACCATCTTTTCCAAATTCTGTATGGGAAAATAAGGGGATACTATGGCGGCTATTACGGAGCATTTTGATGTTGTCGTTGTAGGCGCGGGGCACGCGGGATGCGAGGCGGCGCTTGCCTGCGCCAGACTGAATCTGGAGACAATCCTTTATACGGTAAGTGTGGAATCCATAGCTCTTATGCCATGCAATCCGAATATCGGAGGTAGTTCCAAGGGACATCTTGTTCGTGAGCTGGACGCGCTTGGCGGAGAGATGGGCAAGGTCATCGACCGTACGTTTATTCAGTCACGTATGCTGAATCGTTCCAAGGGACCTGCGGTTCATTCACTTCGTGCTCAGGCGGATAAGGCCGCCTATACGATGGCGATGCGGCATGTGGTAGAAAATCAGCCGCATCTGACTGTCAGACAACAGGAAGTAACAGAAATTATGACAACAGAAGATCTGAATCGTAATCCTGATCTGGCTGATCGTTATCAAAACTTCATAAAAGATTCAGATAATAAACAAAATTCGATCAAAAATAATAAGTTATTCACAGAAACCACAATAAAAGACGGCCGGATTGTGGATAACTCACCGCAAATCATCGGAATTCGTACGATATCCGGTGCTGTCTGCTTTGCAAAGGCTGTTATTCTTTGTACAGGCGTCTACCTGAAGGCGCGGTGCATTTATGGAGAAACGAGCAGCGCAACCGGTCCGAACGGTCTGCTGGCCGCCAATCATCTGTCGGATTCACTGCGCGCGCATGGCATCAGGCTGGTTCGTTTCAAGACCGGAACTCCGGCAAGGATCGACGGGCGCACAATCGACTTCTCGAAATGTGAGAGGCAGGATGGTGATCGACCGGTCATTCCGTTTTCTTTTTCAACAGATCCTGAAGATGTTCAGATTGAGCAGCAGCCCTGCTGGCTGACTTATACGAATGAAGAGACCCATCGAATCATCCGGGACAATATTGACCGGTCTCCTCTGTATGGCGGAGTGATTCATGCGACCGGACCCCGCTATTGTCCTTCCATCGAGGATAAGGTGATGAAGTTTCCGGATAAAACGAGACATCAGGTTTTCATCGAGCCGGAAGGGTCCTACACAAATGAAATGTATATCGATGGCATGTCGAGTTCGATGCCGGAGGATGTTCAGTTCGCGATGTACCGCACTGTACCCGGGCTTGAGCATGCTCAGATCGTACGAAACGCGTATGCCATTGAATATGACTGTCTGGCGCCCAGACAGTTGCGAAGTTCTCTTGAATTTCGTTCCATCAGGGGCCTGTTTTCCGGTGGCCAGTTTAACGGGAGCTCGGGATACGAGGAAGCGGCTGCTCAGGGGCTGATGGCCGGAATCAATGCGTCGCAGTATGTGCACGGCAGAAGTCCGCTGGTCCTTCTTCGATCGGAAGCCTATATCGGTGTGCTGATCGACGATCTGGTCACAAAGGAGAATTTTGAACCTTATCGGATGATGACGAGCCGCGCGGAGTATCGCCTTCTGCTCCGACAGGATAATGCGGATCTCAGGCTTCGAAAATACGGGCATCTTGTCGGACTCATCTCTGACGAAGAAATGCGGAAGACAAGCAGAAAAGAGGAGATGATCCGATCTGAAATCAGTCGTGTGGAATCAGTGAATATCGGAACCGGAGAAGCTGTACAGAAGCTGCTTATATCCCTTGGAAGCACACCACTGGAATCCGGCGCTAAGCTGGCGGAACTGATCCGAAGACCGGAACTGACGTATGACAAGCTTTCTCCGATTGATCCGGATCGGCAGGATCTTCCGGATGCCGTGCGGGAACAGGTGAACATTGAGATTAAGTATCATGGGTATATTGAAAGACAGAAGCGCCAGGTAGAGCAGTTCAGAAAAACGGAAGGCCGCCATATTCCTTCTGATATTAATTACGATGATGTATCAGGGCTTCGAATTGAGGCACGACAGAAACTTAAAGCCTTTCATCCGGAAAATGTCGGGCAGGCAGGCCGGATCGCCGGAATCAATCCCGCGGATGTCTCTGTACTGCTGGTTTATCTGAAGCAGAAGGAATTTCTGAAAGAGCAGAGAGAAAATTCGGATCATCAGGAAAAGCTGAAATCTGAAAGATTCCATGATTCAGAGAAGTGACAGGCAACCATGTAAGTGCTGTCGTACTGATCAAATTGCGGGGATATGCAATGGAATGATCCTGAAAAGGTGCAGTCTGATCAGAACATGACGGCAAATGCAAAGAAAAATCGTGCTGAATACGGCGTTGACAGACCGGCCCTGGTTACTACGGAGATTAAGAGAATGACTGAAGCGGATAGAATCAAAAATGAACTGAAAAATGTCCTGCAATTGTCTCTGACCGATGAACAGGCTGAACAATTGGACACATTTTATAAGATGATCTGTGAAAAGAATAAAGTCATGAATCTGACGAGAATTACGGACTTTGAAGATGCTCTCAAAAAGCATATTGCAGACAGCCTGTCACTGGTTCGTGCTGCGGAGCTTCCGGGCGACGTTCATTCCGTTCTCGATATGGGAAGCGGAGCAGGATTTCCGGGAATGCCTGTCAAGATTGTATGGCCAGATCTTAATGTGACGATGATGGATTCGGTAGGCAAAAAAATGGCATTTATAGACACCGTGATTCAGACCCTTCATCTGACCGATGTGAGGGCTGTTCATGCCAGAGCGGAAGAAGCAGCTCGAAAAACGGCATATCGTGAACATTTTGATTTGTGCTTATCCAGAGCAGTAGCGAACCTTGCAACGCTTTCCGAGTACTGTCTGCCTTTTGTCCGTATCGGCGGCCGTTTTGCAGCATATAAAGCCGCTGATTCAGATCAGGAAATACAGCGTTCGGAAAAAGCAATCCGCGCTCTCGGAGGTGAAATCGAAGAGGTAAGGGATTTTGATCTATACGATTTGAAGCGGAGGATTATCGTGATCAGAAAGATCAAGCCCACATCCGGAATTTATCCGCGCAAGGCTGGAACGCCTTCCAGGGAACCGATTCAGTGAGTGTTAATAGAATGATGTGATAGCAAACCGCCGTATCATATGGATTTTATTGAGAAATCCATATGATACGGCGGTCTGTATTATGTCTTACCTTTACTGGCAGTCGTCTGCTGTCCGATTACAGAAATCGGCGCTGAAGCTGTCAATGATCTGTGAGGTCAGATTGGGCTCTTCCAGATGAGGCAGCTGTCTCGTATGCTCAATTTTTTCAATGCGAATTTCTGCGTTCAAATCAGACCATTCACGGATCATCCGGTCAGCATCGCCAGAGTCTGACCCGTATATGAGACAGACCGGAATTTTCAGGTTCTGGACTGCGCGAGAGATGTCTATGTTCAGAAGTCTTCCGACAATACAGGCGGCAAGAAAATGGCCCCGGCCTCTGTCAAGATGAGCACTCTCATAGTAAGTGTCAACGAGATCATCGTTATCATGGAACGGGTTATAAAAATACTGCTCGGTAAAAGCCAGATCGATTCGGGAGCGGGTTGTCGTTATATTATAAATGAACGTTCCAATGATCGGAAGCTCAAGAATAAAACGGGTAATGTTCGAAGTTATGTCCGGTGCTTCCGCGAGTGAAGAAGGCGTCGGTGGTGAAATAAGGACCATTTTTTTGAAAAGTGAAGGGTCATAGGCAGAGGCCATCACAGCAACTGCACAGGTGAGATTTGAAGCCACAGCAATTGGATGTGAAATTGCCATCTGGTGGATGAAATCGCGAATCAGTTCGACATAGACAAAATTAGAATACGGCAGCTTTTCCTTTGAAGATCTTCCGCAACCGGGCAGATCAATGGCATATACCTGATGATTATGTGATAACCGGTCTATTATATCAGACCATTCAAACGACGAAGCAGCCGGATGAATGGCGTGAAGAAGCAGTACAGGTTCGCCGGAACCCTTGCATTCATAATAGATTCTGATTCCCTTCCAATTGAAAAAGTTTTCAGGTTTCGAATGGAGAAGGTGCTTTCGACCGGCGTAAAGATCAGAAAAACGATTGAAGGCATACATTGAGCCGAGAGCCAGTGTACTGCCGCAAACAAGTCGGTAAAGAAAACTTCCTTTTTTCACGATGCATCCCTCCTTACTCTGAGTGTTATTTTAACATCTGATAATTGGCACATCAAGCACGGTTTACATATGAATAAATGCTGCAGCAGGTGAATATACGTTGCCTGCAGATTAACAGATACCCGAATTTGCCGGATTACTGAAATGTGTTTCTTGAATTAGAAGGAGAACGAACAGAAATCAGAATGAATATAAAAATGATGCTTTCATACCTGTGAGCATGAGAAAAAAACCGGTGCTCGGATAAGAAGTGAACAGGAATAAAATTACGAATCCATGAGCATCTATGTTATGGAGGTACTTGACCAACTTGAGCACATAATAACATTATGAGCAAGATTGTTGATTGTGAGGCGAAAAACCGAAACTTTGACGTGATATGTTTCACGTGAAACATCGATGACCGGACAGTAGTTATTATAAATGATTATGTCATGACTGCCAGCGTCAGCTTGAACACGAATGAAAGATAATAAGTCAATAAATCTGAGTATTGATAGGTTACGATTCAAGTGATGCATTAATAGCCGGATGATCAAACTGCAGAATATTCTACGGTTGCTGCCATCGGTAGCACGAACACGAAATAATGTGAGTCGATAAGGCTCTTCAGGCATCCCTGTGGGCAAGAAATGCCGCTTTTCTCCGTAATGAACCCGCTTTCGCAGGTTTAGATTTTCGGTTAGGGAGCAGGGCCTGGATTTTTGAGCATACCAGATACACCATATCCATCATGTTCTGTATATTCCGGAACCCATATGCTTTGCGGATAATCAGTTTGATCTTGTTGTTGGCTGCTTCAATCCTTGCGTTGCTCAGTCCCAGTCGGATTGTATTCAGAATGTGCTCCTTATGGCGCCGGATCTTTTTATAAAGATCATGGAAAGCCGGTATCCTGCTGTGGCTTGCTTTCCAGAGTCAGTGCTTCAGATCGGCCTCAGCCTGCCTGACATCCGTCGATTTCAGAAGCAGCCGCAGGGATTCTTTCAGGCAGTATGCCCGGTACAGCTTTGGATCGCCTGCCCGGATCATATCCAGACGGATCCTCTGATTCTCTGTCAGGTTCTCCGGTGCTTTGCCCAGAGAATAGGCAGACTGTTTGAGTGCAGAAGCCTGCTCCCGCGCTTTCTTTACCTTTTCAGCAGCCTTGTCAGCTGACTTCGGACGGCCGCGTTTCCGCGGGTTTTCTGCAGCAAGCTGCTTGCCTTCTCATAAGCGGCGCGCCCGCGATCCCTGCGGACCTCGTCCAGAGCTTCCATGGCCCATTCAACCACATGAAAAGGATCAACGCAGCGCTCGCAGTCCGGAGTAAACTCGTTTACACAGTCAGTGATCCAGCGTGCATCGCCGCCGGTGACGACCTTGATACTGGCCAGCTGCTCGTCCGTCAGAGTCTTGTAGAACTGCTCGAGAACCGACCTGCCGTGGCTGTCAGCCACCCAGACAACGGTATTGGTGTCGTGGTTAACGATGACGGTGATGTACTTATGCCCCTTGTGGTAGCTGGTTTCATCGATACCGATGCGGACAAGGCCATCCAGCCGTCTGGAACGTTCCGGTTCAAGGTCATGCAGACTTCTGGAGATACAACTTCCGACTGTCTGCCAGTCGATGCGCATGAAGTTTGCCACGGCGCTTCTGGGCAGGTATTTCGCGAGCCAGGTGACGGTCAGGTCAAACTCTTTTGTAAAGCTGCTCCCGGGATAAGCCCACGGAACTGCAGCCGTGACAACACCATGCTTCGGACAGCAGACTCTGTGTGTAGAGTATTCAATCTCTACCAGGATGCCGCCCCAGTCCAGTCCTCTCCTCACCTTTGGTTTTTTCGTTGGCTGGTCATATCCCTGACAGTGTCTGCCACAGAAGGGGCAGTCATTTTTATGCCAGACATTCGGACGGGCCTTGATGCGGATATGGGTCACGCCATCCTGATCGTTGTAAATACCGTGGGATTCTACAACAGCGTTCTTGATATTGAGCATTTCTTACATAAGGTATCAGCAGAAGCCATCTTGAGCCTTTCTTGTATCGTTGATGTTTGGCCGCTGATACTTTACAGGAGCCAGGGTGGCTTTTGCAATATGTAATTGTAGTCAAAGGCGAGGGATTTTACCCACAATCATGCCCGAAGCCTCAAATTTTGACGTGATATGTTTCACGTGAAACATCGATGACCGGACAGTAGTTATTATAAATGATTATGTCATGACTGCCAGCATCAGCTTGAACACGAATGAAAGATAATGAGTCAATAAATCTGAGTATTGATAGGTTACGTTTCAAGTGATGCATTAATAGCCGGATGATCAAACTGCAGAATATTCTGCGGTTGCTGCCAACGGTAGCACGAACACGAAAAAATGTGAGTCATTAAATTGATATGTAAGTGTGATGCGTTTCACGTGAAACATCAATGACTGGATGATAAATAATGCAGATTGTTATGCAGTTACGATTGATGATGTCATGAGCACAAATTAACCTGAATTATTCACCGTTACACGATGATTGCGGCTGAAAGCCACAAAGTTGCTTTGTTTTTCAAGCTTTTTGCTTTCATCTGATAAGTGAACATAAAAGAGAGCTCGATATCTGGTAAAATGTGATTGTTCGAAGATCAACAAAATACCAGAGAAAGGAGCTCTCATGACGATCTTATCAACCACATCTCTTGAAAGCAATAAGCGTGTCAAAATAAATTTTAATGATGGCAATTTATCCTCTGATACAGGACTTCTTCTGATCAGTGAATTCGCCAGTAAGGTTGGGCTGACCAACCTTGTGAACAGAATCATTAAAACCAATGATACCCACTTCATTCCGTTTCCATGTTGATCCGGATAATCTCTTGCAGGTTATCTTCCCAATCATTGCTGCATATTTCGAAGATGACTGCGCAGATGAACTGACAAATGAGCCTGTATGGACAGAGATCCTTCGGAAGAAAGTACTTGCTTCCCAGCCAACCCTGCCAAGATTCTGGAACAGGATGGATGAGGATACCCTGAAGCAGTTCGATATCATCGACCAGGCTATGCGGAATACGGTCTACAGCGTGAGGCATCCTGACTTTATGCTGTTCGACCTGGATTCCACTCTCCTGAATACCTATGGGAATCAGGAAGGTGAAGCTTTCAACTACCATTACCAGGCACATGGCTATCATTCGCTGCTATGCTTCGATGGCCTTACTGGAGATCTGCTGAAGGCGGAACTGCGGGATGGGAGACAGTACTGCAGCAAGGGATCCGGTGAATGCATGACTCTGCTGATGAAGAAATTTCGTGAGAAATATCCTTCAGTCGGCCTTTACCTTCGCGGAGACAGCGGATTTGCTTCTCCCGAGCTGTATGAGGCTTGCGAAGAGCATGACTGCAAGTATGCGATCCGTTACAAGGAGAACAAGAAGATCAGGGAATTCGCCGCCTCCGAAGACGAAGCCCTTACCCGTGCGACAAAGGACAACGTCGTTGCCTACGCTGTAGAGTACGGAGAGTTCATGTATCGGGCTTCGACATGGCCTCATTCCAGAAGAGCAGTATTCATGATAGAGAAGCCATATGGCCAATTTGTCCATATGTACACCTTCGTCGTGACCACGATGGAAATGTCACCGGATAAGGTGATCCAGTTCTATTGTGGCCGCGGAAAGATGGAAAACTTTATCAAAGAAGCAAAGCGCGGATTTGACTTTTCTTCCGTAAGGAGCCATTCCCGTATTGTCAACACAAACAGGCTGCGTGCACATATACTGGCATACAACTTATTTAACTGGTTCCGCCGTCTGGTTCTGTCCGTAAAGATGAGAAAGCTGCGGATTGATGCCATCAGGCTGAAACTGCCGAAAATTGCCGCCAGGGCGGTGCATTCAGCGGGATATATAACATTCAAGCTGTGCAGCAGCTGCCCTTATAAGGAAGAGTTCTTCGAAACTCTGGCAAATATAAGAGCATTAAAACCTGCTCCACTGCTGGAATCGTAACAGTTACCGGCGGCTCTGCCGCCATAAGCGAATCTTGATTTTTGAGGGTCAATCACTTTTTCTGTGTGCTTGATGGTTACTGGTTACGTACGCCACCCTTGACTGAACCTGTCAGAAACGCTGCGGCTTAAGTGCCGACGGTGAAGAACTCAAGAACAGCCTGCCTTCTTCACCATATCGGCTGCTCAGTATAGCGTTTCTGCCAGAACCCGCCAAGGGCAGGCCCTGCTTCGCAGGGTGGCTGTTTCTATGCCTCAGGCTCAGGAGCCTAAGAACAGCCTGCTTATAACACTTTGCACCTTTACACTTGAATAAAAGAAGGATCATCCTGTAAGGTTGTACGTATCATCCTGGCAAGATGAGATACCACAATCCAAAGGAGACCCTTCATCATGCAGTATATCCGACCTGAGGCTGACGGACAACTCACATTTGCAGAATCAACAGATTTTTTGATGATTCCGTGCTGCCTGTATGGCTTCCATAATACGGAGACTACCGTTCATGAAGCGGTATCCGGCAGAAAAGTCTTCTGCTACCACGGTACGCTGGATGTCCCTCCGGAAGAAACGGTCTGTCCGGAGTGCGGCGCGAGGATGCATGTGAACCAGCATCCGGAGATCACTCTGCGGCATCTTTGCATCGGCGGGAATCTCTCCAGTGTTGTGTTTCCGCATAACCAGTTTCGGTGTCCGGAATGCGGCGGGACACATTCCCAGTTCATCTCTTTTAAAGCGGATGGGCACCGGATCACGGAAGAACTGTACCAGTACACCCGGGATCTTTTGGCTCATGGAACATATACACTCAAGCAGGTTTCCGAGATCACCGGCCTTGGGAAAAACGTTGTCAAGGCAATCGATAAAAAGCGCCTGCAGGATGCGTATACGATTGACGGCAAAAAGCTGCGTAAGCCGGAACATAAGGCAAAGTTTCTTGGTATCGATGAGTTCAAGCTGCATAACGGGCACCGCTACGCTACGCACATCATCGACATGGAGCGCGGCCACGTCCTCTGGATCGGCCACGGCAAGAAGAAGCAGGTCGTCTACGACTTCATTGACCATGTCGGGATGGAGTGGATGGAAAGCGTAGAAGCTGTCGCCTGCGACATGAATTCCGATTTCCAGGAGGCCTTCGAGGAGCGCTGCGAATGGATCCAGCCGGTATTCGACTACTTCCACATCGTCAAAAACTTCAATGATAAGGTGGTCAGCGAAGTCCGGCGCGATGAGCAGAGACGGCTCACTGAAGAAGGAAACCTCGAAGCAGCCAGGGCACTCAAGCGCACCCGCTATATCCTTACGTCCAGCCGCTCGACCCTTCAGCGGAAGGATCAGGAAGCATCTGAGGGCAAAGTGTTGTCAAAGGGCGGCGGTCTCTTCAATAAGGAAGAGGTCATCCGGAAGTCCGGATATGAGGCAAAGTATGACGCGCTCCTTGCGGAAAACGAGCTCCTGTTCACGCTGGATCTCATCAAGGAGAAACTCAGCGAGGCGTACCGGCAGACCAGTGAAGTAGTCATGGCGGAGATGATGACTGAGACCATAGATATCTGCTTCGCCACAGGGAACAGACATCTGCGGTGGTTCGGCCGCCTGATTGAAAACCACTTTGAAGGTATCATTGCCCATGCGACTTACCGGATCTCAGCCGGAAAGATCGAAGGACTGAACAACAAGATCAAAACACTCAGGCGGCAGGGCTATGGCTATCCAGATGACGAATACTTCTTCCTGAAGATCTTCGACATCAGCCGTCGGGACTATGACCGGAACCCTGCATCACACAGAAAATGTGACTGAGCCATTTTTGAATCGGTCCCCTACATTGTGGACAGGTCTATCAGTGCGCCTATTCATATGCGGATAACTCGTTTTCAAAAAGCGAGATACGATTTTCAAAGGGTTTCTCCCGTGGGTTTGGGAAATCCCAACCTCGGTGAATCATTCAGGTTAAATTTCTTAAAATTTCATTCCCGGAGTATCAAAAACCGTGTACAAAGCAAATAACAATAAGCAAAATTCCCTTGATGATTTCGAACAGCCTATGGGTATGCATCTCAATGCGGAGAACCGTTGGGTTCGGCTGGCAAAAATCATTCCGTGGAGCAAATACGAGAGCAGGTACTCCGACCTCTTCAGAAGCATAACAGGAAATGTTGCCAAACCTTTTCAGATGGCACTCGGTTCGTTGATCATTCAAAAAGACTTGGATTCTCCGGCCGTGAGCTTGTAGAGCAGATCATCGAGAATCCGTATCTGCAATACTTCATCGGTCTTCCAAAGTATCAGGAGACTGCCTCGTTTGATCCCAGCGCACTGGTTTCATTCCGTAAACGCATTGATCTGGATATGGCGGTGTTCCTCAATGATTCGATCCTGGCGGACACATCCGCAGAACTGCCAGAACGTAAAAGGCTGTCGAAGAAACATGACAGAGGCAGGAACGATAAAGGCAATCCATCCGGTGGCGGCAAACTTGCAGAGGCTAAGCAGCCAGAGGGTCAGAAAACTGAAACAGCTTCTCCGTCCAACACTGGTGATAAAAAATCAGCATAGTCAGATGAGCAGCAAGCCAACGCAGGAACATTGATGATTGATGCCACATGCGCTCCGTCCAATGTCCGCTTCCCGCAGGACTTTTCACTTCTGAACGAGTCCAGAGAGAATTGGGAGGGATTATTCGCAGGATCTGTAAGGATAACGGAGAACACCTTCCAAGGACATACTTCCGGGAAGCCAGGAAGAACTACCTTGGACTGGCAAAATGCAGACGCAAAGATTCAAAGAAGATCCGGAAGGTCATCCGTAAGCAGCCTGGCTATGTGAAGCGTGATCTCGGATACATCGATGAATACCTGGGAAAGGGATATGTCCTGCAGCCGAAGGAACAAAAACGGCTGGAAACAATCCGAAAGGTCTGCAAACAGCAGAAAGAGATGTTCGACAACCACAGCCACAAGGTTGCGGACCGTATCGTAAGCCTGAGTCAGCCATATATCAGGCCGATTGTTCGCGGAAAGGCCAAGTCACCGGTTAAATTCGGAGTCAAGTTCGATCTCAGTGTCGACGAGCAGCATTTGGACGGATCGAGAAGATCACCTTTGATGCCTATAACGAGCCGTCAACCCTGCATGGTGCCATTAAAAGATACAAGAAACGGACCGGGCACTATCCTGAACGAGTTCTGGAGGATCAGATCGATCGGAACCGTGAGATACGGAAAAACTTTAAGGAACATGGAATCCGGATGGATGGTCCAAAACTCGGCAGGCCTAGTGCAGCGCCTTCCAAAGAAGAACGGCGCACAGCCTGCCGGGATAACACCGACCGTATAGAAGTCGGACGCAGCTTCAGTTTGAGCAAGCGCTGCTACGGATTGGGACTGATCAGGACCAAACTTGAAGAAACCTCATATGGATCGGTTGGTCTTTCAATCTTCGTGACGAACCTGTTCAGAATCCTGGACAGGTCTGGAGTATTGTTTTTTGTTTTTTTCAAGGAACGGTTCCGTGGCGCCCTGAGTGCCAACGGAATTAACCGAACCGGACTCATTTTGATGTTGAGCCCGCTGTGATTTGATTTTTGTCGGTCTGCCGCCGATGATTTTTGTGATCGGCCAGTGGACAGCAAAAAAGGAAGTCGACTTAAACAGCAGACATTAACTACACTGATTATAAAATTAGTTGCAAGATCCAGCTCGAATAAGCCGTTTTGAAGATGGTTTGTTGAGTGAAAAAGGACGCTTCAGATATTATAAAGCGGCAGATAGATACGGAAATATACGGAAACAGAATTCAGACAACATCCATGAGTTGTTATGTTTCACGTGAAACATACTTGACAAATACATGGGTGAACTGAAATATGCAATGTTCAGATAAGTACTTGAAACTATGCAGGTCTTGCAGCAGGTTTGCTTCTGTCAGCGAACGGTTGTGATTGCTGAGTTTGATTATGCAACAAATTGACGGCTTCAGTATGGGACAAAGGATGGATTCTCTCGTTTTCTTTAATGTATACGCGTGTTATAATGGCCGTATCTGCAAAACGACATGACGGGTGATGTTTCTGCACATCAGGCTGCAAGTAAAGGAAGTACGTAATGGGCAAAATTATCGCGATCTCCAATCAAAAAGGCGGCGTTGGAAAGTCAACGACTGCCATAAACCTTTCTGCGTGTCTGGCAGAACGCTTGAAAAAAGTCTTGATTATTGACTTGGACCCTCAGGGAAATACGACGAGCGGGCTTGGAATTGATCGAAATGAAGCCGAACATACCGTATATGATTTACTTGAGGGAGGCGCTGATGTTGAAACATGCCAGATCCGTACTGAGTTCGGCAGACTGTACGTTGTTCCGTCAAACGTTGACCTGGCTGGCGCTGAGATTGAAATGATGGATATGCAGGACAGGGAGTTTTTGCTTAAAAAGGCTTTAGCAGACGCTCGGAAAAAATATGACTATATTTTGATAGACTGTCCGCCTTCGTTGTCATTATTGACATTGAATGCTTTATGCGCTTCCGATAGTGTGCTGATTCCGGTTCAGTGCGAGTATTACGCATTGGAGGGACTCACGCAGTTGATGAAGACTGTGAATCTTGTGAAGGAGAGACTGAATCCCGATTTGTCTGTGAACGGAATTGTCTTCACAATGTATGATGGCAGAACCAATTTATCGGCCGATGTTGTGAAAAACGTCAAGGACAACCTTGACGTATATGTTTATAAAACAATTATCCCGCGAAATGTCCGTCTTGCGGAATCTCCAAGCTACGGGCTTCCAATTATTCGATATGATTCTCATTCTACTGGAGCGAAGAGCTATCGGGAACTTGCTCATGAATTTGTAAAGAGGAGGAAGAACTGATGCCGAAAAGAGGCGGATTAGGACGGGGACTGGACGCACTGATCCCGCCGGAACGAAAGAAACAAAAAGCGTCAAAAACAGATGAAAACGAAGTGACGATTGAGAAAGGTGTCAAGTCGACAAAGAAGGAAAAAGCCAGGGCAAAGCAGCAGAAAAACTTGCAGATCCGAAAAGAAACTTCTTCGGAATCCAAAAACGAAGGGCTGAATGGCGAAGAAAAGGATGAATCAATCATCTTTGACTTTGAGGCACCGATTGTCTTTGGAAATGGTAAGAAAGAGAATGCGTCATTAATCGAATCACAGAACATCCCTGCGGAGAACGCGGATTCGGATTTTGCCGATGAAGCCATCGATCCTGCAGGTAGAAGTACAGATGATGCGATAAGCCGAGATGAGATTGACAGCGCTGCTGAAGAGGAAGATCAGCCTCTCTCTACTCCGAATTCTGCCGAGCGTGACAGTGAGCTTGAATTGAAGACGACGGAACTTACCACTGCAGATGAATCTGTTTTGAACAAGAATGATGCACAGACATCCGTTGCAAAGAATGGAGAGGAAAAGCAGGAATTGCCGGAATCAGATCAGGATACGTCTTCCGAAGATACGGTGCACTCAGATGACATAGAAACAGTAAAGAACCTGAACGAGGCAGACGATAGAAACAATACTGAAAAATCAGATATTCCTGCTTCGCCTTCTAATATTGAGAAAACAAGTGATGAAGAAAACGGGGATCATCACAGACTAAGTATGAGTTTCGATTCGGATTCTTTTCGAGGTACTGAAGAAGATGACATGAATGAAACTGAATTCGATCGTGAAGGCCCTCATACGAATGCATTCGAGACTTCAGAAGAAGAGGTGAAAAAGGAGAGCGACAGAAATACTGAACGCGGAGAGGTGATCATGATGCGGATCTCACTTGTGGAGCCGAATCGGGATCAGCCACGCAAGTATTTTGACGATGATGCCATTGATGAACTGGCAGATTCAATCCGACAGTTCGGGATTATTCAGCCTCTTCTGGTCCAGAAGAAAGATGATTACTATCAGATTATCGCAGGTGAAAGGCGGTGGAGGGCGGCGAAAAAGTGCGGCCTGAAGGAAGTGCCTGTCATAATTCGCCGATTTTCGAATCAGGAAGCGGTTGAAGTCGCGCTGATCGAAAATATACAGAGGGAGGATTTAAATCCGATTGAAGAAGCCAGAGCGTATCAGCGGCTGGTGAACGAATATGCGCTGAGCCAGGAGGAGGTCGCCGGAAGGGTATCGAAGAGTCGATCGGCTGTGACAAACTCCATGCGTCTTCTTCGCCTGGATGAATCAATTCAGGCGATGGTTGAGACGGGGGCTATTTCTGAAGGTCATGCCAGAACGCTGATTCCGCTTCCGACTGCAAAAGAGCAGCTTGAACTGGCTGAGAGAATTATAAAGGAAAAACTTTCTGTAAGACAGACGGAGAAGCTGGTCAAAGAACTGCTGAAGCCGTCAGAGAAGAAACGCAGGCAGACGGATGAAAAAAGAGATGTTCTTCTGCAAGAACTCTCCGAGCAACTCAAGCATTCCTTAGGAACGAAAGTGAGTATTCGTCAGAGCGGAAAAAATAAGGGGAAAATCGAGATTGAGTATTACTCGGACGAAGAGCTCGACCGACTATATGAACTTCTTCGTTCATTAAACGCATAAGGGGAGAAAAATGAATACCGTGTTTGATGCGATGGGGATTGATGCCGGCGTGATGATTATTCTGCTGCTGGTGCTGGAAATTGTCCTGCTGATCGCTGTTTTCAGCAGTTCTATGAAAATCAGGCGGCTGAATGCAAAGTATACGAGCTTTATGAAGGGTCAGAACGGTGTCTCGCTTGAAAAAGACATCAATAAAAAGATGACCCGGATCGATAAATATGCGAACAGCATCGGGTCGCTTGATGAAACGATTCAAGCCATCTCAGATGTCCAGAAAAAGAGTATTCACAAGTATGGAATTGTGAAGTATGATGCATTTGATGATGTAGGCGGAAAACTCAGCTTTGTTCTTGCGCTTCTGGATGACAGCGACAGCGGATTTGTTTTGAACGCGGTTCACAGCAAAGATAATTGTTTTCTGTACATCAAGGAAATTGTGAAGGGTGAATCCTACATCCTGCTGAGCAGTGAAGAGGTGGAAGCTCTGCGGATTGCCCGTCGGTACGGGGTGGAAGAAGCCGTTGACTGAGAGGTCAACGGGACAGCAGTATACGCCTGACAGAGAAAAGCCGGCCTGAATCGCCTGACCGGTATGACAGATTAAGAGGAATAAGATGCTTGATATTAAATTTTTAAGAGAAAATCCGGATGCAGTAAAAGACAACATCAGAAAGAAATTTGAGGATCAAAAGCTTCCGCTTGTTGATGAAGTGATCGCACTTGATAAGAGAAACCGTGAGATCAAGGTGGAAGTACAGGCTATGCAGGCCGAGGTGAATAAGACTTCCAAGCAGATCGGTGCGCTGATGAAGCAGGGAAAGAAAGAGGAAGCGACACAGATCAGGGATGATATTGCCAGAAGCAAAGGAAAAATTTCAGAGCTGGAAGCTGAGGAACGGCAGGTCGAAGCGGACATCCGCAAACGTATGCTGGTCATTCCGAATATGATTGATCCGTCGGTTCCGATCGGTAAGGATGATTCGGAAAATGTCGAGATCGAGCGTTTCGGCGATCCGGTTGTTCCGGATTTTGAGATCCCTTATCATACGGATATTATTGCCCGGTTTGATGGCCTGGATCTTGATGCGGCGAGAGACCGCGTAGCGGGCAATGGATTCTATTATCTGATCGGCGATATTGCCCGTCTTCATTCCGCGGTTCTCGCATATGCGCGTGATTTCATGATCGGAAAGGGATTTACTTACGTCATTCCACCGTTCATGATTCGGGGCGATGTGGTTGACGGTGTGATGAGCTTCGAGGAAATGGATGCGATGATGTATAAGATCGAGGGAGAGGATCTCTACCTGATCGGTACGTCCGAGCACAGCATGATCGGCCGTTTCAAAAACCAGATCATTGACGAGGAAAAGCTGCCGCTGACACTGACGTCCTACTCGCCCTGCTTCCGGAAGGAAAAAGGCGCGCATGGCATTGAGGAGAAGGGGCTGTATCGAATCCATCAGTTCGAAAAGCAGGAAATGATCGTCATCTGCAGACCGGAAGAGAGCATGAAGTGGTTTGAGCAGATGTGGAAGTACACAGTTGAACTTTTCCGTTCTATGGAGATCCCTGTGCGCACATTGGAGTGCTGCTCGGGCGATCTTGCGGATCTGAAGGTGAAATCTCTGGATGTGGAGGCCTGGTCGCCGCGTCAGAAGAAGTATTTTGAGGTTGGATCATGTTCCAACCTGGGTGATGCTCAGGCACGTCGTCTTCAGATCAGAGTGAAAGGTGAGGACGGCAAAAAATATCTAGCGCATACACTGAACAATACGGTAGTGGCTCCGCCGAGAATGCTGATCGCTTTTCTTGAGAATCATCTCCAGAAAGACGGATCCGTTACGATTCCGGAGGTTCTCTGGCCGTATATGGGCGGCACAAAGGTGCTGGTTCCGAAAAAGTGAGACGTGATGCCCCGGCGACGGACTTTGCTGCAAATGACGCGGGCTGAAAACGGACCTGCGGAGAGCCGGGATGAAGCTGTCAACCAGTGTTTTGCCCCCGTCCTTTCGGGCGGGGTGAGTTTGTCTATGCATACATACCTTGAGTCAATCGGATTTAAGCGGATCACAGGACACCGCGAGCTGGAACGTCTCAACCGTGACACGGTCCTGAACTTTGACAGACGCTCGCTTTTTAAAAATGATTCCGGACGAGTATACGGCGCTTTTTCAAAGAACTACGCGGCGGAAATCGGAATTACGGTCTGCGGTGAATTTGATGAGAATGGAGATTTTCATCCGGAATACTCGCTTCCGTTTTTTACCGGCGCAACGGTCAGCATGAACCAATCTGTTGACTTTGAGAAACATGCCGGAGAGGAGTCTTATGCAGGCGCGTGCGAGGATCCGAGAATCGGGGCAACCGTCATCTTCTATCTGCTGAATATGGGAGAATACAAGGCAGCTGCGACGAAGACACCGCTTTCGCTTGATCCCCGTTCGATCCGGCTTTCCGCTCTGGCAAGGGAGGGGACGATTCTGCTCCCTGTTTATCAGTCAGAATCGGATGAGCAGCAGGGAATCAAGGCCAGAGAGAGGCAGATTAAGCTGATATCAGATGCCCGCGGAGGGGATGAGGAGGCAATTGATGCGCTGACGGCGGAGGACATGAAGGATTACTCCATTATTTCGAAGCGCATTCAGAATGAGGATGTTTTTTCCATTGTCGAAACCTGTTTCCTTCCTTACGGCATCGAGTGCGATCAGTACAGTATCTGTGCCAATATTCTTTCCTGCACGCCGGTCAGAAACTTATACACAAATGAACTGATGTATCAGATGCAGGTGGAAACCTGTGATGTCAAGTTGGATGTTTGTATCAATGCGGATTCTCTGGAAGGTGTGCCCAAGGCAGGACGCAGATTCCGCGGGCTGATCTGGCTTCAGGGAAGTGTGGATTTCGGCTGATGTTGGATTTGCAGGAGCGAAAATCTTTACATTTCAGCCGGAAGATGATATCCTTAGTAGGAATGCGGATTCTCGTGACGCGGGAATCCGTGCATATCAAAAGCAGTGAATGCCTGTCTCTGTAGCTCAGCAGGATAGAGCGTCCGCCTCCTAAGAACGTTTTTAACAAACGACTCGGAGGATCCTGAATAACAGGATGGGCGTTCGATCCGAACCGACTGCGGGACAAAAATGAGCGAAAGTTCTAACGAAGGCGTTATGGGTGTTATGAAACACCCGCCCCGTATTAGACGATTTTCATTAGACGTTTTAGAACTTTTCCTCGCGAGGGCCCGATCCTCCAAGGTCAGAAAACCTTGAAAATACGGGAAAAATTAAAGATGTTTCTGTAGCTCAGCAGGATAGAGCGTCCGCCTCCTAAGCGGAAGGTCGTGGGTTCGAATCCCGCCAGGAACGCTAATTTGGAGGGCGGGGACCGAAAAAATCGGTTCCCGCTTCTTCTATCTCACAAGACGATTTCCGTCTAAAATCCCCCTCTACATATTAGCTGGAATCTAAAATTTCGCCGATTCTTCTAACGAGCCGATTTTTACCCGATTTCCGGGGTTCCGGTTCAACGAAGGCGTTTGTAGTGCTGATCACGCGAGCGCACCGGTGATAATCCGCGATCATTAGAGATCATTTCTCGCAAATGCCTGAAAAAGCGGGCTTTTCTCCTTTGATTTGATTTTTCATCCTATAGACAGAGTTCCTCCCCTTTCCATCTTCAGTCCGCCTCAGGCACAGATTCCGGCTAATATTTTTCCTTCTTCGTTGAACTTCATGCCGGGAAATTTTAGTTCTTCTAAAAGCACCCGCCTCGCATTGAACCTCCGTACATAGCCCGTTTCCGACCTGTAGCTGCAGTAACGAAGTGGGCTTTTTAGTACCATAAAAGTGTAGTTGTTAGAGAGTAATTAACTCTGACATCTGCACTTATTTTTTATAATAGGGGGAGTAATTGGTCTGACGTGGGGCTTTTTGGGTCGTAGCATCCGTCATAGAAACCGTCAACCAACCCCTTATTATAAGCATTCGATTAAGCAGGTCGGGATCCGCTCCCGCGTAACCAACTAAACTGAATGGTAATAAGTGCGGCTGGAACAATTACGAATATCAGTTTTAGGAGGTTCAGGGTGATAAGCGTAGGAGTGGATGTATCTAAAGGGAAGAGCACTGTTTGTGTTCTTAAGCCTTATGGTGAGATTGTGTGCAGCCCATTCGAGGTGCTACATGTGGAGAAAGAACTGGAAAGCCTTGACAGCCTGTTGCAGAAGCTGGATGGAGAAATCCGGGTTGTGATGGAAGCAACGGGCATTTACCACTTGCCGATTCTATTATTCCTTCAAGAGAAAGGCTATTTTGTCTCTGTAGTGAATCCTTATGCAATGAAGAAATATGCGAAGGACAACAGCATCAGGGGAGCCAAGACAGATCGTCTCGATTCAGTCATGATTGCGCATTACGGTATAGAAAAGTGGTTCAAGTTACAAAAGTATGATAGTGACGAAGAACTTTATGCTGAGCTTAAGCTCCTGGGTCGTCGGTACTGCTACTATATGGAACTCCATGTGAAAGCACTGCAAGAGCTGACGCATATCCTGGATTACGTGATGCCGGGTATAAAAAAACTATTCAACAGCTGGGATGAAGCCAGTGGCAAGGACAAACTCAGTGACTTTGTGGAGCGCTTCTGGCACTTTGACCTGATCACATCCATGAGTCTTGATGAATTTGTCGACGAATACCTGATCTGGGCAGAAGAAAAGAAATACCACCGGAGCAGATCAAAGGCCGAAACAGTCTATGAACTGGCATCTGGTGGTATCTCCACACTGTCTTCCAGTACCCCATCGACCAAAATGCTGGTACAGGAAGCCGTAACAGTATTGAGAGCTGTGGATAACTCTCTGTCTCTGATTTTATCACGAATGCAGGAGCTTGCTAAGTCATTACCCGAATATTCAACAGTACGGGCAATGGGAGGCGTCGGAGATGTCCTTGCTCCAAAGTTAATTGCTGAGATCGGTGATGTTCGGCGCCTTCATAGTGCAAAGGCGCTTATCGCGTGGGCCGGAATAGATCCTCCACCGTATGAATCCGGCCAGTTTGTTGGCTCCAGGCGCAAGATAACAAAACGAGGTTCATCTACTCTTCGGAAGGTCGGATATGAAGTCATGAGGGTGCTTAAGAGTCATAAGGCTCCAAAAGACGATGCTGTTTATAACTATATCCTGAAAAAGGAACGAGAAGGTAAAGACAAAAAGCACGCAAAGATTGCTGGATTAAATAAGTTCTTGAGAATCTATTACGCAAGAGTAATGGAAGTCTATCAATAGCGAATGATCAGAGCAGGTCCTGCCAGGCCGGGTTATTATTCCGGCCTTATTGTTGTACACAAAAATCAAATCATGAGAAATATAAAAACCTGCTGAAAAGCTCTTGACTTTTGTTAGCAGGTTTCTTTTGGATTTTTAAGAAGATGGAGGTATCAGATGGGAACAAGACAGAAACTGCAGAGAAAAACTATTATGATCGACGGCGTTCGCTATTACGCAGATCGGCCGCATGACTGCAGGAAGTGCTTCTTCTGGAAGAACCGGAAGGTCGGCTGCACGCTCGGCAGGGAGAACTGCTATTACCTGGCTGAAGTCATAAAGACCGAGCAGGAAAAGAAATGCGAGAACTGTCCTTATGCCAAAGGCCAGCCCTGTGTCACGGCGAGCTGCTATAAGGATCTGGAGCACTGGCTTCAGGAACGCCGTGCCAGAGCCGAGAAGCTGATGATGAAGGAAGAAAGGAGTTCAGCCTATGTCGGATAAAGATCTGCAGAGATATCGTCACTATGAATCGATGATTAAGAAAGCACGGAAAACAGGGATCGGTGAGAAACCGCCCAGCTGTGCGAAGTGCCAGTATTATCAGCCGGACTTCAAGTACAGGAAATGCCTGTATGCCAGATGTCCTTACCAGAGGGATGCGGAGATCTTCCGCAAGAGACCGTTGAAGAAGGACAAGATTCCGGGACCGGAGGTGGTGAAGATGGATGATGTATGACTATTTCTATGGCATTCAGGCCGAACAGTTCTCCTTCTACCGGATCCCGAAGTTGCTGTTCACGCACCCTTCCTTCAAAGGGATGTCAACGGAGGCGAAGACCTTATACGGAATCCTTCTGGACCGCATGAACCTGTCGGCAAAGAATAACTGGATCGATGAGGAAGGCCGTGTGTATATCATTTTTACGGTCGATGAGATCATGGAAGCGCTTGGATGTGCCGAGCAGAAGGCCATCAAGCTGCTGTCTGAACTGGATACGAAAGCCGGTCTGATCGAAAGAAAGCGGCAGGGACTCGGAAAACCGAACCTGATCTATGTGAAAAACTTCATCACAGGGCTTCCGGAATCACAATTCAAGAACTGTGAAAATCACAATTCTGGAGCAATGAAAATCACAATTCAAGAACTTCTAAAATCACAAGGTAATAATACTGATATTAATAATACTGAGATGAGTGATACTGATCTATTCTTTTCCGCAGACAGCAGATCAGAAGAGATGAGAACAAGAGCCTCCTATGAGGAATATTTCAGAGATGCTCTTGAGATCGATTTTCTGAAGCAGAACAATCCCAGTGAGCGGGATACGCTGGACGGTATTCTGGATCTGATCGTGGATACCTGCTGTGCCAATAAGCCATGGATCCTGATCAGCGGAGACAAGAAGCCGATTGAAGTGGTAAAAAGCCGGTTCATGAAGCTGAATTCCAGCCATATCGAGTATGTCCTGAAGTGCCTGTCCGAAAATACGACCCGGATCCGGAACGTGAATCAGTATCTGCTTGCCACTCTGTTTAATGCTACAACGACGATCAGCCCTTATTACCGGTCCTGGGTGAACAATGACATGGCTAACGGCCTTGTGTAGGAGGTGATGCAAAAATGCCAAATAAAGCGACGGTCCTTTGCTGCGGAAATCAGAAGGGCGGCGTCGGTAAGACTTTTACAGCGGAGAATCTGGGTGTCGGCCTGGCGCAGGAAGGGAAAAAGGTGCTTCTCGTGGACATGGATCCGCAGGCCTCCCTTACCATCAGCCTTGGCCATCCGAGGCCGGATGAACTGCCGGTCACGATCTCCGATATGATGCAGAAAGTGATCATGGATGAGGAAATACAGCCCCGCGAAGGAATCCTGACGCATCCGGAAGGCGTGGATTTGATGCCGGCGAGCATTTCCCTGTCCGGTCTGGAGGTCTCTCTGGTCAATGCCATGAGCCGCGAATCCATTCTGAAGCAGTACCTGGAGCCATTAAAGAAAGAATACGACTTTATCATTCTGGACTGCATGCCATCCCTTGGTATGCTGACAGTCAATGCCCTGGCAGCTTCCGACCAGCTGATCGTCCCTGTCCAGACCCAGTACCTGTCTGCCAAAGGTCTGGAGCAGCTGCTTCAGACGGTCAATAAGGTGAAGCGGCAGATCAATCCGAAGCTGCGGATCGAAGGGATCCTGCTGACGATGGTCGATGCAAGGACCAATAATGCAAAAGAGATCGCCGTTCTGATCCGTGAAACGTACGGCAGCCGGCTGAAGGTGTTTGATGTTGAGATCCCGAGATCTGTCCGGGCGGCGGAGATCAGCGCAGAGGGTAAGAGCATCTTCGCCCATGATCCCGGAGGTAAGGTGACTGCAGCCTACAGAGAACTGACGAAGGAGGTGATCCGCGATGCCGAAAAGAGGCGCAAACATCAGCTTGAGCAGCTACGATGATATCTTTGAGACCGATGAAAGCCGAGCCGATGCCCAGCTGGAGCGGGTCCAGAAAATCCCGATCAGCGAACTGGTGCCCTTTAAGGACCATCCTTTCAAGGTGGTAGATGATGAGGCGATGCTGAGGACCACGGAAAGCATCGCACAGTACGGTGTTCTGACGCCGCTGATCGCAAGGCCGCTGGAAGACGGAACCTATGAGATCATCTCCGGTCACCGAAGAGTCCATGCCGCACAGGCTGCAGGCCTCACTGAAGTGCCGGTCATTGTCCGGGGTATGGATGATGACGCTGCAACAGTGCTGATGGTCGATTCCAATCTGCAGAGGGAGCATATCCTGCCGAGTGAGCGGGCATTTGCTTATAAGATGAAAATGGAGGCTATCGGGAGACAAGGCGCGAGAACTGATTTGACTTGTGGCCAAGTTGGCCACAGGTCGACGGGTGTCAAAACAAGAGATTTAATTGCGGAACAATCTGGAGATAGCGCAAGGAATATCCAGCGCTATATCCGCCTCACCTATCTGATCCCCGAACTCCTTGACTTTGTCGATGAAAAGAAGATCTCCTTCAACCCGGCAGTCGAGCTCTCCTACCTGAAGCCCACCGAGCAGGAAATGTTCCTGTCCGTCATGGAATGGTCGCAGAATGCGCCATCCCTTTCACAGGCCCAGCGCCTGAAAAAACTTAGTCAGGAAGGGAAACTCACTCCGGACACCATGCGTGAGATCATGAATGAAGTAAAGAAAGGGGATCTGGAACGGGTAACCTTCCGAAACGAAACACTTAGAAAGTATTTCCCGCGTTCCTATACCGCACAGCAGATGCAGGACCAGATCATTAAGCTTCTGGAACAATGGCAGAAGCGAAAACAGCGGGACCAGGAACGGTAAAGGGACTCTTAATGCATTTCACCGCCTGTATTTTGCCACTTACCGTAAATGCTGAGACAACCTTTTCAATATCATGTATGATGACATCATCAAAGAGAAAGAAAGGGGGCTGGGGCATGAAGGTAAGTGTAGATATCTCCGCTGAATACAAAGAGCCATACGCAGTGATCTATACCGATAAAGTAACAGATGAGATCCAGCGAATGATCGATATATTCAGCACGAGCGAAACGCCCATAACTGCCCTGCAGAATGAGGAAAATCTGATCGTTCTGCAGCCTAAGGAAATATTCATGGTACGGGTAGAGGACGGCGACACGATCATTTATGGAGAAAAGAATAAATATCGTTCGCGAAAAAGACTCTATGAGATCGGCCAGCAATTAGGGAAGCAGTTTATGCAGATATCCAAAACAACATTGATCAATCTGTCTTATATGGACAGTATAGAGCCCGGATTCAGCGGAACACTTTTATTAAAGCTGAAGAATGGCTGCAAGGATTATGTGTCGAGGAAATATTTGCCGGAGTTAAAAAAATATCTCGGATTATAGGAGGCGGAAGCAATGAGAGAAACAGTGAAAGATCTGTTAAAAAGTACGGTTATCAGCATCGGGATGGCCATGACGATATTTTGCCTGTCCGGCGTGGTATTTGATATCCAGAACAAAGGACTTTTCAGTTTGGATCAGTATCGTTTTACAAAGATGATCGCGGGATGTGTCCTGGTAGGACTGGGGTTTGGCATTCCTTCGATCGTATACAGAAAAGATAATCTTCCGATGCCGATCAGGGTGATCATTCATATGGGGATCGGATGCGTAGTTTATACGGTCGTTGCCTATGCCGTTGGCTGGATGGGCGGAGCGGCATCGCTCGGAAAGGGGATCCTGATTGCGGCAATACAGCTTGTACCGGCATTTATTATCTGGTTCCTGTTCATGAAACATTATCGCGCAGAGGCGAAAAGAATGAATGACAGGATACAGGCAATGAAATAAAATCCAGGCAGAAAGAGAACATCGGTTATATGACCGGTGTTTTCTTTAACCATGAAATCAGAATCATGTAAATGCAGACAGACGTTCTCCATGCGGGAATGTCTTTTTTTATGCTAAATATGAAAGGAAAACAGACTATGTCAAAGATGAAAGCAACCGATAAGCAGGCTATGGAGATCCTTAAGAAGCTGGATGAACTGATCGATTTCTCCGTCGATCTGGAAACCAATCTCGATGAGAGCGAGAGCATTGAGGAAGTGCTTCTCTGCCTGGAAGATACGATCGATGAATTCTGCAGTGCGGTCGAGGTGATCGAGGCGATCCGCGAGTTCCTGATCGAAGTGGAAAACCTTGATGAGGACGAATCCGATGAAGCGGATGAGGAAGAATGCACCTGCTGTGCACCGCCTGAGCTTCGGGATGAGCTGATCCGCATCGCCCAGAGCATGCAGGCTTATGAGCGTATGGCTGCAGAAAAGCGCAGATCGGACAAAGCTTCAAAGAGAAACGCCATGCCGGAGATCCCGGTTCCTGAAGAGGATTCCGTAGCACTGCTTTTCTATGATGCCGGAGATTACAGGGTCTTCCCCTTTGAGCATGTTCTCCGCATCTGTCCCTGGCTGAATGAGCACAGCGTCATGCGGGCGATCCCGGGCGTCAAAGATCTCTATTATCTCTATGAGGAAGACACAGAGATCAAGACAGAAAGCGGACTTTATCTGGTCGGTCCCATCGTTGTGATCCGGCTGAATGCAGACCATTTCCTTATTACGCCGGATGCGCTGGACCGCCACCGCGTCCGCAAATTTATGAGAGACAACACAGAAACCATCGATTTTGAGGAAGGCGCCAGTTATCCGGCGCTTCGTTTCATTTAAGGAGGAAAAACCATGGATTATGAACAGTTTTTGGAGCAGGTAAAAGCAGACCTTCGGGAGCAGTTCCCCTATATGAACGTGGAGATCCGCAATGTTGAAAAATTGCAGGGGCAGTCTTATACCGGTATCTCCATCGCGCCGGAAGGCAGCAATACCGGTGCTACGCTGGACCTGCGTTCGGAATTTCAGCTTGTGCAGGAGGAAATGATCCCGATGAAGGTAGCATTTGCCCGAATCGAAAGAATCGCAGCTGACGCCCTGGAGCAGATCCCGCAGGTGGATCCGATGGCTTTGCAGGATTACGAGCAGATGAAACACACCCTGATCATGCAGGCCGTACCGGTCGGACCGAACCGTGCGCTGCTTGAGACAATCCCGCACAGGACGATGGAAGACATCGCGATCGTCTACCGTTTTCAGCTGGAGCACAGGGAAAATGCGGACGCCACCGTGCTGGTCACCAACCAGATGCTGCAGAATTACGGGATCACCGCAGAACAGCTGATGGCAGATGCCTCTATATCCGCGCCGCAGAGAAATCCGGTCTCTCTCCGCTCTCTGGCAGAGGTCCTTTCGGAAATGAGCGGCGGCATGATCCCGCCGGAGGATGTCGGAGCTCCGCCGCTTATGGTTGCTACGGTTCCCGGCGCAGTCAATGGAGCCGGTGTCATGGGCTATCCGGACTTCTTTAAGGACGCTGCGGAACAGATCGGCGGCAGCTATTTCATCCTTCCCTCGTCTGTCCATGAGATCCTGCTTCTTGCAGATGACGGCAGCATGAGCGCACAGGAACTGAGCGCCATGGTCTCTGCTGTCAATTCACAGGAGGTCATGCCGGAAGAACAGCTTGGCAGTGAAGCCTATCATTACGATGCCCAGGCTCAGGTCTTTGAGAAGGCGTCTGCCTATGAGGAAAGGATCATGGAAGATCGTGAAATGATCGCGGATGCCATGCCGGGTGTCATTCACGAGGGATCTGTAGCTTATACGGCTGAGACTGTCCCCGAGACGATCTCTGTTCTCATGGTGGAGCCGGGGAAATATCCCAGAGAGATCGAGATCGGCACCGAACTGGAAGATCTGCAGTCAGCCGTCGGCGGCAATATCGAAGTCATTTATCCGTTTGAAGACCAGGTGGGTCTCGTCATGAATGAAGAGGGCAAGATAAACGGACTTCCGCTCAACCGATCTTTGCGTGATGAAAACGGAGAAATCATGGACGTGATCGCCGGACCCTTTATAGTCACCGGCCTGATTGAGGAAAGCTTCGAATCTCTTACACCTGATCAGATGAAGACTTATGGAGAAATGTTCCACACTCCGGAGGTTTTCATGAAGATGGGACGCGGGATCATGGCACTGCCTCTTCCCGAGGAAAAAGTGGAAAAACCGGAAAAAGCTGCTGATAAAGCCCAGGCGAAGGATACCCAGAAGAAGGAACCGAAGGCAAAACGCAGAAAGACGCCGGATCACAGTGACCGGTGATCTCTGTACAGCATATGGAGCCGGTCTATCAACAGCCGGCTCCGTCAAATATAACGAATGGAGGTGGTGATTCTTGCAGGAAGAGATAGAAAACAGGACCGTGAACCTGATGATCACAACGACAAGACTGACTGCCAGAGCACTGATCTCCGGTTATCACAAGTTTGAAGAGCGGCGTAAACAGCGGGCAGCAGCGAGATCCGCCAGAAAAAGCCAGAAGCCGACCGGCAAACAGACGGTCAAGCGGCTGATCGGACAGAACCAGGGCGTCAGCAGTATTGATATCGCCAAGACAGACCTGAAAGGATTTGAGAAATACGCCAGGACCTACGGCGTAGACTATGCCATCACCAAGGATAAGTCCGGCGATGTTCCAAAGTACCTCTGCTTCTTCAAGGCACGGGATGCCGATGCCATGACAGCCGCATTCAATGCCTATTCCGCAGAAGTCCTGAAAAGGCAGAAGGCTCCGAGTGTGCTGAAGCAGCTGGCAAAACTGAAGGCCTATGTGAAGGCGCTTCCGGTCAAGACCAGGACAAAGGAGAAAGAGAGGGATCTGAACCGATGAAGGTTGATACTAAACGCCTGAAAAAGACCATGTTCCTCTCCCTTCCCTACGTTATCTTCGGCCTCATCTGTACGAATATCGGTGAGGCCTGGAGACTGGCAGAAGGCGCGGACTATTCCGCAAAGGTGCTTTCCTTCTTTTCGACGATCGGTATTGCTTTCGGGAATCCCCTGCCGAGTTTCTATCCCGTGGATCTTCTGACCGGCCTGATCGGCGGCGCTGGTCTCAGGCTTGCTGTCTTCATCAAGAGCCAGAACAAGAAGAATTATAAGCAGGGCGTTGAGTACGGGTCAGCCCGCTGGAGTGCATAATTTTAAGTGTAAAGGAAGCCTATATGGACGCACAGGAGGTTATGCACATGACTGATTATAGTAAAATTACAGCCCTTTACTCCCGCCTTTCCGTGGGCGACGAGGACAGGGACGGCGGTGAGAGTAACTCGATACAGAACCAAAAAATCTTTTTGGAGAACTACGCCAGAGGGCAGCACTTAACCAATATCCGGCACTACATTGACGATGACGAAAGCGGCAGATTTTTTGACCGTTCTGCCTACTCCCGCATGATGGACGATGTAGAGAACGGGAAAATCGGTGTCTGCATTATGAAAGACCTGACACGCTGGGGGCGTGACTATCTCCAAGTCGGCAATGCGATGGAGATATTCAGACGGAACAATGTGCGCTTTATCGCAGTCAACAACGGGATAGACAGCGAAAAGCCCGATACATTGGAGTTTGCGCCCTTTATCAACATCATGTCGGAGTGGTACGCAAAGGACATCAGCAAGAAAGTAAAGACCGGCATTAAGACGAAGGGCATGAGTGGAAAGCCGATTGCCACCGAAGCCCCCTATGGCTATGTCAAATCCCCGGACAACAAGGATTTTTGGATTATCGACGAGGAAGCCGCCGGAGTTGTTCGTTTGATTTTTCGCCTGTTTCTGGACGGAAAAAACCGAAACCAAATTGCCGTATATCTCACGCAGGCGCAAATCCCAACGCCCACATTCTACATGAAAGAGCGCGGGCGGGGAACCTGTAAAAACAGGGCGCTCAATGAGGCCAACCGCTATAAGTGGAACAAAGCCACCCTGACCCATATCCTCACACGGCAGGAGTATTGCGGTGATGTTGTCAACTTCAAGACCACAAAGCACTTCCGCGACAAGCGGAACCACTATGTAGACCGGAGCCAATGGCAGATAACCGAAAATGTGCATGAGCCGATTATTGACCGCACCGACTTTGAAACCGTACAGCGGATTTTGGAAAATGCGCCCGTCAAACGCCCCAACGGGGACGGGGAAATCCACCCTTTGTCGGGCTTGCTTTTCTGTAAGGATTGCGGTGCGAAAATGCACATTCGCATAGATTATCGGAATGGCGGCAAGCGTCATGTTGCCTATTGCAGCGAGTACCACAAGGGAAAAGCCAAAAACCCCAAATGCAATTCCCCGCACATCATTGACGCGGATTTGCTCATGCAGACCATCGCGGAAGTGCTGAAGAAAATCGAGG
This sequence comes from Chordicoccus furentiruminis, assembly GCF_019355395.1. GTDB lineage: Bacteria > Bacillota > Clostridia > Lachnospirales > Lachnospiraceae > Chordicoccus > Chordicoccus furentiruminis. The sequence goes on from NZ_CP048829.1 coordinate 1,619,511, forward strand.
ACTATTCTATCAGCAACTGGGCGGAATTTGAAGCCTTAGTGAAAAAGAACCTTGCCATGCAGCAGACCGACAAGACCAAGAAACAGCAGAAGCGTATCCCGCAAATCACGACGCGCCTTGAACAGATTGACAAGGTGCTGAACAAGCTCTATGAGGACAACGCCCTCGGCACGATCCCGCAAGACCGCTATGAGCAAATGTCGCAGAAGTATTCAGAAGAATACTATGCGCTGAAAGCGGAGCTTGCCGAGCTGCAAGAGCAGCTATCCGCTTTTGAGAACGCGGGCGGACGGGCGCAGAAGTTTTTGAAGCTGACGGAACGCTACGCTGCCTTTACCGACCTGACCCCCGCCATTCTCAACGAGTTTATCAGCCGGATTGAAGTGCATGAGCGCGACAAGAAAAGGGCAAAACAAGCCATTCAGCACATCGGGATATATTTCAACTATATCGGCAAATTTGAGAACGAAGTGACACAGCTTACAGAGCCAACGGAGCAGGAAATCCGGCAAATGCGGGAGGAAATCGAAGAAGCCAAAAAGGAAAAGAGCCGCGCCTATCACCGGCAGTATTCAAGGGAGTACCGGGCGCGAAACCTTGAAAAGCAGCGGGAGTATGACCGTATCAAGGCGCGGGAATACCGGGCAAGGAGAAAGGCGCAGACCGCCGCCGCACAGCCCGCACAGTAAAACAGAATAACCGACAACCAAGAGGGATTTTCCGGCTACGGGAAGTCCCTCTTTTGCGCCCGGAGAAAGGAGCCGCCTATGACAGAACAGAACGGGACGCCCACCGCGCCCCGGAACCCCGACAGTATTATCACGACGCAGAGAAACGGGCAGACTATTGTTGCGGAGTTATTTTTCAATCACAGCAGCACAGAAACATTCCGCGACAAGCTGCTCAAGACGATACTTGCCGACAGTTCGTGTTTATCTGCGTCTGACGGTCAAGAGCCGGAAAAATCGGAAATCTTGCGATAACAGCCGCCCCGACGATACATTCCACGTCCGGGCGGTTTTTATCGTCAAAAACGCCGTTTTCTCCAAGTCAAGAGCCGGAGAAAACACCCGAAAAATGCCCCTATTGCGTAACAGGGGCACAGAAAGGAGTTTGCATGAGAACAGGGCTTACCAAGCAGGAAAAGACCACCGATATTTGGTTTGACGAGAAAGACCCCCTTATCCATATCCGCACCCACAACACCGCCTTGAAAAAGCGTCTGCTTGCATACAGCCGCCGTTATCCGGCGATCTGCCAGCAGACTGACGCAGACCCGGAAACGGGCTGCATGGAGTTTGACATTGAGAAAGGCCGCTTCTCTTTCCGTCTGACCGCCCCATACAGCGAGGAACGGCGGGCGGTATGCCAGAGAGAGCAACGTCGCCGACAGGCTGAAATAGAGTTGAAATGTTCATAGTTTTGTGCTATACTTTTTCTAAAAGCAGAGTAATACTGCGGAATTGATTGGAGGACAACACAATGGTTACATTTATGAGATTAAGATAAAACCGCGAGTTATGTTGCGGTTATCCGTATTGCATAACTCGCTTATTGAAGCAGAGATGTAATTACGGAGGAAAAACAAATGAATAATAATTTATCACGCTTTGCAGACAGCAAGGTTTATTTTCAATGCCCAATTTGCACAAAATCAATGGATATACAAGGCAATAGCCTAATTTGTAGACATGGACATTGCTTTGATATTTCAAGATATGGGTATGTAAATTTGTTGTTAAAATCATCGCCCAAAACCAACTACAGCAAGCGGTCTTTTGACAACCGGCACCAAATTTTGGAGTATGGCATGTATGATGTTGTGTTGGAGAAAATCATACAGTTTATTTCTGATACGCCATCTATAAGAAACATTTTAGATGTTGGTTGCGGCGAGGGTTTCTATGCAAGGCAGATACAGCAAAGAACAGAACGAAACATCTTTGCCTTTGACTTGTCAAGGGAGGCAATACAGATTGCATCAAAAAAAGACAAGCGCAAAGCAGTGAAGTGGTTTGTTACTGACTTATCAAAAATCCCTTTGAAAGACGGAAGTATGGATTGTATTTTAGACATATTTTCGCCTGCACACTACAAAGAATTTCAGCGATTGCTATCTCCTAACGGATATGTTGTGAAAGTAATTCCTACGAAAAATCATTTGAGGGAAATCAGGACTAAAGTGCAAGCACACTTGAAAAATCCAGATTATTCAAATGAGTCTGTCGTTGAATATTTTGAGAAATATCTTAAAACCATTTCAAGAGAAACGGTTTCAGCCACCGTACAGTTGTCATCAGAACAAAGAATGTCGTTTATTGAAATGACGCCGCTTCTCTTTTGCGTTGAAAAAGATTGCGTTGATTGGCGTACTCTCACACATTTGACAATCGAAGCTGATGTTTTAATAGGAATGTATTAAAGGGCGTATTGATATTTAATATTCCCATTTATTGAGCAGAACGGAGTAAACCAAACACCCTAATCAAAAGGACAGCCGAGGAAATCGACTGTCCTTTTTCTATGCCGACAGGTAGAAAGGAGTGACCACCCATGACGAAACCGAGAGAAAAAAACGCGAGGAATTGCAAGCCGAGATTGAGGACGGGAAGAAGAAAATCCGGCAGCTTGAAAATCGGGAAAAGGTGTTGCGGCAAAAGTTATCCCAAGAGGAACGCAGGACGCGCAGCCATCGGCTGATCGTCCGGGGTGCGGTCTTTGAGAGCATTGTGCCAGAAGCAAAGACCATGACCGACGAAGAAGCCGCCGCCTTTCTCCGGCTTGCCCTGACGAGCGAGGAAGCGCGGGGCTATCTGAAAAAACGCACCGAGGGCGGGAAAAGCGAATAATCCCTTTGGTACAAAGGGCGCACTTATACACCCTTACGGGTGCGTGCGCTCTGCCGAGGGCTTGTCGGCACAGAGAGAAAGCCGCTTGCTTCCCTCTCTGACCGACATTGGCGGCTTTGCCGCAACAAGGGGCTGCACCCCTTGCGCCGCTTACGCGGCTATCCCTGCACACCCACAAAAACAGTATACCCGCCTTTGGCGTCTGTACCATTTTTGCGGGTTTTCATTTTATCCGGGAGGTGATACCCATAGCCATCTATCATTGTAATATCAGCATTGTCAGCCGGGGCAAGGGCAAATCAGCCGTTGCCGCAGCCGCCTACCGAAGCGGCGAAAAGCTGACAAATGAGTGGGACGGAATGACACACGACTACACCCGCAAAGGCGGTGTTGTCCATACGGAAATTATGCTGCCACCCCACGCCCCGCCCTCTTTCTCTGACCGTTCAACCTTGTGGAACAGCGTGGAGCTTTACGAGAAAGCCGGGAACGCCCAGCTTGCCAGAGAGATTGACGCGGCGCTCCCCATAGAGTTATCCAGAGAGGAACAAATCCGACTTGTCCGGGAATACTGTTCCTCTCAATTTGTTTCCAGAGGAATGTGCGTTGATTATGCCATTCACGACACCGGCAAGGGCAATCCCCATTGTCACATCATGCTTACCATGCGCCCCCTTGACGAGCGCGGCGCATGGGCGGCAAAGTCCCAAAAGGAATATGACCTTGATGAAAACGGCGAGCGTATCCGCTTGCCAAGCGGCAGATACAAGACGCACAAAGTTGACCTGACCGGCTGGAACGACAAGGGCAACGCCCTCTTGTGGCGTAAGGCATGGGCGGATATTTCAAACGCCTACCTTGAACGAGCCGGAAGCCCGGAGCGTATCGACCACCGCAGCAACGCCGAGCGCGGCATTGGCGAGATACCCACCGTCCACATGGGCGTGGCGGCTTGCCAGATGGAGAAGAAAGGTATTGCCACCGAGAAAGGCGAACTGAACCGGAATATCCAAAAGGCAAACCGCCTTATACGGGAAATCCGAGCGCAGATTGGAAAGCTCAAAGAATGGATTGCCGACCTGTTCAAAGCGTGGGAAACCGCCCCGGAACAGCCGCAACAATCCCCCGGCCTTGCAAATCTGCTGATGAAGTATTTGAGCGTTCAGAGAGAAAAGAGCCGGAAGTATTCGCAGCGTTGGCAACAACAGCACACAGCCGATGAACTGAAAACCATAGCGGCAGCGGTCAACTATCTGACCGAGCATGGTATCTCTACCCTTGATGAGCTGGACGCAGCCCTTTCCTCTGTCAGCGAACAGGCCGACACTATCCGGGCAGGAATGAAAACCGCCGAGGAACGCATGAAGAAGCTGCAAAAGCTGATTGAATACGGGAAGAACTACACCGAGTACAAGCCCGTTCACGATGAGCTGAAAAAGCTGCAAAACGGCTGGACAAACAAGCGCGACAAGTACGAGGAAGCCCACCGCGCCGAGTTGACCCTATGGAACGCAGCAAGCCGCTATCTCCATGCAAATCTGCCGAAAGGAACAAAGACCTTGCCTATTGCGGAATGGGAACAGGAATATGCCGACCTCAAAACACAGAGGGACAGCGATTATGCCAAACTGAAAGATACCCGCGCCGATGTTTCCGAACTTCAAAAAATCCGCAAATGCGTGGATATTGCACTCCGCGCCGACCAGCCGGAGCAGACACAGACCCGCACAAAGCGGCACGACATAGACCGATGAAAGGAGTGAGTTTTTTGTACTACACCCAAGAACAGATAGACCGGGCGAACCAAGCCGACCTTGTTTTGTTCCTGCAATCGCAGGGGGAACCGCTGGAACGCGCCGGACAGGAATACCGATGGAAACGGCACGACAGCTTGACCGTCCGGGGCAACAAGTGGTATCGCCACAGCCAGAGCAAGGGCGGCGGCCCCATTGATTTTGTCATGGAGTTTTTTGGCAAGAGTTTTACCGAAGCCGTTGAACTTCTCACAGGAGAAAAGGGAGCCGCACCGCCGCCGGATAGACCAAGCTCCGCGCCCCTCTCCGACTTCCGGCTACCGCCCCGCAGCCCCGACAACCGAACAGCGAGGAACTACCTCACAGCCGCCCGCCGCATTGATGAAGATGTGACGGGCTTTTTCTTTGCCAGCGGCGATATTTACGAGGACGCAGCCCACCACAACGCCGTATTTGTGGGGCGGGACGAGGACGGAATACCGCGCTACGCCCACAGCAAGGGAACGGCGGGAAACTTCCGCCTTGATGTGAAAGGCAGCGACAAAGCCTTTAACTTCTGCTACCGGGGCGAGGGCGAAAGAGTGTTTGTCTTTGAAGCCCCCGTTGACCTGCTTTCTTTCCTCTGCCTGTTCAAAAAGGATTGGCAGAAGCAAAGCTACCTGTCATTGGGCGGCGTGGGAGAAAAAGCCCTGCTCCGCTTTCTCTCTGACCGTCCGAACATCAAGACCGTTTATCTCTGCCTTGACAGCGACGAAGCCGGAAACGACGCTTGCAGCCGCCTTGTGAAGCTCATGCCGGAGGGCTACACCGTCCACCGGCTTATCCCTCTTTTCAAGGATTGGAACGAGGTATTGCAGCACCGGGCAGAAATCACAGACGGGAAGTATTTGCGAGAAGCGGTCTACGGCTTGAAAGAGCCGCCGCAGGAAGAAACCGTTGAGATTATCCGCATGAGCGAGGTGGACACGCAGACCGTCGAATGGTTATGGGAGCCGTATATCCCCTTTGGGAAAGTAACCATTGTGCAGGGCAACCCCGGCGAGGGCAAGACCACCTTTGCCCTACGCCTTGCCGCCGCTTGTACCAACCGCAAGCCGTTCCCCCACATGGCAGTGCATGAGCCGTTCAATGTGATTTACCAGACTGCCGAGGACGGTTTGGGCGACACCATCAAGCCCCGCCTTATGGAAGCCGAAGCAGACCTTGACCGCATTCTTGTCATTGACGAGAGCAAGCAGGGGCTTTCCCTGTCCGATGAGCGCATAGAGAGAGCTATCCGACAGACCGGGGCGCGGCTGATTATCCTTGACCCCATACAGGCGTATGTGGGCGAGAAAACCGACATGAACAAGGCCAACGAGATACGCCCCATGTTCCGCCGCCTTGCCGAGATTGCCGAGCGTACCGGGTGCGCCGTTATCCTAATCGGACACCTCAACAAAGCCGCCGGAGGACAGAGCGCCTACCGGGGTTTAGGCTCCATCGACTTCCGCGCCGCAGCAAGGAGCGTCCTGCTGATCGGGCGCGTGAAACGGGAACCGAATGTGCGCGTTATCGTCCATGACAAATCTTCTCTTGCGCCGGAGGGTAAGCCCATAGCCTTTTGCCTTGACCCGGAAACGGGCTTTTCGTGGATAGGCGAGTATGACATTACCGCCGACGAGCTGCTGTCCGGCGCGGGCGGCAACACCGCCACCAAGACCGAACAGGCGGAACGGCTGATACTTGACCTGCTTGCAGACGGGAAAGAGCTTGCCAGCGAGGACCTTGTAAAGGCCGCAGCCGAAGCCGGAATATCCGAGAGGACGGTACAGAACGCCAAGCGCAACATGGGCGGTGTTTTGGGCGCAAGGCGCGTCGGCGGTCAATGGTACAACTTCATCAAGAAGAAGCAGCCGCCCGAACCCGCAAGCTGAAAACGCAAAGTGCAGACCCTTTGCGCTTTGCACTTTCGCGCTTTCGCCTTGATTGTGCGTCAATAACTCCAAATAACACTTGACAAAACGCTTCATGGGGAACCCATGCGGATATCGAGCCATTCATGGATCCGAAGTTCGAGAACAACGTGATCCTCACCCGGACCGAGCGGCTGATGATGAGCAACCGGCCGAAGAACCCGGCCAACGCCCGAAATAAGAACGTCCTGATCGTCGGCGGATCCGGCAGCGGCAAGACCCGTTTCTGGATCAAGCCCAACCTTCTGCAGCTTCACAGTTCTTATGTTTTGACTGACCCGAAAGGTACGACCCTTATCGAGGTAGGCCATGCATTTGTGAGGGCAAAATACCGGATCAAGATCTTCAATACGATCAACTTCCAGAAGTCGATGCACTACAACCGTGCGACTTGTTCGCCGCCGAAAAAGCGGCGCACAGCGCTGTTTTTATTCAGTTCTGTGAACTGATAATTCAAGAGGTGGAATGAAGGGGTAACGCCCTGAAACGCCTCCCCTGATACTCCGGCATGCAGAGCGCAAACTCTGTATGAAGCTCGGTAAAGTCGGCAGAGAGATGCCGTAACAGGTTAAGCTGACGAAAGCTGTCCAGAGGTGGGCGGTGCATCCTATATGCCGGGGGTCTATAAGATACCCATGGTGAGAATGACAGAGATGTCTGACGAAACTCCCGAATGTAAAGGTCTATAAGTGCCACGCTCAGAAATGGGTGTGTGGGTTAAAGCCCAGGCAGTGCGGTTGAGTAGAAATGGTTGTTACGAAACGCCGTGGCACGTTACAGGCGTGTCCAAGCTGTCAGGCCCAGAGGGAACACCTAAAGGTATGTATGTACAGATAGAATTATCGGAACAAGGAAAGGCAGGAAGTCCATTGGATAATCCGACGAAGAATAATAAGCGGATGAATTCCTGCTGAAAAGCAGTGGTCGAACCGATGATACCGTCTGCGAAAAAGAGGACGGTTAGGAATGGCCACGAGTCAGGCAAAACGTCAGCAGTACACAACCACTATTCATGCAGTCGAGTAAGAAAAAGAAATTGTCGCTCGGTTTCATAGGAATGGGGTGATGTACATGGCACAGAAAGCTAAGAAGAAAAGCAAGATGCGCCATGCGGAATACTATGACATGCAGAAAACCTTTGACGATCTGTATGCCGACAGCAAAAACGGTGAAGTCTTCGGGAACCTGATGGAGATCATCAGTGCCCCGAACAACATCAAGCTGGCATTCAGAAATATCAAGGGCAATGATGGCAGTCATACCGCAGGCACGGATGGGCGGACAATCGAATCATTGGCAGTCATGCCAGAGGATAAGTTTGTAAAGCTCATTCAGAAACAGTTCAGGAGGTATGAGCCTAAGGCAGTAAGAAGAGTAGAAATACCGAAGCCAAACGGAAAGCTGAGGCCTCTGGGAATACCGTGTATTGTTGATCGAATAGTACAGCAATGTATCTTGCAGGTCATGGAGCCGATCTGCGAAGCAAAGTTCTATGAGCACTCTTATGGGTTCAGGCCGTGTCGGAGCGCAGAAAACGCGATTTCCTATGCGTACGGGCTCGCTCAGATGAACAAGCTTCACTATGTAGTCGATGTGGACGTTAAAGGATTCTTCGATAACGTCGATCACAAAAAGCTGCTTAGGCAGATATGGACTTTAGGTATACGGGACACCAAGTTGATTCAGATCATCAAGGCCATGCTGAAAGCACCTATCGAAATGCCCAACGGAGAAACTGTTCTCCCATCAAAAGGAACGCCGCAAGGCGGTATCCTTTCACCACTACTGGCAAACATTGTCCTCAATGAACTGGATTGGTGGATCGCCTCTCAGTGGGATGAAATGGTGGGGCACATGAAACATCCGTGTAAAGTGACCTATTATCCCAACGGCGCTGAGAAAAAGTGCAACAGCTATACAGCCTTGAAGAAAAGCAACCTCAAGGAGATGCGGATTGTCCGCTACGCGGATGATTTCAAAATATTTTGCAGAACCAAAGAGGATGCCGAGAAAACCTACCACGCAGTCAAGGACTGGCTGTGGAAGCGGCTTAAACTGGAAGTTTCTGACGAAAAGTCGAAAGTGACTAATCTCAGGAAACGTGACAGTGAGTTTCTGGGTTTTCGCATAAAACTGCGGCGCAAAGGTAACTCATGGGTGATAACTTCAAATATCTGCGATAAAGCTACCCAAAGGATCAGCAAGGAAATGGCTGAATCCGTAAGGGCGATACAAAGCAGTAAGACGGCTGAAGAAATAAGCCTGAATGTGGGGGACTACAACGCCAAAGTGATCGGAGTGCAGGACTACTACTGCATTGCGACAAGGATCAACTTGAATTTCAGCGATATCGCCCGTCCAATCAATGGACAGCTTCTCCATCGTATTGATGGAATCAAGAAACAGGGCGAAATCAAAAACAGATATCTGAGGAAACGGTACGGAAAATCGAAACAAATGCGATGGGTTGGAGAAACGCCGCTGGTTCCATTAGCCTACGTGCAGTTCAAGATTCCGATGCGGAAAAGTCGAAAGATTAACCCGTATACGCCTGAAGGTAGAGCGGAGATACACGATAATCTCAGGATTGACGTGAATTCGATGCTCTGGCTGATGCGGCATCCGATTCCGACCGAATCGGTGAGATACAACGACAACCGGGTCTCCCTTTATGCAGGACAGGACGGCAAATGTGCGATCACCGGGAAGGAACTGGATGTGTATACCTGTGTCTGCTACAGGAAAGTGAACGATTGTAAGAAGGGCAATGACAGCTACCAGAACCTGATGCTTCTTTCGCTGCAGGGATTGGCAATAGTCAGCTCGGATGACATGGCTTCTGTAGCGGCATTGGTGAAAGAATACTCTTTGAATGCCAAAGCTATTACCAAAGTGAACAAACTGCGCGCTACCGCAGGACTGCCGCTCTTGGCGGTAAAGTAGCAAACTTAGCCAATGTGAAAGAGTGATTGTGTATCACTGCTGAAACTATGCTTGATGGAACGCCGGATGCGGTGAAAGTCGCATGTCCGGTGTGAAGTGGGGGAAAACCCGGAGACAATTTCAAAGGGTTACCTATCACTATCCTTCGCCTATGTGCACAGCGAGAAGGATATCCTGAAGCTGGTCACGACACTCATGGCAAACACGAAAGGCGAGGGAAAGGGGAGCGATCCGTTTTGGGATAAGGCGGAAACCCTGCTGTACTGTGCCCTGATCGGCTACATCCACTATGAAGCTCCGGTCGAGGAGCAGAACTTTGCTACCTTGATCGAGTTTATCAACGCTATGGAGGTCCGCGAGGATGACGAAGAGTACCAGAATCCGGTGGATCTCATGTTTGAGGCACTGAAGAAAAAGAACCCGGATCACTTTGCCGTCCGGCAATATGCCAAGTTCAAACTGGCTGCCGGCAAGACCCTCAAAAGTATCTTGGTGAGTGCCGGTGCGAGGCTTGCTCCCTTTGATATCCAGGAGGTCCGGGAGATCACAATGTACGATGAGCTGGAGCTGGATACCCTGGGCGACCAGAAGACAGCGTTGTTTTTGATGATGTCGGATACGGACGGATCTTTCAACTTCCTGATCAGCATGATCTACACGCAGCTCTTTAACCTGCTCTGTGAAAAGGCGGATGATGTGTACGGAGGCAGGCTTCCGGTCCACGTCCGGTGCCTGATCGATGAGGCAGCCAATATCGGCCAGATCCCCAATCTGGAGAAGCTGGTCGCGACGATCCGAAGCCGTGAGATCAGCGCCTGCCTGGTGCTTCAGGCCAAGTCGCAGCTGAAAGCCATCTACAAGGATAACGCCGATACCATCATCGGCAACATGGATTCGCAGGTCTTCCTCGGCGGTTCCGAACCAACGACCCTGAAAGATCTTTCGGAAGCTCTGGGCAAGGAAACGATCGATACCTTCAATACCTCGGACACACGAGGCAATAGTCCCAGCTACGGAACGAACTATCAGAAGCTCGGCAAGGAACTGATGACCAGAGATGAGATCGCGGTCCTGGACGGCAACAAATGCATACTGCAGCTGCGCGGCGTCAGGCCGTTCCTGTCGGATAAATATGATCTGACCCAGCACCCGAACTACAAATATACGGCTGACTTTGATAAGCGTTACACCTTTGATATCGAGAAGTTCCTCAATCACCGGATGAAGCTAAAGACGAACGATGAGTATGAAGTAGTGGAGGTAGATGAGGAAGCTGAAGAAACGGCAGAACCGTAGGCAGACGATTAATAGGCGGCTCATAGCGGCCGCTCTTACATACCGGCGACATCCTTGCGTGCCGCCGGTATATAGGTAAGAATGAAAGTAAAGAACCCGGAAAGGATGGGATGAAATATGTTTATACTCAGAATCTTACTCAAGACGGCACTGCTTCCCGTAGTGCTGATCCTGTTATTCGTAAAGGTCATTGTGAAGGTTGGAATGCAGCTCTCTTCCATTATTCTCGGCGGTCTGATCCTCTTTGTAGCCGGCTGCCTAATTTATACGATCACAAAACAGGCCTGGAGTCAGACCTTCCTTCTGGCCTTGATCGAAGCCGGTATCATGGGCATTACGATCGGGACCGCCGTCATCGAGAGCCTGATCGATGCAGCATTGATGGGAATTGCAGGCATTTGAAGCCTCTATTGAATTAACTTTTGCATATTTTTCGGGTCAATCACTTTTCTTATGGGATAGGTGGTATCCCAGGTAATTTCAGGTAGCACCTGGCTGTACCAGTGTCAAGGTCATCCGGCCATTTATCCCTCCCGCCCAAAGGGCGTGAGCATAAAAGGCCTTCTTCCCCTGACACTGCTCCATCCAGGAGCGGCAGGGTAATCAAGGGGCGTAAGGACGCCCCGGCCCTTAAACCGGGCCAAAAACAGTTGCATAGAAAAAGGACCATCGTCTATAGTTGAGACTGTATTTCCTGGCAGAAGTGTACAAACTCAACAAGGCGGTGGCCCGTACATGAATTATACACATACTGAGTCCGATGGACAACTGGCATTCTCTGAAAACAGATATACTTTTTTAAGCATCCCCTCCCGGCTGGAAGGCTTTAATAATTCTGACACAAGCGTACACCGGGCAGCTTCCGGCCGCGAAGTGTTGTGCTTTAACGGCAAGCTCGATCTGGCGGATGCTGACCGCAGATGTCCAAAGTGTGGAAGCCGTATGCACATCAACGGTCACCGGGATCTTACGCTCCGGCATCTTTGCTTTGGCGGAAGCCTCAGTGCGATCCATTTTGACCGCGTGCAGCTCATCTGCAAATGCGGACATTCCCATATGCAGTCTGTTCCGTTCAAAGCAGACGGCCATCAGATATCTGTGGAACTGTACCAGTATACCAGGGATCTGTTGGCACTTGGCACTTACACGCTCAAGCAGGTAGCTGAGATCACCGGGCTCGGAAAGAACACGGTCAAAGCCTTAGACCTTAAGCGCCTGAAGGAGCTCTATACCATCGACGGCACGAAACTGATCAGACCGGAGCAGCCGGCAAAAATGCTTGCCATTGATGAGTTCAAGCTCCACAACGGCCACCGCTATGCCACCCACATCATAGATCTTGATACCGGCCATATCCTCTGGATCTCCCATGGGAAGAAAAAGCAGGTGGTCTATGACTTCATCGACCATGTCGGCCTGGAATGGATGGACTCTGTCGAGGCCGTCGCCTGCGACATGAACTCCGATTTCCAGGAGGCTTTTGAGGAAAAATGCCCCTGGATACAGCCGGTGTTCGATTACTTCCACATCGTAAAGAACTTCAACGACAAGGTGGTCAGTGAAGTCCGCAAGGACGAGCAGCGCCGCCTGTATGAGGAAGGCCTTATGGAGGAGGCAAGGGCTTTAAAAAAGACCCGTTACATCCTGATGTCAAGTCGATCAACGCTTCAGGCGAAAGATGCGCAAGCCAGGACAGGTGAGCCGATCAGCCGGTCCGGTTCCATCTTTCCCAAGGAAGAGTACGTCCGGAAAGAGGGTTATGAAGCAAGATATGACGAACTTCTCAGTCAGAACAAGCTTCTGTTCACGCTTGATCTGATTAAGGAGCGTCTGTCTCTTTCCTACACCCGCACTGATGAAGCCCGTATGGCGGATGACATCACCTGGATCATGGATACCTGCAGTGCATCCGGAAACAGTCATCTTCAGTGGTTCGGAAGACTCCTTGGAAACCACTTTGAGGGCATCATAGCCCATGCAACTTATAAAATCTCCTCTGGCAAGATGGAGGGCATCAACAACAAGATCAAAGTCTTACGGCGACAGGCCTACGGACTTCCGGATGACGATTATTTCTTCCTCAGGCTGTTTGACGCCAGCAGGAAGGGTTATATTCGCAACCCCTTATCCCATAAGATTTGTGATTGAAGCTATTTTTCAAAAAATCTCTTGGAAAGTATTGACCCCTACGTTACGTCATGGTTTATAGTGACCTTACCAAAGGCGAGGGAGTGATGAACTATGATGACTGTTAACGAAGTAAGCAAGCTGACAGGCGTGAGTATACGCACCCTGCAGTATTACGACAAGATCGGGCTGCTTCATCCGGCAAAATATACAGAGGCAGGCTACCGGCTGTATGACGATGCGGCACTGGAGACCCTGCAGCAGATCCTTCTCTTCAGAGAACTGGAATTCCCTCTGAAGGATATTAAGGAGATCATCAGCAGTCCGGATTTTGACAGGAGCAAGGCCCTGGAGCAGCAGATCGAGCTTCTGAAGCTTAAGAAGGAACACATCGAGAACCTGATCGATCTTGCCGTTGGAATAAAAGCGATAGGGGTGAAACCATTGACATTTGATGCATTTGATACAAGAAAAATAGACGAGTATGCCGCGCAGGCGAAAGCCTCCTGGGGCACAACGCCGGCCTATAAGGAATATGAAGAGAAATCCAAAGGCCGTACAAAGGAAGACAACATGAAGATCCACCAGGGACTGATTGATATTTTCGGAGAATTCGGACAGATCCGGAATACAGATCCCGCATCGGAGGAAGCGCAGGCGATGGTAAAGAAACTGCAGGATTATATCACAGAGCATATGTATACCTGCACGAAGGAGATCCTCAGCGGCCTTGGAATGATGTATGGAGGCGGAGGCGATTTCACATCAAATATCGATAAGATGGGCGGCGAAGGCACGGCTGAATTTGCCTCCCGGGCAATTGAGATTTATTGCAGATAAGCAGTCCGCCAGATACGTCTGCCAAAATGACAACTGAATAATGCCATTACATAGAACGGTCCTGAAGCCATAAACTTCGGGGCCGTTTTGTGTTGCCTGAAAACGGGACGATCCCTTACCTCAAGGCCGATCGCGGCAAGAAAAAACAAAAGAAGGAGCATCCGAAGTGACCGGTCACGCTCAGGCAGAGACTTTATTCACCGCCCTTTAAGGGCAGATTTCTTATAAGGAGGCCTCACGTATGGCATTTTTCAACAGTGCAGTCCAGGTACTGCAGACTCTCGTCGTGGCCCTCGGAGCCGGTCTCGGTATCTGGGGCGCAATCAACCTGATGGAAGGTTACGGCAACGACAACCCCGGCGCCAATGCTCATGTACGGTAAGGAAGCAAGCAACCGAAAACAAGAGATAGACCGCCAGCACTACACTATTCCGAACCAAAGACCAAAAGATAAGCATTGTGGGAAAATCTAAACTTTTGGATTTTCCTACAATGCCAACTACGGCGGAATCCCTCCCACTCCTTATATCTTTCTGTATACATTGAATTTGTATTTAGTAAAATGCAGACAACACCACGGATCGGCTTTTGGTTGGACAATTCCAACCAAACACCACAGCAGACAGCAGAAAACATTCTGAACGCTAGGAAGCCGGTATGATTGTTACATATAAGGGGAAGAAAAATTTCTTTTAGGTACTTGCTTTCCTAAAACTGATGTGATACAATGATTTAATCCAGAAAAGGAGTAAAAAATATGCGGCAAGGTATTCTTAAATAAAACTATAATCAAATAGTGGGAACAAAGGATTATGATAGCTCCTTTTGTAGGGGCTTAGTTTTTTGTACCCAATTTAAGAATACTTTTGCCTTATCAATTTTGACATATCCCCAAAAACAGCAATCACAAACAGGTGTATGCTGTATATGTGTATGTCCGCAACTTATAATCCCCAGTGGTAAAAGTATTTTACTGCTGGGGATTTTTATGCCCTTTGGGGCTGTAAAGGGAGGACAATCACATGAAAATAATCAATATTGGAATTCTTGCCCATGTAGACGCTGGAAAGACGACCTTGACGGAGAGCCTGCTATATGCCAGCGGAGCCATTTCAGAACCGGGGAGCGTCGAAAAAGGGACAACGAGGACGGACACCATGTTTTTGGAGCGGCAGCGTGGGATTACCATTCAAGCGGCAGTCACTTCCTTCCAGTGGCACAGATGTAAAGTTAACATTGTGGATACGCCCGGCCACATGGATTTTTTGGCGGAGGTGTACCGCTCTTTGGCTGTTTTAGATGGGGCCATCTTGGTGATCTCCGCTAAAGATGGCGTGCAGGCCCAGACCCGTATTCTGTTCCATGCCCTGCGGAAAATGAACATTCCCACCGTTATCTTTATCAACAAGATCGACCAGGCTGGCGTTGATTTGCAGAGCGTGGTTCAGTCTGTTCGGGATAAGCTCTCCGCCGATATTATCATCAAGCAGACGGTGTCGCTGTCCCCGGAAATAGTCCTGGAGGAAAATACCGACATAGAAGCATGGGATGCGGTCATCGAAAATAACGATGAATTATTGGAAAAGTATATCGCAGGAGAACCAATCAGCCGGGAAAAACTTGCGCGGGAGGAACAGCAGCGGGTTCAAGACGCCTCCCTGTTCCCAGTCTATCATGGCAGCGCCAAAAATGGCCTTGGCATTCAACCGTTGATGGATGCGGTGACAGGGCTGTTCCAACCGATTGGGGAACAGGGGGGCGCCGCCCTATGCGGCAGCGTTTTCAAGGTTGAGTACACCGATTGCGGCCAGCGGCGTGTCTATCTACGGTTATACAGCGGAACGCTGCGCCTGCGGGATACGGTGGCCCTGGCCGGGAGAGAAAAGCTGAAAATCACAGAGATGCGTATTCCATCCAAAGGGGAAATTGTTCGGACAGACACCGCTTATCAGGGTGAAATTGTTATCCTTCCCAGCGACAGCGTGAGGTTAAACGATGTATTAGGGGACCAAACCCGGCTCCCTCGTAAAAGGTGGCGCGAGGACCCCCTCCCCATGCTGCGGACGACGATTGCGCCGAAAACGGCAGCGCAAAGAGAACGGCTGCTGGACGCTCTTACGCAACTTGCGGATACTGACCCGCTTTTGCGTTGCGAAGTGGATTCCATCACCCATGAGATCATTCTTTCTTTTTTGGGCCGGGTGCAGTTGGAGGTTGTTTCCGCTTTGCTGTCGGAAAAATACAAGCTTGAAACAGTGGTAAAGGAACCCTCCGTCATTTATATGGAGCGGCCGCTCAAAGCAGCCAGCCACACCATCCATATCGAGGTGCCGCCCAACCCGTTTTGGGCATCCATAGGACTGTCTGTTACACCACTCTCGCTTGGCTCCGGTGTACAATACGAGAGCCGGGTTTCGCTGGGATACTTGAACCAGAGTTTTCAAAACGCTGTCAGGGATGGTATCCGTTACGGGCTGGAGCAGGGCTTGTTCGGCTGGAACGTAACGGACTGTAAGATTTGCTTTGAATACGGGCTTTATTACAGTCCGGTCAGCACGCCGGCGGACTTCCGCTCATTGGCCCCGATTGTATTGGAACAGGCATTGAAGGAATCGGGGACGCAGCTGCTGGAACCTTATCTCTCCTTCATCCTCTATGCGCCCCAGGAATACCTTTCCAGGGCTTATCATGATGCACCGAAATACTGTGCCACCATCGAAACGGCCCAGGTAAAAAAGGATGAAGTTGTCTTTACTGGCGAGATTCCCGCCCGCTGTATACAGGCATACCGTACTGATCTGGCCTTTTACACCAACGGGCGGAGCGTATGCCTTACAGAGCTGAAAGGATATCAGGCCGCTGTCGGTCAGCCGGTCATCCAGCCCCGCCGTCCAAACAGCCGCCTGGACAAGGTGCGCCATATGTTTCAGAAGGTAATGTAAAGATACATAATCGTCAAGACGGCAACAATCAGAAGTTATGGAGGGTAACAATGGAATATAGTAAGGAAGATTTAATGGAAGCAAAAAAGCAAATTTGGGGAGTGGGAGAGAACATGGGAACAGAGGAAAGTAAAAAAATCTGGGAGGAGAACGCACAATTTTGGGATAATGCAATGGGTGACGAATCTAATGAATTTCACAGAGAGGTAGTGCGTCCCAAAGTAACGGAACTTCTATCTCCTAATCCTGCGGATTACATTTTGGATATTGCGTGTGGCAATGGAAATTATTCTTCGTATCTTGCACAAAGAGGCGCTTCGGTTGTCGCTTTTGATTACAGCAAAAAAATGATAGAATTGGCTAAAAGACGGCAATCACAATAGATCAGCCATATCAGAAGCTGCTTACCGATATATCTCAAATATCATGCCGTGATGGTAAATTATATATATCGCCGATAATGGATTGCTTCAATGGAGAGATAATTTCTCTGGTAATGCGAAGCAATATGCGCAAGGAACTGTGTATTGATACATTCAATGCCGCGGCTAAAAGGTTTCCGCTAAACGGAGCAATTCTGCATAGTGATCGAGGAAGCCAGTACACAAGCGAAGCATTTCGCGAGAAGCTCAGTAACGCGGGTGTTCTTCAGAGTCTCAGCGGTGTAAATCACTGTTTTGATAACGCCAGAATGGAAAGCTTCTTTGCAACCCTTAAAAAGGAACTCCTGTATAGGATTCCAACATACAAGATGAAGATGGATGAAGTTAAAGCAATCATCTTCAGGTATGTCTTTGTCTACTACAATCGGATAAGGATATACACTTCAAATCCGGATGGCCTTCCGCCGGCAGCTTACAGAAGACATCTGGAACAACCGTTAGCTGAAGCTGCATAATTTTGTGGGTTTAAACACTGCACAAATATTGACAATTCCACGGGCTTGTTTCACAAAACAACCCACTGATTCGTAAAGGAGAATGTAACTTCATGTTTGCTAAAAATTCAAAGGCATATTCTGTCTACCTGCTGTTCCGATTTGTCTGTTCCCTGGCGGTTTCTATGTCCACAGTGCTTTCCATCGTGTACCACCTGGAGGTGGTGCAGCTGGATGCTTTCCAGCTTGTCCTGGTAGGGACGGTTCTGGAGACCTCCTGCTTTCTGTTCGAGATACCCACCGGTGTGGTGGCGGATTTGTATAGCCGTCGGCGCTCGGTGCTGATTGGAATGTTCCTCTACGGCCTGGGCTTTCTGATGGAGGGTGCGCTACCGTGGTTCGCGCCGGTTCTGCTGGCCCAGGTTGTCTGGGGTTGCGGTGATACCTTCATCACCGGCGCTCTGGAGGCGTGGATTGCCTCGGAGGAAGAGGACAAACCCATAGACAAGGTGTTCCTGCGGGGCAGTCAAATGGGGCAAATCGGCGGCGTTCTGGGCGTGGTGCTGGGCACACTGCTGGGAAACATAAACCTGCAAATGCCTGTCATCTTGGGGGGCAGTTTGTGCTTGTTGTTGGGGCTGGTGATGGTTCGCATCATGCCAGAAACCAACTTCTCCCCTGCTATTGAGGAACGGCAGGGCTTGCTTAAAGACTTTGTCTGCCTGTTCAAGCTCAACCTGGGCTTTGTGAAAGGCGCACCTGTGTTGCTGGCGCTCTTAGCAATCACACTATGCGGGGGACTTGCCAGTGAAGGCTTTGACCGGCTCTCCACCGCTCATTTTCTGGATGACACGGTAATACCCGTTATCGGGCCGCTGAACAGCGTCACTTGGTTCGGTGTTATCAGTCTTATCGGCAGAGGCTTAGGTATTCTGGCTTCTCAGTTGCTCATCGCCCGCATGGAGAAAAAAGGGACTGTCAGCCGAACCAGTGTGGTCATGTCCACCAGCGCCGGGTATATCCTGTTCCTGGTTCTCTTCGCGGTGGGGCGGAGCTTTTGGTTCATGTTGTTGGTGTTCCTGCTGGCGGGGCTTATGCGCACCATCAAGGAGCCTGTGCTGGCCGCCTGGATGAACGACCATGTGGATGAGAAAATGCGCGCCACAGTCTTTTCCACCAGCGGACAGCTGGACTCTTTCGGGCAGATCATCGGCGGGCCTATTGTGGGGCTGGTAGCCCAGCAGGTGTCCATACCCTGGGGGCTGGTCTGTACCGCTTTCCTGCTGTTGCCCGCGCTGTTCTTAGTGCCGGTGGCGGGAAAGAAGCGGGATTGATATGGCATAGTTAAGTTTACTGACGAGCGGGAGATTACTTCCGCTCGTCTTCATTTAGTAGCGCAAAATTTGAGGACTCTTTATTTCCTTATTCGGTATAGCGGAGGCGGCTGTCAATTCGACATAATTTTCTTGTGATACTTTACCGTACATGAGCATTTGCACCAGGGTTGTCGTTTCCGTAACCTTCCAGCAGGTTGATAACGCCCCATACGCCAAGACCAGCACCAAGGGCAATCACGAGGGTCTGCAACACATTGATCGCTTCATTGAAAAATTCCATAAATAATTGTTAGCCGGAATCGTTTTGATAAAGTTTTAGTCGTTCATAGGCATACAAAAGCCGGACAATCCGCCGCCCGGTTTCCGGGGGGTGATTCCGGCTGTCCTCCTTTTTTCATTGTTTTTTGGTGACTGTCCGCCTTGTACGCCAATGGCCCCAAAAGGGCAGTTGCGGCGAATAGATAAGACCACTCCTTTCATAGCGGAACAGATTTAAGCGCCCTGAGTATCTACTTCGTACACGTCGCAGACCTCATTGGGCTTGAGTTTCAGCCGGGTGGACAGGAACGCTTCAATGTCAAAAGTGTTCTTGTCGCTTGCGTCGGCTGTGTATTTGAAATTGGGGTGCTTGGTGATGTCGTACTTATCCGAAAGGAAAGGACGCACACCGCGCAGCTGGAGGATGCACTTGCCGCCGTCCATAACGGCAAGTTCGTCCTGACTCATCAGCTCTTTCCCCAATTTTTGATAGTTGAACGAGTGGGAAGTTTCCCGCCCACGGCTCTCTCCGGTGTTGTAGGTGTCAATGGTTTCCTTGCCCAGCACGGCGGCCAACTCCTTGAGGGTAGTCGGCTCCTTGCCGCCCAGGAAAATGGAGGTATCCATATTGCCGATGATGGTATCGGCGTTGTCCTTGTAGATGGCTTTCAGCTGGCTTTGCGCCTGCAAGACCAGACAGGCGGAGATCTCACGGCTTCGGATGGTGGCCACCAGCTTTTCCAGTTTGGGAATCTGGCCGATGTTGGCGCACTCGTCGATAAGGCAGCGCACATGGACCGGCAGCCGCCCGCCGTACACATCGTCGGCTTTTTCGCAGAGCAGATTGAACAGCTGGGTGTAGCACATAGAAATCAGAAAGTTAAAGGAATCGTCCGTATCGCTCATAATGAGGAACAGGGCAGTTTTCCGATCTCCCAGAGTGTCCAGCTCCAGCTCATCGTAGGAAGTGACCTCCCGAAGCTCGGCAATATCGAACACGGCAAGGCGCGCACCGCAGGAAATCAGGA
Organism: Chordicoccus furentiruminis; assembly: GCF_019355395.1. Lineage (GTDB taxonomy): Bacteria > Bacillota > Clostridia > Lachnospirales > Lachnospiraceae > Chordicoccus > Chordicoccus furentiruminis. The sequence continues at coordinate 1,639,717 of NZ_CP048829.1, forward strand.
TTGATTTTGCAGTTTTGCCAGCCGCCAGCTTTGACGAGTTTTCCTCTCTGTTGCTGCAGGAGCCTGCTAATAAAAAGTCAAGCAGTAAATAAAGAAAATCGTGGAGGGTGAAAATGGGCATAAGAAACCTGGCCGTATTCATTCAGACGGCCTCAGATCTGCACTATGGATAGCATTAACTCAGTCCTCTGAATCAGAGGCAGGAAGATTACGGATGCACTCCTTTACTTTACCGTAGTAGACGCGGAGGAACTTGTTCGCACCAGCGGTCATATATACGAGATATGGTTTCCCCTCGGCTTTCTTCTTGAACAGGAACCGGCTGACCGGATCGTCATCGCGGGGACCGAGCTGGAGCATCGCCTCCATGACCTGGAACAATGATTTCCGAAGGCGTGCAGAGCCGCATTTCGATGCGTGACCACTCTTGTGAACGACCTCACCGGAATCGTTTTTTCCGGGATCCACGCCGGCGTAAGCCGTCAATGCTTCCCGATGGTTGAATCGGCTGATGTCTCCGATCTCGGCCATGATCTGCGGGCCGAGGCTCGGACCTACGCCATACATGGAACGGACGGTCTGATACTCCGGGAGCGAGGATGCGAGTTCATCCATCTTCCGGCGGAGTTCTTCGACATGCTTTGACATAAGGTTCAGCTGTGCGATGCTGTCCCTGATCATCTCTTTGTAGACCGGATCCTTTGGAACAGTCGGAACCAGCTCCTTTGCCTGAGCGTAAAGCTTTTCCGGACGGGCAGGCTGGTAATCATAGCCGTGATGTTTACAGAAGCTTTGGTAACGTTCCGCGAACACCTTCGGGCCGGAATCCAGGACACAGTCCACATGCCAGAAGGAATCGGCATAGTCGACCCATTTCTCGCTCCCATCAGGGCGCACAGGGCTTGTAAAGAGCTTATTTACGCCAGGATAGGTCATGTCAAGAAGGGCGATCAGGTTGGTCTTGGCAGCCGTTTTCTGCTTCATGAAGAAGGCAAACTGTGAATTGAGGGTTTTCAGTTCTGTACGCGCAGTGTCCATGACTGAATACTCATGCAGGGACGCCCAGTTGTCAAGGGTGTAGCGGGCAATCTTTTTAGCATCGGCGGGATCGGTCTTGACCTTGCGGAGCGTGTTGTTTCCGTAGTTTCGGATCAGGTGTGGATTTACCGTTGAGACAAAGAGACCTGCTTTTGACAGAGCATTACGGATCGGCTCGTGATAACGCCCTGTACTCTCCATTACGACTCTCGTTTCACCATTGAGTGAGCCGAGATAGCGGGCGAGATCACGAAGATCTGAGGACTTGTGGGACACGTCAAAAGGCTTATGAATCACGACACCGCCTGGCTGCAGGACAGCGACCGTGCTTCTGCCTTTTGATACATCGATACCTACTGCGTTCAACATAACTGATACCTCCAGATTTAAGATACGCATTGGATGACCAGTTTTCTCACTGCCGGTTCAATCTCCTGGGGTATCACACGAACGCGATGAAACTTACAGACATCGGTTCAACCTGCATAAACCGAACGGCTGAGAATGAGGATGGCTGGCTGACAGGCTTTCTAACGGACGCAGACAACTTGTGTCTGGCCCAAGGAGGAATCCGTCAGATCCATGCCATACCATTCTACAGCTTTAGCAATGAAGGGGAGCAGATCCTGACTGGTTGCCAGGTATTCTGTTACCCACAACCTTATTGTAGGAGGAGGAAAAGAATGAAGGGTCTGCTTTACAAGAACATGCTGCTGATTGTACGGCAGTTCAAAAGGCTGCTGATCCTTTCCCTGCTTTTTCTGGTAATGGGGGTAATACCCGGAAAAGGACGGTTCTGGGCGGTCTATGCGATTGTGATGCTCAGTATGTTTGCCGCGTCGGTTCTTCAATCGGATGAAACGACGAAGTGGAAACAGTACTGTGAGGTGCTCCCGCTTTCGAGAAAGGAGATTGTCACATCCTATTATGCCGGCACGTATCTTCTTCTCGCGATGGAGATTGTTCTCTATGTGATAATCGCAGCCATAGCCAGGGCTTTTACCGGAGGGAGCGATGAGGTTCTCCTCACGGCGCTGGTCATGACGGTTGTCTCGTTTTTATTCTCCGCTATGTCCATTCCTCTGATTCTGATCTTCGGCTCACAGCGGGCCTCGGTGGTGCGGCTGATTCTGATCGCGATGGTGGTGGCGGTCGGTTTGCTTACAGGCGGCGGGGAAGAGATAACCGGCGGGATCAGCGGCATGCAGCCGGCGGCCCTGGCGGGAGCAGCGATTTTTCTGACTGTTGCGTCGGCCGTCGTGTCGTGGCTGATTTCCGTCAGAGTGTATGAGAGAAAGGAGCTGTCATAAGGCGCCCCGCCGGCAATAAGGAACTGGAGATATTTGCGGCGCAGGCAGGGAGAGGTCAGTGAAAGAATGGCAGCGGAAGCGGAACAGGCGGCTGCGGGGGCGTGAAAAGACGGCAGAGCGGAAACGATTCGGAAGGAAGAAGAAAGAAACGGGAACAGTAGTTGCAGAAGATGCGGCTGACGGGAGCGAAACGGATTGCAGCAGAAAGGATTGCAGCGGAAAGGATGTTGTGCGGCGGAACATGAAAAGGATTCTGACTGTATCGGAGGTGCTGAAGGCGAAATACGGAGTCAAGGTCTACCGGCTGTCGCTGCAGTCTGGATGCACCTGTCCGAATCGGGACGGAACAGTCGGAACGGGTGGGTGCACGTTCTGTTCGGCGGGAGGATCCGGTGACTTTGCCGCGCCGATGCTTCCCGTTGAAGAGCAGATCCGGCTGGCCAGAAAGCTGGTGGACGGCAAGATCCCCGCGTCTGTTCCGATGGAGCGGAGAAAGTACATCGCGTATTTCCAGTCGTATACCAACACCTACGGGAATACCGCGTATCTGGAAAATTTGTTCCGGGAAGCCCTGATGAGGCCGGAGATCGTGATCCTGTCGGTCGGTACCCGTCCGGATTGTCTGGAAGACGAGAAAATTGATATGCTGCGGCGGCTTCAGGAGGAATCCGGCAAGCCGGTCTGGGTGGAACTCGGGCTTCAGACGATTCATGAGCGGACAGCGGCTCGGATCCGCAGGGGATATCCGCTGCCGGTTTTTGAGGATGCGGTGCGGCGGCTGAAGGCAGCCGGACTGACCGTCATCGTTCATGTGATTCTCGGTCTGCCGGGGGAAAGCCGGGAAGATATGCTGGATACGGTGCGGTATCTGGCGGGGCTGGGCAGAGACCGAACGGACTGTGGAGACGGAGAAGCAAGAGAGCAGGTATTTTCTGAGCACGACGGTCAGGATGAGAAGAAAGCTGCTGAGCACGGCGGCCGGCCGGCACAGGGACGGATAGACGGAATCAAGCTCCAGATGCTTCATATCCTGAAAGGGACAAGGATGGCGGAGGAATACGAAGCGGATCCGTTTCCGGTGATGTCACTGGATGAATACAGCGATCTGATCGCAGACTGTGTCCGGATTCTTCCGGAGCATATGGTCATCCACCGCCTCACCGGAGACGGACCGAAACGACTCCTGATTGCACCGCTCTGGTCAGCGGACAAGAAAAGGGTGCTTAATACCATCCGGAGAAAGTTACAGCAGGTTCAGCAGGGCCGTCTTCATCATTGATTTCGCTTCCGCACGGCTGCGGGAGGGGTGCGCTTCATAGATTTTCCGGTCTTCGGCGAAGAAGCTCGGCGTGTAGTAATAATCATACCGGCCGGCTGTTTCGGCATCCGCGACTTCATCGATTTCGCGGATGTCGACGGACTGCATTTCGGGTATCTCATCTCTTAGTTCCTTCAGAATGCCGCGCATCTGAGCGCAGTAAGGGCAGCCCGGGTAGACAAATTCTGTGATCGTCATTTCAATCCTCCTTCTGCAATACGGTGGCGGGCGGCAGAAGAACTGACAGCAGGTCAGAATCTGCTCCCATTATCGCTTTCATGACCAGATTCATACGAAATGATTATACATCGGACCGGAGCAGGTAAGGAACAGGAAAAAATCAGGCGGACGAATGGTGAGAACAGGGAAGCGGGAGGAGGATCTTTTTCCGCTTCCCTGTTTACAGGAGAAGAGCAAGCCGGAAGGCGGATAAAGAACAGCTTCGGAAAACGGAACCGGAGAAACAGGAAAATGAGAGGAATCCGCGCGTCAGGTCGTGACAGGAGAGGCGTGCGGATTTATAATTATGCAAAATTATGTATACGGACCTTCAGGTGAGGAGGTCGGACGGAGGCCGGAAACGGAGGCGTACCGCACAACGTATACGGACAACCGGGAGGGGGACGCGATATGACGGGAGCACAGTTTCTGATGCTGGCGGCGATGGGCATCTATCTGATTGCGATGATGGGCATCGGAGTCAGGCTGTCGAAGAAAAACGAGACGGTCGGCGATTTCTATCTGGGAGGCCGGAAGCTCGGGCCGCTGGTCACGGCGATGAGCGCCGAGGCTTCGGATATGAGCAGTTATCTGCTGATGGGTCTGCCGGGACTGGCATACCTCACAGGCACTGCGGATGTGGGGTGGACGGTAATCGGGCTGGCCTGCGGTACGTATCTCAACTGGCTGCTGGTCGCGAAGAAGCTGCGCCGCTACACGGAGCGGACGAACTCGATTACGCTGCCGGAGTTTTTCTCCAACCGGTACGGTGATACAAAGCATGTACTGACCTTTCTGGCAGCGGTCTGGATCATCATTTTTTTCGTTCCCTATACGGCGTCCGGATTTGCGGCCTGCGGGAAGCTTTTTCATTCGCTGTTCGGAGTGGATTATCATCTCGCGATGATCATCAGCGCGATCGTCATCATGTTCTATACGACATCCGGCGGATTTCTTGCCGCGTCGCTCACGGATTTTATTCAGTCCATCATCATGACGATTGCACTGCTGGCGGTGCTTGGTTTCGGTATCTGGTCGGCCGGCGGCTGGGATCAGGTCGTCGCCCGCGCGCAGGAGCTGCCCGGCTACCTCAGCTTTACACAGTCCTATAATCCGGTTACAGGCAAGGCCGGCACGTACACGGCGCTGACGGTTGTCTCCACGCTGGCATGGGGACTCGGCTACTTCGGCATGCCGCACATCCAGCTCCGGTTTATGGCGATCGAGAGCGAGGATAAGATCGCGCTTTCACGCCGTGTGGCGACGGTCTGGGTCGTGATCTCGATGGCAGTGGCCGTTCTCATCGGACTGGTCGGCCATGCGATGACGGAAGCGGGAGTGATCGCGTCGCTTTCGGGAAATGCATCCGAAACCGTGATCGTACGGATTTCCGATGTTCTCTCCCGGCACGGCATACTCGCGGCGGTGACCGCGGGCGTGGTGCTTTCGGGTATACTCGCGTCCACGATGTCCACCTCGGATTCGCAGCTGCTGGCCGCGTCCTCTTCGGTTTCCAATGACATTCTGATCCGCTGCCTGCACGCGAAGATCGAGGAGAAGAAGCTTCTTCTGATCTCCCGGATTTCGCTGCTTATCATCGCGCTGGTCGGCGTGGGGATCGCCTGGAATCCGGACAGCTCGGTGTTCGGCATCGTCTCGTTTGCGTGGGCCGGCTTCGGCGCTTCCTTCGGTCCTGTGATGCTGCTGGCTCTGTTCTGGCGCAGATCGAACCGGTACGGAGCGCTCGCGGGGATGGCGACCGGCGGCCTGATGATTTTTATCTGGAAATACTGTGTCCGTCCGCTGGGCGGCAGCTTCGACATCTACGAGCTTCTGCCGGCGTTTGTGCTGGCGATCGTCGTGAACGTCATCGTCTCGCTTGCGACGCCGGCTCCGGAGGAGGCAGTGACGAAGGTGTTTGATGAAGTGAAGGGCTGAAGCCGCAGGAGACGAAGAACTGACTGAGGCCGGCGGAACGGAGCCGGTAAGAGGCACCGGCGATACGGCAGCCGGTTCGATGGGGAAACAGGGCCGAAGCCGGAAGCCGGCAGCGGCCATAGACGGAGGGGAGCGGAAAAACGATGGCAATGAGTCTGGCGCTCATGAAGAATCTGATCTCGATGATGCTGATGGTTGTGACGGGATTCGGCATCGTGCGGGTGCATTTTCTGAAAAGCGCGGACGCGGGACCGCTGACGAAGCTGACGGCGTATGTGCTGACGCCGTGCCTGATTCTGCAGGCGTTCCAGCGGGACATCACGCCGGAGCAGAAGGTCGGATTCTTCGCGGCGGTGGCGGTTTCCGCTCTGATTTTCGCTCTGTTTATTCTGATCGCGGGCTTGCTCCGGCGGACCGGACGGATCGACGCCATCGATGAGGCGACGCTGATCTACATGAACTGCGGGAATCTGATCATGCCGCTGGTGCAGCTGACGCTGGGAGAGGAGATGGTCTTCTACAGCTGCGCGATACAGGTTCTGTTCAATCTGCTGGCATGGAGCCACGGGCAGTCGCTCTTTATCGGCGGAGGACGGCTCCGTCCGGCAAGGCTGCTGCTTAATCCGAACGTGCTCGCGATCCTGATCTCGGTGGCGCTGATGCTGGCCGGGATCCGTCTCCCTCAGATTCTGATGACGGCCGTGAGCGGGTTCGGGAATATGGTCGGACCGGCGTCGATGCTGATCATCGGAATGGTGATCGCGGAAAGCGATCTGAGAGAAGTGTTCACGATGAGACAGGCCTGGCTGATCAACGCGGGCCGTCTTGTCGTGCTGCCGCTGATCGCGATGCTTCTTCTCTACGCCACAGGATGGCTTGCCGCGCATCCGGATCTGAAGCCGGTGATGCTGGTGCTGTTTATGGGGGCCGCGGCGCCTCCGGCCGCGACGGTGTCGCAGCTTGCCGTCCTTTATCAGAAGGAGCCGGTCAAGGCGAGCCGCTACAACGTGCTGGGCACGCTGCTCTGCGTCGTGACGCTGCCCGCGATGATCCTGCTGTTTCAGATGCTGTTCGGTGCGTGAGGGTGCGTTCCATGAGACTGTTTCATCTTTCGGATCTTCATATCGGGCTGAAGCTGGTCAATCATGATCTGAGAGAGGATCAGGAGGCGATCCTTTCGCAGATCGTGGAGATGGCAGCCGAAGAGAAGCCGGACACGGTGCTGATCGCGGGCGATCTTTATGACCGCGCGGTTCCGTCCGCGGACGCGGCGGAAGTATTCGATCATTTCATCTCGGCGCTGGCGGCTGCCGTTCCGGAAGCGGAGATCATGATGATCAGCGGAAATCATGACAGCGCGGCGCGGATCAATGTCTACCGGAGTATTCTGAGCCATCAGAGGGTTCATATGATCGGTATGCCTCCGCAGACGCCGGATGAGCGGATCGAGCAGGTTGTGCTGACGGATTCGTTCGGCCGGGTGCATTTCTATCTGATGCCTTTCGTTCGCCCTTCGATGGTGCGGGGCGTCATCGGTACAAATGAGGACGGGAGTCAGTTTTCCTATGACGAGACGGTTCGCCGGCTTCTGGCGCGGGAGGAGATCGACCGCTCGGAGCGGAATGTGCTTGTGAGCCATCAGTTCTATCTTCCCCGCGGAACGGATCCGGAGCAGATCGAGCGGATGGACTCGGAGATCAGAACGGTGGGAAACATTGACGCGGTGTACGCGGATGTGCTGGAACCTTTTGACTACGCGGCGCTGGGGCATATCCACAAGCCGATGAAGGTGGGTGCGGACCGGTTCCGCTACTGCGGCACGCCGCTGGCCTGTTCGGTGAGCGAGGCGGGTCAGCAGAAAGGTGTCATCGAGGCGGATCTGGGAGAAAAGGGAAATCTTTCAATCCGGGTGCTTCCGCTCAGGCCGCTTCATCAGGTCCGCGTGCTGGAGGGGTGTCTCGAGGAGGTGCTGGCACGGCCTTCGGAGGACTATGTGACCGTGACGCTCACCGATCCGGCGGATCTTAACGTGATCGACATGCAGGACCGTCTGAGGACGGCGTTTCCGAATCTGCTCGAGATCCGGAGGAAGACGCTTCGCGGACCTCTTTCCGCTGAAGCGCCGGCGGAGGCGGCGGAGCTGGATCCGATGGCGCTCTGCGACGCTTTTCTGGGCGGGATGGACGGACCGGACCGCGCGCTGCTGACGGATGTGATGAACACGGTGCGAACGTGACGAGGAGGCCGCTGATAACAGCGGACTCTGTTCGGGAGAGCGGGGGTCGGCAGGGGAAACGGATGGATCAGGAAGGAGGCACTGTGCGATGCGGCCGGTTAAACTTGTCATGGAGGCTTTCGGTTCGTACGGACAGCGGACGACGGTGGATTTTACAGCGCCGACGCAGAACCTTTTTCTGATCACCGGCGATACGGGCGCCGGAAAGACCACAATTTTCGACGCGATCGTGTTCGCACTTTACGGTCAGGCAAGCTCGGAGAGCAACCGGAAGGACGGCGCGGAGCTGCAGAGTCAGTACTCGGCGGTCAGCACGGAGCCGTTTGCCGAGCTGACTTTCTCCGAGGAGCGGGACGGCGGGATTCGGATCTATCAGGTCCGGCGGACGCCCCGCCATCTCCGTCCGCTGAAGAAGGGATCCGGCCTTCGGGAGGAGAAGGAGACGGTGACGCTTACGCTGCCGGACGGAACGGTTTTTCCGGGGAGCGCGAAGGAGACCGATGAGAAGCTGGTGGAGATCGTCGGCCTGACGAAAAGCCAGTTCATGCAGGTGGCGATGATCGCCCAGGGCGAGTTTATGACGCTGCTGAGGGCGAAGTCGGATGAGCGGAAGCTGATTTTCCGGCGTCTGTTCGGCACGGAATTCTATCAGGCGATGGTGGATGAGCTGGCGCGGCGGAGAAAGGAGTCGCTGGCCGGTATGGCCCGGATCCATACCGCCGTGCAGACCGAGACGGCCCATGTGACAGTGCCGGAGGACGATCCGGAGGCGGAGGAGATCAATGCGCTGAAGGATTCGATTCTTTCCGGGGATCATCTGCAGGTGACGGTGTTCGAGCCGTTTATGGAGAAGCTGAAGGTGCTCTGCGTAAGGCTCGACGCGCGGTATGAAGGCCTCAGAAGCGCGTATGAGGAGGCGCGGCGCGCGCGCGATCAGCGCTACGCCGCGTGCACGGCCGCGAAGGATCTGCTCCGCTGGTTCGGTCAGAGGGAGCAGGCGGACCGTGAGCTGGCTGCTCTGGCTGCCGGAGCGGATGCGGTCCGCGCGGACGAGGAGCGGATGCGGAGGATCGCGGCCGCCTATGACGTGAAGGCGGCAGCGGAACTGAACGAGGAGGCGCAGCGGCAGCTGAAGGCGGAGGAGACGGACCGCGCGGCGCAGCAGGAAGCGCTGCCGGAGCTTAAGGAGGCCGCCGTGCGGGCGGATACCGCCGAGGCGGAGGCGCGCGCGGCCAGAGAGCAGGCGCTTTCGGACTGGAGCCGCGTTTCCGATCAGGCGGGCAAGGCGCTGGATACCTTCGCGAGAATCAGAGAAGCGAAGGCGGACGAAAAGCGGGCCGGTGAGGCTGGAAAGAGAGCGGAGGCCTCCGCGGCGAAGGCTTCCGCGGACCTGGATGCGCTGGGAAAGCAGGAGGCCGTCTGGCGGAAGGAGTCGGAACGGCTGAAGGACGCGCCGATGCGCTTCGCGCTGTGGAGAAGGGAAGCGGACGAGGCGAACGCGCTCGCGAAGGAACTGAAGGCGCTTCGCGTTTCCGGAAAGGAGACGGAGGCACAGACGGAGCGGGCCGCGGCGGCGAGACACGCCTACGGGCTGGCCCGTGAGCGGTATCTTGAAGGCTACGCGGCGTACGGGAAGCAGCGGGTGGCGTTTCTGGATGCACAGGCCGGTTTTCTCGCCCGGGAGAAGCTGCGGGACGGCGAGCCCTGTCCGGTCTGCGGCTCGATTGACCATCCGCATCCCTGTCCTCTGGCGGACGGAGATGTGCTGACGCGGGAGGAACTGGACCGTCTTGAGGCAGAGACTACGCGTCTTCAGGAGGCGCAGCAGAAGGCGGCGGAAGCTGCGCAGGCGGAAGCGGAGGTGCTTTCGGAGAGAAAAAGGCAGCTGTCGGCGGCTCTTGACGCGTTTGCCGGAAGGATCCGCGCGGCGGAGCGTCGGATGGCCGGGAATGAGCCGCAGAGCGCGGACGCAGCCGGTGCAGGCAGGACGGGCTATGCAGACCCGGAGGGAAACACTTGCCGGGCGGACACGGCCGGCGTGAGCGGATCGGGGATCGCCGGACAGGAGAGGAAGGAACAGACGGATGCGGCTGATGGAGAGCCGCAGAGCATGAAGACGGGACCTGCGGGGAGCCCGGGAACGGCTGATGAAGCGATCCAAGATCCGGAGGAAGCGGCCGCGCATCTGAACGCGCTGATCGGGGCGCTTCGCGCGGAAGAGAGTGTGCGGAAGGAGGAATGCCGGAAGGCTGAGGAGGTACAGCGACTCCTTGACGGCGCGGCCGCGCGCCGGACGGAGCTGGAGAAGGCGGCCGGAGACGCGCAGTCCGCGCTGGCGGAGGCGCAGGCGGCGGGTTCGGCGGCGGAAGCCGCCCTCGCCGCGCTTTCCGCTTCACTCACGTTCCCGACGGAAGAAGAGGCGGCGAAGGAACTGGCCGCCGCCGGAGCGGCGAAGGAACGGGCGGAGCAGGAGGCCGGGCGGGCGCAGGCGGAGGCATCCGCCCGCCGCACCGCCCGGGACCGTGCCGCAGCGCTGATCGGCCGGTATGACGCGGAACTGCCGGATCTCCGTGCGCGCGCAGCCGGCCGGGAGCGCGCGTACCGCGCGGCGATGGAGGAGCGGAAGCTGACGGAGGCGGACTGGCGCGCGCTGACCGCGCGTTACCCGAAGACGGAAATCGAGACGATCCGCGAGCGGGCGGACGACTGGCGGCGGCGTCAGGCGGCCGCGGAGCGGCTGCGCTCCGCCGCCGTCCAGGCCATCGGCGGAGCGGCAAAGCCGGATCCGGAGGCGCTGGAAGCGGCGCGGGCCGCCGCCGAGGCACGGAGGGCCGGGCTTGAGGCGGCTCTCGAAGCGTGCCGCGCGGAGCGGAGCGCGGACCGGACCGCGCTGGCGGCGCTGTCCTCCAGGATGGAGGAGAGGGCCGCGGCCGTGGATGCATTTTCCAGAACGGATTCGATGTACAGCCGGCTTGCGGGCAAGGTAAGCGGCTTCCGGATGGACATCGAGACTTATGTGCAGCGGTACTATCTCGAGAGGATTCTCCGCGCGGCCAATATCCGCTTCCGCGAGATGTCGGCGGGACAGTTCGAGCTGCGGATGTATGATCTTGAGAGGGCAGGCGAAGGCCGTAACCACGGTCTGGACCTGATGGTGTATTCCGCGGTGACCGGGCGGGTCCGGGATGTGCGGACGCTCTCCGGCGGCGAGTCGTTTATGGCGGCGCTGTCCCTGGCGCTCGGGATGGCCGACCAGATCCAGCAGAACGCGGCGTCGATTCATCTTGACATGATGTTCATCGATGAGGGCTTCGGTTCGCTGGACGATCATTCGCGGGACGAGGCTGTGAAGGTGCTGACGCAGATGGCCGGACGGACAAAGCTGATCGGCATCATCTCGCATGTGACAGAACTGCGGCAGGAGATCGGCAATCAGCTGATCGTGCGGCGGGACGAATCCGGAAGCCACGTGCGGTGGCAGCTGGACTGAGAAGCGGGGGCGCGGTGCGATTTCACGGAAAACAGGAGACGCAGCCGGGTCCGGGACAGCAGCCAGAGGGGCCGGGGAAACCCGCGGAGTCTTCTCTGGACAGCGCCGGACCCGGCGCACATGAGGTATCCTATGAAACGAAGAGGGTGGTATACGGCGGTGGTCTGCCTGATTCTGCTGACCGGCGTGGCGGCGCGGATCGCGTGGATCGGCGGGATGCCGGCGGGACTCAATCAGGACGAGGCGTCGATCGGCTATGAGGCGTACGCGCTGGTTCACGACGGTATCGACCGGAACGGCCAGAGCTGGCCGGTGCATCTGATTGCGTGGGGCAGCGGCCAGAACGCGCTCTATGCGTATCTTCTGATTCCGTTTATACGGCTTCTTGGCTGCACGCCGCTCGCGGTGCGGCTTCCGATGGCACTGATCGGATGTCTCTCGCTCGCCGTGGTCTGGCTTCTGATCCGCTCGCTTCTTCCGTCCGGATACGGAAGACCGCTGGCCCTTCTGCTCTTTGCCGTGAATCCCTGGCATATCATGAAGAGCCGGTGGGGGCTCGAGTCGAATCTGTTCCCGGACCTCGTGCTGTATGCGGCGGTGTTTCTCTATTTCGGGATAAAACGCGGAAAGCGGCGGTACGCGGCTCTGTCCGCCGTCCTGCTGGGGCTTTCGGCGTACGCCTACGGAACAAGTTATCTCTACATCCCCGCGGTGATTCTGGCGGCGTTTCTGCTCTTTCTGATTCCGTCCGTCCGCGCGGGATCCGGGCGGGAGGGAAAGGCGGCAGTTCTTTCGGTTTCGCCGGGGCGTGTGCTCCGCGGCACGGTGCTGTATGCGCTGGCGGCTTTCGTCATCGCGCTGCCGATTGCGGTCTTCGTCGTGATCAACGCGCTGGATCTTCCGGCGGTTCATCTCGGACGCGTCACGATTCCGAGGCTGGATTTCAACCGTTTTACGGCGATTACCAGCGCGAACGGATCGTTTTTTGCCAACTGCCGCTCCAATCTGGCGGGTTCTTTCCGGATTCTTCTGCATCAGACGGACGGTATGCCGCTGAACGCGGTCAGCGGATACGGAATTTACTACTTCTTCTCACTGCCGTTTATCGTGTACGGGCTGGCTGTGTCTCTGGCGAAGCGGCGCGGACAGCTCTTCGACCGGATTGCGCTGGCGAATCTGATCGCGGCGGGCGCTGTATGCGCGATGACGCAGCCGAACATCAACCGGATCAACGCGCTTTGGCTGCCTCTTCTATATTATATGACGGTGGGAATCGTCAGTCTGGCCGAAGACCGGAGGCTCTTCGCCGCCGTGATCGCCTGCTGTTACATCCTCTCTTTCGCCGCCTTCACACGCAGCTACGCGGGCGGCTATCAGGAGAGTATCCGGCGTGTCGATGCGGAGGGGATCGACCGGGCGGTGGCCTCGCTGACGGCGGAGGACAGGGATGTCTACATCACGGATCAGATTAACAGCGTTTATATTTACTATCTGTTTTACGGGAAAATCAGTCCGCGGACGTATCTTGCGGAGCGTGAGATTCCGGAGAAGCATGTGATGTTTCAGAAGGTGACGCGGATCGGGCGGGTGCATTTCCAGACGAAGACGACGCTTGAGAAGGGGCAGACCGCCGTCGTGCTGGACGGGACGGATGTTTCCTGCGAGGGAGGGCGCGCTGAGACGGAGCGGTACGGTTCGTTCCTTGTGGTCCGCTGCCGGTGATGCCGTTTCTGGCGGAACATGCAATCGGATGCCCGTACGTCGCGGAAGGATGCCCGTTTCGCCGGGACATGCATCCGGATGTCCTTTGGTGGGGAGAACAGGACTCCGGCGGCTGAAAAGGGTACGTTCAGATAGCGCTGAAAAACAGCAAAAATAAACCGGACTGCCAATATGAGGGGTGTGACAGCCCGGGATTCGGATACTGGTTGCAACAGTATCCTCAACCAGAAGTATAGCACACTTTTTATTTTAGTTCTCAAAAAACTTTCTGTTTCACAAAAAATCCACAATTTGTACAGTTGTACACTCTGTCAACGAGCAGGCCGGTTTCCGGATGCGGCCGGATCCGCATGCCGGAGATTCGGAAGAATGAATCTGAAAAAATGCATAGCCTGACCGGGAGAGCGCATTTGACACCCATCATTCACTATTGTAGAATCGACCTGTATCTTTTATGAACCGGTTTTATATGGAAATGCAGGTGGCATGAGACGAGGAGCCGTCCGGATCATCAGAGCGCTGGTGTTCCTTCTTATTTTTAGTTATCTTTTTATCCATCTGACGTACGCGAAGCGTCCCGTGCTCGGTAACTCGCGGGACACAATCAGCGGATTCTACGCCCAGAAGAAAGATTCGATCGATATGGTTCTGATGGGTAACAGCGGCGGCATGGCCGCTTACATGCCCATGCAGGCTTTTGAGCAATACGGCTACGCCTCTTACAATTTCTGTGTCAACGATATGGCAATCGAGACCTATGCGTTCGGGCTCCGTGAGATTCTGAAGACGCAGCATCCGAAGGTGATTCTGATCGATGTGCGGCCCTTCCTGACGGACGGTTCCATGAAGGCGTATGTCCGTGACGGCGCGGAGGAGGATATTGCGTTCAACACGGACGCGTTCCGCTATTCGATGAATCGTTTCCGTTTTCTCTGGAAATGTCTGCCGCATACGTCTTCCATGCTTCCTTATGTCTTTGATCTGGCGATTTATCACAAGGAACCGCTGAATCCGGCCAACTGGAACAGCGCGTATCCGGTGCTGGGCCGGGGGTATTCCGCTTTCTTCGATGTGATGAAGGTAGAAGAGCTTGACCAGCCCACAGATGAAATCCGATCGCTGGATACGTACACTTCAGGTGTGCTGGATGATCTTCTGAAAGAGTGCAGGCAGGCGGAAAAACAGACAAAGATACTGTTTTTCTATCTTCCCTATGCGCACTATGACCCGAACGGCGATGCCCTCGTGATGCTGAATACGGTCCGGGAGCGGGTGGAGATGGCGGGCTTTGATCTTTTCGACACGCAGCAGGATATCAGGGAAATCGGGCTGGATATCACCAGGGATTATGTCAACCCGGCACATTTGAATGCTTACGGCGCCCAGAAGCTGACCGCGTGGCTGGCGTCCCGGCTGAAGGAGCGCTACGCACTGCCGGATCACCGGGGAGAGGCGGCGTATCAGGACTGGACGTCGGATCTTCCGGCCTGGCACGATCAGGTGGCGGCGGATGAGAAACAGTTCGACGAGGCGTACGCGTCGCTGAAGTAAAGGTTTCGGGAAAGGCAGCCGCGGTCCCGTCCCGCGCGGGGCGTGCCCCGCACATGAGGGGAACCCGGATCAGATGTTTCGGCGTTCCGGGCGCGTCAATGGGACGTGTCCCGTACCGTTTTCTTCCAAGGATAGAGGATGAATATGACACTTTTTTCACTGCCGTTTCTTCTCCTGATGCTGATCGCGTACGCACTCTATTATCTGCTTCCGCGGCGCTTCCAGTGGTGCGTGCTGCTCGGGACGAGCGCGGTCTTTTTCTACAGTATGGGCGGACTGCGGGCCTGCGCGGTGCTCGCGGCGTCGATTCTGATTTCATGGGCGGGCGCGTTCCGGATGGGAAGGCTGGCCGGTCGTCAGAAGAGCGAGCTGGCCCGAACCGGCGCGGACGGCGCGCCGCTCTCCCGCGAAGAAAAGAAGGCGGTGAAGGAAGCGTACCGGAAGAAGCGGCAGCGGACGCTTGTATTTTCCCTGATCATCTGCTTCACGGTTCTGTTCGTTCCGAAGTTCGGCGCGTTTACGGTGCGGAACCTCAATGCCGCCGCCGGCGCGCTTCATATCGGACACGCTCTCGCGGTCCCGGATATTCTTCTGCCGCTGGGCATTTCCTTCTATACGTTTCAGCTGACCGGCTATCTGATTGATGTGTACAAGGAGCGGACCGAAGCCGAGGGAAATCTTTTCCGTTATGCTTTGTTCGCCTCGTATTTTCCCCAGATGATTCAGGGACCGATCAGCAAGCACAGCCAGCTGGCGCCGCAGCTTTTTACGCCTCACGAGTACGACGAGACGGCTTTCCGGGAGGGCTTGCTCCGGCTGCTCTGGGGCTATTTCAAGAAGATGGTGATCTGCGCCAACGTATCGGTCCTTTCCAACGAGATCATCGGCCAGTTCGACGCGAAGGGATACGCGGGATTTACGGTCTTCACCGGCGTGCTGCTCTACGGCGTGCAGATGTACGCGGATTTTTCCGGCGGCATCGATATCATCATGGGGATCTCTGAGCTCTTCGGTATCCGTCTGACGGAGAATTTCCGCTCGCCCTACATGGCGACGACGATTTCGGACTTCTGGCAGCGCTGGCATATTTCGCTCGGGCACTGGATGCGTGATTATCTGTTCTATCCGATCGCGCTCTCGAAACCGTTTTCGAGGATGGCCCGGCGGATGAAGAAGCGGATCGGACCGTATTACGGCAAGATCATGCCCGCGACGATCGCTTCCTTTGTGATCTTCCTGCTGGTCGGGCTCTGGCACGGCGCGTCATGGCGTTATGTCGCCTTCGGTCTGTATCAGGCAACCTTCACTTCTCTCGATTCCGTCTTCGAGCGTACGGCGGAGAAGACGAGAGGCGTCCTCCGGATCGACGGGGCGAGCTTCTCGTGGCGGCTTTTCCAGATCCTGAGGACGGCCGCGCTGGTGACAGTGGGCCGCTACTTCGACTGCGCGGCTTCTCTCAGGACGGCGCTCCGGATGCTGAAGGCTACCTTCACGACGTTCAACCCGACGGTCTTCCTCGACGGAAGCTTCCTGCAGATGGGACTCGATCCCGGAACCTTCCGGTTCACGATGCTGCTGATCGTCTTTCTGATCGCCGTCGATGTCTTTAATGAGAAGGGACTCGTGTTCCGGGAACTGTTCGCGAAGCAGGGCATTGTCTTCCGGTGGATGGTCTACCTGACCGCGATCTTCGCCGTGCTGGTCTTCGGCGCGTGGGGGCCGGGGTACAACGCGGCGGCGTTTATCTACCAGCAAATCTGAAAGAGGGGAAGAGGCGATGAGCCGTTGGGAATCGAGATGTCTTGACTGGATGGACCGCCATCTGACAGAGATCGTACTGTGTCTGGTGCTGGTTCTTTCCTTTGCGATCCGCGTGAGCAACCGGACTTTTGTCTCGAAGGACGTGCAGAAGTACCTGCTGCCCTGGTATCAGGAAATCAGCCGGGGCGGGGGGCTCGCCTCTCTGAGACATCAGACGGGCAACTACAACGTTCTTTACCAGACCGCGATCGCGCTGATGACCTATCTTCCGATGAATCCGCTGACGAAGTACAAGGCGCTCTCCATTCTGTTCGATTATGTTCTGGCAGCCGGGACGGGTGTGCTGGCCGTGATGGGAACGCGCCGGCCGGATTCCGCCTCCGCTCTTCCCGTTTCCGGACGCCGGAGGGGGCGGATCGGTTTTCCACTCTCCGGTCCGGAAGGCCGGAGCATGACGGCGGCGGTCTGTCTCTGCCTTCTGACGCCGACGGTGATTTTCAATTCTTCGCTCTGGGCCCAGTGCGACGCGATCTATACCGCCTTCATCGTCTGGTCGATGGCGGATCTCTATGACGGGGCTTACGGCCGCTCGCTTCTTCTTCTCGGCATCTCCTTCGCGTGGAAGCTTCAGGCGATCCTGATCCTTCCGTTCTATCTCGCCGTCTGGCTGTACCGGAAACGGTTTTCGATTTTCTGGTTTCTCCTGGTTCCGGCCGTGATGCTGGCGGCTTCGCTGCCGGCCGTGCTGATGGGGCGGCCGGTGACGGAAGCGTTTTTGATCTACGCGAAGCAGACGACGGAGTTTCCGGTGATGACGGCCCGCTTCCCGAATATCTGGCAGCTCTTTGGCGGCTCCTATGACGTGCTCCACCGGGGCGCGGTGCTGGGGGCGGCGGCTGCGCTGGCGCTTTTGATCCTCGCGCTGGGCCGCCGCCGCGATCTGCTGGAGACGCCGGAGGGATTCCTCGCCACCGCGGCGCTTTTTGTCTGGACCGCGGTGCTGATCCTGCCGGGCATGCATGACCGGTACGCGTATCTGCTGGATATCCTGCTGCTCGTTCTCACGGTCCGAAAGCCCCGCGCATTCGGTGCTTTTTTCACGGTGGCGGTATCCGAGAGCCTTCTGTCCTACAGCGGGTATCTGTTCGATCAGGTCTTTGACCTGCGGCTGGCCGCTGCGGCCTATCTCGCCGCTTACGGCGCGTTTGTCGGACTGCATTTTCTGAAACCCGCGTGTCCGGAAGAATCTTCGCATTGTGCGGGCGGACCGGACGTGCTACAATAACACAATTACACTTCGTTCCGGACAGGCGCAGCGTCAGATGCGGTCGGAGGATCGGACAAAGACGGCGGCCACCGGGCCGCGTAACAAAGTCAGGAGGTAGAAAGATGGATGAACTGATGAAGATTCTTGAGGAAGCAAGACCGGATGTGGACTTTCACAAGGAAAAGAAACTGATTGACGACGAAATTCTGGATTCCTTCGATATTATCTCGATCGTCGGGGACATCAATGATACGTTCGATGTCAGCATCAGCGCGGATGAACTGCTTCCCGAAAATTTCAATTCCGCGGAGGCGATCTGGGATCTGATCCGGAAGATGAAGGAGCAGGCGTAAGACGGGATGAACCTGGCCTTTTTCTTCAACAGCGTGATGCTGGGCGCAGGGCTCGCGATGGACGCGTGCTCTGTCTCGATGGCCGACGGTCTCGGCGATCCGGGGATGAGCCGCAGGCGGATGACGATCATTGCGGGAACCTTCGCCGGGTTTCAGTTTCTGATGCCGGTGCTGGGCTGGTTCTTCGTCCGGATGGCGGCTTCGTACTTCCGTGTGTTCGAGACATGCATTCCGTGGATCGCGCTCGTCCTGCTCTGTCTGATCGGCGGCGGCATGCTGCGGGACGGCGTGCGCTGCCGCCGGTGCGCGGAGCCGGCGGTGTCGAGGCTCGGCGCCCGGACGCTGTTTCTGCAGGGAGTTGCGACCTCCATCGACGCGCTGTCGGTGGGTTTCACGATCGCGGAATATGGCATGGACGCTGCGCTGACGGCATCGCTGATCATCGCGGCGGTCACCTTCTGGCTCTGCGTCGGAGGGCTCCTGATCGGAAAGCGGTTCGGGACAAAGCTGGCCGGCCGGGCCTCGATTCTCGGCGGCTGCATTCTCATCGTGATCGGCGCCGAGATCTTCCTTTCCAATCTGTGAGCGTGCCGGACAGGTTTCGCCGGCGGCTGCATGTTCCTTATGAGGTGAGTGGATGAAACTGTTTGCTCTGGTCCTTTTCTTTGCGATGTATGTCGTGATGATCGCGTTTCAGAAGTACCGTGTCCCGGTGGTGCTCACTGTCGCTGCCGTCTATATTCTCTCCGGCGTGCTTCCGGCTGCGGCGGTACCGGGCGCGATCGACTGGAACGTGCTGCTGATGATGGCCGGCACGATGGTCACGGTGGAATATTTCATCCAGTCGAAGATGCCGAACCGGATCGCGGACATCCTGCTGGACAAATCGAAGAATGTGATGTGGGTCACGATCTTCATGTCGCTGTTCGCCGGCGTCATCTCGGCCTTTATCGACAATGTGGCGACCGTGCTGATGGTGGCGCCGGTCGGCATCGCGGTCTGCCGGAAGCTGAAGATTTCGCCGGTGCCGATGATCCTCTCGATTGCCGTTTCGTCCAATCTTCAGGGCGCGGCGACGCTGGTGGGCGATACCACATCCATCATGCTGGGCTCCTACGCGCATATGAGCTTCATGGATTTCTTCTGGATGAACGGAAGACCCGGGATTTTCTTCGCGGTGGAGTTCGGCGCGCTGGCGACGATCCCGATCATGATGATCCTTTTCCGGGATCAGAAGCAGCCGGTGTCGATGGATGAGAAGACAGCCGTGGAGGATCATGTGCCGGGCGTGATGCTGCTGGTGATGATCGGCGCGCTGATCTGCGCCTCCTTCATCCGGAATAAGCCGGAGGTGACCAACGGCGTCATCTGCGTGCTTGTCGCGCTGATCACGATGGCGGACAATTACCGCCGGACGCGCCGGAAGACCAACGCGAAGCAGGCGGTTCGCGCGATCGACGTGCAGACGCTGCTGCTTCTGGCCGGCCTTTTTCTCGTGATCGGAGGCGTTACGGAAGCGGGTATCATCCGGGATTTTGCGAATCTGATCGTGAAGGTGGGCAGCGGAAATCTCTTCCTGCTCTATTCGATCATCGTCTGGGGATCGGTGGCGATCTCGGCGTTCGTGGACAACATTCCCTATGTCGCGACGATGCTTCCGGTGGTATCCCTGGCGGCCTCGTCTCTGGGCGTCGAGCCTTATGTCTTCTTCTTCGGGCTTCTCTGCGGTGCGACGCTGGGCGGCAATCTGACGCCGATCGGCGCGTCAGCCAATATCGCGTCCGTGGGACTTCTGAAGAAGCATGGCTGGGAGGTCAGTTTCCGGGATTTCATGCGGATCGGCGTGCCCTTCACGCTGACCGCGGTGACCGCGGGGTATGCGTACATCTGGCTGGTCTGGCACTGACGGCGCCGGATCCGCCCCATTCTCTCATTTAAACATATATATGACAGCCGTACGGGTTTTATAAACGGCGGCAGGAAGCGGACCTCATGGTCATGCCCGCTTCCTGCCGCCGCTTTATTTTGAGCACAGGGGACAACGCTGTCTGACTGAGATCATATCCGGGATGTTTTGTCAAGTGCCGGTTTTTTCGGATCATTCTGAATATCCGTTCTGTCAGCAGAAAAATGTTTATGATAAAAATGACTTGTAACAAAGTTTACGCTGTGAGAAGTCTCTGAATTGGCGACGTGAAGGAGGATCATGAAAAACCAGTTTGATCCGGCGCCTCCATGAAGACGCACCGGTGCCGCGGACAGGCTCAGATGTCTTGATAGACAAAATATTCAGAAATAAATAACTGCAAGAAGCATAGCCAAAATATAAGTTCAAATTAAGTTAAAAAAGACAAAGCACAAGTGATAATTGACGCGATGACAATTACATATTGATGAGAATGTAGCCGGATTATATAATCAAACCTGAATTATTCATGACGTTAGATTCCAACTGGAAATCTCGTCAGATAATTGTTTGATGATGGCATCTCATTCGCAAAAGCAGAGAGTTATCCACAAAAAGGGCAAATTATCCCCTTGTTTATGAGTGGTTGCGTTTGAGATTGTCAAGGTTCACGAATTACTGCTTATTCCAGCAGTGGTTGTAGCTGCCTGATATTTAAGAGCGTTTCATTAAACTCTTTCTTGTAAGGGCAGCTGCTGCACAGCTTGAATATGATATATCTTGCTGAATGAACCGCTTTCGCGGCGATCTTCAGCAACTTCAAACGAACGGTATTGATCCGCTGCTTTCTCATGCCTGCGGGTAATACCAGTCGTCGAAACCAATTGAACAGGTTATAGGCAAGAGCATGTACTTGCAGGCGGTTTGCATTGACCACCTTGGAACGACTGCTCACAGAAGAGAAATCGAACCCAGATTTTCCTTCTTTGATGAAGTTCTCCATCTTGCCCCGGCCACAGTAAAACTTAATGACCTGATATGGAGCTGTTTCCATCGTTGTGACGATAAAGGTATACAGATGGACCATCTGGTTATAGGGTTTCTCAATCTTAAAGACAACCCTTCTCGGATGAGGCCAACTGCCGGCCTGATATTCAAACTCGCCGTATTCCACAGCGTAATCAACCTGGTTTTCACGAGTAGCCCGGTAAAGGTCTTCATCCGCATCGGATGCATACTTGATTAATGTCGAGTTCTGTTTCAGGCGGATCGCATACTTGCAGTCGTTTTCTTCACAGGCTTTATACAGTTCCGGCGAGGCAAAACCGCTGTCACCACGCAGATACAAGGGCAATGATGGATATTTTATCCTGTACTCCTGCATCAGTGGAATCATGAACTGATCGGCATCCTTGCTGCAATACTGTGTACCATCACGCAGCTCCGATTTCAGCAGATCTCCGGTCAGCCCATCGCAGCAAAGCAGCGGGTGATAGCCGTGGGCTTGATAATGAAAGTTGAAGCCTTCACCTTCCTGGCCGCCATATGTGTTCAGTAGGGTGGAGTCCAGATCAAACAGCATAAACTCTGGCATTTTACTGGAATAAACAACATCTCTCATTTTTGACTGGATCATCGCCAACTGAGCGAGCGTATCTTCATCCATGCGGTTCCAGAAACGGGACAGTGTAGGCTGTGAAGCAAGTATATCTTTATCAAGGATTGCGGTCAGTACTGGATCGTTTGTCAGTTCATCGGCACAATCATCTTCGAAATAAGCAGCTATGATCTGATAGACCATCTGCATCAGGTTATCAGGGTCCGTGTGAATGCGGCAGTTCGTATGATCGTTGGTCTTAAAAAGCTGTTTTACAAGCTTTGTCAGGCCGATCTTTGAGGCGAATTCTTTGATCAGAAGCAATCCGCCGTCAGAGGAAAGGTCGCCGCCGTCAAAATTTATTTTGATTTGCTTATTGCTTTCAAGTGAAATGGTGTTTAGAATTGTCATAGAGGACCTCTTTCTCTTGGTAATTGATTGATTCGACACCTTGATTTTACCAAGAATAGGGTCCTTTTTCTATTCACTTTTCAAGTGAAAGCAGGAAAGCTGTGTAACCATAGTAACCATGCGACTTTTAGTCGCAATCACCGCCTTGCGGTGAATAATTCAAGGTGAGTTATGTTCCGGGAACCCTGACGATCAGCAAGTCCGGAGAGATGACACTGTCTGCAACCGGATACGAAGGCGAATACGATGGAAATACACACGCCGCATCCGCAAGTGCAAGCATCACGGAAGGCACAACGATTTCCTACAAGGTAGGGGATGACGGCGAGTGGACGACGGAAGCTCCGAGCATCAAGGATGTTGGCGAGCAGACAGTCAACGTCAAAGCCGAGAATGCAAACTATGAAACGGCAGAGGCAACTGTCACGCTGAAGGTAACGCCGAAGGCAGTGACCGTCACAGCGGACAACAAGAGCAAGACCTATGGAACCGCTGATCCGGAGCTGACTGCAGCTGTAACCGGAACACTGAATGACGATACTGTCGCATATACACTGAGCCGAGAAAAAGGCGAAGTCGTCGGCACGTATGCGATCACACCAACCGGAAAAGCAAGCCAGGGCAACTATACGGTGAGTTATGTTCTGGGAATGCTGAGGATAACGGACGATGGCGTGGATCCGAGGCTGGTGGTAACAAAGACCCATGACGGCAAGGCGTACCAGCCGGGCGAGGAGATCGTGTTCCGGATTCAGGTGACCAACATCTATGACAGCGCCCGGACGATCCGCCTGATCGAGCAGGACGGCGTTGTGATCAAGGGCGAATCGGTCTTCAAAGACGTGCAGCCGGGTGCTGCCGTGACGGCGGAGGCGGTGCATGTCGTGACGGCGGAGGACGTCGCGAACGGAAGCTATACGAACCATGTAACCGCTCACTTCGACGGCTCCGGAAAGGAATTCGGGGCGGAGGATAAGGTGGATTCGTTCGCTCATCTGACGCTGGCCAAGAAGGTCACGAGCCGTCCGGCAAACGGAAGCAGCTACGCGCTGGGCGAGACGATCCGCTACGACATCACGGCGAAGAACGAAGGCACGACGGCTCTGGAAGAGGTGAAGATCGAGGACGCTCTGACCGGCGAGAGCTGGACGGCTGATTCTCTGGCGGCCGGTGAGAGTCGGAGCTTTGAGACGAGCTGGACCGTGACCGAGGAGGATATCCGGAAAGGCCATGTGAGCAATGTGGCGACCGGAAGCGCGAAGGCCGGAGACGGCGATCCGGTGGTGCCGGATCCCGGAAAGGCGGACGAGCCGACGGAATCCCCGAATCCGGGGCTGTATCTGGAGAAGACCTCCGATAAGGAAGGCGAGGTGAAGCTGGGCGAGACGCTGAAGTATACGGTCCGGGTGCTCAACAACGGCAATGAGACGCTGACGGATGTCACGGTGACGGATGAGATGACCGGGGACGCGTCGAAGCCGGAGCTGTATCTGATCCTGGTGCTGGCCGCACTGGCGGCAGCGGCCGGAGCGGGCGCCGCAGGCAGAAAAAAACGCCGTGGATAAGAGCAGGCCGCGCCGGTGACGGAACGGGACATGTCCCGGCCGGTATGACCGGGAGGCTGTGAGGCACGGCAGCAGAACGAAACCCTCTGCCGCAAGGCGGGGAGCAGGCAGGGCGGCCGGACGCGATCGGTGGATCGCGGACCGGCCGCCCTGTTTCTGCGAGAAACCCTCTATTTCATATTGACAATATAGGAATATCGGCGTATGATCCCATCATATCACAAAAGCGACAAAGAGAAAGGAGTTTCCTATGAAGAATACCCTTCTGAAGAAGACTTTGACACTGGCTCTTGCCTCGGCTCTCGCCGTTGGCACATTCGCGGCGCCGGCCTTCGCTTCGGCGTCGGGCGCTTCCTCCGCAGCTTCCGCGGCGGAACCGACGGAAGTGGCCGGCACGGCCATCGATGCATCGGCCTATGACGCGCTGATCGCCGCCGGTCCGGTGGCGGACGACAAGGATATCGAAGCCAGCAGCTGGGCGAGCGCGGTGAAGAAGGCCGGCAAGCTCAGGGTCGGCGGCACCCGCACATCCCAGCTTTTCAGCCAGCTGGACGAGACGGACAACAGCGTCCGCGGCTTCGACGCCGGACTTTACGAGCTGCTCGCCCGTTACATCACGGGGTCGGAAGCCAGCTATGAGCTGACGCAGGTGGATTCCAGCACACGCGAGTCCGTTCTGACCAGCGGTCAGGTAGATGCGGTGTTTGCCACCTACTCGATTACAGACGAGCGGAAGAAAGTCATCAGCTTCGCCGGCCCGTACTATACCTCCCAGCAGGCGATTCTCGTAAAGAAGGACAACACCGACATCAAGAGCGTCGATGATCTCGCGGGCAAGACGGTTGCGACCCAGTCCGGCTCGACAGGACCGGATATTCTTGCGCAGTACGCGCCGGAGGCGACGGTTCAGGAGTTCGCGAATGATACCGAGGCCCGCACTGCGCTTTCCCAGGGCCGTGTGGATGCGTATGTCACAGATTACACGCTGATTCTGAACGCGCTGGTCAAGGATTCCGACACCTTCGCGGCCGCGGGCGACGTGTTCGGTCCGGAGGACAACTACGGCATCGGCCTTCCGAAGGACTCCGACGGTGTCGCCTTCGTCAATGCCTTCCTCAAGAAAATCGAGGACGACGGGACATGGGCGAAGCTCTGGAAAATCTCCATCGGGGACCGCACGGGTATCACGAACGTGCCGAATCCGCCGGCCATCGCCGAATAAGCAGGGCCGGACGATCATTCCGGAAAAGACGGTTCAGGTATATAAGTGGAGCGAAGCCAGGAGAACAAGCATAGACAAATGCCATGGAGCCGATCCATGGCATTTGTGATATAATCGACGCAACACGGCGACATACCCGGAAAAGAGGACTGTATGACGATCGGAGAACTGCTGGCTCAGTTTGGAAACAAATATCTTGTGGCGATGCTGACGACATGGAAGCTGACGGCCGTCTCCTTCGCCTTCGCGCTCCTGATCGGCGTGGCAGTGACCGTGATGCGGACCTGTCCGGTCCGGCCTCTGCGGATGCTGGGCGATTTCTATGTGCAGGTTTTCCGGAACATTCCCGGCGCGGCGCTGCTGATGGTGCTGGTCTACGCGCTGCCGTATCTCGGCGCGGTGCTGCCGTATGGAAACTGCGTGGTGATCGCGACGACGCTGATTCCGTCCGCCTTCTGCTCGGAGTATCTGATGAGCGGCATCAACACGATCGGCATCGGCCAGATCGAGGCGGCCCGTTCGCTGGGCATGACCTTCGGGAAGATGATGCGGCGCATCGTAATTCCGCAGGCGGTGCGCTCCTCGGTGCTCCCGATGACGAATCTGCTGATCGCGACGATGCTGACGACCTCGCTCGGTTCTCAGGTTCCGCTGAACCCGCAGGAGCTGACAGGACTCGTCTCCTACATCAATACGCACGCGGTGGGCGGCGTGACCGCATTCCTCATATCGGCCCTGCTGTACTGCGCGACGGCGGTCGTGATCGGCCAGATCGGAAGCGCGATCGACCGGCGCGTGCGGATCATCCGGTGAACGCCGGCCTGACGCCGTTTCATGGAGATAGATCCGGACAGGCGGCCGTCACCGGAGCGTTTCGGCGGAAAGACGCAGGGAAACAGGCCGCGGAGCGCCGGGAGGACGAACCGCGGGACAAGGCGGAAAGTCGCCGCAGAAAGGAAGACTCAGCCTATGAGCGCAGACAATCGAAGCGTACGGGACGCTCTCTACGAGACGCCGGGGCCGAAGGCACGGCGCCGGGTACGGGCTGCCACCGTCCTTTCGCTGGCGGCGATTGCATTTCTTATATGGAAATGCATCCGCCTGTTCGCGGAGAACGGCCAGCTGGACACGCGGTACTGGTCATTTTTTACAAAAATCACGACATGGCGCTTCCTCGGGAGCGGACTTCTGGGGACGCTGGCGGTGGCGGCGGCTTCCGGCGCGCTGGCCTTCGGGCTGGGGCTGCTCTTTATGCTGGGGCGGATCAGCCGGTCGGGCTGGCTCCGGGCCGTCAGCGCGGCGCTGATCGAATTCACCCGCGGCGTACCGACGCTGCTTTTCATCTATTTCTTCTTTCTGGCGGCGCCGCAGATCGGCATCACGCTTCCGTCCTTCTGGAAGATCGCGCTGCCGGTCGCGATCTCCGCGTCGGGCGTGGTGGCGGAGGTGCTCCGCTCGGGCGTCAACGCCGTGCCGAAGGGGCAGCGGGAGGCCGCTTTGTCGCTCGGGATGCAGGAGAGCCATGCGTTCTTCCGGATCATCCTTCCTCAGGCGATGCGATACATCGTACCGTCTCTGATCTCGGAGCTCGTGATCGTCGTCAAGGATACCACCTTTGCGTATGTGGTGAATTTCCCGGATCTGATGCAGGACGCGAAGGTGCTGATCTCCAACTACGACGCGCTGCTGTCGGTCTATCTGACGATCGCGGTGATCTATATTCTGATTAACTACGCACTGAACAGGCTGTCGGTTTTCGCCGCGGCGAAAACGGGAACGAAGCCGGTCCTGACCCGGTAAGGAGGAACAGATGGCGAATGAAACGGAGAAGGGTACGCCCCTGATCGATCTTCGGCATGTGGAAAAGCACTACGGTTCGCTGCATGTGCTGAAGGATGTGAATCTCAGCGTGGATCGCGGCGAGGTGGTCGTGATCGTCGGACCCTCCGGATCCGGAAAATCCACGCTCTGCCGGACGATCAACCGTCTGGAAAGCATTGACAGCGGCGAGATCCGGATCGACGGCCAGCCGCTTCCGGAGGAGGGACGCGCGCTGGCTCAGGTCCGTTCCCGGATCGGGATGGTCTTCCAGAGCTTCAATCTGTTCGCGCATAAGACGATTCTGGAAAATGTCACGCTCGCCCCGATGGATGTGCTGCATGTCCCGAAGGAAGAGGCGGAGAAGGAAGCGATGAAGCTCCTGAAGGAGGTCGGCGTCGACTCACAGGCCGGGAAAGTCCCGGCGCAGCTTTCCGGAGGCCAGCAGCAGCGTGCCGCGATCGCCCGCTCGCTGGCGATGCACCCGAAGGCGATGCTGTTTGATGAGCCGACATCTGCACTGGATCCGGAGATGATCAATGAAGTGCTGGACGTGATGATCCGGCTCGCGAAGGACGGGATGACGATGGTGGTCGTCACCCATGAGATGAACTTTGCGCGGCGGGTGGCCGACCGGATCGTTTTTATGGCGGACGGCGCGATTCTCGAGGAGCAGGAGCCCGAGGCGTTTTTTGCCCATCCGCGGACGGACCGGGCGAAGGAGTTTCTGGAATCCCTTCAGGGACACTGAGAAGGAAAAACGCCGGAAATCCGGCGGAAAGGGGATGCAGTCCGCGGCAGACGCGGGCTGAGAGAAAACAGTACCGCGGCGGACAGCCGGATCAGCGGCCGCCGGCGGATGCATGTTACTGGAAAAGAGGGGGAAAAATGCGAGCGATTCGGATTGTGATTCCGGTTCTGCCTTGCAATATTGATCACTATATTGACGCGATGCGGGCTTTGGGAGCGGAGCCGCTGGTGCGGACCGACGCGGAAGGGCTGGACGCCGGTTCGTTTGACGGCCTGCTGCTTCCGGGAGGAGGCGATATTGATCCGGCCTGCTACGGATGCGAGAACCGGGCCTGCATGATGGTCAGTGACGCGCTGGACGACCTGCAGAGCGCCTATCTGGACGCGGCGGTCCGGGCGGGAAAGCCGGTGTTCGGGATCTGCCGGGGGCATCAGCTGGTAAACGTCTATTTCGGAGGGACGCTGATTCAGGACGTGGGAACGGCCCGGGTGCATGCACGGGACGTGCTGACGGGCCCGGACAAGCGTCACGAAGCGGCGGTGAGCGGACCAGATTCCTATCTGCGGCCACTGTACGGCGACCGGTTTCGCATCAACAGTTCGCACCATCAGGCTGTCGACCGGCTCGGCGAAGGGATGACCGCCGACCTCTACAGCGTCGGGGACCATCTGATCGAGGCTGCGCATCACCGGACCAAACCGGTCTGGACAGTGCAGTGGCATCCGGAGAGGTGCTTCCCGAGTGAGGAAGAGCCGGATCTTGTGGACGGGAGGACCGTTCTCCGGTTCTTTCTCGACCGGGTGCGGGAGCGGATGACGGAGTGAAAGGACGGCTCATGCCGGCGGAAGAGACAATACACACGGCGAGGCGAATGCTGTGCAGCCCGCTCGCGCCGGGCGGGAGCGGACGATACAGTGACGAAGGGAGGTCATGCCTATGTATTACGGCGGGTACGGCTACGGGGGAATTTATTTCGACTGGACATGGATTCTGCTGATTCTCGGGACGGTGGTCTGCCTGATCGCATCGGGCGTCATGCAGTCCATCGCGGGAAAGTACGCGAAGGTGCCCGCGTCAAGCGGCGTCACGGGCCGTGAGGCCGCGCGGACGATTCTTCAGTCAGCAGGCGTCTATAACGTTCAGGTGGGACATATTTCGGGCCGTCTGTCGGATCATTATGATCCGCGGACCAAGGTCGTGAATCTCGCGGACGAGAGCTTTGACAGCGCTTCGATCACCGGGATCGGCGTCGCGGCCCACGAGTGCGGCCACGCGATTCAGGACCACATCGGCTATCTGCCGCTGCGGATCCGCTCCGCTCTGGTTCCGGCGGTCAATATCGGCCAGAACCTCGGCTGGCCGCTGTTTCTGATCGGGCTGATCTTCAGCATGCAGCCGCTTCTGACGGCTGGCATCCTGCTTTTCTCGATCGCGGTGCTGTTCCAGCTGGTGACGCTTCCGGTGGAGATCGACGCGTCCCGCCGCGGCCTTCAGATGCTGAAGCGTACCGGACTGGTCGAAGAGCGGGAGCGCGGAATGGCCCGCAGCGTGCTGATCGCCGCGGCGATGACCTATGTCGCCGGGCTCGCGTCCTCGCTCCTCCAGCTTCTGCGTCTGGTGATTCTGGCGAACAGCAGCCGGCGGGACGACTGAAGACGACGCGCAGTGCGGAGGGATCCGGGTGGACGGCCAGCAGATCATCATCACCAGAAACGGAAGATTATAAAATTCCCTGTTGCCAAAACCCCATCCGGCATGGTATAGTCTTCGTGGCCGGTTGGTCAAGCGGCTAAGACGCCGCCCTCTCACGGCGGAATCAAGGGTTCGATTCCCTTACCGGCTACGAAAGCTCTCATGCAGGCTGCATGAGAGCTTTTTTCGTTGCAGAGGCGGCAGAAAGGAGGAAGCGGCGTTGCAGAAGCGATGCGACTGCGCGTTTTACGGGAAGGATACCTGGTGCATTTCCAGAATCCGGCTGTTCAGAGATTTCTCGCCGGAGATCCAGAAGCAGCTGATCCGTGAGGCGGCTCATTCGGAGCATCCGAAGGGAAGCACGCTGGTTTCCGAGGGGGATGAAATCCGGTCGGTACTGATCATACGGAGCGGCAAGGTCAAGACCCGCCGCATCGAGGCTTCCGGCGAGGAGCATATTCTGGATGTACTGCACGACGGCCAGGCGGTCTGGCATGGCATTTTTCTGAAGAATCCGCAATACCGCTATGATGTTGTCTGTCTGACGGACGTGACGCTATGCGAGATTCCGAGAGAGGAGCTGACCGGCGTTTTCAGGAGGAATCCGCAGGTGTCCATGAATCTCATCGAGATGCTGAGCACCGAGCTGGAGGAGGCAGAGGAGAAAATCCTGCTGCTGTCGATCCGGGAACCGCAGAAACGGATCGCGGAGTTTCTTCTCTGGCGGGATCATCGCTGTCTCGGCGACGAGATCCATCTGAAGCTCGATGACATCGCGTCTTCCGTCAACCTCCGGATCGAGACGGTGAGCCGGAATCTCGTTCGGATGGAACGGGAAGAACTGGTGGCGCGCGTGGGAAGAGGGCGGCTTAAGGTGCTGGACAGAGAGCGGCTCCGGGCGTACGCAGGGGAGGAGGAGGGGCACGTTTTGTCCGACGGAAAAAACATCTGATATTTGATCCTGATCAAAGAACTGAAGACGGACTTCTGGTATCTTCAAGGTGTCCTGAGAAGAGCGGAGGATGAATCGCCTGTCCCGAATCCGGGGCGGGCGATTTGTGTATGACAGGAGCCAGGCAGACAGGGCGGCAGCGGGGTCCCGCTGTATCGGACGGCAAAACTTTCCGGAGACGGTGCAGGGCAGCGGCGGGGCTTCTGACGGCGCCGGGCGGCAAAAGACCGTACGGGATCCGCCGGCCCGCAGGAAGAAAGGAAGGAAGATGACCAGAGGCAGGATTCATTCGATTGAGACGTTCGGGTCGGTGGACGGGCCGGGGATCCGGTTCGTGGTTTTTCTGAAGGGCTGTGCGATGCGGTGCCGGTTCTGTCATAACGCGGATACATGGGACGGCCGGTCCGACGACTGCCGGACAGCGGATGAGGTGATGGCGCAGGCGCTCCGGTACAGGAGCTACTGGGGCAGCCGGGGAGGCATCACAGTTTCGGGCGGCGAACCGCTTCTTCAGATTGATTTCCTGCTGGAGCTCTTCCGGAAGGCGAAGGCGGCAGGAATCCACACGGCGATCGATACGGCGGGGCAGCCGTTTACGAAAGAGGAGCCGTGGTTCGGAAAGTTCCGGGAACTGATGCGGTACACCGACCTGCTGCTTGTGGACATCAAGCAGATCCGGCCGCTGAAGCATGTACGGCTGACCGGCGTACCGAACGGCAATATTCTGGACATGATCCGGTATCTCGATTCGATCGGGAAGCCGGTCTGGATCCGTCAGGTGCTCGTGCCCGGGTGGACGGACGATCCGGAGGATCTGAAGGAGGAGAGAAGGTTCCTCGATACCCTTCACAATGTGGAGCGGGTGGAGGTTCTCCCCTATCACACGATGGGCGCCTACAAGTGGGAGAAGCTCGGCGTTCCGTATCCGCTGGCCGGGGTCCGGCCTCCGACGGAGGAACAGGTGAGGCAGGCAGAGGCGATCCTCGGCGCCGGGGAATTCGCCGGGCAGCCGGAGGCGGGCCGGACGGCGTGAGACGGCCGGCCCGGCGCACAAAAGACTGCCTCACGGCGGGATGAGCAGGCCGGTGCACAAAAAGCCCGCCATGCGGCGGAATGCTCAGACAGATGCTCAAAGAGCCAGTCCGCAGCGGCTTCCGGATGCATGTTCCGGATCGAATGACGAAAAGAGAGAAAGGAAGGAAAAGATGAGAGAGGCATGGCGAAACTTTCGGGGAAACAGATGGACCGATGAGATCGACGTGAGAGCCTTCATTCAGGATAACTATACGCCCTATGACGGAGACGAGAGCTTTCTTGAGGGGCCGACGGAGGCGACCGAAGCGCTCTGGAACCGGGTGCAGGAGCTGCAGAAGGAAGAGCGCCGGAAGGGCGGCGTGCTGTCCTGCGAGACGGAAGTGGTTTCCGGACTGACCGCCTACGGGCCGGGCTATATCGATCCCGCGCGGAAGGATCAGGAGAAGATCGTGGGTCTTCAGACGGATCAGCCGCTGAAGCGGGCCTTCATGCCCTACGGCGGCATCAAGATGGCCGAGGAAGCGGCTGAAAACTACGGCTATCACGTCAACGACAAATTCCACAAAATCTTCACGGAATACCACAAGACCCATAATCAGGCGGTGTTCGACGCCTATACGCCGGAGATGCGGAAGGCGAGACATTCCCATATCATCACAGGGCTGCCCGACACCTACGGACGCGGCCGGATCGTCGGGGACTACAGAAGAGTCGCGCTGTACGGCATCGATGCGTTGATCGCGTGGAAGCAGGAGGATTTCGCGAACTGCGGCGACGGTACGATGACCGATGACATCATCCGCCAGAGGGAGGAGATCACCGACCAGATCCGCGCACTCAAGGGCATGAAGCAGATGGCGGCGGCGTACGGCTTCGATATCTCCGGTCCGGCCCGCAGCGCCCGGGAGGCAGTTCAGTGGCTGTACTTCGGCTATCTGGCAGCGATCAAGACGCAGAACGGCGCCGCGATGTCCGTCGGCCGGATCTCCACCTTCCTCGACATCTACATCGAACGGGATCTCCGGGAGGGTACGCTCACGGAGCGGGAGGCGCAGGAGCTGATCGACCATCTGACGATGAAGTTCCGGATGGTGAAGTTTGCCCGGATTCCGAGCTACAACCAGCTGTTTTCCGGCGACCCGGTCTGGGCGACGCTGGAGGTGGCCGGCACCGGCCTCGACGGCCGCCCGATGGTCACAAAGAATGACTTCCGGTTCCTCCATACGCTGGAGAATATGGGTCCGTCGCCGGAACCGAACCTCACGGTGCTCTACAGCTCCCGCCTTCCGAAGGCCTTCAAGGCCTACGCGGCGGCGATCTCGATCCGTACCTCCTCGATCCAGTACGAGAACGACGATGTGATGAAACCCGTCTGGGGCGACGACTACAGCATCTGCTGCTGCGTCAGCGCGACGCAGACCGGAAAGGAGATGCAGTTCTTCGGGGCGAGAGCCAATCTCGCGAAATGCCTCCTGTACGCGATCAACGGCGGAAAGGATGAAAAATTCACCGACAAGGACGGCTCGCCCATGCAGGTGGGGCCGGAGTACGCGCCGATCACGTCCGAATACCTCGACTACGGCGAGGTTGTGGAGAAGTACGACCGGATGATGGACTGGCTGGCCGGCCTCTACGTCAATACGCTGAACCTGATTCAGTACATGCACGACAAATACTATTACGAGGCTGCGGAGATGGCTCTGATCGACACCGACGTCAGGAGAACCTTCGCCACCGGCATCGCCGGCTTCAGCCATGTCGTCGACTCGCTCTCCGCGATCCGATACGCGAAGGTGAAGACGGTCCGGGCGGAGAACGGGATGGTCACGGATTATCAGGTGGAAGGCACGTTCCCGCGGTACGGCAATGACGACGAACGCGCCGACGCCATCGCCGTCTGGCTTCTGAAGACCTTCATGAAGAAGATCCGTAAGCACCATACCTACCGGAATTCCGAGCCGACGACGTCCATTCTGACGATCACCTCCAACGTGGTCTACGGGAAGGCCACCGGTGCGCTTCCGGACGGCAGAGCGGCCTATACGCCGTTTTCACCGGGTGCGAATCCGGCGTACGGAGCGGAGCAGAACGGACTGCTCGCCTCCCTCAACAGCGTGGCGAAGCTTCCGTACACATGGGCGCTGGACGGCATCTCCAACACGCAGACGATCCATCCGGACGCGCTCGGACACAGTGAGGACGAGAGAAAGGAAAATCTCGTCAGCGTGCTGGACGGCTATTTCGATCAGGGCGCGCACCATCTTAACGTCAATGTCTTCGGCATCGAGAAGCTGAAGGACGCGATGGAGCATCCGGAGAAGCCGGAGTACGCGAACTTCACGATCCGGGTCAGCGGCTACGCGGTCAAATTCATCGATCTGACCCGTGAGCAGCAGCTTGACGTCATCGCGCGTCAGGCGCATAAGAGAATGTGACAGGCATCCGTCGGCGGCGCGCGTCCGGGGGAATGGGTGTCCGCGGCGCGGACGGGCGCCGCGGGCCGGCGGAAGCGCCGCCGCCCGTCAGATTCACCAAATTTTGCCAAAGCGGCAGTCCGCTCTTGCATCTGCAATATCTTGTGCTATCATAGAAAAAGATGCGCAAAATCGTGTGGAGGCGTGGAGATGAACGGAGAAGTACAGTCTGGGATTGACGCGGGAAAAAGATCAGTGATCGCGCAGCTGCTGCGCCGCGGCGAGTCGGTGGAGCGGATCTCGACGATCTGCCATGTGCCGGCGATGGAGGTCGAGCGGATTCTCGACCGGATGGTTCGTCTCGCCTGCTTCGACTGAAACGGTCCGGCAAGACCGGCTCCGGATCCAAAACATGCAATCGATTTCATAAACAGAGCGCCTAAAATCGCCGCCGGTCTGATCCTTCCGATGGTCAGACTGGCGGCGTTTTGGCATGAGCGGGTGAGCGGGCGGGTGCATGTTCCACAAAAAAACGGAAATCTCCGGCGGGGTATTGTTTCAGTGTTCACCCGCAATTTATCATCGCTTTAGCGCACTAAAATTTATGCATTGACAAGGAGGAAACGCAAGGCTATAGTATTGAACTGATTCAGAACGTAGGGTTCGTGTATATCGGATCAAACAAAAAGAGCGGATTCGAGTACGGCGGAACGGACATTCTGGTCATCCATTCGATCCTTATGAATAGAAGGAGGAACTGTTATGAAAGCAAAGAAAATCATGGCCCTGGCACTGACCGCGGTGATGACCTGCGGCCTTGGCGCCGCCTCTGTTCCGGCGGCGGACAAGACTTTCAAGATCGGCGCCATCGGACCGCTGACCGGAGCGGCCGCGAACTACGGCACGGCTGTCATCAACGGCACGCAGATCGCTGTCGATGAGATCAACGCGGCGGGCGGCATCAACGGATACCAGATTGAGTATAAGAACGAGGATGATGAGCTGGACAACGAGAAGTCCGTCAACGCGTATAACACGCTGAAGGACTGGGGTATGCAGATGCTGGTCGGCCCGACGACCTCCGCGTGCAGCATCGCCGTCTCAGAGAAGACCAAGGCGGACAGCATGTTCCAGCTGACGCCGTCCGGCTCCGCGAAGGACTGCACGAAGTATGACAACGTCTTCCGTGTCTGCTTCTCCGATCCGGCGCAGGGCACCAAGTCCGCCCAGTACATCGGCGAGAACGGACTGGCGAAGACGGTCGGCGTGATCTATGATTCCTCCGACGTGTATTCTTCCGGCATCTATCAGAACTTCGTCACGGAAGCCAAGAACCAGGGCTTCGACGTTCCGGTTCAGGAAGCCTTCACCGCTGACTCCAACACGGATTTCTCCGCGCAGCTTCAGAAGTGCAAGGACGCCAACGTGGATCTGATTTTCCTTCCGATCTATTACACGCAGGCCGGCACGATTCTCACGCAGGCCGCTTCGATGGGTATCCAGTCCAAGTTCTTCGGCTGTGACGGTCTCGACGGCATGCTGGATATGGACAACTTCAACAAGGATCTCGCCGAGGGCGTCATGCTGCTGACCCCGTTCGCGGCGGACGCGAAGGATGAGCTGACCCAGAAGTTCGTCAAGACCTACACCGACAAGTTCAAGGTGACCCCGAACCAGTTCGCCGCTGACGCTTATGACGCGATGTATGCGATCAAGGCGGCGGCCGAGAAGGAGAACATCACGCCGGATATGAGCGTTGCGGATATCTGCGCGGCAATGGAGAAGGGCATGACCGAGATCAAGATCAACGGTCTGACCGGTGAAAACATCACCTGGACGGCTGACGGAGAGCCGGACAAGGAGCCGAAGGCTGTCGTGATCCAGAACGGCGCCTATGTCTCCATGACAGGCTCCGCGGACAGCTCCGCCGAGAGCGCTGCGGCTTCCACAGCGGATGTCGAGTCCACTGCGGCCTGAGCAGCGCAGCCGGGTGAGAGCAGAACGCAACTCAGAAATCCGGGGAGGGACATCCGCAAAAAGATGTCCCTCCCTTTGTCATCAGAACCGTTTTTGCTGCGCGGAATGCATCTTTCACAACATTTCCGATCATGCTATAGTTAAGAAAATGCATCCGGGAGCCTGAACGAGGCGGAATCCGTTCTGCGGACAAATGACTGACAACCGGTACGGCGCTTTTCGGCAGGCGCCGCCAGTAAGGGGTGGAGACGTATGGTCAGCTTTATAACGAATCTCATCAACGGTCTGAGCCTTGGAAGTATCTACGCGATCATCGCGATCGGGTACACGATGGTCTATGGAATCGCGAAGATGCTGAACTTCGCTCACGGCGATATCATCATGGTCGGCGCGTATATCGCGTTCACCATCATCACGACGCTGTCGCTCCCGACCGCGATCGGTATGATCGCGGCGATCGGCGGCTGCCTCCTGCTGGGCGTAGGCATTGAGAAGGTCGCCTACAAGCCGCTGCGGCACGCGTCCTCCTCTCTGGCGGTTCTGATCACAGCGATTGGCGTCAGCTACTTTCTGGAGAATCTCGCGCTGCTGATCTTCTCCTCGAACCCGAAGATGTTCACCTCGGTGATCCCGATGGACCACGCGACGATCGCGGCGGGGCCGTTCCTTCTGCAGACCGTCAACGTCGTCTGCATCATCGTCAGCGTCGCGCTGGTGATCCTCCTGCAGCTGTTCATCAACCGGACCCGTCCGGGTCAGGCGATGCTTGCCTGCTCGCAGGATCGTGACGCGGCGTCTCTGATGGGCATCAGCGTGGACCGCACGATCTCGCTGACCTTTGCGATCGGTTCCGCGATGGCGGGCGTCGCGGGCGTGCTGCTCTGCTCCGCCTACCCGACGCTTTCCCCGTACACCGGCGCGATGCCCGGCATCAAAGCCTTCGTCGCGGCTGTCTTCGGCGGCATCGGCTCGATCCCCGGCGCGATGATCGGCGGCCTTCTGCTGGGTATCATCGAGATTCTCGCGAAGTCCTACATTTCGTCCCAGCTGTCGGATGCGATCGTGTTTTCTGTTCTGATCATCGTCCTTCTGGTCAAGCCGACCGGTATTATGGGCAAGGTCATTCAGGAGAAGGTCTGAGAGGAAGGTGCAGAAGATGAAGACGAAAAAAATGACGAAGGCCTCCCGTGACAATCTCAACACCGTGCTGATGCTGGTGATCCTGTTCGCTCTGATCGAGGCGGCCAGCGCGGCCGGACTGATCAACAGCCATCTGGGCGGCCTTCTGGTTCCGCTCTGCGTCTACGCGACGATGGCGGTGTCGCTCAACCTTGTGGTGGGGATTCTCGGCGAACTTTCTCTCGGGCACGCGGGCTTTATGTGCGTGGGCGCGTTCGCCAGCGCGTTTTTCAGCAAATGCTTCGAGAACAGTATGGGTGTCTTTCCCCGCTTCCTGCTCGCGATCCTCATCGGCGGTCTTGTGGCCGGCATCTTCGGATTCCTGATCGGGATTCCGGTTCTCCGGCTCAACGGCGACTACCTCGCGATCGTGACGCTGGCCTTCGGAGAGATCATCAAGAACCTGATGAACGTGATCTATATCGGACGCGACAGCAGGGGAATGCATTTCTCGATGCAGAACCAGATGGCTCTCAATCTCGAGCCGGACGGCGAGATGATCATCAACGGTCCGCAGGGCATCACCGGAACGCCGAACGACTCCACGTTCATCGTCGGCTTCGTGATCCTGCTGATCTCGACGATCCTCGTGCTGAATCTGATCAATTCCCGCGAGGGCCGCGCGATTATGGCAATCCGCGACAACAACATCGCGGCGGGCTCCGTGGGGATTCCGATCACGACCTACAAGATGCGCGCCTTCACGATCTCGGCGGTCATCGCGGGCTGCGCCGGCGCGCTGTACGCGCACAATCTGGCGTCTCTGATCGCGACGCCGAGCCGGTTCGGCTACAATATGTCGATTCTTTTCCTTGTCTTCGTGGTGCTCGGCGGCATTGGTTCGACCCGCGGCGCGATCATCGCCTCGATCGTCCTCACGCTGATTCCGGAGGTGCTGCGGTTCATGAATGACTACCGCATGCTGATCTACTCCATCGTGCTGATCGTGATGATGATCGTGAACTGGAATCCGCACTCCCGTGCATGGATCGCTTCGCATTCGCTCTTCAGGAAGAAAAAGACGGCGGAGGCATCCGGAAAGGAGGCAGCGCAATGACGGCATTACTTGACGTAAAGAATCTCTCGATCCAGTTCGGCGGCCTGCGCGCGGTGGACGATTTCAATCTGACAATCGAAAAGGGCGATCTGTACGGTCTGATCGGCCCGAACGGCGCGGGGAAGACGACCGTCTTCAATCTGCTGACCGGCGAATACAAGCCGAACGAGGGCGTCATCCGTCTTGACGGGCGGGACATCACGGGCCTCAGCACGATCGAGATCAACAAGGCCGGCATCGCCCGGACTTTCCAGAATATCCGGCTCTTCCGTCAGCTGTCGGTGCTCGACAACGTGAAGGCCGGCCTTCACAACCAGTTCGGCTACTCGATGTGGGCTGCCTTCCTTCACTCCGCGTCCTACCGGAAGGTGGAGCGGGAGATGGACGAGCGGGCGATGGAGCTGCTGAAGGTCTTCAGCCTGGATCAGGAGGCGGAGACGATCTCCGCGAACCTTCCCTACGGCAAGCAGAGAAAGCTGGAGATCGCCCGGGCGATGGCGACGAACCCGAAGCTGCTGCTGCTCGACGAGCCGGCGGCCGGCATGAACCCGAACGAGACGCAGGAGCTGATGGATGATATCCGTGTCATCCGGGAGCGGTTCGGGATGACGATTCTCCTGATCGAGCATGATATGAGGCTGGTTTCCGGTATCTGCGAGAAACTGACCGTCCTCAATTTCGGACGGATTCTGACGCAGGGCTCTACGCAGACCGTGCTGACCAATCCGGAGGTCATCAAGGCCTATCTCGGCGAGTAAGGAGGAGTTTGAGCCATGGCAATGTTAGAAGTGAAGGATCTGAGGGTCAGATACGGGGTTATTCCGGCGCTCAAGGGAATCTCCTTTCATGTCGATGAGGGCGAGATCATCGCTCTGATCGGGGCGAACGGCGCCGGGAAGACGACGACGCTTCATACGATCACGGGACTGGTGGAGAAGGCCGGCGGATCGGTTGCCTTTCTCGGAAAGGATATCACGAAGACGCCGGCGCATCAGATCGTGGAGATGGGGATCGCACATGTGCCGGAGGGACGGCGTGTCTTTCCGGAGATGACGGTTTACCAGAATCTGATGCTGGGGGCCTACACGAGAAAGGACACGAAGGAGAAGGCGGAGAATCTCGAGAGGGTCTACACACATTTCCCGCGGCTCAGAGAACGAGCGAAGCAGGTTGCCGGCACGCTTTCCGGCGGCGAGCAGCAGATGCTGGCGATGGGGCGGGCGCTGATGTCGAACCCGAAGCTGATCCTGATGGACGAGCCGTCGATGGGCCTCTCGCCGATCTTCGTGAACGAGATCTTCGGGATCATCGAGACGGTGGCGAAGGAAGGCAAGACGGTGCTTCTTGTGGAACAGAACGCGAAAAAGGCGCTGTCCATCGCGGACCGCGCCTATGTGCTGGAGACCGGATCGATCACGATGGAGGGCCCGGCGAAGGAGCTGATGGCCAATGACGCGATCCGGAAGGCATATCTGGGCGAGTGACGGCCGGCGGACTCCGTTTCCGCAGAACTGCTGCGCTCAGTGAACAGAGGAAGGAGGAGCGTGATGAATCAGAAGATTGTGATCTGCATCAACCGCGAGTACGGCAGCGGCGGGCGGACAATCGGCGAAATGCTGTCGGAGGATCTGGGGATTCATTACTACGACAAGGAGATTCTGAAGCTGGCTTCGGATGATTCCGGCATCAATCAGCGTCTTTTCGAGCAGGCGGACGCGAAATTCCGCGGGACGACGCTCTTCCGCGCCGCGAAAAAGGTTTATAACGGCGAGCTGATTCCGCCGGAAAGCAACGACTTCACATCAGACCAGAACCTGTTCAATTATCAGGCGAAGGTGATCCGGGAGCTGGCCGAGGAGGAGAGCTGCATCATTGTCGGCCGCTGCGGCGGTTACATTCTGCGGGATAATCCCCGGGCCGTCCGTGTTTTCGTCCATGCGCCCCACTATTTCCTGATGGAGGAGGCGGCGAAGAGGAAGTCCCTTCCGCGCCGTGAGCTGGAGCGCTGGGTCGATATGGAGAACCGCCGGCGGGCTGAGTACAACCTTTACTACAGCGGCTGGAAATGGGACGACGCGCACAACTACGATCTCTGTGTGGACGCCTCGAAGCTGGGCTTTGAGAAATGCGTGGAGATCATCAAAGGGTATCTGAAGGTCCGTTTCGACGGTCTCGAGTTCTGAGACGAACGGGACGGAGGAGCCTTCCGCCGTGTTTTGACGGCGGGGGGCTTTTTTATGCTTTCGGAGCATGCAGCCGCCAGCCGCCGGTCTGACCGGGAATGCAGCAGCCTGCGGAGTGGAGGACCGGAAAGCGGGCGGAAAATCCGGTCGAAATAAATGAAATGATGAGGATAATTCATTTCGTAAATTGCAATAACAAGTTGGACACCCTCTGCTAGGCAGTATCCTGGTAGATTCGGTCGATTTCCTCCTCGAAGATTTCATCCGGGGTTCTGTAACCCAGGATCTTCCTCGGGAGACAGTTACACCAGGTCTCCACATCGGAGATCTGCTGGCCGGTAAAGTCATCAATCCGCTTACCCTTTGGTATGAACCTTCTGATCAGGCCGTTATGCCGCTCTACGGTTCCCTTATCGCAGGATGTGTAGGGATGGGCATAGTAGACAAGTGTATCAGCCATCTTCTCAAGTTCTGAAAGGTCGGCGAATTCCGAACCGTTATCGGTCGTGATCGTTTTGAACACTTCGCCGAAGTGTTCGCTGTAAGTCTTCTGAAGTTGTTTGATTGCCTTCATGACACACGCTGATGTCTTGTCTGCAATAGGAAGCATCAGGAGCTCACGGCTTTTGCGTTCAGCAAGAGTGAGCAGGGCCTGGTCATCCCGGGTCTTGGCGCCCAATACGAGGTCACATTCCCAGTGCCCGAATTCCTCACGGGATTCGATTTCTCTGGGACGTTCCTCAATGCTGCGGCCCAGCTTTTTCTTGTTGATCCGAGATCTATGTTTCCTGGATTTACGCTTCAGCTTTTCAGGAAGGTTATGGTTCCTGATGCCAAAGAGGCCAAGATCAACATAACGGTAAAGCGTTTTTGTGCAGACGATCTGCTCTCTGGTAAATTCACCATCGAGAACAGCGCGTCCGGCGCAGGCGTCCAATGACCAGCCATCTTCTGTAAAGTGTTTAAGCACATACTTAAGAAACGCTGATCTGCTCAGGAAGTCATAATGCCGGCAACTGTTCTTCCGGTTGTCCTCATAGGCTTTCTGACCGGCAGACGCCTTATAACGGGTCACGTGGCCGTTATACAAGGCAACTGAACCACGTGCTATTTCGTTCGAGACAGTGCTCGGTGAGCAGCCGATCTCACGGGCAATTGCCCGGATGGAGTAGTGGTCTTTAAGACGAATCTGAATAAGAACCCGTTCCTCATACGAAAGATGTTTGCCTTTTATATGGGAAGTTGTGGTAGAATGAGAGTAGTCCATGGTGGCGATTCTCCTGTAGAAAGTTGGTTGTGGTGACTTACATTCTACCAAAGATCCTGCCATGGATCTTTATTTTATTCAGATGTCCAACTTCATTTTACAATCGGCGGTCCGTTCTGATGCTGACGACGATGAACAGCTGGGTGTACGCAGCGGATTCGGCCGTGGAAGCACCGGCCGCAGAACCGGCTCCGGCGGTGGAAGCGACACCGGCTGCGGAACCGGCGCCGGCGGTGGAACCGGCACCGGCCGAGGAGCCGGCGCCGACGGAAACGCCGCAGGAGACGCCGGCCGTGACACCGGCTGTGACGCCGGAAGCGGAGCCGACGGAAGCGCCGTCGGAACCGGCTCCGCAGGCCGACTCGACGAAGGAAGCGGTCCCGGCGGATTCTCAGCCGCAGAGCACCGCTTCCGCGGTATCCGGCCCGGAATCAGCGTCTGCCACGCCGGCTCCGACGCCGGAGGTGAAGTATGTCACGTCCTTCACGGTGACATCTCACAACGTGACCGTGACTGCGACGACGACAGACGCGGCGAAGTTCCCGGAAGGGACACAGCTTCATGTCGACTATGCGGCACCGGGGTCGGCTCTCTATCAGTCGACGATCGGGACGGTCGAGCAGTCGCTCGGCATCGCCGGGGACGAGACCCGTTCGGCTGAGGGCGTCGTCTACGACATCTATTTCACATACAACGGAAACAGAATTGAGCCGGACGATGCCGTCAGCGTGACGATGAACTTCGCGAGCCCGGTGGCCTCTGATCTTCCGGAAGGCTCGTCGATGGAGAACAGCTGCGTCATGCATGTGACGGGCGGCGGCGCGGAGAACGTCGGCGCCTCTGTCGGCACGACTTCGGAAGGGGCGGTCACGGACGCCT
This sequence comes from Chordicoccus furentiruminis, assembly GCF_019355395.1. GTDB lineage: Bacteria > Bacillota > Clostridia > Lachnospirales > Lachnospiraceae > Chordicoccus > Chordicoccus furentiruminis. The sequence goes on from NZ_CP048829.1 coordinate 1,681,825, forward strand.
CCTTTCGCTCTGACTCCTTCTCGCCGTACTTTGTCGGCGGAGTGAGACGGGCACCTGGGAATACGACGGACACACAGTCCGGAAATGTCAGCAGCAACCTTAACGATTTTACAACGAGCGTGAGCATCGATGCGAAGGAAGACGCGTCGGGTAATTATGTGGTCGAGAAGGGCGTAGCCTATAAGATCCATCTGACGTTCCAGGAAGACGACGAATCGAACGGCAAGCAGTTCGGCAATCCGCTGACGTATACGCTGCCGGCGGGTTTCCATGACATCGATCATTCGTTTGAGGATTTTGCGATCACCGTCAGCAACCCGAACGGTTCTTCCTATACGGTCAGCGGAAATAAGGTATCGCTCGACAACGGCACACTGACGGTCACGTTCAACGAATCCGATCCGAATTGGCCTCATCTGGAGAAAGCAAGGAATACGCAGTTTCATCTCACGCTGAAGGGGACGTTCGACGACAGTGCGAAGGAGCTGGACTGGGGCAACGGAAAGAAGACCTCGCTCAGTGTGGATACATCGGGCAGCCTGACGACTGTCAAGCAGGCAAATTACGACCGTTCAGATGGGAAAGTGCATTACACCGTGACGGTGACCTCGCATGGTTACAATACGAACGTTATCGTGAAGGATTCGCTGACGGGAACGGCGCTGACCTATGATCAGCATGTGACGTCTTCCGTCACGGGCGGAAAGGTCAAAAGCCAGACGGAACGTGGTTTCGAGTATGTGATCCCGGAGATGACGGACGGCCAGACCGCAACACTGACGTATGCGGCCAGTGTGAACTTTGATGCGCTGGGCGGCGGCCAGGGAACCGAGGAGCAGGTCGGCAACAGCGTGGTGACTACCAGTGACCAGCAGCCGAACTCGGAACCGGTTCAGGAAAACTGGACGAATAAAATCGACTACCTCTCCATTTCGAAGCAGGCAGGCGCAGCATCGGACGGCACGGTCTCAGGGCATAAGACGATTCCGTGGACCGTCACCTACAACGCGGACCGGAAGGGATCGGCAGCCGGCCGGACCATCACAGATTCGATCGCGGACACCTCAAAGAACATTCTGAAGTATTCCGGAGACGGCATCAAGATAGCGGTGACGGATGCCAGCGGTAACGTGGTCCGGACGGATAACGTGTCCTGGGCGAATGTGGGTGTCACTGATCCGGCGTCGACGTCTTCGTGGCACTATACGATTCCGGAGTCAGACAAAGGGAAGGCGTATCAGTATACAGTTTCCTATACGACGGACGCGGATCTGACCAGCGTAGTGACGAACACCTCGGTGAGCAACACGGTGCAGGACGACAAGGGTCATAACGGCGGCGCTTCCGCCAACGTGGAACCCGGGCCGGACGGCAAGATTGGCGTCACCAAGACGGCGGGCAGTCACGACAACGAAAAGATTTCCTGGACTGTCACGCTGACTGTCCCGAAGACAGGCCTGAAGACGGCCCAGATGATCGATTATCTGCCTACACAGTATGTGGCCGGTGCGAATCTCTATGACGAGTGGGATGCTGCCACCGTCAAGGTCGAGGGACTTCTTGACGGCGAGGACATGGTGCAGGATACAGCGGCGTCAGATCAGACGAAAGCCGTCTACACGTTCTATCAGGACAAGGCGCATACGATGACCGGGCTGAAGGGCGGAGACAAAGTCCGCACGATCATCGTGACATTCAGCACGAAAATCAATCAGGACTGGCTGGAAAAAGCAGATCAGTCCTATATGATGACGCATGAGAACAAGGTTGATTTCGTCGGCAACGGCCAGACGGTATCTTCTTCAGATAAAGTGAAGGTGACGAAGCGGGAGATCGCCAAGAGCATGGATCAGTCTCAGACGGTCACGATTGACGGCAAGACCTACCCCGCATGGCATTTCGTTATCATGATGAAGGGAGCGGCGGCCGAGGACTTCGACGTGACGGATACGTTCGACGCAAGGCTGCGGTATGTGAAGCCGGACGAGACAGTGCCTGGATTGTATATCGGTAACGCCGGTAAACTGACGGATGCAGATGGAAACCCTTATGTTTGGAATGCTCCCGTGCTTTCCGCAGATGTGGAGGATAGCAAGGTCGTTTTCCATGTCACAAAGGAGGATGTCGAGAAATTTAATGACATAGCGGAACTCCATATCAGCTACTGGCTGATTCCGAAGGATGAGGCATCTCTTAAGGCCATTATGCAGGAAGCGGCGGCGAATGGAGGAAAGACGTCGCTTACGAATACCGCCAGCTGGAGCGGCGATTCTGCGGAGGCTTCTGCCACCTATGAATACCCGGGGCTTTCGAAGAAGCTGCTGACGGATCAGTCAAAGCTGAAAACGACGGACGGCACGCAGCCGGTGGCCGCCTATGAGATCGATGCCAACCCGGCCGGCGTCCAGATGGGAGATGGCACGACGCTGGTAGTGAGGGATACGATGTCGCCCAATCAGGTGCTGAATCCGCAGTCGGTGTCCATCACACCGTCCGAGGGCTCTTCCTATCAGGTGGAAAAGGGAGACGACGGCGGACAGGTGCTTACCTTCATGATTCCGGACAAGACGCCGGTGAAGATCGTGTACAGCGCCACCGTAACCGGAGGCAACGGCTCGCAGACGCTGAAGAATACGGCGGAGCTGGCTGGGTACAAGTCTTCCTCAGAGCACTCGGCATCCAAGTCGTCGTCCGCTGGCGGATCGGCGACAAATTATGCGGTGACGGTTTTCAAATATGAGGAAGGCGATCTGACCCAAAAGCTCTCAGGCTGTACTTTCGAACTGCATATGGCTGATTCGACTGAGGACGCTGCATGGAAAGGCAGCGGTAAACAGTTTACCACCGGCAATGACGGCACCGTGATCGTCGAGTCGACGGAAGGATCTGTCTGGGGGCTGAAGCCCGACAGGAACTATTACCTGATCGAAGTCAAGGCTCCGGAAGGTTATCAACTGGATAAGGCAAAGCACTTCTTCTCGATCAGTGAAGACGGGACGATAGATGAGACCAAAAACGTCTATATGAACGGCGCGACCATCGCGGTTTCTGATAAGAAGGAAGAGCAGACACCGGATAATGGCTCGCTGGAGATCGTGAAGACGACCAGCGGAGCAGCGACGCCGGCCGATACGATCTTCACGATCAGCGGACCGAACGGTTATAAGGTCGAAAAGAAGTACAGCGAGTTCACAGACGGGAAGCTGACGCTGGAAAACCTTCCGGTTGGCGAGTACACCGTGACCGAGGATGCGGGCAGCGCGGCGGTAGAGAATTACAGCCTGACGGTGACCGGAAACGGCGGCAAAGCGCAGGTAGCGAAGGACAGGACAGCGGCTGTCACGATCACGAACATGTACAGCCAGGAAGAGGGCTCGCTGAAGATCGAGAAGACGACCAGCGGAGCCACGACGCCGGCCGGTACGACCTTCACGATCAGCGGACCGAACGGTTATAAGGTCGAAAAGAAGTACAGCGAGTTCACAGACGGGAAGCTGAAACTGGATAACCTTCCGGTGGGCGAGTATACCGTGACCGAGAATACAGGCAGCGCGGCGGTAGAGAACTACAGTCTGAGCGTGACCGGAAACGGCGGCAAAGCGCAGGTAGTGAAGGGCGAGACCGCGACCGTCACGATCAAGAACACGTACAGCCAGGAAGTGGGCTCGCTGGAGATCGTAAAGACGACCAGCGGAGCCACGACGCCGGCCGGTACGACCTTCACGATCAGCGGACCGAACGGTTATAAGGTCGAAAAGAAGTACAGCGAGTTCACAGACGGGAAGCTGAAACTGGATAACCTTCCGGTGGGCGAGTATACCGTGACCGAGAATACAGGCAGCGCGGCGGTAGAGAACTACAGTCTGAGCGTGACCGGAAACGGCGGCAAAGCGCAGGTAGTGAAGGGCGAGACCGTGACCGTCACGATCAAGAACACGTACAGCCAGGAAGTGGGCTCGCTGGAGATCGTAAAGACGACCAGCGGAGCAGCGACACCGGCCGATACGACCTTCACGATCAGCGGACCGAACGGTTATAAGGTCGAAAAGAAGTACAGCGAGTTCACAGACGGGAAGCTGACACTGGAAAACCTTCCGGTGGGCGAGTATACCGTGACCGAGAATACAGACAGCGCGAAAGTGGCGAACTACACGCTGAATGTGACCGGAAACGGCGGCAAAGCGCAGGTAGTGAAGGGCGAGACCGCGACCGTTTCGATCACGAACACGTACAGCCAGGAAGTGGGCTCGCTGAAGATCGAGAAGACGACCAGCGGAGCAGCGACACCGGCCGATACGATCTTCACGATCAGCGGACCGAACGGTTATAAGGTCGAAAAGAAGTACAGCGAGTTCACGGACGGAAAGCTGACGCTGGAAAACCTTCCGGTGGGCGAGTACACCGTGACCGAGAATACGGACAGCGCGAAAGTGGCGAACTACACGCTGAATGTGACCGGAAACGGCGGCAAAGCGCAGGTAGCGAAGGACAGGACAGCGGCTGTCACGATCACGAACATGTACAGCCAGGAAGAGGGCTCGCTGGAGATCGTAAAGACGACCAGCGGAGCCACGACGCCGGCCGGTACGACCTTCACGATCAGCGGACCGAACGGTTATAAGGTTGAAAAGAAGTACAGCGAGTTCACAGACGGGAAGCTGACGCTGGAAAACCTCCCGGTTGGCGAGTACACCGTGACCGAGGATGCGGGCAGCGCGGCGGTAACAAACTACACGCTGACGGTGAGCGGTGACAACGGAAAGGTGACGACGGTCAAGAAGGACGAAACCACGACCGTTTCGATCACGAATACGTACAGCAAAGAAGTGGGCTCGCTGGAGATAGAGAAGACGACCAGCGGGGATGTTGCGACGCCGACCGATACGACCTTTACGATCGCAGGCCCGAATAAGTACTCGAATACGGTCAAGTACAGCGAGTTCACGGACGGAAAGCTGACGCTGGAAAAACTTCCGGTTGGCGAGTACACCGTGACCGAGAATACGGACAGCGCGAAAGTGGCGAACTACACGCTGAATGTGACCGGAAACGGCGGCAAAGCGCAGGTAGCGAAGGACAAGACCGCGACCGTCACGATCAAGAACGAGTATTCAAGGGATAAAGGCTCTCTGAAGATTACCAAGTCTACAGAGGGCGGAGTCAAGACACCGGAGAAGACAGAGTTCAAGATCACCGGGCCTGATGGCGTAGACCAGACCTATCATTACAGCGATTTCACCAACGGGGTGCTGATGGTCAACGATCTTCCGACCGGCACCTATACCGTGAAAGAACTGACGGATACGGCGGATGTGAAGAACTACACACTGACGGTGACGGGCAATTCGCAGAATGCGGTGGTCACGAAAGACAGCACGCCGTCTGTGAAGATCACCAATCATTATGATAAGAAGACCGGCGGTCTGACGGTCAGCAAGACGGTGGTCGGCGGTGATAAGGCGAAGGCGTTCAACTTTACTGTGACGCTGGACGACAAGACCATCAGCGGCACCTACGGAGGGATGACCTTCGAGAAGGGCGTCGCGACATTCCAGCTGAAAGACGGCGAGGAAAAGAAGGCGGACGGTCTTCCGTTCGGAACCGGGTATGAAGTGACGGAAGCGCCGGCGGCCGGCTATACACAGGCAGTGACGGGCGAAAAGGGAGCGATTGTCCCTGACAGCACTCTGACGGCGGCTTTCATCAACACCTATGGAACGAAAGCGGCTTCCGTGGCGCTGGGCGGCGAGAAGACACTGCAGGGCTACCCGGACAACGCGAAAAAACCGACTTTCCGGTTTGTGCTGAAGGACAAGGAAAAGACCATCGGGACGGCCACGACGGAGGGCCAGGGGAACTTTACATTTGATACGTTAACCTTTGAGAAGGAGGGAACCTACGAGTACACGGTGTCCGAGCAGGCCGGGACGGCAGACGGCATCACATACGACCAGACCGTATACACGGTGACGGTCACAGTGACGGACGACAAGGCCGGCCAGCTGACCGCAAAAGCGGCCGTGAAGGATCAGAACGGGAAGGAAGCGGACACAGACGAGCTGAATTTCATCAATAAGTACAAGGCGGCTCCGGTGGAGGCGACCCTCACGGCCCGGAAGACGCTGAACGGCGCGGTGCCGGCGGACAAGGCGTTCACGTTTACGCTGACGGATGCCACGGACGAGGAGCACCTGAAGACGCTGCAGACGGCGGCGAATGACGGAAAGGGTATCGTCACGTTCAAGACCCTGACGTATAACCAGCCGGGTGAGTATCATTATCAGATCACGGAGAATACAGCCGCAGTCGGAAGCGTCGTGACGGATCAGCATGTCTGGAACGCGCAGGTCAGCGTCACGGACGACGGAACCGGAAAACTGAAGGCAGAGGTGATCTACGGCAAAGACAGAAAGGAAGCGCCGGAATTCAAGAACACCCTGACGCTGAAGACATCCAAGACAGACCTGACGTCCGGAGCGGAAGTGAAGGGCGCGAAGATTTCGGTGTACAATGCAGATGGCAAGGCTGTGACGAGCTGGACATCGGACGGGACGGAGCATGACTTCGGGCCGTCGCTCGAGGCGGGCAGGACCTACACGATCGTGGAGGAATGCGCGCCGGCGGGCTACGACTACGTGAACACGATCAACCTGAGCGTCGGCAGGGATGGGAAGATGACCGTCACCGGAACGGAAGGCGACTTCACCTATGACGAGAAGACCGGAAAACTGACGATTCAGGATAAGAAACTGGACGTCAAGGTCGACAAGACGGACACCACGGGTGACAAGAAAGTGCCGGGCGCGACGATCGAGGTCGTGGACAAGGAAACCGGCAAGACGGTTGACACCTGGACCTCCGACGGGAAGGGACCGCACGACATCGGCGACAAGCTGGAGGCGGGCAAGATCTACACGCTGAAGGAGACGGGAGCGCCGCAGGGCTACGCGTACACGGCTGACGTGACGTTCAAGGTCGAGAAAGACGGTACGCTGACGGATGAGAACGGGAAGAAGATCGACGGGAAGACCGTTCTGGTGAAGGACGAGGCGCTGACCGTGAAGATCGACAAGACGGACATCACGGGTGACAAGAAAGTGCCGGGCGCGACGATCGAGGTCGTGGATAAGGAGACCGGCAGGACAGTCGACACCTGGACGTCGGACGGGAAGGGACCGCACGACATCAGCGACAAGCTGGAGTCGGGCAGGACCTACACGCTGAAGGAGACGGGCGCGCCGCAGGGCTACGCCTACACGACAGACGTGACGTTCAAGGTCGAAAAAGACGGCACGCTGACGGATGAGAACGGAAAGAAGATCGACGGGAACACCGTTCTGGTGAAGGACGAGGCGCTGACCGTGAAGATCGACAAGACGGACATCACGGGCGACAAGGAAGTGCCGGGCGCGACGATCGAGGTCGTGGAGAAGGAGACCGGCAGGACGGTGGAGACCTGGACCTCTGATGGGAAGGGACCGCACGGCATCGGCGGCAAGCTGGAGTCGGGCAGGACCTACACGCTGAAGGAGACGGGCGCGCCGCAGGGCTACGCCTACACGACAGACGTGACGTTCAAGGTCGAAAAAGACGGCACGCTGACGGATGAGAACGGAAAGAAGATCGACGGGAACACCGTTCTGGTGAAGGACGAGGCGCTGACCGTGAAGATCGACAAGACGGACATCACGGGCGACAAGGAAGTGCCGGGCGCGACGATTGAGGTTGTGGATAAGGAGACCGGCAGGACAGTCGACACCTGGACGTCGGACGGCAAGGGACCGCACGACATCGGCGACAAGCTGGAGTCGGGCAGGACCTACACGCTGAAGGAGACGGGCGCGCCGCAGGGCTACGCCTACACGACAGACGTGACGTTCAAGGTCGAAAAAGACGGCACGCTGACGGATGAGAACGGAAAGAAGATCGACGGGAACACCGTTCTGGTGAAGGACGAGGCGCTCTCGCTGAAGGTCAGCAAGACGGACCTGACGTCCGGAGCGGAAGTGAAGGGCGCAAAGATCACGGTGTACGATGTGGATGGCAAGGCCGTGATGAGCTGGACCTCAGACGGGACGGAACATGACTTCGGACCGTCGCTGGAAGCGGGCAGGACGTACACGATCGCAGAGGACGGTGCGCCGGCAGGCTACGCTTACGTGAACAAGATCAGCCTGAGCGTCGGCCAGGACGGGAAGATGACCGTCACCGGCACGGAAGGCAGCTTCACCTATGACGAGAAGACCGGAGTACTGACAATTCAGGACGAGAAACTGAATTATCAGGTGGAGAAGGTGGGCCCGGACGGCAAGCCGCTGAGCGGGGCCGTGCTCAAGGCAACCGATTCCGATGGGAAGGAAGTCGACAGATGGACCAGCGATGGAAAGGCGCATGCGCTGAACACCTCCGCGATGGAGGCCGGCAGAATGTATACGCTGACCGAGGAGACGGCTCCGTCCGGCTACCAGACCATCAGCCCGATCGGATTTGAGCTGGCGAAGGACGGCAGCCTGATCCTAAACGGCAAGACTTATCCGAACGGCAGCACGATCCGGATCACGGACCAGAAGGTGACGGTATCGAAGCCGACGACGCCGACGACGCCGACGACAGGGAAGACCGGAAACGTGAAGACCGGCGATACGAGCAACGCCGCGCTGCCGCTGGCGGCCGGAAGTCTCGCTTTGCTAGCGATAGCGCTGATTCTCTTCGACAGGAAGCGCAGACAGGCGTGATACGGAATCGCTCCGTCTGACGGAGCCTGATAAAGGGCGGATGGCGTTCGGCCATTCGCGCCGGATACGGGATGCATTTTATGAAGGGACCTTCGGGCGATTGCGATCAGCCTGAAGGTCTCTTTCTATACATAGAAGTTTCCTCATACTCACCCCTCAAGCGGATCGTGCCTGGCAACATTGCCATTTTCAATTTCATTGATCCGTTTCTGCAGTTCAGCCGCCTGCGTCGGAGTAAAACCACTTTCATCACGCACAGAAAAACGCATGCTCTGCGTGTGAACTGCCTGCCGTACCAAAGCCAATGTCGCGGAGGACTTGGAAAGAACGAACGAGGATTTTGAGAATGTAAAATGATGCGAAACAACTGGGAGGATCGGAGTGGATTTTGTTATGACCCGAAACGTTAAGGATTTTCTGCAGAGACGGAAGTGACGACAAAGAATGTTGAATGTATTGCACCAATAATGGATAATAAGAGTACGGTTTGCAGTGAGATATGACGGATTCTCAGGAGGTGCGATATGCTGTATGAAGAGAGTTTTCGATCTGTCAACGGACGCGATGATGTGCAGTACTGGATCTATGTGCCGGCGGCGGAGCCGGCCGGCGTCATTCAGCTGATCCATGGCTTCGGAGAGCATTCCCGCCGCTATCTCCATATGATTGGGGCTTTTGTCGACGCCGGTTTTATCGTTGCGGCGGATGATCATGTGGGACACGGGAAGACGGCTGTAGTGAACAATACGTGGGGCGACTGGGGCCGCGCCGGGTATGAGACGATGGTGAAGGATGAGAAGCAGCTTCACGATCTGACCGCGGCCCGTTTCCCGGATCTCCCGTATCTGATGTTCGGCCACAGCATGGGTTCCGTGATCACAAGGCAGTACATGGCGCGCTTCGGATCGGATCTGAAGGCGGCGGCCCTGTGCGGTACCTGCGGAAATTTCCCGACGGATGCGGCCAGGGCGATGCTGCAGCAACTCGTGGAGGAAGGGCATGGCGGCGAGTGCGATCCGAACGCCGGCACGGCGCTGATGGGCTGGATGTTCGAACGCTGCGGCAAGCCGGTGATCGGCAATGAGTGGATCTGTCAGGACCGGTACGTCCAGATGGACCACGCGAAGGATCCGTTTGATGCCTTTACCAGGCCGATCTCGAACGAAGCGATGCTCGATTTTGTGCTGATGATCGATGACGTCAAGGGAACCGGCTGGGCTGAGAAGGTTCCCGCGGCGCTGCCGGTGTACAGCGTCGGAGGTGATCAGGATCCGTTCGGAACCTATGCGTCCGGTCTTTATGAGTGCTCCAACTGGCTGATTGAGACCGGCCACAGCGTCGAGACCCGGGTGTACGGCGGCTTCCGCCATGAGGTTCACAATGATCCGGCGATCCGTGATGATGTTGAAAAGGGGATCATCACCTTCTTCAGACAGAAGATCGGGTAAGCGGATACCTGGAACGTTTCCACCGGAAACTGCTTCTTGGTGAGAGAAATGAGCTTCTTAATCGGGAAATGCATATCAGCGGGGTCTTTCCGGTGAACCAAAAGAAATCCGCCCCAATAACTGACCCGATAAATGACCCGATAAAAATACCGGGGCGTGAACGGAAACGTAAACAAAGCTTTTGAACTGGAAACATGTAGTGGACTTTACACTCCCGACGGCCAGACGAAGGTGAAAGTATGAAGAACGGGAAGAGCGCGGTTGTATTTCCGGGGATCGGGTATCATACGGACAAACCGCTGCTGTATTACGCGAAGAAACTGGCAAGGCAGGCCGGTTATACGGTTCAGGAAATCCGATACGGATCTTTTGAGGACAAAACGAAGATCCGGGGAAACCGCGAACAGATGGAGCGGGCGTTCGATTCCGCTTATGAGGATGTGAAGGCGCAGCTCGATACGGAGGAGCTTCGCGGCGCGGATGTTCTCTTCATTGGGAAAAGCATCGGGACGATCGCGGCGTGCGCCTTTGCGGAGGCATTTCAGATTCCGGCGAGGCAGATTCTTTACACGCCGCTTGAGGATACCTTCCGATTCATAACAAAGAAGGGAAGGGCGGACGACTGCATTGCGTTTTTCGGTTCGTCTGACCAGTGGACCGACCCGGAAATCCTCCGCAGGGCGTGTGAGGAGCGGCGGATGCCGTTTCATGTCTATGAGCACGGCAACCACTCGATCGAGACCGGAGATGTCGATACGGATCTCGGAAATCTCAGAGACGTGATGAGGCATACGGCGGCCTTCATCGGGGCGCAGCGCTTCAAGGCATGACGGATCTGCCGTATCGGTACAGCCATATCCGGCGAATATAGGATGTCGGACAGCCGGATCGGCAGCCGAACGGAAAGATCGTGTAAGCGCAGCTGGATCGGCAGCCGAACAGAAAGATTGTGCAAGCGCAGCCGGATCGGCAGCCTGACGGACGGATTGCGGCCGCTGTTTAGCGGGACGCTCGCAGTTTGACAGACGGTACGGCAAGGGGGGGGGTAAATGGACGCGATCATCGTGTCGGATGCATGCCGGCGGATCGAAGAGGAAATTCAGAGGCTGCGGATGGTGCTGGCCTCCCTGACCGCGGAGCGGGACGAGCTGCGCTGCCATATCTGTCCCGAACTGGAGGCTCGTTACGCGCAGGCAGTCGGGGACCTGCAGATCCGGATTCATCTTCAGGAAATTCTGATTCAGGAGTTCCGGATCAGCATCGAGCTGGCCCGCGCCGCGCTGAACCGGGAGAAAGTGATTTCCAGAGAGGAAATCGAGGATCAGGTCCGTCGGAGGTATCAGACCTTCCATGATCGGGTCGGGGAAGAGCGCCGAAAGGCGGAGCGGGCCAAAAGAGAGCAGAAGGAGCGGGAAAGCCGGCAAAGGCAGTACGAGCGGGCATGGCGGGACCGGTACGGCGGCGACGCGGGGAAGGAAGCATCCCGGGAGGACGGACATGCCAAAGGAAAAGCGGGCCGGATGCCGGACGCAAAAGAGCTCTACCGGAAGCTTGTGAAAAGACTGCATCCGGATATGAATCCTGACGGGACGGAGCGGGAGAAGGAACTGTTCCGCCGGGCCGTGAAGGCCTATCAGGAGGGCGACATTGCCACGCTGCAGGAAGTGTATGATGAGGTTTTCGGAGATGAAACCGCGGCGGATACGGGTTGGAAGGCACGGTCCTATGAGGAACTGACGGCGCTTCGGGACCGGCTGAAGGAACAGATCCGTCTTTTGCAGGAAGAGATCCGGGCAATCAGGGAGAGTTTCCCTTACAGCATGAAGGAGATGCTGGATGATCCGGCGGCTGTGGCGGCGAAGCGGGAGGAACTGCAGCGGCAGATCAGTCGGAACGACGAGGCGCTGAAACGGCTGGACGGAATCTCGAAGGAGATTGTCCGGGAAATGGAGGCGCTCCGGAAAAAAAAGGGCGGAGCAGACGGATGAGCAGCCGCGGGTCTTCGGTCGTGGCACGCGGACGGGAGCGGCGATGGATCAGGATAAGAAAGAGCTGACGACGGCTGCGGCGGATGCCGCGGCGATGACGTATCTGCAGCAAAGCGGAGTGGAGCTTGCGGACCTGTTCACACGGGATATTCTGCTGATGCATACGTCGGTCGCCGGTGTGATGTTTACGGATCATTTCCGGGAGCACGCTGCTGAGACGAAGAAGGGCGATCCGGTGAGTCTTGTGCTGGAGCCGGATAATCCCGCGGATCCGATGGCGATTCTGGTCCGGGACCGGCAGGGTCGGAAACTCGGCTATATCCCGCGGGTGAAGAACGAAGCACTGTTTCATCTTATGGACGCGGGCAAGTATCTCTATGGCGCGGTGACCGGAGGCACCATCGGCACCATGACGAATCCGAAGGATACGCCGTGGGTGGAGATTGACATCGACGTGTTCATGAAGGACTGATGGAAAAGAAGCCTCCTTCCGATGGTCGGGATCTGGGCGGTCAGCGGCCGTCTCCGCGGAAAGGGGCTTCTTTTTGCTTTGTCAGATCGGGATGCACTGGAGTCCGGCGCATCCGGACGTGCGGCTCGTCAGACAGCCGCGGTCTTTTTTCTGAAGAGGCGGAAGACGCCGGTCTGGCCGAGCAGCCGCATCAGCAGATAGAAAATACCGGAATCGATCGGCCACATGATCAGATTCTTCAGCGTGCGCGCCGGAAGGATCGCCAGAAACGCCTGGCCGTAGAGCATGCTCAGCCAGAGCGTATTGAAGAAGACGTTGACGACCAGGACGACGGTAAGCTTCGCCGCAAGCACGCGCGGGAAGGTCAGCTTCCGGTGATAGTAGAAGCAGCCGTAAATGAAGGCGGCGAGCATCGCGTTGAACGTGAATCCGAAGAAGAACGGGCCGTCGGGACGGAGAAAATACTTGACGATATCGAGTACGCCGGCGAACAGCGTGCCGGTGATCGGTCCGAACAGAAAGTCAACCATCTGGTTGGGGATGGCCGAGAAACCGATCTTGACAAAGGGTCCGATGTTGATCGAAGCGACGGAATTGAGAATCAGCGCCAGTGCGGCGAGCATGGCGCAGGCCGTCAGTGAGGGAACAGCTCTCAGCTCACCGACGGAATCGCGGAACAGGCCGGTCCATTTTTTCATGATTCATTACCTCCATAGGTTGTCTGCGTTGTCTACAACAGGAGATAATCTTCCCGACCGTATCTTATCTTCTGATGCAGCGAGTGCAATCCGCCTATCGCAAGATTTCTCTTTTCGTCTCCCGGCAACTCTCCATCCGGAAGCACTTGACGCACGCGGATTTACTCTGCAAGTTCCGATCTGATTGTACGAATATGCACCGGATTTAGCAATAGAAAACTTAAGAAAAACGGTCCTTCGCGGCCTGTTTCCGGTACTGCGTCGGCGATTCTCCGTAGTAGTTCCGGTAGGCCTTGCTGAAGTAGTGCGTGTCGGAGTAGCCGGTGCGGGCGGCGATTTCCTGAATCTGGAGCGACGGGTCGGAGAGCAGCTCCCGGGCCCGCGTCATCCGGGTCCGCAGCAGAAACTCGTAGATGCCGCAGCCGTAGCGCGCCTTGAAGAGCTTCGAGAGATATTCCTTCGAGAAGAAGTAGCGGGAAGTAAAGCCGCTGATGGAAATATTCTCGCTGTAGGATTCCTCGATCGTCCGATGAATCATTTCGATGACTTCGTCGGCGCGGACGGACGCCGGCCGCTCTGAAGTGCCCGTTTCGTCAAAGCGGGCGTCCGGATGAAGCTCGAGAAGGGCCTTCCGGACGGCCTGATTCAGCTCGTCGGCTTTGAGCGGCTTCAGCAGATAGTCGGTCGCGCCGAGCCGGAGCGCCTGCTGGGCGTAGGAAAATTCATCGTAGCCGCTGATCATGATGACGCGCGCGTCGAGTGCCGGGGACTGACGGATCCGGCCGAGAAAGGTAAGTCCGTCCATCCGCGGCATGCGGATATCCGCGAGAATGACGTCCGGATGCAGCTCGCGTGCCAGCTTCAGCGCATCGGCTCCGTTGTCGGATTCCTCGATCCGGCCGATGGACAGTGCGGTCGTATCGAGCAGTTTCCGCACGGCGATCCGGACCGGCGCCTCATCATCTGTAATCAGTAAAGTGAACATTCTGATCCTTTCTCTGCATGCATCGGGATCCGGAGTGTGACCTTCGTGCCGTGGTCCGCGCCGGTCCGGCTTGCGATCAGCACATCCGCGTCGCGGTAGAGGATCTTCAGCCGGTTGAAGAGGTTCGGAAGGCCGACACCGGTGTCGGGATCGGTCAGCCGGCGTTCATCGAAGAGCGTGCGGAGCTTGTGAAGCTCCGCTTCCGGGATCCCGCATCCGTCGTCTGTCACCGAGAGCAGCAGATTCGTCCCGTCCGTCTCCGCGTTCAGCTGGATCCGGATCGAGGTCACATCGTCGGACAGCCCGTGCCGGATGGAGTTTTCCACCAGATTCTGGAGACTGACTTTCGGGATCGGAAGATCGAGAAGGTCCTGAGAGACGTTCTCGTCCAGTGTCAGCCGATCGCCCTTCCGCAGCTTCTGCAGACGGTAGTAGTTGTCGACATAGCGAAGCTCCTCTCTCAGCGTGACGGTGTCGCTGGCCCGGATCGTGTAGCGAAGGCAGTCCGCCAGTGTGGTCAGCATCGAATAAACCGTGGTGCCGTCGGTGTCCGTAAGCGCCTCGGATCCGATTGCCTGCAGCGTGTTGTACAGAAAGTGCGGGTTGATCTGCGCTTCCAGCGCTTTCAGCTGAGCGTTCTGTTCGTTGATCCGGGCGGCGTAATTCTGCTCAATCAGCCGGTTCAGGCTGTCGGACATCTTGTTGAAGCTTTCGGCAAGCATGCTCACCTCCCGGCAGCCGGTGAGATGTACGTGAGTGAAGTCCCCGCCTCCGAAGTCACCCTGCTTTTTCGCGAGCAGCGTCAGAGGTTTCGTGAAGAAGCGGATCACCACATAGGCCGAGGCCATCAGGATGACGAAGAGAAGAAAGCCGTCGGCGGCCGTGGTCCGGGCCGTGCCGCGGAACGCCTCCATCAGCCGGTCGTAGGAGGAGAAGGAGCAGAGCGTCAGCCCGTACCGCGTGGAATAAGCGGAGGTCATCAGATACGGTGTGTCCTTCAGGTTTATCAGCCGGCCCGATTCGTCCTCTTCAGCCGGAGCTTTCTTCGCGAGAAATGCGGACGCCGCTTCTGCCGGAAGATCACTGTAGATCAGATGACCGTTTTCGTCCGTCAGCAGAACGAAACGGCCGCTGCCGCGGCCGGAGGTCTGGCCGACCGAGCAGGCGGGATCCAGCACCAGTTCCACCAGCGCCGTCACCTTCTGATCGCTGATCCGGATCAGCGTGTGACAGTAATGCAGCAGCCGGCGCCCGTTTTGTTCCGCTGCAAAGAGCGCGCAGTTCAGCGGGGACGCCGCGCAGGCACGGTACGCTTCGGAATCGGTGATGTCCGACGGGTCCACGGACCGGGTCAGGGTATGATCCGTATCATTTCCGCGATACACAGTCAGCCCGGGACTGAGAAACGTGATGCGAAGCGAGATCAGGTCGTTCCGCGAGAAATAACTGCTTTGCACGAAGGCCCTCGCCGCATCGAGGAGCGCGTCCTCATCCACAGCCTGATACGTATTCAGTGCCTGACTCAGAATGGCATTATAGCACGGCTGAACGGCGAACTGGGCCAGCGTGTCAAGATAGCGGTCCAGATTGATGATACGGAGGCTGGACAGCTGGCGAGAGCAGCCGATCTCGTTCCGTATCGTGGAGCTCCGGCTGTGCCGGTAGTACCGGATCGTGAAAAACAGCGTCAGCGTCATCAGCGACGCGAAGGAGAGAAGTGTCAATATCGCCCATAAAGGCGTTCGCGACAGACGTTTTCTGATCGTCCGCAACAGGAAAACCTCCTTTTGAAAACCGGCGGTGGTGTAAAACTGTACAGCATTATACACTTTTCTGACCACAAAATAACATGTATTACACAAAACGGGAACGCTACAATGACAGATGTCAGAGAAATGCAGCTGACATCGGCTTGGGAGGTCATGATGAAAAAACAAACGAAGGAGCGGGTGGAAAATGTCTGCTTTACGCTGCCGGCTCTCATATGCATTTTCGTGATGTTCTATATTCCGTTCGTGATGGGCGCGGGATATTCCTTCACGCAGTGGAACGGGATCTCACAGCAGCCGAAATTCATCGGTCTTGACAATTACAAGGCGATCTTCGGCGGCGGAAGCGGATTCTTCTCCACGATCGGTTTCACAATCGGCTATACGGCGCTCTTCATTCTGTTTTCAAATGTGATTGCGCTGATTCTGGCGGTGGCGCTGACGAAGAAGTTCCATCTGGCGAACGTCTTCCGGGGGGTTTTCTTTATCCCCTACATTATGAGTATGACGATCGTCGGCTTCATCTGGAAGTTCATCTTCACGAAGGGCTTCGAGACGATGTTTGAGCACTGCCCGCTGCCGTTCTTCAACTGGAGCTGGCTGGGCGACCCCAGGGTTGCGTTCTGGGCGGTCACGCTGGTCGGCATCTGGCAGTCTCTGGGCTTCTACATCGTCCTCTACATCGCCGGTCTCGAGGCAGTGCCTCAGGATGTGGAAGAAGCGGCCAGAGTGGACGGCGCGACGAGCACGCAGCGGTTCTTCCGCGTGACGCTTCCTCTGCTGGGACCTTCGATCACCACATGCATTTTCATGTCGCTGACCAACGGACTCAAGGTTTTCGATATTATTCTGGCGTTGACGAAAGGCGGACCCGGCCAGGCAACTTACAGCGCGACGATGAGCATCTACATGGACGCGTTCACGAACAACCAGTACGGACTCGGTTCGGCGGAAGCGATCGTCTACTTCCTGGTGGTGCTCGTGATCACGAAGCTGACCCTTAAGGGACTGAACCGGACGGAGGTGAGTCTGTGATGCATACGGCGGCTGTGGGAATGAAGAAAAAGCGGGCCGTGGGGAAGATTCTCTGGTACGTGCTGCTGACGCTGTTTGCGGCCGTCTACATCTATCCGGTCTTCATCATGGTACTCAACTCCTTCAAGAGCTTCGGTGAGGTCGTTTCGGATCCGATCGCGTGGCCGAAGGTGTTTACGCTTCAGAACTACAAGGATGTGGCCGAGAAAATTCATTATATCCGGCTCTTTTTCAACAACGTGATGATCACCGTGATCGGCGTGGCCGGCATCGTCGTGATCTCCTCGATGACAGCCTATATTCTGGACCGCCGGCGTACGCGCTACACGAAGCTGGTGTACGCGCTCGCGATCACGCCGATGCTGGTGCCGTTCCAGACCATCATGATTCCGCTGCTGAAGACGATGACGACCCTGCATCTCGCGAAGAGCCGCGCCGGCCTCGGTATCCAGTACTGGGGACTGGGTATCCCGATGGCGGTCTTCATCTACTACAATTTCATGCAGTCGATTCCGAAGGAGCTGGATGAATCCGCCCGTATGGACGGCGCCTCCACCTTCCGGACGTTCGTCTCCGTGATCTTTCCGCTGCTGAAGCCGGTGACGACAACCGTCGTCGTGCTCGACGTGATGTGGATCTGGAACGATTTCCTGGAACCGCTGCTGATGGTCAATTCCAGCGACAAGACGAAGACGCTGGTGCTGGCCTCCTATACCTTCATCGGGCAGATGAATACGCAGTGGCACTACGCGATGACGGCGATGGTGCTGACGGTGCTTCCGTCCGTCATCATCTTCATCCTGCTTCAGAAGAATATCATCAACGGGGTGGTTGCCGGAGCGGTCAAGGGCTGAGCTCCGGAAAACATAGAAAACCAACAGTCAATGCGAAGGAGGAACAATGCAATGAAGAAACGCATGGTATCAGCAATACTTTGCGGCGTGATGACGGCAGGGCTTCTGGCGGCGTCGGTTCCGGTGGGCGCGGCTTCATCGGCTGCGTCAGCGGAGAGCGCGGAGACGCCGGCGGTCGACTATTCGAAGGATTCCGGCACGATCAATATGTTCATCTCGTCCCCTGAATACGCGGACGCGATTCAGCAGCTGATCTCGGAGTACGCGAAGGTGGCGCCGAATGTCACGATCAACTATGAGACGACCCAGAACGATTATCCGACGATGCTGAAGGCAAAGATCAATTCCGGCGATATCCCGGATATTTTCTCTTCCACATCCGGCAAGGAAATCGACACCTACATGGACTACTCCTATGATCTTTCGGATCAGCCGCTGATGGAGACGATCGATCCGGCGGTGGCGGACACGATGAAGTCGCTGAAGACCGGCAAGGGATGCTACGGCATCGCGATCAAGGGCAACTTCTTCGGAATTCTCTACAACAAGGACATCTTCGATCAGTGCGGCATCAAGGAGTTCCCGACGACGACTTCCGCGATGAAGGATGCCTGCGAAAAGATTTCCGCCAAGGGAATCCAGCCATTCACCACCGGCTTCTCTGAATGGTGGGTGTTCAAGCACTGCTGGCAGCCGTTCCTTGACGCGGCGGCGGATCAGGCCGGCATCACCGCGGCGGAGCTCGTCCGGAAATTCGAGTCCGGCGAGGCGAAGGTCAAGGATTATCCGGAGCTTTACAATAATTTCGCTTCAATCACAAATCTTATGGGATAAGGGGTTGCGAATATAACCCTTCCTGCTGGCGTCAAACAGCCTGAGGAAGAAATAATCGTCATCCGGAAGTCCGTAGGCCTGTCGCCGTAAGACTTTGATCTTGTTGTTGATGCCCTCCATCTTGCCAGAGGAGATTTTATAAGTTGCATGGGCTATGATGCCCTCAAAGTGGTTTCCAAGGAGTCTTCCGAACCACTGAAGATGACTGTTTCCGGATGCACTGCAGGTATCCATGATCCAGGTGATGTCATCCGCCATACGGGCTTCATCAGTGCGGGTGTAGGAAAGAGACAGACGCTCCTTAATCAGATCAAGCGTGAACAGAAGCTTGTTCTGACTGAGAAGTTCGTCATATCTATTTTCCGCCTTTCTGGCGAAAGGCACCGATGGGGTCATGAAAATCGAGGTGCTTTCGCTCTTTCTACTATTCTCAATTCCTGATATCTTTTTCTTGCAGGGTCGGCACACTACAGAGCACGTGGAGGTGAGTGGCGGGGCGGTATAGCGGCCTACCTCGCATATCTATATGTTGCCGGTCATCCTTAAGGCATCAATGAATGGCGCATCTCGTAGCCCGTAAACTTATCTCTTCCGAAGTTGTCTCGATTTCGCCGGATGACCAGTCACCGCCGCTCCTGCAACTACAAAATATCAGGAGGTGTTTTATTGGCTTTTAAAATCTTTCGTTTTAACTGCTGTGGCCTTGATGTCCACAAGACCTGGATCTTTGCCTGCATTGGACTCACGGATGCAAACGGCCGGACAGAATATAAGGAAAAGATGTTTTCCTCTTTCTCCAGAGGTCTGCGGGATCTCGCCGCATGGCTCGCCTCTTACAACTGTACCGATGTATGCATGGAATCTGCCGGCAAGTACTGGATCCCGGTATTCAATGTCCTTGAAAAGACATGCAACGTGATACTTGCTCACCCTAAGTACACCAAACCACAAAAAGGGAATAAGACCGACCGTAAGGACGCGAAGTGGATATGCGATCTGTTCATGTGCGACATGATCAAGCCTTCCTTTATCCCACCCGCCGAGATTCGTCATCTTCGGGATTTAGTGCGGTACCGGTTCAAACTCACCAACATGCTGACAGGTGAGAAGAACCGTGCACAGAATTGTCTGACTGTATCAAACCTCAAACTTGACGATGTCTTCAGCGACGTGTTCGGGAAGTCTTCCAGATCGATTACGGAATACATCCTCGCCCATCCCGGTGAAACCTTTGATGTCACTCCTTTTGTGGATAGAAGATGCAAGACCCCAATTGAAGAAATCCAAGCCGCTGTTGACGGCGCTGTCTCTCCAGAACAGGCTATAAAGCTTCGTCAGTGTCTGGACCACATCGATGAGTTGGAAAAGCACAAGGCAGAAATGGAACGGGAAATCCTTCGCGTTTCTGATCCGTACCTTGACGCTCTCGAACTGATCCGCACTGTCCCCGGTTTCGACAAAAACCCTTTTACGGCGATTCAGATTCTCTCTGAGATTGGCGGCGACATGTCTGTGTTCCCGACAGACAAACATCTTGTTTCCTGGGCAGGATGCTGTCCCCGTAACGATCAAAGCAATTTCAAGATCAAATCCACTCGGATTTCCCGTGCTGGTTCCTATCTTAAACCAGTTTTGGTGCAAGTTGCAAATGCTTTGATCAAATCGAAGAAACATCCGGAGATCACAGAACGTTACCGCCGTATCAAATCCCACCGCGGGCACAAGAAAGCCATCATCGCTGTCTGCCGTATGCTCCTGACCGCTATCTGGCACATACTGACAGATCTGAAGCCGTATACAGCTGAAGGGTATCTTGCTCCGCGGCCTGTGAAGACAGAAAAGATTCTCACTACTTCGCAGGCACTTAATCTGCTGAAGCTCAGAGGCTACGTCATCAAAGACGATCTGCCCGTCACTGCTTCCTGATTAGGTCGTGTCTATATTTGCTTTTCAAAGACCCCTTGAGGGTTTGTTTGCTATGCCCTCTTTACGATATCTAACCGCCTACCTCTTTTTTCAAACTTTGCTTCATAACCCTCTTTCCGGACGTACTCTTCCTTGGGAAAGATGGAACCGGACCGGCTGATCGGCTCACCTGTCCTGGCTTGCGCATCTTTCGCCTGAAGCGTTGATCGACTTGACATCAGGATGTAACGGGTCTTTTTTAAAGCCCTTGCCTCCTCCATAAGGCCTTCCTCATACAGGCGGCGCTGCTCGTCCTTGCGGACTTCACTGACCACCTTGTCGTTGAAGTTCTTTACGATGTGGAAGTAATCGAACACCGGCTGTATCCAGGGGCATTTTTCCTCAAAAGCCTCCTGGAAATCGGAGTTCATGTCGCAGGCGACGGCCTCGACAGAGTCCATCCATTCCAGGCCGACATGGTCGATGAAGTCATAGACCACCTGCTTTTTCTTCCCATGGGAGATCCAGAGGATATGGCCGGTATCAAGATCTATGATGTGGGTGGCATAGCGGTGGCCGTTGTGGAGCTTGAACTCATCAATGGCAAGCATTTTTGCCGGCTGCTCCGGTCTGATCAGTTTCGTGCCGTCGATGGTATAGAGCTCCTTCAGGCGCTTAAGGTCTAAGGCTTTGACCGTGTTCTTTCCGAGCCCGGTGATCTCAGCTACCTGCTTGAGCGTGTAAGTGCCAAGTGCCAACAGATCCCTGGTATACTGGTACAGTTCCACAGATATCTGATGGCCGTCTGCTTTGAACGGAACAGACTGCATATGGGAATGTCCGCATTTGCAGATGAGCTGCACGCGGTCAAAATGGATCGCACTGAGGCTTCCGCCAAAGCAAAGATGCCGGAGCGTAAGATCCCGGTGACCGTTGATGTGCATACGGCTTCCACACTTTGGACATCTGCGGTCAGCATCCGCCAGATCGAGCTTGCCGTTAAAGCACAACACTTCGCGGCCGGAAGCTGCCCGGTGTACGCTTGTGTCAGAATTATTAAAGCCTTCCAGCCGGGAGGGGATGCTTAAAAAAGTATATCTGTTTTCAGAGAATGCCAGTTGTCCATCGGACTCAGTATGTGTATAATTCATGTACGGGCCACCGCCTTGTTGAGTTTGTACACTTCTGCCAGGAAATACAGTCTCAACTATAGACGATGGTCCTTTTTCTATGCAACTGTTTTTGGCCCGGTTTAAGGGCCGGGGCGTCCTTACGCCCCTTGATTACCCTGCCGCTCCTGGATGGAGCAGTGTCAGGGGAAGAAGGCCTTTTATGCTCACGCCCTTTGGGCGGGAGGGATAAATGGCCGGATGACCTTGACACTGGTACAGCCAGGTGCTACCTGAAATTACCTGGGATACCACCTATCCCATAAGAAAAGTGATTGACCCATAATTTCTTCGACTTCATCGACCTTGCGAAGAAGTACGGCGACAAGAAGCCGCTGGAGACCGACCTCTCTGCGGAGGAAGCTGCCTTTGCCAACGGCGAAGCGGCGATGACGCTGGGCCAGGGCGCCTGGATCGAGGCGGACTGCCTGAAGATCAACCCGGACCTGAAGATCGGGTTCAACGGCTATCCGGTTTCCGATCATGCGGCGGACTGCAAGGTGATCGCCGGCTCGGATCAGGCGCTGCATGTCTACAAGGATTCGAAGAACCTTCAGGCGGTGCTGGATTTCGTGAATTACTGGTATACCTCTGATTACGGCAAGAGCTGGTTCACCAGGGTGGCCGGTGTGGTTCCGCCGATCAAGACCACAGAGCAGAGCGATTACGAGGTCATCAAGCAGGGCAATGAGCTGGCTGAGAAGAACGGAACCGGCGCGCTGGCGATCTGCTACTCCACCGATTCGTGGCATCAGGCGTTCGGCCAGATCATGCAGTCGTACCTGACGGGTACCTACGATAAGGATCAGGCCTGCAGTGAGATCGAGAAGCAGTGGAAGGCGACCGACGGTCAGGGCGAGTGACCGCGTGAGAAGACAGAACCTGTCTGCCGGACATCGGATGAACATGTATCCGGCAGCGGAAGCGTATGGCAGCGGGCGGAGCGGGTGATACCGGAAAGGCGGAACCGCTCCGCCCACTTTTTTCAGAGAGAGGACGGATCTATGAAGTTTACGGAAGGCTTCTGGCTCAGGAACGAACGGGCGGACGCCCACTACACGGCGGAGGTCTATGAGACGAAACGGACGGAGCACGGATTCACCGCGCTGATGCCGTTTCAGAAAACGCTTGCGCGGAATCAGACCATCGACATCGGCGCGCTGACGGTGAGCTTCCGGGCTGCGGCGCACAATGCGGTTACGGTGACGCTGACTCATCACGCGGGCTATGACGCGAAAGCGCCGCTCTTCGACGTCCGTGAGACGCCGGAGGAGAGTGTGGTCAGCGAGACGGATGAGGAGATCTGCCTCACTACCGGCGCCTTAAGCGTGCGGGTCAGCAAGGCGGACGGCACCTATCAGTTCGAGGCGGACGGACAGGTGATCACCCGCTGCGGTTTCCGGAACGCCGCCTATATCCGCTGGGACCCGAAGCCGGCTTCCTACGGGCCGGACGAGCGGTATCTTTCCGAGAAGGACTGCACGCCGTATATGCTGACGGAGCTGACGATCCGGCCGGATGAGAAGATCTACGGACTCGGCGAGCGCTTCACGGAATTTGTCAAAAACGGCCAGCAGGTCGATATGTGGAACGAGGACGGCGGCACTGCGTCGCAGCGGGCCTACAAGAACATTCCCCTCTATCTGTCCAGCAAGGGATACGGCGTCTTCGTCAATGATCCGGGGGATGTTTCGTTTGAGGTCGGCAGCGAGAAGGCCGGTGCGGTCGGGTTCAGCGTGAAGGGCGAATCGATGACCTACACCCTGTTCTACGGGCCGGACCTGAAGGATGTGCTGCGGACCTATACGGGCATGACCGGACGTCCCGCGCTGCCGCCGGCCTGGTCCTTCGGACTCTGGCTCTCCACCTCCTTCACCACCAGTTATGATGAGAAGTCAGTGACGGCGATGATCGACGAGATGGAGCGCCGTGCGATTCCGCTTTCCGTCCTCTATCTGGACTGCTTCTGGATGAAGGAATTCCGCCTCTGCGGCATGGAATGGGACAAGGCGGTCTTCCCGGATCCCGAGGCAATGCTGGCCCGTTACCACGCGCGGGGACTGAAGGTGGGATGCTGGATCAATCCTTATGTGGCCCAGAACACGGCGATGTTTGAGGAAGGAGCGGAGAAGGGCTACTTCCTGATGCGCCGGGACGGCCGCGGCGTGTGGCAGACCGATCACTGGCAGTACGGCATGGCGATTGTGGACTTCACCAACCCGGAGGCGCGGCGCTGGTGGCAGGAGCATCTGAGAGCGGTGCTCCGGGCCGGTATCGATTCGGTGAAGCTGGATTTCGGCGAGAGAATCCCCGTTGACGTCCGCTATGCGGACGGCAGCGATCCGGTGAGGATGCATAACCGCTACACGCTTCTTTACAATCAGGCGGCCTTTGAGGTGATTGAGGAGGAGAAGGGCCGCGGCCAGGCTGTGGTGTTCTCACGGAGCGCGACGGTCGGAAGCCAGCGATTCCCCCTGCACTGGGGCGGCGACTGCTACGCGACGTACTCGTCGATGGCGGAGACGCTGAGAGGCGGACTGTCCTTCACGATGTCCGGTTTCTCCTTCTGGAGCCATGACATCTCCGGCTTCGAGAGCACCGCAACGCCGGATCTCTACAAGCGCTGGGTGCAGTTCGGCCTTCTGAGCTCCCACAGCCGTCTGCACGGCAGCACCAGCTACCGGGTGCCGTGGCTGTTCGGCGAGGAGGCCTGCGATGTGGTCCGTGCCTTCGTACAGCTGAAATGCAGACTGATGCCCTATCTGTACGGGCTCTCCGCGGAGGCTCACGAGACGGGCGTTCCGGTGATGCGGTCGATGGTGCTGGAGTTCGGCGACGACCCGGCGGTTCTTTCACTGGAAATGCAGTACATGCTGGGAAGCGCGCTGTTGGTGGCCCCGGTCTTCAGCGAGGAGGGAACCGCGCGTTTCTATCTTCCGGACGGGCGCTGGACGGAATGGTTCAGCGGCCGGACGGAGGAGGGCGGCCGCTGGAGGAGCGGCACATACGACTACTTCTCCCTGCCGCTCTATGTGCGGGAGAACACGCTGCTTCCCTACGGGTCGCGGGATGACCGTCCGGACTACGACTACCGGAAGGAACTGGAGATCCGCTGGTACACGCCGAAGGCCGGCGAGCCGGCCCGGGTGCGTCTTGTGGACATGCAGGGCGAGCCGGCCGGCGATCTGGAGGCGGTCTGGGACGGTGCGCGTCTGACGGTCCGCTCCGACCGGCCGATGGACGGTCTCCGTCTTACCGTGCTAGACAACGGACGGAAGCTGGAAACCGTGCTCACGGGACGGGAGACGCAGGCGGACTACGCGGGGTGAGATGCAGTCCGCTCTGCTGAAGAAAACGGAATACGCAAAGGAGAAGCCGCCGCGCAGGGAATGCGCGGCGGCTTTGTCTGTATTGTCTGCAGTGCGTCCGGTGATCGGGAGAAAAGGGACGAAGCGGAGGCTAAAGCAGTTTGTCGTGGCGGACCGGGGATGAAAGACTGAAATAATATTTCTAAATTTGAAAAACAGAGCGTGTTTATTTCTTCGATCAACGGAAAGAAAATGCAATTTGATAATAAAAATTTGCATAAAATGAGCCCTTCTGTGGAATGTATGCCATAATTATCTGAAAAATGTGAACACATAGCACAAATCAGAAGTAGAAAAATTTCGCAATTTGATGAAAATGAATTTCTACGATGCGGCTTGATTGACAAAAAATTACAGACTGCTATGATGTTGATAACAATCGTTCAGCGAGGTGCTGAACAAAAAGCAGGAGGTATGTCTATGAAAAAGCATGTTTCACAGAAGGTGCTCGCTTCGACGCTGGCTTGTGTGATGGCAGTCGGCATGGGCGCGGCATGTGTTTCCGCTGACAGCAGTGTGGCGGAGGCGCCGACATCGGATGTCACGCTTGAGTTTCAGCAGTGGTGGGGCGTCGAGCTCCCGGACGGCTATCTTCAGAAGGTCGTCGATGATTACAAGGCCAAAACCGGTGTGACAGTCAAGCTGCTGAACGCTCCGTGGGCAGACACGAAGACGGCGATCACGGCCGGAGCCAGCACGGGGACGGTGGCCGACATCATGAGTGTGGACGGCGCGTGGCTGTATGACTTCGTCGATCAGGGTATTCTGACCGACATGAGCGCCCTGATGGAGGCGGACGGCTACGATACGTCGGCGCTGGCGGATCAGTGGCAGATCGACGGCAAGACCTACGCGATCCCGCAGATCAACTACGCTTACCCGATGTTTGTCAACATGGATATTCTGAAGGACAGCGGCATCACGGATCTGCCGAAGACATGGTCGGAATTTGAGGAGGCCTGCAAGAAGATCACGGCGAAGGGCTATGACGCATTCGGGCTGAATCTTGATACGGCCAATCCGAACGGCATTCAGAACGTGTTCATGGGCTTTGCGTGGGCTTCCGGCATCAAGATGAAGGACGACAGCGGCAATTACAAGATCTCCGGCAATAAGGATCTTCAGGATTTCGCTGATTTCATGAAGAAGCTGAATGACGACGGATCTATCTACGCCGGCAAGGAGACCCTCTCCGAGGCGGATATGACCGGTAACTTCGCTTCCGGCAAGGTCGCGTTCTGCATCAACTCCACCGCACAGCTGAGCGCGTACAGGGATGCGGGCATCAACGTCGCGGCGATGCCGGTTCCGGTGAAGGACGGCTACACGGGCAAGAGCGGCATGTGCGTAGCAAGCTGGGCCTGCGGTATTTCGGACAGCAGCAAGCACAAGGATGAGGCGATGAAGTTCGTCGAGTATCTGATGAGCGGACTGGACGGTAAGGACGGTTCGGTGGATGCGGAAATGTCCGTGACACAGTCCGGATTCCCGGGCAGCACGGTTGCTAAGCCGGATTACAGCAAGGCGGACGAGGTGTTCCAGGATGTGTACAAGAACTACTCGGACAACTGCTATCCGATCAACGAGTTCGTCGGCATGAAGGAAGCCAACACCGTGATGACGGATATGACGAACGATCTGATCAAGTTCTTTGACGGAGAGGAAGATTCCGCGAAGCTTCTTGACAATATGCAGGCGGCTGTGGACGACGTCTATAACAGCTGACAACCGGCCCGGTTTTAACAATTGACCGATGGTATGAGAGAACGCGCAGGGATGAGGGATGTGGTCATTCCCTCATCCCTGTTCGCTTCACGGAGACAGGGTAATGGGAAAACGTATCAAAAAGAATCTGACGCCGTACGGGTATCTGGCACCGACGATTGTTCTGATGGTTCTCCTTCTGGTTCTGCCGATCTGCATGGTCGTCTTTTATTCCTTCCAGAAGAACGCAATCGTCGTGAAGAACCTTGATTTCACAGGGCTGAAAAATTATCAGAAAACGCTGGAAGATGAGGAATTTATCACGGCGGTCAAAAACACGGTATACTTCGTGATCGTCAGTGTGATCGCCCATCTGGGACTCGGACTTCTGTTCGCCTCTCTTCTTAATTCAAGACAGTTTGGAATCAGAACAAAGTCATTTTTCCGGATCATCTATATTCTTCCGTGGGTCTTCACCGCGTCGGTCATCGCGATTCTGTGGAAGCTGATGCTGCAGCCGCAGGGTATTATCAATTACCTGCTGTCGTTCACTCACGTCATCGGAAAGAACTTTGAGTGGCTCAGTGACCGGAAGATCGCGCTTTACGTGATTACGTTCGTCAATATCTGGAGCGGATATCCCTTCTATATGATCAGTATTCTTGCCGGTCTGCAGGGGATCCCGGCGGACCTTTATGAGAGCGCGGTCCTCGACGGCGCTAACGGACGGCAGCAGTTCTGGTACATCACGCTGACGGAGCTGAAGCCGATTCTGATCAGTATTGCCATGCTGGACTTCATCTGGACACTTCAGTCCTTCAATGTCATCTGGATGCTGACTGCCGGCGGGCCTGTCAATTCGACGGAGACACTGAGCATTTACATCTACAAGCTGGCCTTCAACAGCAGTCAGTACGGACTGGCCTCGGCCGCGGCGGTGCTGGTGCTGATCGTATGTGTGATCCTGGCTGTGTTCTATGTCAGACAGCAGCGGAAAGCGAGTGCATGATATGGTAGGAAGTCAAAAGAAATCACTGAAGATCATACAGCTGATTCTCCTGATCATCGGGGCGTTTTTCGCGGCGTTTCCGATTATCTGGATGCTCTGCTCCTCTTTTAAGTCCAATTCGCATATTTTCGACTGGCCTCCGAAATTCATCGACGAATCGTTCAGCTTTCGGTCGTATGCCGCGGTCCTGACGGACCCGCAGAAGTTGCGCTATTTCCTGAACAGCTACATCGTGGCAGGAACCGTTGTGGTTCTTACCCTGTTCATCGGGATTATGGCCGCTTACGCGTTCAGCCGGTTCGACTTTCCGGGCCGTTCGCTGATCAATTCGCTGATCGTCAGCGTACAGGCGATTCCGCCGATCGTGCTGCTGATTCCGTATCTGAGTCTGATCGTGACAATGAAGCTCTTCAATACATACGGAGCGCTGATTCTGACCTATCTTGTCACAACGCTGCCCTACTGCATCCTGATGATGACGGGATACTTCAACACACTGTCGAGAGAACTGGACGAAGCGGTCATGATTGACGGAGGCTCCCGCTGGAAAGCACTCTGGAGCGTACTGGTTCCGGTCTCCATTCCGGGACTCGTTTCGGTTGGCATGTACACGTTCATGAACGCGTGGAATGAGTATCTGTTCGCTCTGGCACTGACAAAGACGGATGATATGCGTACCGTTCCGATCGGGATCAATCTGCTGATGGGACAGCATACCTACGACTGGAGTCAGATGATGGCGATGTCCGTGATCGGCTCGATTCCGGTTCTGATTCTCTTCCTGTTCTTCCAGAAGTATTTCATCGCCGGTATGACGTCCGGCGCGGTCAAGGGCTGAGGCGGACAGGAGACGATCATGGGAGAAAAGATAGCGCTCGGGTTCCATACCTGCGTGGACTACGAACTGATATGGGACCCGGAGGTAATCAGAAAGGCAATTCGTGATTTCGGGATCCGGAGCGCCGAGCTTGAAGGCGAGATACGGCCTGACAGCGAGCGGAACGTGTGGAGGATGGTTCTGGCTTATATGAAAGCCGGAATCGGGGCTGAAATTCTTCCGGATCAGCCGGAAATCGTCAACGCGTTCGCCGACCGCTTTCAGTACCGTGTCACGATCGGCGGAACCGCAGCGAGAGCGGCGATCGCGCTGGCTAAGATCGGATACACCAGTGTGCTTTCGATGAGCTCGTACAACGAATGGATCGCAAAACTGCTTCCGCCGCAGATCAGAAGATTTTCGAATACGGGCAATGCTTTCGGACCGGTGTTCCCGCATGCCTCCTTCACGTATCTCGGAGGTCAGACGATCGAGGAGTCGGATATCTGTTTCACGACTGCGCGGGAAAATCGGATTCTGATCTCAAGAGATGAGGAGAGCGCCCGGCTGGCCGTTTCGGAGGACTTTGCCCCGGAACTGGCAGACGCGGAGGTGTTTCTTCTTTCCTGCTTCAGCCAGATTCTCGATGCGGACGTACTGGCGGATCGGATCGGAAAAACACACAGGCTGCTGTCGCGGCTTTCGGAGAATGCCGTCAGCATAATGGAAGACGGAAATTATGTCAACCAGCCGTTCCGAACCTATGTGCATCAGCATCTGCGGGATATAGTCCGTGTGCTGAGCATGAATGAAGACGAGCTGCAGGAATATACAGGCAGGAGAATCGATATCCTCGATCCGGAACGGGTGTATCAAGCAGTCAGGGAAACGTATCAGAAAGCGGGGTTTGAAACGCTGATTGTCCATTCGTCGCGATGGGCGCTGGCGTACGGGAAGCATGCACGGGAATGCCGACAGGCTCTGAACGGAGGCGTGACTTTGGCGGCGGCACGGTTTCGCTGCGGCGACCGCTGCGGGCGGACGGAATACGAGGAAACGCTGACGCTTCCGGACAATCCGGAAGGAGCGGCGTTCAGCGAACGGATCCGGGCGATCGGAGGCAGCGATCTGGCGTGCATTCCCTGCAAGGATATGCGCAGCGTGATGCATCCGACCGTAGTCGGACTCGGGGACACATTTGCGGGAGGCCTTCTGCCCGGATTTCTTCATGCAGCGGAAGCACACATATTGACAGACTGAATATCTTACGGGGGCGAACTTACTATGTATGAATCAGTGAAAAACATCATGAGAACGGCGGAAGAGGCGAATACCTCCGCGATCGCGTTCATCTGCATGGACTATGTAATGGCCCGGTCGGTCGTTTTCGCCGCACAGAAAGTCAATACGCCGGCGATTGTCATGCTGTTTCCGGAGCATGTCACCGTCCAGCATACGACAGGAGCTGCCGGTTTTGCGACAGCGGTCAAGGAGCTGGCAGATTCCGTGACAGTTCCGATCGGCCTGCACGCGGACCATGATTTTACGTATGAGGCGATCATGAAGAACATACAGGCCGGCTTTCAGTCCGTCATGATGGACGGATCGATGAACGATCTCGACACCAACATCGCGCTGACAAAAAAGGTGGTGGACCGGGCTCACGAGCTGGGCGTCAGCGTCGAAGGTGAGATCGGTCATGTCGGAGTGGCCGCAAACGCGGAAAATACCAACCTTGATCTGTACACAAAGCCGGACGCCGCGGAGAAATTCTGCCGCGAAACCGGAGTGGACGCGCTGGCTGTTTCCATCGGCAACGCTCACGGCGAGTACAAGGAAACGCCGCATCTGGATCTTCAGCGGCTGGAGGAAATCAACGCGGCGACAAAGACGCCGCTGGTGCTGCATGGCGGCAGTGGAATCCCGGATGATCAGCTGCTGGCTGCATTTTCAAAAGGAATCAACAAATTCAACCTCGGTACGGATTTTCTGAAACGCTACTTCCGGGCTGTGACGGAATACACGCGGGCCTATGCGGACAGCAAGGATCCGGTACGCATCATCGAGATGCCGGAATATGTGCAGTCCAGACTGCAGCCGTATCTTGAGGAGCGGCTGACGACGCTTTGCCATTTCTGATGGCGCAAGGGTATCCTGTCAGTCCGCAGAAGGGGCTGACTGAACATATTTACCTGTCTTACTTATGTGTGGAGGGACAAGACTATGCTGGTTAACATGAAGGAATTGCTTGCGGTGGCGGATGAGCATCATTTTGCGATTCCTGCTTTCAATATTTCCGATTATGCGATGTTCAACGGGATTATGGATATTTCCGAGAGGATGAATGCGCCCGTGATCATCGAAATTCATCCGAATGAGGTGAAGCATATCGGAACGGACATGATTTCCTCGATGGCGAAGAGAGCGGCGGAATCAAAGCTTCCGGTTGTCATCCATCTTGACCACGGTGCCTCGTTCGCGAACGTGATGGCGGCGATCCGCGCGGGCTTTACGTCGGTGATGATCGACGCGTCCGCGCTTCCGTATGAGGAAAATGTCGCGCTGACGAAGAAGGTCGTTGAGGCGGCTCATGCAGCGATCACCTACACGACGGTGGAAGATGCTTCTGATCCCCGTGTACAGGCGGACAAAGAAGACCGTACCGCATGGCACTACGCGCCGTCCTACCACGCATCGGACGTCTCAGTGGAGGCGGAACTCGGCAACATCGGGTCGATCGATGAGTACAAGGGTGAGGTGACACGCGGCATGCATTATACGGAGCCAGAAGAGGCAGTCCGCTTCATCAAAGATACGGGAATCGACTCGCTGGCGGTCGCGATCGGAACCTGCCATGGTCTGTATCCGAAGGGCTTCGTGCCGCATCTTGAAATCGAACGGCTCAAGGCGATCCGCCAGGCGATCCGGGACGCAGGCCTGGAGACGAAGCTGGTGCTTCACGGCGGTTCAGGCAACCCGCAGAGCGAGCTGACGGAGGCTTCAAAAAATGGAATTGTCAAGATTAATATTTCCAGCGACATCAAAAACGCTTATTATAAGAAGATGAGAGAAGTCCTGAAGAACGAGAAACTCAGAGAGCCGAATGAGATCGAGCCGCCCTGCATTGCAGCCATGCAGGAAGTGGCAGCGGATCGGATCCGCTGGTTCGGCGCTGACGGAAAAGCCGGGCTGTATCGCTGAGAAGCGCGACACGACAATTGGAAATTCAGTGACAGGACAACTGCAGGACGGATATGCCTGCAGTTGTTTTGTCAACAGGAGATGATGGGGGCAGTATGGATCATGACGGCGCATCCGTGATGGCAATCATCAAATCGGGATATGAGCAGATGTCCTCTGCGGAACGGAAAGTGGCAGACTGTGTTCTTGAAAGCCCTGACGCGGCGCTGAATATGAATGTCTCGGAGCTGGCTCAGAGCAGCGGGGTCAGCGACGCGACGGTCGTCCGGATGTGCCACAGGCTGGGCTACAAGGGCTACTATCAGCTGCGCCTGATGATGGCCCGGGATCTCGGCAGCGAGGGAGAGTCGCAGCCGGAGGATGACGGAGGAAACCCGGTTCAGAATATTTTCAACCGGTATGCGGCCACGCTGCAGCTGATCGGAAATAATATGGATCCTGCGCTGATGACAAAATGCGCCGGTCTGATCCGGAGCGCCAATATGATCCATGCGATCGGCGTCGGCAATACGAACCATCTTGCCCAGTATCTGGAATTCCGGCTTCAGAGGCTGGGTACGCGATGCATCGCCGACCGGTCACCCGAATATTTTCTGGGTCAGATCAATCTGGGAACGCCGGATGATCTGGTGATCGCGATCTCGAAATCCGGGATGTCGCGAAGTGTGATTCAGGCAGCGGAGATGGGGCACCGGAAGGGAATGAAGGTCATCGCGATCACGGCCTATCAGCTGTCCCCGCTTTCCGAGCTGGCGGATTTTGTTCTGATTTCGGCCGGCCGGAAGGAGTCCTTCAGCTACTATAAAGAATACGCCCAGCTGAACGAGATGGCCGTCATTGACGCACTGCTGGAGTCCGTGCTGGATTGGGACAAAATCCATCGATCCGGTGCGGAGGAGCTGGAGGAGATCCTGGCGGACAATAAATACTGAGCGGTTTGCCGGAGGACCGGACGACCCGGCCCTCTATGGGATGGGAAAGCGGGCCGGCGGCACGGCGCTGCGGCTGTCCGGAAAACCGGTGAAGACATCCGGCTGCCCTGTCCGCCGGATGAAGGGTATTCCGCCGAATCTGGTTCAGAGAGGAGATGCGAAATGAGCGATCACAGACTAAAGGAGGCAGAGTATATCGGCTGTGAGGAGCAGCTGATGACCTGTTTTGAAGGGATGCTGACGGACGGACCGTCAGCCGGCGTGAAGTTTATTCAGGTGGAGAACGGCGGCGGCCTGTCCGCCCGGATCCTGCCAGACCGGGGGCTTGACCTGTATCAGGTGCGTTTCGCGGGGCAGAACATGAACTATCTTTCTCCGGCGGGCGCACGGTCGGCCCGTCTGTACGACGGAAGAGAAGACCATTTCCTGAGGAACTTTTACGTGGGGCAGCTTACGACGGGCGGTCTTCAGAATCTGGGGCCCGAACGCCGCGTCTACGGAGAAATGCAGGGACTGCACGGCCGCTTTGACAATACAGAAGCATCCGGCGTGTTCTGCCGCCGCTTCGTCACGGAGGACGGACGGGCGGGTCTCGAGGTCGGCGGGACGATCCGCGAAGGCCGGATTTTCGGGGAAAACCTGAAGACGGAGCGGCTGTACCGCTTCACGGAGGGTGTGGATACGATCACGCTGACGGATACCGTGACGAACGAAGGCTTTCTGCCGCGCCAGTTCGTGCTGCTGTATCATATCAATTTCGGCTATCCGCTTCTGGAGGAAGGCACGCATCTGACGCTTGATTCGGAGGACGTGAAGCCGCGCACGGAGGAGGCCGCGAAGTATCTGGACACATGGAATGTCATCGAGGCGCCGTCGGCGCCATATCCAGAGCGTTGCTATTTCCACCGCCTGCGCCGGGATGCGGACGGAATGTGCGAATATCAGCTGTACAATGAGAAGCGGAAGATCGGGGCGGCCGTCCGCTTCTCGGGTGAGGTTCTCCCTTACTTCTGCGAGTGGAAGATGCTGGGGAAGGGCGAGTATGTGCTCGGTCTGGAGCCGTCCAACACGTTTATGGACGGTCCGGCTCCGGGGGAAGAGGGATGCGGCGCGCCCGTTCTTCAGCCGGGAGAAAGCCGCACCTATATGGTTGAGTTCCGGTATTTCCGATAATCAGTGCAGGCAGCTGGCGGACAGCCGCCGTGCGGAAGAGAGGTTTTTCCGTACGGCGGCTGGTTCTATTTTCAGAAGGCAGAGAGAAAACAACTTCAGCCCATTGTGCACAAAACGAGAGTTCCTGTTTTGCGCAAACTCGACAAAGACAGGAGAAAGAACCGGAATACGTTGACAGACAAATAAAACATGTGTATTGTGTAAATCAGCAAGTGAAAAGGTTTCCACATCGATAAAAACTGTTACCTTTACAAGGCGGCAGCGGGCTTCCCACCCCGAGCAGGCAGAGAAACAGATCTGACTGTGAAAAGGTTCCGAAGCTCTCTCTTTTTGAAAAATGTGGAAAGGTTTACACACGGACGTCTGAACGGCAGACTCCGGAGGAAAAGGAGGATACGTATGAAGGCAAAGAAACTCGCTGCTGTGGTTCTTACAGCTGCCACTGCGTCGTCGATGCTTGTCGGGGGGAGTGCATCGGTATTTGCTGCCTCGTCTGCGACAGAGCCGGCAGCGGATCTCAATCAGGGCGATGCCAGTACGGCGAAGATCGTGATCTGGAGCCCGACGGACGAGCAGGGAATCGAGAACTGGTGGGCGGAGAAGATCACGGCATGGAATCAGGAGCATCCGGATCTGACCATCGCCCGTCAGGCTATCGACCGTTCGGATTCCTATGCATATGAGAACAAGATCACGACGGCGACCACATCCAACGATCTTCCTGACATTCTGTTCGTGGACGGCCCGACGGTTTCCTACTACGCGGCAAACGGCACGATCATTCCGATCGACGATGTGTACACGGATGAGGACAAGAAGGACTTCATGCCGTCCTCGATCCAGCAGAACACCTATGACGATCATCTCTACGCGATCGGACCGACCGAGTCTTCCGTCGCCCTGTATTACAACAAGGACTATCTTGACAAGGCCGGCATCGAGTATCCGTCCGATACCGATATCAAGAAGGCGTGGACGTGGGATCAGTTCTATGAAAATGCGAAGAAGCTCACGACCGATGATTACGTCGGAACTAACATTGTCATGGACAAGGGCGAAGGCCTGATCTATGCGCTGGAACCGTTCTTCCTCGAGAACGGGGCGAACTTCGTCAGCGATGACGGAAGCAAGGCGGACGGCTATGTCAACAGCAAGGAATCGGTTGAGACGATGGAATATCTCAACAAGTTCATTCAGGAAGGCCTCGCGAATGTCGATCCGGTGAAGGATGAGTTCCTGAACGGCAAGGCGGCCACGATGCTCGGCGGCTCCTGGAATATCGCGGATCTGGAGAAATCCGATCTGAACTGGGGCGTTTCCTATTACCCGGTGTCCAATGACGGCAAAGCGGTTTCACCGACCGGCGACTGGACCGCAGCGGTGACGAAGGACTGCGAGGATCCGGATTCCGCCAAGCAGGTGCTGCAGTATCTGATGAGCACGGATAATGTAGCCGATTATGCATCTGCGATCGCCAAGCCGGCTTCCCGTACTTCTTCCTACGACAAGATGACAGGCTGGGACGAAGGCGCAAGAAAGCTTTTCCTGTGGCAGCTTCAGAACACGGGTGTCGCCCGTCCGAGAACGCCTTCCTACTCGGTTCTGTCTCAGGGCTTTGCGACGGCGATTCTGAACGTCTTCTCCGGATCCGATGCGCAGACCGAGCTGGATACGGTGGCGTCTGATTTCCAGGACGATTATGACACCTACTATGCTCAGTAAGTCCGAGGTTCAGTAAGTTCAATTTCAGGACAGCGTGATCTTTTCAGCGGGAACTGGAAGTCCAGTTCCCGCGTGTCATAAAGAGGGAAAAATTCATGAAAAGAAAACGGACACGTTCGCATGCGATCGGAGGCTATATCCTTTCCGGTCCCGCGGTGGTTCTGCTGGCCGCCTTTCTGATCGTTCCGATCATTCTGACGATCTACTATTCATTCTTCACGTATCAGGTCATGCGGCCGGACCGCATCATTTTCAGTTCGGTGAAGAACTATCAGAAGCTGTTCGCTGACCGGAACTTCTGGCAGGCGCTGCGCAATACGGTTTATTTCACCGTTCTTGTTGTTCCGATCCAGTGTGTGCTGGCCCTCTGTCTTGCGCTGCTGGTCAGCTCCAGAAGAAGAGGCGTCTCGATTTTCCGAACCATGTACTTCAGCCCGCAGGTGACGTCCATGGTGGTCATCGCGATCCTCTGGGTCATTCTTTATAACTCCAACGCGAGCACCGGACTGATCAATGCACTGCTGGCTCATTTCGGGATCGGCCCGATCAACTTCCTGAACGATCCGAAGACGGCGATGAATTCCATCATCTTCATGTCGGCGTGGCAGGGCGCGGGCTACCAGATGATGATCTTCCTTGCGGGCCTCAACGGCATTCCGTCGGAACAGTATGAGGCAGCGTCCGTGGACGGAGCGACCACCTTTCAGCAGTTCCGGTATGTGACGCTTCCCGGCTTGAAGAATACCATCAAATATGTGGTGATGATCACGCTGATTCAGGCGATGAAGCTGTTCACGCAGCCGTATATCATGACGCACGGAGGTCCGCAGAACAAGACGAAGACGCTGGTCTATTATATTTACGAGCAGGGATTCCAGAAGGGCAACTTCGGATATGCCTGCGCGGTGGCGACGATCTTCTTCATCATCGTAGTCGCCCTGTCGATGCTGGTGAAAAAGCTGACAAGGACGAATTGAGGAGGGCGGCATGAAAAGCAAGAAAGCCAATAAGACATACAGAAATATCCTGTTTTACGGCGGAAATCTTCTGATCGGCCTGATTTTCGTCTCCCCGCTGCTCTGGATGGTGGCGGCGTCCTTCAAGCCGGAACTGGAGATCTTCGCGAACATCAATTCGATCAAGACCTTTATCCCGTTCCACTTCACGCTCTCCAATTATGTGGAGGTCTTTCACAGACTGAATATTCCGCAGATCCTCGGAAACACATTCGGCTATATCGCCATTGTCCTCCTCGGCGACCTTCTCTTCGGCTCGATGTGCGGATACGCGCTGGCCAAACTGAAGTTCAGGGGACGCGGCCTGATCCTGACCGTGGTGATCGCGCTGATGTCGATGCCGGTGGAAGCGATTCTCCTGCCCCTTTATATCGAGATGGCCAAACTGAACTGGGTCAACACGATGGCGGGACTGGCGGTTCCGTTCATGATGAACTGCTTCTCGATCTACATGTTTTACTCCTACTTTCTGGATATTCCGGACGCGCTGATCGAGGCGGCCGCGATCGACGGCTGCGGGCCGGTGCGCACCTATTTCAAGGTGGTGCTTCCGCTCGCCAAGACGGTGTTCGCCACCGTGTTCATCCTAGATTTCGTCGCGCGGTGGAATGACTTTATGTGGCCGTTCCTGATCACGACCGGCGAGGACAAGCGGACGGTTCAGCTGGCCGTGCAGGCATTCTTCGGCACGCAGCCGATCCATTACGGCGCAATTATGGCGGCCCTGACGCTGGCCTCCGTGCCGATGCTCCTGATCTACATTTTCATGCAGAAATACTACGTGGAAGGGATTGCTTCATCCGGAATTAAAGGTTAAAGTGGTGACATCTTAATTATATTCCGGAGATGATTGAAAATGAGCGGAATCCTGGATGTCGCGAAACGCGCGGGCGTCAGCATCGGCACAGTCTCCCGCGTTCTCAACCGGAGCGGTTACGCTTCGGAGGAGGCACGGGCTAAAGTGGAGCAGGCCGTCAGAGAACTGAATTACCGGCCGAATGAGCTGGCGAGAAATCTCCTGCAGAACCGTTCCATGACGGTGGCGATGATCGTTCCGGATGTAGCCAATCCGTATTTCAGTGAGCTCGTTTCTGCCTGTGAGCGGGAGCTCCGCAATCACGGATACAAGACGATGCTCTGCGACACGAATGGTCACAAGACTAACGAGCAGACGTATCTCGATATGCTGGACCGCAACATGGTGGACGGTATCCTGACCTGCACACATTCCCTGAACCATGAGCGGTACAAGGCGGTGAACGGGGCGATCGTATCTTTTGATACGATGTACATTAAGAATAAGATCGCCCGAGTAACCGTGAATCACAGGGAAGGCGGCGCGATGGCGGCGCATGAGCTGCTCCGTGCGGGATGCAGGAAGATGCTTCAGTTCCGCGACCGAAAGACGAAGGAAGCGTTCCCGTTCAATGATCGCCATGAGGAATTCGAGCGCATCGTCACGGAGGCGGGAGCGGAATGCATCAACGTGATTGTGAAATGGAATGAATTTGACGAAAACTATTATCAGCATCTGGTCCGGGACTGCTACCGCGCGCATCCGGATGTCACCGGTGTGTT
Source organism: Chordicoccus furentiruminis (assembly GCF_019355395.1). Taxonomy (GTDB): domain Bacteria; phylum Bacillota; class Clostridia; order Lachnospirales; family Lachnospiraceae; genus Chordicoccus; species Chordicoccus furentiruminis. The sequence continues at coordinate 1,720,237 of NZ_CP048829.1, forward strand.
CGGAACGGACAGTGTCGTTTTGCACTATATGAAGCATGTCAGGATGATGGGACGGCGCGTTCCGCAGGATGTGCGTTTTGTGGCCTTCGACGGAACGAAGATGCTTGAGATGTCCTGTCCAACCGTGACGGCAGTCCGGCAGCCAATCAGGAAACTGGCGGCTGAGGGCGTCAATCTGCTGATCCGGAAAATGCAGCATGAAGAGATTCAAAACGACCAGATCGTGCTGCCGGTTGCATTTTCAAAAGGAATTTCCTCGATGACGGATGAGGAATACGAACAATATCGAAAGGAAACGCATCATGACGAAGCTTGAAGCACTGCGCCAGTACGAGCAGGCGCATAAGGATTCCGTTTCAGGGGAGGAGCGGCCTGCGTTCCATCTTTCTCCGGCTGTCGGATGGCTCAATGACCCGAATGGTTTTTCATGGTACCAGGGCAAATATCATCTCTTCTATCAGTTCTATCCTTATGCGCCCCGCTGGAATGTCGGAGTGAACTGGGGGCACTGGACCTCGGAGAACCTTGTGGAGTGGAAGAGGGAGCCGGCGGCGATGGCTCCGGATGAGAGCTATGAAACGGGAGTGTTTTCCGGGAGTGCGGTGACGGATGCGGACGGTTCCCACCTGCTGATGTATACGGCGCATTTTGAGGAGGAGAAGATACCCGGCGAGGTGTATCGCCGCGAGACGCAGTGTCTGGCGCGGGGCGACGGGAAGGATTACAGCAAAGATCCGCGCAATCCGGTGATCGCGGAGAAGGAGCTTCCGGCTGACTGCGAGATCAGCGATTTCCGGGACCCGAAGCTGTGGATTGAGCAAGACGGGACTTATTCTGCGATTCTGGCGTCCAGAGACCGCCGGACTCAGCTTGGCAAGCTGCTGCTGTTCCAGTCGGAGAACGCCGGGGAGTGGCACTATGTCAGCACGATCCTTGCCAATGACGGCCGTTTCGGCCGCATGTGGGAGTGCCCGGATTTCTATATGCTGGATGGGCGCTGCGTGGTTTCCGCATCGGCGATGGCCGTGAAGAACGATGATCCGTCTTACCGGAACGGGTATACGGTGCTGGCGTTTATCGGAGATTATGACGAACAGACACACCGGTTTACGGCCGGCGAGCCGCAGGGACTCGATCTCGGGTTCGACTTTTATGCGCCGCAGACGATGGAGACGCCGGACGGAAGAAGGATTCTGGTCGCCTGGATGCAGGCTCCTGAAACCGGAGGTAATGCGCCGGAGACGATAAAATGGTATGGCATGATGACGTTCCCGAGGGAGCTTTCGGTGCGGGACGGCCATCTTTATCAGAAGCCGGTCCGGGAGATTGAAAAGCTGCATCTGGATACCGTTCGGGCTGATCAGACGCTTGAAGGCGAGACGGAACTGGATGGTATTAGTGGCCGCGTCATTGATCTGTCGGTCGATGTGACGGTTCCCGAAAAAGATGCGGAACCATTCGAGATGGATTTTGCTTCGGACGGCACACACCGGATCAGCCTGAAGTGGGATCCGGAAAGCGGACGGCTCCTTCTGGACCGGAGACATGACGGACGTTCTTCGTCTGTCTGCAGCGTCCGTGAGACGGTTGTCCGGCCCGGACAGACGCTGTCCCTGCGGATTTTACTTGACCGGTTCTCCTACGAGATTTTTGTGAACGGCGGAGCTCAGGTGCTGTCGGGTACGATGTATGAGATGCCGGCGGAGGCGGACCGGATCGCGTTCCAGTCGGACGGCGCACGCGTTTGCGCTGAAAAGCACGCGCTGCGTGAGGTGATGGGCGCACTCTGAGACGCTGAAGATCAGGATTACGGGGGTCCGGGCGCCATGCTGGTCCTATCGTTTCGATTCGAACCGGTCGTTGCGCTGCATTAGAGAGCAGCGGTGATGTCGTGCAGGAGATCCCGGAAGGAAATGGGCGCTGTCTTGCTTCGAAGAAGAGCAGGCAGACCGTATAGTAGCAAAGTTCGAGGAGGAGCGGTTTTTACCGCTCCTCCTCTTGTGTCCGCGTATTCGCCTGAAGTGTAAAGTGATTTTTCCTGTACTCGATGAGGCCGTCCGCCTTCATCCGGCTCAGCTCCTTCGAGAGCGCGGTGCGGTCGAGGTTCAGGTAATCCGCCATCTGCTGGCGGTCGTACGGGATGTCGAAGGACACGGCGTGCTTTTGCAGCGAGACCGCGTACAGGTAGGACATGATCCGGGAGCGTGCGGACTTCGGCGCGGTATGAAGGCTCCGCCTGGAGAGGCGGAGGTTCTTGCGCATTGAAATGCGGAGCAGGTTCTGCGTGATCCGGAGCAGCCACGGTTCCATCCGGCCGGAGAGGCTTCCGAGACGGCTGATCCGGATGAAGAGGATCCGGCAGTCTTCGTTCGCCCGGACGTCGACCAGCAGGACGGCGTCGGGCAGCGTGGCGTAGGTTTCCGCGAAGAACTGGCCTTCGCCCGCGTGACTCAGAATGGTGCGCCGCCCCCAGAGGTCGGTGTGCTCGATGGTGACGCTGCCGGTGAGCACGAGACCCATCACCTGCGTCGTGTCGCCGGCTGAGAGAATCCACTCGTCTTTCCGGTAGGTGCGCTCGAAGGCGCACAGCGCTTCGAGCGCCGAACGGATTTCCGGATCCGTAAGTCCCTGAAAAAAGGCGGTCCGGCTGAGATCTGCAATTTCCATTCCGTTCTTCCTTTCTTTTCCGGCCCTGCGCACAGGCGTGCGGCCGCCGGATGGATTTCATGAAAATGTGGTCACAGCCACCTCTTTGATGACGCAAGTATAGTATAGTCGGATCAGAAAGACAAGAAACGGCGGGAGCGCCGGAGGAGAACGGATGCGGGGACGGCGGCGCCGTCCGGCAAGGAGGTCAGGATGGTTCGGAAGATTATTCACATCGATGAGGAAAAATGCAACGGCTGCGGTGCGTGCGCGAACGCCTGCCATGAAGGCGCGATCGATATAGTCGATGGCAAGGCGAAGCTCGTGCGGGAGCATTTCTGCGACGGATTCGGCGACTGCCTTCCGAACTGCCCCACAGGCGCGATTACGTTCGAGGAGCGGGAGGCGCCGGCTTATGACGCCGAGGCGGTGAAGCAAAGCCGTGCGGCCGCCGGGCTGCGGGCGGAGGAGCCGGCGCGGCACGCGCCGTCAGGCGCGCCTCACGCCGGCGGGTGTCCGGGATCCCGGTTTATGGCGCTGGGTGCTCAGGACGAACCGGAGACGAAGGAGAGCGCCGTGTCTTCAGGCGCGCCGGTTTCCCGCCTGATGCAGTGGCCGGTGCAGATTCAGCTGCTGCCGGAGGAGGCGCCCTTCTACGACGGCGCGAAGCTTCTGATCGCGGCCGACTGCACGGCCTACGCCTACGCGAACATGCATGAGGACTTCATGAAGGGAAGGGTCACGCTGATCGGATGCCCGAAGCTGGATCCGGTGGATTACACGGACAAGCTGACGGAGATCATCACGCGGAACGAGATCCGGAGCGTCACGATCGTCCGGATGGAGGTGCCCTGCTGCGGCGGGCTGGAATACGCGGCCCGGGAAGCGCTTAAGAACAGCGGCAAGTTCCTTCCGTGGAGGGTTGTCACGATTTCCCGGGACGGACAGATTCTGGAGGAAGAGTAAGGGAGCACAGGAATCAGCCGGAAAGACTCTGCCGCGGCAGCCGTCGCGTAAGATTGCCGGAAGTGCACGCCGCGGCAGCTGCCGCGAGGGTGGCTTGCCGGAAGAACAGGCCGCTGAATCTGAAGCGAGAGCGTTTGCCGGGAGACGGAAGAAACGGGGATCAGCCTTGATTGGCTGGTCCCCGTTTGCTGCGGGATGAGGCATGCATTTCCATCAGAGTTTTCAGGCGCTGATCTGCTCGAACTGGCTCCGGTAGAGGTCCGCGTAGAAGCCGTTCTGAGCGAGCAGTTCGCTGTGGGTACCCTGCTCGATGATGTCACCGTCCTTCATGACGAGAATCAGATCCGCGTTCCGGATCGTGGAGAGCCGGTGGGCGATCACAAAGCTGGTACGGCCCTTCATCAGATTGTCCATCGCCTTCTGGATCCGCACCTCTGTTCTCGTATCCACGGAGGAGGTGGCTTCATCCAGGATCAGGATCCGGCTGTCAGCCAGGATCGCCCGGGCGATAGTCAGAAGCTGCTTCTGGCCCTGAGAGATATTGGTGGTTTCCTCGTTCAGCATGGTCTGATAGCCGTCGGGCTGCTGCATGATGAAGTGATGCGCGTGCGCGGCTTTCGCGGCGGCGATCACCTCCTCGTCGGTGGCGTCGGGCCGCCCGTACCGGATGTTTTCCATAATGGTGCCGTTGAACAGCCATGTGTCCTGAAGCACCATCCCCAGCATGCCGCGCAGATCCGGACGGCTGAACTCGCGGACATCATGTCCGTCCACAAGGACCGCCCCGCTGTCCACATCGTAGAACCGCATCAGAAGTTTGACGACCGTTGTCTTGCCGGCTCCGGTAGGACCGACGATCGCGATTTTCTGGCCGTCCCGGATCTTTGCCGAGAAGTGATGGATGACCGGCTGATCCTTATTGTATCCGAAGCAGACGTCACGGAATTCCACGTTGCCGGCAAGCCCGGCCGGATCGACCGGATGGGCCGCGGTCTGCGGCTCCTCTTCCTCGGCGAGAAACTCGAAGACGCGCTCGGACGCGGCAGTGGAGGACTGGAGCTGATTCAGCACCTGGGCGATCTGATTGATCGGCTGCGTAAAGCTCCTGATGTACTGGAAAAATGCCTGTATATCGCCGACGGCAATGGCATTGCGGATCACCAGAAAACCGCCGAGAATCGCCACGGCGACATAGCCGAGATTGCCGATGAACTGCATGACCGGCATCATCAGGCCTGAGAAGAACTGAGACTTCCAGCCGCTTTCGCAGAGCTTGTCGTTGGAGGCTTCAAACGTTCCGAGGACGGCGCTTTCCTGATTGTAGGCCCGGATGACATTCTGGCCGGCGAAGACTTCCTCGACCTGTCCGTTGACATCGCCGAGATACCTCTGCTGATCCCGGAAGTATCGCTGGGACCGTTTCATCACGAACCCGACGATTCCCGCGGAGACGGGGAGGATCACCAGCGCGGCCAGTGTCATCCAGACGTTGATGGAGAGCATCATGATCAGCACTCCGACGATCGTCGTGAGGGAGGTGATCAGCTGGGTGATACTCTGGTTGATGCCCTGCTGCAGCGTATCCACGTCGTTTGTGATCCGGGAGAGCACCTCGCCGTAGGGGCGGCTTTCGAAATACTTCAGCGGGATCCGGTTGATTTTGACAGAGATGTCCTTCCTCAAATTGTAGCCGACATCATTGGAAATTCCGGTCATCACGATCCCCTGCAGAAAGGAGAAGGCCGCGCTGACCGCGTACAGGATCAGTGATGTCAGCAGGATCCGCGAGATTTTTGCGAACGGAATACCGCCGGTGCCCCGGATCTTGGCCATCAGTCCGCTGAACAGCTCGGTCGTCGCCCGACCGAGGATCTTCGGGCCGATGATGGTGAAGACGGTTCCGGCGACCGCGCAGAGCAGCATGACGGCGAGACGGAGCCGGTAACGGCTCATGTACCGCGTCAGCTCGCTGAATGCCTTTTTGAAATCCTTCGGCTTCTCAACCGGTCTCATGCCTCCGTGCGGCCCTCGCCGCGCCGGACGTCTGTCGGATTCACTCATGGTCCGGTCCCTCCTTTCCGTTTCCGTCCGTTTCTACGGACGGTATGCTGCGCTGCCGGATGGCTTCCTGATCGTCAGCGGACAGCTGGGAGCTGGCGATCTGCTGATAAACCTCGCAGTTCGCCATCAGTTCCTTATGAGTTCCGCGGCCGACGACCCGCCCCTCATCGAGCACAAGGATCTCGTCCGCGCCGAGAATCGAGCTGATCCGCTGCGCGACGACGATGGTGGTGACGCCCGCTGTCCTTTTCTTCAGCGCGCGCCGCAGCGCCGCGTCCGTACGGAAGTCCAGAGCGGAGAAACTGTCATCGAAAAGATAAAACTCCGGCCTCTTCGCGACCGCCCGGGCGATCGCAATCCGCTGCTTCTGACCGCCGGAAAGGTTCGAGCCGCCCTGGGCGATCCGGCTGCGGATGCCGCCTTCTTTTTCATTGACGAAGTCCGCCTGCGCGATGGAGAGGGCGTCCAGAAGTTCGCCTTCCGCCGCGTCTTTTCTTCCGAACCGGAGATTGGATTCGACGGTGCCGGAGAACAGAACGGATTTCTGCGGCACATAGCCGATTCGTTCTCTCAGATCCGCCAGATCCATTTTCCGGATATCCGTGCCGTCCACGCGGATCGCGCCCTCCGTGACGTCAAAGAAACGAGGGATCAGGTTCACAAGCGTGGATTTTCCGCTTCCCGTGCTTCCGATCAGCGCGACGGTCTGGCCTTTTTTCGTGGTGAAGGAAATATCTTTCAGCACGTCTTCCTCCGCGCCGGGGTAACGGAACGACACATGATCAAATTCGAGAAGCCCCCCGGAGCCGGATGGAACGGACAGCGGATGAACGGGACTCTGAATCATCGGCCTGGTGTCCAGCACCTCGTTGATCCGCCGGGCGGATACGCTCGCGCGGGGCATGAAGACCGCGATGGCGGAGATCATCAGAAAGGCCATGATGATCTGCATCGCGTACTGGATGAAGGCCATCATGTCACCGACCTGAAGCCGTCCATGGTCAATGCCGTGGGCACCGGAGTAGATGATGAGCACGCTGATCGCGTTCATGATCAGCATCATGGCCGGCATCATCAGTGACATCGCCCGGTTGACGAAGAGATTGGTCTTCGTGAGATCCCGGTTTGCGTCGTCAAAGCGGCGTTCTTCTCTTTTTTCCGCGGAGAAGGCGCGGATCACGGGGATTCCGGTGAGAATTTCCCGGGAAATCAGGTTCATCCGGTCGATTTTCGACTGCAGCACACGGAAGCGCGGCATGACGAACGCGAAGAGCACGCCCATCAGCGCGGCCAGAGCGCCGACGCCGACGGCCAGAATCCATGAGAGATACGACCCGGTCTGGGAGACGCGGATCAGGCCGCCGATCGCCAGAATCGGAGCATAGAGTACGATCCGGAACATCAGTGTGATCACCATCTGAACCTGCTGGATGTCATTCGTGCTTCGGGTGATCAGAGAGGCGGTCGAAAAACGGTTCATCTCATGGCTGGAGAACGTCAGTACCTTCCGGTACACATCCTGCCGAAGATCACGTCCGAGGCCGGCGGAGAGCCGGCTGGCAAGGTAGGCCACGAGGATCGAGCAGATCATCGCGATGAGCGCGAAGAGCAGCATGCGGCCCCCGGTACGCAGAAGATAGTCGGTCTGCATTTTCCCGAGATCGATGTTCTGCGCCTGATACTCGGAGGCGACATACTGGACCGCAGCCTGCGTGACGATACTCTGGGGGTATTCCTTCAGCATCTTGTCGAGCTGCGCCGTCATCACGCGGATCATCGGTTCCGGAAGAGAGGTGATGTCGACGCCTTTCTGCCCGGCGAAAACGGCCGCGGCTTCGGCGCGTGAGAGCGTATCGCTGAGTTTCTTCCGCTGCGCGGCGGTGAGTGTCCTCAGGCGGTACAGGCTGTTCGATTTTGTGTAACGTCGAAGCACATCCTTCCGGCTGCTTTCGGGCAGGAGCATGAGGAGCGTCTTCATCGAGCCGTCCCGGATCGTCTCCGGCACCGCGTCCTCAATGCCTTTCTGGGAAATGCCTGTGTCAATGATTTTTGATGTGCAGGACGGCAGCGCCAGATCGCAGTAGGCCTGGGCCAGCAGCAGAACCACAATCAGGAGAATCCAGCCGAGACTCTTCCTCATGCGTCCGAACATTCGTATCATAAGGTCCTCCGGGTGAAGGACGGATCAGCGGAATCGGATGCGGCGGATCCGCTGAGTGCCCGTGTGATGTTGCCGCCGGCCCGATCGAGCAGGCGGGTGAGCTCTTTCAGTTCCTGTTCCGTGAACCCGTCCAGTGCCAGATCAAGCGCGCGGTGCTGGGCTTCCAGAATATCACGGATCACCGGCTTTGATTTTTCTGTCAGGTGGTTGTGCGTGCGCCTCCGGTCTTTCTCGTCCCGCTCGACCGTGATGTACTCTTCGCGGAGGAGACGGCTCAGAGACTGGGAGATATGGGAGCGGGTGCACATCCCCTTTCCGGACAGTTCCTTTTCCATCGAGCGGCCCGTGTTGTCCGGGTCCCGTTCCTCCAGATCCAGGTGGTACAGGACGATGATGTCCATCATCCGGAGATGGTAGGTTTCCGTGATGCTTTCCATCTCCCTCTCGATCAGCTTGCGGAACTGCATGCTGCAGGCCAGCGCCTGCGGAAGATCGTTCATAATGCCTCCCTTCCCACATTACATACATGATAAAATGAAAATATTTAATTATTAAACTATTTACGATCAGATACAGTAGCACGGAGGAACGGAGCTGTCAAGCGCAAAACGGCGCGGGGCGGAAGCGCCGGCTATCTTCGACTGAGCGCTTTCCCAATGCACAATCGGCATCCATAAATGATCAGGGCTGTTTCATGAAGAGAAATTAAGATAGGTTACATCTCAGTTTTTATCGGGGATAGCGATTGATATACATGTCAATTGCTACCCTCGATTTTTTTGCATTGTAGAGGTATAATGTCTTTATAGTATAGGTATATGCCACCTATACAGAAAGGAGGCATTATGCAGAAGCTGGATAAAGTCTATCCAGAGTGGGTGCAGAAGTTTCGGACGAAAGGAACTACTGTGAAGAAAAAAGGAGACGCTTATTATCTTTACAAGCGTACTTCAAAACGTGTGCCTGGCAAAAAATACCCGCAGCCGGTCGACCGTTATCTCGGAAAGATCACACCGGACGGAGTGATCAAAAGTGACATGAGGAAAGTATCTGTCAGTTCCATTGAGGTAAAGGAATACGGTTTTTCAAAAGCAGTATGGGATCTTTGCCCGGAAGATTGGAAAAAACCTCTTGGGGATGATTGGGAAGATGTCCTTCGGATCCTGATCAAAAAGGATTCTCCGAATACATTTCTGGGAAAGGAGTATGTCATCAAAGATGAGGATGAATTCCGCTATCAGTTCGCGGCGCAGAAGTCATCTCTCATCCGGCGGATCTTCAAGGCAACGGGGATCGAATGGGAAGAACTCACTTCCCTGAATACGATATATAAAGTTTATCTGGAGAAAGAGGCAGTCATCTCCAGGATCACATCCGAGCAGAAAGCCCTGTTGGAACGGGCCGGGATAGAACTGGAGGTCGGCTAAGCTGTTGGGGCTGCCTGCTATGTAAGGCCGTTGATCGAGTTCCTTCGGACAGTTCCGGACCCAAGAAAAGAACGGAACCGGCGCCACGACCATGCGGAGATACTGCTGTGCCTGGCTATAGGATATGCGGCGGGAAAGACATCCTATCGCAGGGCGATGGAGTGGTGCGAACGCCATATATCATTTCTCCGTACAGGGATGACATTGAAAAACGGGGTCCCATCCGTATCAACGGTCAGCAGGCTGATGTCTTCGATCGACGAGGAGTTGTTTCTTTATGCCTTTATGGAATGGATCGGAGAGATCCTGGACTCACGGGGACTGCATCTGATCATTGATGGGAAAGCGCTGCGCGGGGCAACATCAAAGGTCCGGGGCGAACGGACCCCTATGATCATGAATGTGATCGACGCGCAGACGAAGCTCGTACTGTGCCAATATCCCATTGATTGTAAGGAAAACGAATGCGCGGCGATACCGAAGTTACTGAAGCTGCTGAATATCCGGGGAAGTACAGTGACTATAGACGCGATCGGCACCAATACTGGTATCATGGAGCAGATCGTGCAGGCGGGCGGTCATTATGTATTGACCGTAAAAAGGAACAATCCAGAGACATATGAAGATCTGGTCAGAACTTTTCAGGAACTGGGAAAGACCTACGAAGACAGTCAGGCAGATGGATCCTGTAAAAAGCGGTACCAGGAACTCCTCGCAAAGTATGAGCAGGATGACCACTATGAAAAAAACAGGGAACGGCATGAACATCGATACTACCAGGTGTGTCATGACCCGACGGTATTGGAACGGACCATGAGGGACTGGGGATCTGTAAAAACGGTCGGATGTGTACGGCAGATACGGATACCAGTCCGGAGAAATGAGAAAGGCGAGGAGACAACGCCAGATGAAAAGACATTTTTACAAAACAGGGAAAAAACAATAGGGGCAGACGCTGATGACGGGAGATCGGCAAAGGTCCAGATGGTCGGGGTGGTATCAGACAGAGAGCTCAGTCTGGATGAGATGGCAAAGATCAAACGGCAGCACTGGATGATAGAGAACAGTCTTCATCATGTGCTGGACGATACATTCCGGGAAGATCGCTCACCAGCTAAAAGATCCAGGAATAATCTGGCCCTGATCAGAAAGATCAGTTATAACGTGTTGAGGATAGCCTTTAAGGAAGAAATATCCCCAGGCGTTATGACTGAAAGGATGGACATATTTGCTGATAGTCCGGATCTGATCACGAAATATTTCTTCTCACCCATACTGAGCCTCAATTAAAGTATAGGTAATCCGGAAGGCTCTGTAAAGGTAGAGAGGGGTATTTTGCGCTTTTTCATGAGGGAAAAAGGGTGATATTCCGGACGCACCCGCCCAATAAGGAAGAAACGTCGCGGAAGCGACGTTTCTAGGAATCAAACCCGCCCGTCCGGAGCAGGGGAATGTAAAAATGACGTGATTCATAGTATAAAGCGGGTCGGAACAGTATTCATGAAACAACCCTGATAAATGATAAAAAACCGTTGACATTTGTCCGAGTCCCTGTTAAACTAGCTTTTGCTGTGAGACGTTGAACATCACAAGCAATCGATGCGTGGCTCAGTTTGGTAGAGCGCTGCGTTCGGGACGCAGAGGCCGCTGGTTCGAATCCAGTCGCATCGATTAAAAAATCGATCGCCGTAGGGCGGTCGATTTTTTAATTTATCCGAATGAAACGCCCCGGCGGTCTTTGTAAGGCCCGAAGCGGGACGCAGAGGGTCGAAAGGTCCGGTGGACCTTTCGACGGTTCGAATCCAGTCGCAAATCGATCGCCGTAGGGCGGTCGATTTTTTAATTTATCCGAATGAAACGCCCCGGCGGTCTTTGGAAGGCCCGAGGCGGGACGCAGAGGGTCGAAAGGTCCGGTGGACCTTTCGACGGTTCGAATCCAGTGCAAATCGATCGCCGCAGGGCGGTCGATTTTTTAATCCTGAATTTCACGAAGCATGGATTTCCCCATTCCCATGAATGATTTCTTTGAAATTCTACATTGGCGCTATGCTTTCTCCTGAGCCACTGCAAAAATGGGCGCACGAATCCCGCGGTCATTAAAAAGGGCTGATTCGAAAGTCAAAGTGCGCATTTGGCTTCCTTGATGAAGTTCTCCATCTTACCTCGGCCACAGTAGAACCGGATGATCTGTTCCGGGAGAGATTCCATTGTAGTGACTACAAAGGTATACAGGTGGATCATCTGGTCATAAGGCTTTTCGATCTTGAAGACAACTCTTGACAATCGATGCTTTTCCGAACCATCCTTCAGGATAGCCTGAATTCGGTTCTTAAGGCCGAATCCCAGGAGCAGCTCCAGGCGGCGCCGTATGAGCGTTCAGAAGGCCGTACAGACTCGAGAAACGGTTTCCGAACCAGAGATCTCAAAACGCGGATCGGAACGATAACGTTGAATGTACCGAGACACAGAAACCAGCCATTCCATACGATGGTCTTTGAGAACGACTCCCGCAGCGAGGCCGCTCTGGTTACGACCATGGCGGAAACGGTCGTGAGCGGTGTATCCACCAGGAAAGTTGCAAGGGTCGTAGAAACGCTCTGCGGTTCATCGATTTCTAAATCCGCCGTTTCCGATGTCTGCAAGGATCTCGATAAGGAAGTCGAGGCATTCCGCAGCCGGCCGATCGAAGGGAATGATCCGTTCCTCACGGTCGACGCTGCGTATTTCAAGGTACGTGAGAACGGCCGGGTTGTCTCGAAAGCGCTGATGATTGCCTATGGCACCAATGACGATGGAAAGCGCGAAATCCTTGGCTTCTCGGCCTACCGTAACGAGTCACGTGAGACATGGAAAGATTTCCTGACAGGCCTGAAAAAGCGCGGCCTGTGCGGCCTCATGATGATTACATCCGATGCTCACGATGGCATTATCAATGCCTCCAGGGAGGTATTTCCGGACGTTCCGTGGCAACGGTGTCAGTTTCACTTTTCAAAGAACATCGCCGACAAAGCACCGAAGAAGGTACAGGCTGGTCTCTGTGCTGAACTGCAGGAAATGTTCAACTGCAAGAAGATCGAGGCTGCCAGGAAAAAGCGGGACCAGGTTCTCGCCGATTATCAGGAATCCGCTTCGTCAGCCATGGAATGCCTTGACGAGGGCTTCGAAAGCGCTATGACCGTGATGACGCTTCCGGAAGGGATGCGCCGCTTCTTCCGGACATCGAACCACATTGAGCGGCTGAACCGAGAGCTGAAACGGCGTTCCGGTGTTATCGGGATATTTCCGAATGAAGCTTCGCTGATCCGGCTGATGGGATCTGTCCTGATGGAACAGAACAGCATCAGTCAGGCCAGAAAGGCAATCTTCAGCAAAGAGTCTTATCAGAAGCTGCTGAAATCAGATGCTCGAAATCACCTGCATCAGATTGCCGAAGAACAGGCCGTCCTCCTGGCAGCATCGTGATCGACAGTTATACCTGAAGGCAATTTACACACAAAGTTGGACTTGGCTTCCGTGGCATCGATGAAAACGAAAAGTGTCGTTATAACTACCAACACTGCATGGAACTCAGGCGATCCGGATATACACAGGAGAAGTTTGAGCAAAACAAGGAGACATTCGGTGTGTACGTTCTGCAGAGCAACTGCGCAAAATCTGCAGAAGAGGTTTTCAGCAGTTATAAAAACGTTGGGGCATCGAAATGCTTTACCAGTACATGAAGAACAAGGCAGATTTCAATGACCTTATGATTTCAGACTACTACAAGGAACAGGGCTTCGCATTCCTGATGCTTATCACCGGTCAGATTCATCAAAAATGATCGCTGCGGTGAAGAAACTCGACAACAACGCCATTTCCGTCCATGATATCCTGCTTATGGCAAGATGCATGAAAATGGAACGGCGGGGCAGCAACTGGAATCTCAAAAACGCCAGAAAACGGGATCTCCAGATGCTGAAGCAGATTGGTTTTTAACCGAAGATCACGGTAACGGATTCATAAGGAATCCGGCAACATATCGGTAAAAACCTAAATGATTGTGTCTAACGGTCGTTATTTTTGATCATAGTGAAGATGCAAATGAGGACTTACGGTTATTGCAGGGTCTCCACGCAGAAGCAGAATATCCAGCGGCAGATCGACAACATCAAGACGCGGTATCCGCTTGCTGAGGTCATCACAGAGGAATACACCGGGACCAGTATGAACCGGCCGGAATGGAATAAGCTGTATAAGACGGTCCTCCGGGAATCTGCCGGAGGCGAGGATGTGACGATTGTATTTGACGAAGTGTCCAGAATGAGCCGGGACGCAGAGGAAGGGTTCCGGCTCTATCAGGAATTGTACGATCGTGGCATCCGGCTTGTCTTCCTGAAGGAGCCGTATATCGATACGGACACCTATCGCAGTGCAACCGAGCAGAATGCAGTCAGCATGACCGGCACGGACGTGGATATTATCCTTGATGCGATCAACCGGTATCAGATGCGGCTGGCGGAAGCGCAGATCAAGCTTGCCTTTGAAGCTGCCCAGAAGGAAGTTGACTACCTGCATCAGCGGACATCCGAAGGAGTGCGCAGGGCGCAGAGGGATGGAAGGCGTGTCGGCACACAGCGCGGTGACCGGCTTACCGTGAAGAAGGCGGAGCCGATCAAGCAGCTGATTCTGAGAACGATCCAGAAGCATCCGGAAGGTCTGACAGACAAGGAAGTGATGGCTCTGCTGGCGGTGGAAACGGTGGAGATCACGCTTCCGGGCGGAAGAAAGGAGCAGGTCTCTGCCAGGCTGTCGAGGAATACGTATTACAAGTATAAGGCGGAGTTGAAAGGTGAGGGACTGCTCGCAATGTGAGGATTCATCCTCAAAATGGTGGATCCGGATGAATTGATCATTTGACAAAAAACGGCCAGTTCGCTATATTAAAGATACAAGAGGGCACTACCGATAGACGGTTAGCCCGTAATGCTATTGCGATGACCGCCTTAGTTTTCCGGACTGGGGGCGGTCATTCTTTTGTGTTTTTATTGTTATCTCGGCATCCGAGCTGGTATCCGAAACTGAAGCAGGTCATGCCGAAGCACACCACTGCTATAAAGTCCATCACCGTCATAGCCAAGCCCTCCTCTTTCAGATTTCCGTTGCCGGATTTCTATGTCATCGGAGGGTCACAGTCCCTCCGTAGAGGGCTAACCGCCTACCATCTTGGTAGCACCTATATCGTCATTTTAACATAATGTCTGGTATATCACCAGACTACATCTGTCCTTTCCGAATTATGCACCATCTCCAACGCCCCCGCTAATTGCAAGACAAAAACGCATTGCGAATCAAGTTGAGATTTGCGTTGCCTGAATGAAATGATTGCATTATTGACATGTTGACCTTGACACATACGGATACTGATGGTGAAATTGATTAAGAAATGCATGATGCGAGTTATAAAAACAGCACATTATGCAATATTTTGGATAGATCTGATTTGCATTATTAAGCATATTGCTGAAATTATTGCGGAGGGAGGAAAATGTGATGAAGAAAAAAGCAGTCATGGCAGTGCTGCTGGCAGCGTCGCTTTCATTTGCAGCTCCTGTGATGGGAGATATCAGAAGTGACATCAGTAAGGCAGAGGGGGTTTTGGGAATCGATCATTCCAGTGAAACGACGATAAAACGAATAGAAGCGTTGGAAAAGGAACTGGGAATCAGTACTTCTGCTGGAGAAACGATAGAAGAACGAATAAAAGCGATTGACAAGCAGATTGGTATTGCTGATTCTGACGTTACTTCTTCGTCAACGGCGTCATTGGCAGAATCTGTGGCGGAAAGTTCAAATCGCTCTACATGGGATCGTCCTTCAGATGATGTTGTAGTGAAACTGCTGTCTTCGATTGATAACATTACGTCGGCAAAAGCCGTGACAGAAACGACAGATTTGAATCATCTTCTCAATAAAGAAGGTGGTTATATCGGGTGCGTGTATTTTCATGATAAACGAGTTACTTCAGTATCAGATGACCCGCTTATAGCCGGAACGGATGGAGGCGGAGCAGTTGAGATTTTTCCCTCACAGGAGGACGCAAATCAGAGAGATGAATATTTGCTAGCTTATAATTCGCCTAGCCTAACTGGTTCTCATAAGGTAGTCGGAACATGTGTGGTACGGATTTCAGGTAAACTCAGCTCTTCCGAGCAGGCGGAAATGACGGATGAGATCGAGAAGCTGCTTCCATTGGATGAATCACAATCGTCTGATTCGACGGGCAGCGACACTTCATCTGATGCCGCAGTGGCATCTGAGGTGCAGACAACAAACGAAGCTATGACATCTGCACAGACGACCAGTCAAACTAGTACACAGTCTTCAGGCACGGCAGTAGGAACAGGAATTAGTATGGCTGGAGCAAGTGAACTGGAACTATATAATCAGGATGGCTTTAAGATTACATGCCTGGGATTCACTAAAGATGCTGATATGGGGATGGCAGATGTCCTGAAGATAAGAGTCCAGAATCTGACACAGCATAACGTTGATATATACAGTGATAACGTTAATGTAAATGGACAGAGTATGTTCATGGCAGCACTTTCTTTGAATGTTTCGTCGGGAAAGACTGCCACCGGGGATTGCTACTTTATGAAATCTGAATTGAAAAATGCAGGAATTGAAAATATCACTGATATCACACTGAACATTTCTGCAGTCAACCAGGACGATGATTATATGAGCCAGCTTTTCTCTACAGGCCCGATTAGTCTATCCATTGACAAGGATGGAAATGTTGTTAATCGGCAGGTATATCGTGATGCAGCGACTATTCAGGAAGTGCAGACGTTGCTGAATGCAGCCGGTTATGATTGTGGTACGCCGGATGGAGTAGCAGGAAAGAAGACAAACAGCATGATCCTTCAGTATGAGAAGGATCACAACCTGACGGAAAATACGGATATTACAGACGAACTTCTTCAGGCGCTTCGGTCAAACAGCTAAATACGAGAGTGGATTGTGCTGTGGTTAATAAGTGTCCGTTCCTACATCGTTCCTACAAATGCGCCTTTTTGCGAACCTTTGGTTTTGCCTGATTTCCGGTATTCAGCCCCGAAAAAGCCTTATTTTAAAGGGAAAATCGGATACCGTGTCATACTACGGGATACCACGTGAATCTCCCGGGATATGATTCGGGACGCAGAGGGTCGAAAGGTCCGGTGGACCTTTCGACGGTTCGAATCCAGTCGCAAATCGATCGCCGCAGGGCGTTCGATTTTTTAATTTATCCGAATGAAACGCCCCGGCGGTCTTTGGAAGACCCGAGGCAGGACGCAGAGGGTCGAAAGGTCCGGTGGACCTTTCGACGGTTCGAATCCGGTCGCAAATCGATCGCCGCAGGGCGGTCGATTTTTTAATTTATCCGAACGAATCGCTCCGGCGGTCTTTGTAAGGCCCGAAGCGGGACGCAGAGGGTCGAATCCGGTCGCAAATCGATCGCCGCAGGTTCGTAGGAAAATCACATGAGGCCAGAGTTGGCCAAGGGAACATTGCTTGCCAGTTCGCGAGGTGACCAATATTTTGAGCAAAAGCAAAAGATTTTATACGGGTTTCTGGATGCTCAGTTCATCTCCGAAGGGCCTCGTATCGGCAGATCATATCGGTAAATACATCAATGATTGTGTCTAACCCTCCGCGATTAGCATATTGGGAGAAGAATAGACGAGGCGATTCCTTCTGGAAAAGGCCAGGTAGAGCATGGAGCCGAAATCATTCAGAAATTGGCGTCTGAACTGACATTGAGTAAGGAGATTGTTTGTGTTAATCTCATGATAGGGATGGTCGGGAATCCATGCTCAGTTTTCTTGAAAGGGATAATAACATATGCCGGAATTAAGCCGTTTTGGCGGGATGGTGATTTACATGCTGTTTTGTGATACAGAGCAGCACAATAAGCCGCACGTTCATGTGTATTACGGTGAATATGAAGCCGCAATCGCGATTGACGGGGAACTGTTAGCGGGCTCTATTCCGCGCAAGCAGTTGAAGATCGTGACCGGATGGCTGGCATTTCATGAGGAAGAAGCATATGCGGCATGGAATCTTGCCGTCAAAGGCGAACATTTCAATAAAATTCCGCCGATGAAATGAGGTGAATGATATGTATATAAAGGATGGAATATGTTATGCAGGCGAATTGAAAGAAGGGATTAAGGTCACAGACGCAAAACCACTCAGAGGCGGTATGATGCTGGTTACGTTTTCAACGGGGGAACAGCGTTTATTTGATACCACGCTTTTACAGGGAACAGCATTTGAACCGCTTAAAGATGAAAAAATATTCAGTAATCCGGTGATTTTCCACGGTGTGATCACATGGGATAATGGAGAAATTGATATAGCGCCGGAAACAGTGTATAAAGAAAGCTATGCATATAACAAGGAAGCGGTGTGAATGACCTTGTCCGGCGTTTGCAAACGCGAATGCACTGAGTTCGCATTTGAGCTGGATGCATTACGGACAAATGATGACGATTATTCTTCCTCCCGCCCCGCGCCTCTGCGCACAATATCCGCCCCGTACTTTTTCCGGACGTTCTCCAGCATAGCGTCGAGGGCAGCCTCCTTCTTCCTTCCGGAAGGCCTGCTGCTTCCGCTCCGCTTCCAGCGAACGCCCGTAGTCGAAGAGATTCAGCTGGCGGTACTCGCCGTGATCCAGACGGGTTGCGGAGACGCCGATCAGACGGACCCGGACGCCTTTGGCGAAGAGCCCGTCGGGACCTGTCAGAAAGTCACGGGCGCGCCGTCCCGCCCGGTCCTGTGCGTCACGTCGAGGAACGCCTCGTCGATGGAGAGCTGCTCCAGATACGGCGAGACCTCTCTCAGCATTGCCATCAGGCGGCGGGAGACGTCCCGGTAGGTGGAAAATTCAGACGGTACCAGAAGAAGGCGGGGGCATTTCTTCAGCGCGGTCATGACCGCCTCGCCCGTATGCACGCCGAAGGTCTTCGCGGGGATGGATTTGGCGAGAATGACGCCGTGGCGCGTCTCGACATCGCCGCAGACGGCGGCCGGGATCTGTCGGAGATCGACGGATCCCGGGTCGTCACGCAGCCGCCTGACCGCGGTCCAGGAGAGGAACGCGGAGTTGACGTCGACATGAAACAGAATCCGTTCGTCCATGTTCCTCCTTTCCTGTCGGGCTGCCGGCTGCATGTCCCGCATGAAGTTTCGGTTATCCGGCAAGGTGCTCTTTTCTGGGGCGGAACCGTTTCTGCATCAGCTTTTTCGTCAGACGGCTCAGCAGGGTGATCATGAGGAGGATCACGAAGGCCATCGGGAAGATCAGCATCACCCATGGAGAAGACCAGAGCGCGCTGATGTCATAGAAGCCGGGGAAGATGATCAGACCCAGAACGAACGCTCCGACACAGATTCCGAAGACGCCCCGCCGGTACCAGTTGAAGGGCCATGAAACCTGAAGCTATCATTTCGGCGCAGGCCACAGCGATGAGCTGCACAGTATTTTTAAGAAGACGATACGGATGATGCTCATTGTATCTGCGGCACTCACTGCAGCGTCCGAACTGTCTGCCGTCTTCCTGGTGAGGATCTTCGTGGGCTATGACCCGGGACTGATGGAGCTGACCGTGTATAGCTTCAGGATCTATTCGATCGCCTTCCTGTTCATGGGCTTCAATATTTTGGGATCAGGATTCTTTACGGCACTGAATAACGGTGCTGTGTCGGCATTCCTGTCTGTTGCGCGATCCATCGGATTTCAGCTGACAGCGATCTACCTGCTTCCGTACCTGTTCGGCACAAAGGGTCTCTGGATGGTGGTTGTTGTCTCTGACGGCCTCTGCCTGATCCTCACGATTGCGATGTGGATGCGCTACCGGAAAGTGGATCACGATTGAATGCAGTTACGAAGCCGGACGCCTCGGATATCCGCTGTATCGCCAGTTTATAAAAGCCGGTGTCAATTGCGCCATCCTTGCGCCTGCAGCTGCATTATGTTAAAAAAGAACACTATTCCCCGCATTCGACAACCGCGAGCATCTATTTCTGGGCGATTTCCGCCGGAAAAGCTGAAAAAAGGGTTCAGATATGATGAAATATATGAAAGTAATATAAATATTTTTGCCGACAAACGTGTTGCGCGATTTTTCAGTAAATCGTATTCTGATATGAGAAAGCGATTGCGGAGAAAGGCTTATGGATCGATGCAGAACCTGCTGTCAGCCAGATACAGCGGCCGGAAGATCAAAAAGAAGAATGTCAGTCATGGCTGTCATCATCGCAATAGCAGCGTTCGCTGCAGGAGGTCCGGTGAAGGTGATGGCGGAAACGAACGATTCAAAAATCGTTGTGCTGCAGAATCCGGATGACCTTTCGCTTCTCTGGGATGACTTACTGTCCGTGGAAGTGGCGGATGGTCAGATTCTGACTGCGCAGAATATTTACAGCGGATATAACGGCGATTCAGAGGAGTTCTGCTGCTTTTATAAGAACACGTCCACTGAATATGTATCGGTCGATGACAGCATTGTTTTTTCGGATTCAGATGGAAATCCCATCAGCATTGATGAAAAGGTCATGTATAACGGCAGCAGTCAGATGCATTCCGGTTATTTTGTCAATGGCGGGTTTTATGTCCATGAGATGCTGGCTCCCGGGAACATGGCCGCCATCGCAGTTCCCATTGAGGGCACGACGATCGGAAATGTCAGACATTCGCTGACAGCAAACAGAACAGGAACCTCATCCGGGAACTGGTCTTCCGTCTCGATCGGGAAATATTTTAATGAGCACGGAGCTTTTCTGGAAGTTGCGAACGGTGAAGGCTTCCCGATTTCCGTCTGGGTGTCGGGCGTCATTCTGGATGGATCAGGCAATGTTCTGGGGAGCGTCAACGGAGAATATTATGACGGTCTGAAGCCGGGAGAGACGAGCGGAATTAAGCTGCTTTCGATGGATGCGGCGGGGAATGTCACTCCGGAACGTTATCCGGATGCAGAACAGATTTTGTGTTTTGTTAATATCGGAGAGAGCGCTTCTTCGGATATCGATGAGGCGGCGGTTACTGTTTCTGATGCCGGACTGTCTGTCATGGATCATGCTTATGAAGCTACGGTGACGAATGAGTCGCCTGCAGATATCGTAGCCGCAGGAACGGCCACTTTTTATGATAAGGCCGGAAATATTATCGACGTCGCTGAGAAGGATCAGTACGTGAATGCAGGGAAAGCTGGTACATGCAATGCCCGCTGTCGGACAGCATTGAGATTGACGAAATCGGCCGCATAGAATTTCAGACTTATCTGAACAGACTGTAAAAGGATACAGTCCGGACTGAACCCTCCGTTTCACGGGTGGCGGCGGACGAAACGAATGAAGAACACCGGAGACGGCTTTCATAAGCTGTTTCCGGTTTTTTGCTGTCTTACAGCACGGTGCCGTGGCAGGCAGAAGAAGTATGTGTATTTTTACTGATGGACTATATATTTTATGAGCCATGTTTACTATAATGATCACAGGTAAGTCCGGAATGACTGTGGATCATTCGTTATGTTTACCTTGAGGGGAGGCAAAGCATTATGAAAAAAAGGTCCATCTGCATTTTCCTTGCAGGAATGATTTCTCTTTATTCAGAAGCAGGCATCAGCGCACCGGTATGGGCGGAGCCCGGTATAACAGCGGAAGCAGCAGGAACGGAAGATGCGGATGTTCTGGATGAGACGACAATAACGTCTGACGGTGATACGCTTGAAGATGCTGTGGATTCGCAGACAGAGGCTCTTGTCAGGTCATTGGCGGATCAGTTCAGCCAGCTGGCAGGAGAAATCACTTCATATGACGCATATACGGCCAACGTTGATAAGGTGAAGGCATTTTATGACACGGTTGTAACAGAAACCAGCCATGTCTTACTGATGATGCGTAAAGACAGCCTTGCATATGCGCGGGCGTTGATGGCGTCCGGCGAAAGCAGCGATGAGATCTATGAAGACCTGGATGATATAAACGACTACGTTTATGAAGACGGGTGCGAAGATCTTTCGGATGCGGTCTATGATCAGTTATTTGAAGACATATCGGATGCTTTTTATGACGGGGTCCTGGAGGATTCCGATGCGGCTCCGGATGTGGCTTCCTGGTCCGATGTTCATTCCTCTGAATTTAATATGTGGTCACATGCCCGCAGTGATGTATACGACGCGATATCAGACTGCAGCTCAGACATATTTGACTTCACTCATCATGTAGAGCGGGATCTTTCCAATGATGATCCTGATAAGGCTTCAGAAAGAATAAACGGATTTGCAGCGGACACGCAGGAACTTGAAGACAGGCTGAACGGCACGTCTGACATTTCTGCGCCGGTGGAAGCACTGGAGCCGTCCGCTGTGACGGATGACTATCATACACTGGGAAAGGCGGCCTCTTCACAGGAGAAGGCACTGGTTTCCGATCTGACGGCCCGCAGCAGGAAGCTGACGGATGCAATCACTTCATATGCTGAGTATGCCGCGAATGCCGGCAAGGTCGAAGAATTTTATGACTATGTGCTGGCTGAGACGCAGAAAACCATCATCTTAATGTATGAAGACAGCTATAACTATGCGGATGCGCTGCTTCATTCAGGCAAAAACAGAGACGATATCTATAACAATTTGGATTATATCGTTGAATATGTTCACAACGGCGGCTGTGGGGATATGGAAAGGGATATCTGTGACGGTCTGCTGGATGATATGATGGGCGCCTTCTTTGATGGCGTGTTAAGTGATATGAGCCATATTACGGACTTTGATTCCTGCGAGAAAACGGTTTCCCATGAATTTGACATGGTCTCCGGCTGCCGGTCCGATGTGAGCAAAGCGATCTACGACTGCGAATCCGACATTTTTGAGTTTGCCGGGGCTCTGGAAAGAGCAGTATTCGATGAAAATATGGATCAGGCAGGGAACAGGGCCGAGGAGCTTCATAAAAAGATAGAGAAATTAAAGGCCGGACTGAATGGAGGCAAAGAAGAAAGCACTGATCCGGGAGCGGAATCGGGACTGTCCCAGGGCCAATGGTTGTAGTATTACATAATATATTCGATTTATTTGCAATATATGATATAATTTTCCACATATAAGTTTACTTACTGTAAATAAAGTATGAATAAAATTAACGGCTCTGGCGGTGCTTCAGGGAATAGGATTTACACAGAAAAGAGGACGTCATGACATATGCGGTTTCCCTTCGGTATCACAACAGGGAGTACTATACATTGCTGGACTGCCCGGGGGAAGTTTCTTTCGGAACGCATAAGTCAGACGATGTGCAGATTGCGGGCTCGGCGGATCATCTGCTCCAGATCACGGCAAGGGCGGGAGACGACCAGGTGACGGTCGCAGGGAAGAAGCCGATGACGTTTGTACAGGCTTCCGTCATGCTCAATGAAATCGCCTATCTGCAGTCGCTTCCGGAGGATCCGGGAAACGGCGGAGGCGGTCCGGCTTCTTCCGAGCTTTATGTTTCACGCGTGGCCGGGCGTTCCTCCAGAAAAGTGAGCCTTCCCTTTAACGGACGCATAACATGCGGGCGCAGCCAGAGCTGCGATATCGTCCTTACCTATCCGATCGTTTCCGGCCATCATTTCCAGATCCTGTGCGAACAGGGAAAGATTCATGTCGAGGATACCAACAGCACCAACCATCTTTACCTCAACGGGAAGAGAATTTCCAAGTCGGTCATGAAAAACGGGGACGTGCTGTCCATCTATACCTTCCGCTTTATTCTCGAGAACGGAACACTTTACTTCGAAAATATGGGGCCGGCGCTTCATATTGCGCCCTCGCTGCTGACGCCGGTCAATCTGCTGGATCCGGTTTCCGTGGAACAGAAGGAGACAGCGGGAACGGTGAAAGAGGGATTCCCGAAGGTCCTTCAGTACCGCCTGTCCCCGCGCATCCGGGAAACGATGCCTTCGGAAACCATCGTCCTTTCCAGTCCGCCGGCGTCCGCGACAGCCATGGGGCGGCAGAGCATGAACTGGATGTATCTGCTCGGCAGCGGCGCCATGATGGCGACCTCGCTGGCAAGCGGCGCCTTCAATCCGTTTTCTCTTCTGTATATGCTTTCGCCGGTCGGAAGCATCATTGCGTCCAAAAAGATGACGAAAGAGCAGAAGGCGCAGATGGAAGAGTACATGAAGGTGCGCGAGGAAACGTACCAGACCTACATCGAGGGGCAGAAGGCGAGAATCGGGAAAATAGCGGATATCCAGAGGCAGATCACACTGCAGGAAAATCCCGGGCCGGAGGCCTGCATCGATACGGTCATGAATCTCAGGCGCAATCTGTGGGAGCGGATGCCTGAGGACAATGACTTTCTGACCCTGCGCCTCGGACTGGGGCGCGACAGACTGTGTGTGAACGTGCGCGCCCGCTCCGATCCGGACGGCTACGAGATGCCTCAGGATGATGACCTGGAGGGACTGACCGCTGCCATCATTGAGGAGACACGCTATGTGGATCATATCCCGGTCCGCCTGCCGCTCCGCCAGTGCCAGACCATCGGGCTTCTGGGCCGGAAAGAAGACGAATACTATGAGCTTCGCGGCATGCTGGTGGAACTGACTACTGCCCACAGCGCAAATGATGTCAAGCTGGTGTGTCTGTTCCGTGAGGAAGCGAAAAAACACTGGCAGCAGATCCGCTGGCTTCCGCACATATGGGATGAAAGCGGACAGGTGCGCTTTATCGCCTTTGACCGCAGACGGATTCACACGGTCTGCGAACTGCTGGAGGATATCATCCGCAAGAGGCAGCCGAAGACAGAAGAGACGGACAGCAGCCGTCAGGTGAAGCCGCCGCTTCCGCACTATGTCGTGGTTGTGGATGATCCGGCCATCCTGCGCAATGAACTCATCTTCGACGCCCTGACCGGGAACAATCCGGCGCTGGGAATCACGACGGTCTTTCTGGCGGAGGATGAGTATGATCTGCCGCAGAAATGCCAGTATCTGGTCGATCTGCGCAGCCGCCCGTGCGTTTTTGCAAGAGAAGAATTTGACAGGCGGCTCTATTTCGAGCAGGATCCGCCGGTTCACCGGCCGCAGATGGAACAGTTTTCCCGCCGCATGGCGGCGGTGGAGCTGAAAGGCAGTCTGTCCGAGGCGGAAGTGCCCGCGGCAGTGACCTTCCTTCAGGGTTACGGAGTGCGGACAGTGGAGGAGCTGAATGTACGGGAGAGATGGGAACGCAGTGAACCGTACCGCACGCTGGCCGCGCCCCTCGGCGTGATGAAAGGGGGAAAGATTTTTTTCCTGGATGTCCGGAGCGGCGAAAATTCGCACGGGCCCCACGGGCTTCTGGCCGGGACGACAGGATCCGGGAAGAGCGAACTGCTGCAGTCCTGGATTCTTTCCATGGCAGTCAACTATCACCCGTATGATGTGAATTTTGTCGTGATCGACTATAAGGGCGGCGGCATGTCAGACCTGATGGAACCGCTTCCGCACGTGGTAGGCAAGATCACGAATATCGACCGGAATATCGGCCGTTCGCTGGTGGCGCTGAAAAGCGAGCTGAAGCGGCGCCAGAAGCTGTTTGCCGAAGCCGGGGTCAACAATATTGACAAGTACCAGCGTGCGTACAAGAGCGGACTGGCAAAAGTGAGGCTGCCGCATCTGATCCTTGTGACGGACGAGTTCGCCGAGCTGAAAAAGGAAGAACCGGATTTCATGAAGGAGCTCAACTCCGTGGCGACCATCGGCCGTTCTCTGGGCATCCATATGCTGCTGGCGACGCAGAAGCCGGCCGGCGTGGTGAACGACCAGATCAGTGCCAATTCCCGTTTCCGGATCTGCATGAAGGTGCAGGACGTGGCCGACAGCCGGGAGATGCTCAAACGCACGGATGCCGCCCGGATCACACAGGCAGGACGGGCTTATATCCGCGTCGGCGAAGATGAACTTTTTGAACTGTTCCAGTCCTTTTACAGCGCGGCTGAATACACCGGGCAGACGCAGCACGGAATCCGGGGGGAGAATCAGGTAAAGATCGTCGGTGTGACCGGCGAGCGCATCGCGCCGGTCAGGAAAGCGAAAAAAGCCTCCGGCACTGTGGATGAACTGACGGCCGTGATCCGGTATATCAATCAGGTATGCAGTAAGATGGGGATCAGGAAGATGGCCGGACCGTGGCTGCCGGAGCTGCCGGCTCTGATCCCCCTTGCCGGGGTGCTGGGAAAAAACGTTTTCGACGGCATCCGCTGGCCGGAGCACGAAGAGGTTCTGCGCATTCCGGTCGGGCGGTTTGATATTCCCGCACAGCAGATGCAGGGCACGCAGTTCATCGATTTTACCCGGACCGGACATTTTGCCGTATACGGCTCCCCCGGTTCAGGGAAAACCACGTTCCTGAAGACCGTGATCATGTCGCTGGCCATGCATCATTCGCCGGATGAGGTGAAGATGGAAATCATCGACGCCGGAAACTGGAGCCTGAGTGAGTTTGCAGGTATGCCGCACGTGCTGCAGGTCACACTGAATCAGGAAGAAAAGAAGATGGCGGCCTTCATGCAGCGGCTGAAGCACGAAATGGAGGCGCGCAGAAAAGCATTTCTGGCTCACGCGGTGAACTCGCTGAAAGCGTATCACGAGACGGTATCGGCTGCGCTGCCGGCGCTGTTCATTTTCATCGATCAGATCGGCCCTCTGTTCGAACAATATGCGGAACTGGAGACGCTGCTGACGCAGGTGGCTGGCAGCGGAGCTCCCTATGGCATCCACCTCATGTTTACCGCCACTTCGTCCATGGGAATCCGTTTCAGGTTCCAGCAGCTGATCAAGGGATGCATTACGCTTCAGATGGCGGACAAGGCGGACTATTCGACGCTTGTGGGACCTGTCGCGGGCATCAGTCTTCCCAACTGCCCGGGCCGGGCACTGTTCAGAGGAAACCCGCCGGTCGCTTTCCATACGGCGATGTACGCACGGGGAGAAGAGGAGAAGGAACGGCACGAAGAGGTTCTCAGGACCTGCGAAAAGATGGGAGAGGCCTGGGCCGCTCTTCATCAGCAGCCCGGCATGGAGGAAAACGGGGCAACCCGTGCGCCGCAGCATGACGAAGGGGCGGATCAGAAGAGTCCGTCGTCTGAAAAAGACACGGCATCCGCCGGCGCTCCGCGGACCGCAGAGGCAAGCGTGAGCCGCACACAGCTGACGCTCGGAATCAGAGCGGATGATCTGGAACCGGCCATTCTGGACCTTTCACGGCACTATCTGCTGCTGATCTCCGCGGAGTCGGGCGAAGCCTGCCGGGACGCTCTGGGACAGATCCGTGCAAGGCTCGCTCTGCGCTCCGACAACGAAATGGTGGATCTTACGCCGGAGAATGCTTCCGGCAAGCTGGCTTCGATCGTGAACGTCCTCAACGACCGGATGAAGAATAAAAAGCAGCACAGCCGGGAGAAGGACTTCAGCGAGCCGAGGTGGCTGGAAGGTTTCCTCAATGAATGCATTCTGATTGAGGATCTGCCTGCTCTCGCGTCAGCGCTGTCTCTGGAGGACCAGAAAACGCTGCGGAGAATCCTGCTGAAAAGCGGCGGTCTCGGCGTCGTCATCATCGTCACAGGCGTACGGAAAGACCTCGGGACAGACGCGCCGGATCTGGCAACGGATGCGGCCATCAAGGCGCAGCAGGCGCTGATTCTTTCCGGAAATCTGTATGATTATCATTTCCTGCACGTTCAGGAGGATGACGCAGGCGCCGGGGCGCAGCTTTTCGAGGGGGAAATGGCTCTGATCAGAGACGGAAGCGTGCTGCTTCTCCGGGAGGCGTGAGATGAGGGATTTTGTCATCGTGACCGTGGCGGATACAGACTCGAATTTTGATTATGATATGGAACTTCCGGTTGATGTTCCCTTTGCCTCGCTGAAAAAGGATATTCTCGAGGTGGTAAGGGCGTATGATCCGAAACGGGTAAAAATCGGTCCGCCGCTGGAACTTTACTGCATGCGGCTGAAACGGACCATGGCGGATCAGGAGACACCGGCGGAAGCCGGGATCTGGAGCGGTGATTTTCTTGTTATGAACGGAAGAAAAACCGGATAAACAGGCACGGCCGGGAGTGTCCGCTTTGACGACAGACACAGGAGAACAGCGGACGCCCTGAGTAACACATTCAGAATCCGGAGGGGGATGAAGATGAATGAAATCAGACTGACGCCGATGGAGCTTTATTTTCTCGGCAAAATGATGCATGCCCGATATATCGAGTATGCGTACATCGCGGCCATGCCGGACATCGGGAAACGGTATGCGCTGCATGAGCAGGAGACTCTGGAAAGCCTGGAGGCGAAGGGGTACATAGAAACCGATTTCAGCGGCGATGCCGAGGTAAGCCGTGAAGTCGCGGCTTTCCTGCAGCCGGTCTTTTTTTCGGAAACGGAAACCAGACTGGAAGCGGACGGACGGCAGTATATTTTTCATCCGGAGAAAGACCGCATCATCATGGCGGACCTGCAGCCGGGCGAGCTCCGGATGAAGCAGATGAGCGACCATGATCTGCGGCAGCTGCTCAGAGGCAGCCGCGTCACGG
The DNA here is from genome assembly GCF_019355395.1 of Chordicoccus furentiruminis. Classification (GTDB taxonomy): domain Bacteria; phylum Bacillota; class Clostridia; order Lachnospirales; family Lachnospiraceae; genus Chordicoccus; species Chordicoccus furentiruminis. Next base: position 1,748,080 of record NZ_CP048829.1, read on the forward strand.
TCCTGAGCGCCCATGTCCGGAAAGGATACAGTCATACGTCGTACGAAGCATCTTCACTGAAAGAACAGAGAATCCAGGATGAAATCATCCGGAAACTGAAAGGAGAACAGTAACCATGGGAGCGATTCTGACAGATGCGAACGGAACGGTCATGATCAACCGGGACGCAGCCAATTCCGATATTTCCCGGATTGACTCGGCGATGACCGTGTTGAAGCAGTCCCAGGAAGCGGTTACGAAACTGCGCTCCGGCGCATCCCTGATGCAGGGACAGACCGCCAGTGCCATCGACAGCCAGTGCCAGAGGCTGGAAAAACAGATCAGTTCGCTGCTGGCCAATCTGACAGCGACCAAGCAGCTCATTTCACAGACCGTACAGAAGTACGAGGAGATGGATGCACAGCTGGCGCGGAATATCAGCAGCGGCAGCGGAATGTGACAGGTGCGGAGGCAGGCGCGGCGCAGATCCGCCGGGAGAGGAGCAGGGAAAAGATGTCAAGAATACGGATTGATTTTGACGGATTAGAGCAGACCATCACCAGGATGAACGGAAACATCGAAACATTTGAAGGCCTCAACAGCAGTCTGAAATCCATGACGGAAGGAATAAAGGGCGGATGGGAGGGGCAGGCCGCACAGGCCTTTGCGTCCATGATGGGAAAATATGAGTCGCAGGCGGGGGAAATGACCAGCGTTCTGGAAGCGTTCAAACAGTATGCCGGTGGAGTGAGATCGGAATTTATGTCACTGGATGCGGAATGCGCGAAAATGATCCGCAATGCGTTCTGAGCACAGACGGGAGGAATGACACGATGGCAGTTTTTGATATCGATACGGATGAACTGAATGCTCTCGCGGGTACAGCCAGTTCCGCGAACGATCTGATCAGTGAAGCCCTGCAGACGCTTCAGTCCGTCACCACACACAACGACTGGCAGTGCGCGGAGCGGACACGGATTAACAATTACATTCTGCAGAACCGGCAGATGGCGTCCACACTGCAGCAAAATGCCGCTGCATTTTACCAGGCTATCAGCAAAGCGGCGGAGCTGGCTTATCAGTCGGAACAGTCTTATCTGCAGAAGCAGAACGAGCTGGACGACCTGATCGGAAGAATAAAAAATGTTGTGCCGGGGATCAGCCAGACCGGGAGCGTCGACGGCGGCGCAGTTCCGCTTATCTCGGACTTTAAGAATGTTGTGGACTGAACCCGACAGGAGGAAAGCGGAATGGCGGATATAAAATTTTCGGAAGCAACACTGATGGAGCAAAGTGCACAGCTGGCCGGGCTGCAGCAGCAGTATGAAGACATTTTCACGCAGGTTGCCAGTGTGCTCAATTCAATGAATGAGAACTGGAGCGAAAGTCTGGCGGGCAATTTCTCCGGCAAGATCAGCGGAGCGCAGAAGGCATTCTCCAGTGTGGTCAACATGCTGGCGAACGGTTCGAGCGCCGCGAAGGTGGCGAGTCTGTCCTATTCGGACGTCGGATCCGTACTTGGATCTCTTATCAGCTCGGTTACCGAGGGCGGGGGAGAGACTGCGTCCGGAGAAAGCATGATGGGCACGCTGCTCACGTCGGTCATCGAAGGCAGTGACATGAATACGACTTCTGCAGCTCTTGTGAAGCAGCTGCTTGATGATCCGGAGATCATGGCGGGTACCGGACTGGATCAGCTGGATCCGGAAACGCAGGAACTTGTCAAATCGACCCTGCAGGGCGTAGTAGGCAGCGCCACGGCCGGCGACTACAAGGCTGTGCTGCAGACCCTGAAGGATGCCGGCAATCAGGAACTGGCCAACCAGGTAGACAAAGTGCTTCAGTCAGACTGGGCCAGGGCGAACAACATCGCCAGCGCGGAGGATCTGGGAATGGCGAAAGCACTCAAGGAAGCCACCGGAGGTGCGGTTGATCTGAATCAGCAGGCGACGGATCTGGTGAAAGGGGCTATTTCCGGCACGGCGAAGGGCGTCAGGGATGTTGCTGAAAGCGGAGGAGATCCGGAAAAGATCTGTGAAGCAGCAGTGGGAGCGACATGGAATGCCACCGGCGGAAATGTTCTTAACGCATCGGAAGGCCAGGCATTTGATTTTATCATGAATGATAAATATGACAATGCTGCCGTTAATCAGGGCGTTTTCGGACAGCTGCGGCAGAACGCGAAGGAAACCTATCAGGAGCTGGGGGTTTCCAACTGGAAGGAAGCGGTCGGAGCCGATGTCGATATGGTTCAGTCGTGGTTCACAGGGAACAACGATCACTATAATCAGAACTATTACGCCACGCACAGCACGTCGCAGGTCATCGGGGACGTGGTCGATGACGCCAGGTATATCGCCGGTCAGGTGTACCATTCCATATTCAAATGAGGGCCACTGACCGCGGCGCTCCGGCAGCAGGACCCGTGAAACAATACGCTGCTGCCGGTTTCGTAAAGATTGAGAGATGAGGGAGGATCAGAATGAATACAATACTGCCTATCGGATCGGTTGTTATGCTCAAGGGCGCGAAAATGCCGCTGATGATTTTCGGCTATGTACAGCAGTTCGGTCATCTGGAGAATGAGTTTGCCGATTATATCGGCGTTCCCTATCCGGCGGGAAACATCAGTATCGAATCGCAGATCGGTTTTCAGATGACCGACATAGAGAAGGTGCTGTTTGAAGGATACCGCGATCCGTCGTTCGCACCTTTTGAGAAAATGCTGAAAGTCTGTGCGACCAGGCATGCGGCCGAAATGACGGAGAAAGGCAAAAAGGATGGCTGATCTCGGAAACATGTTCCGTTACATCGTGGAATGCATACCGCCAGGCGTTTCGTGCGCCTGCGGCAGCAACCGGGGAAAGAAACGGGCGAACAATGAGGATAATTTCTGCTTTGACGGAACATGCCTGCCGGAGGACGGCAGCATTGAAGGCGTCGTCATCACCACGAAAATCAGCCGTCTGAACCTTGCTGAAGGGAACCCGCATGGTTTCGGTATCTTTGACGGCATGGGCGGCGGCGATTACGGGGAAGTCGCTTCCCGGACCGCAGCCCGTGCCATGAAGGAATTTCTGGAACAGGCTGTGGAAGAATCCTTTGAAGGGACAGAGACGGACGAGGAGGAAGAAAACCGGCAGCTGCTTTCTTTCTGCGAAGAAGCCAATCAGAAGGTGCATCGCATCGGGGCGGATCTCGGATCGCCCATGATGGGCACGACCCTGGCGGTGCTGTATCTGAAGAAAAATTCCTTATGGGTGTGCAACATCGGGGACAGCCGGATCTTCCGCCTGCGTGATCATCTGATGGAACAGGTTTCTGTCGATCACACCGATGAGAAGGAAATGAAGGCGGCGGGCATTTCCGGCCGGAAACCGGTTTTGACACAGTATGTGGGCATTGATCCGGAGGTGTATGTGCTGGAGCCATATATCAGCTGGAAAAAGATCAGGAAAAAGGATGTGTACCTGATCTGCAGCGACGGAGTGACGGATATGGTTCCCGAATCTGACATCCGGGAGATACTGGACAGCCAGATGAAGCCGAAGGGCATGGTAGAGAAACTGATTCATTCCGCACTCGATGGCGGCGGGAGAGATAACATAACCGCTACGGTCCTTGTCTTTGGATAACCGAATGCTGTGCGGGGCTGTCTGATTGTCGGGAACCTGAGGGGGAAAACTGAGCATGAGCACATATGAAAACATCACTCTTCCCTGGCCGGAGTGGAAAATTACGGAACAGCTGGGGCGCGGAGGTTTCGGAACCGTCTATAAAATGGAACGGCAGCTCGTGGATATGAAGGAGGTGCGCGCCCTGAAGGTGATCACAATCCCTCAGGACGCAGATGAAATCTCTGGACAAATCAACTATTACGGCTATGACCGCGAGAGTCTCCATGAAACCTATACGGGACGGATGCAGGACGTGGTCCGGGAGTATGAACGGATGGCGCAGCTTGGCACGAATCCCAACATTGTCGGATGCCATGACGTAAAAGCGGTGCCGCATGCGGACGGGATGGGCTGGGATGTATTTATCAGTATGGATCTTCTGACGCCTCTGCTGATATATATGAACAGGCATCCATTCAGTGAAAGGGATGTGCTCAGGCTGGGCCTTGATCTGTGCAGTGCGCTGACGGCCTGCGAAAAAATCAACCTCATCCACCGGGATGTCAAACCGGCGAATATCATGGTGGACAGCGCCGGGCATTTCCGTCTCGGCGATTTCGGCGTGGCCAGGACACTGGAACACACCACCGCCGTCACCCAGGCCGGAACCAAGCCGTACATGGCTCCGGAAGTGATGCGGCATGAGCAGTGTGGAAAAACGGTGGATCTGTATTCCCTTGGGCTCGTGCTTTACTGGCTGCTGAACAACGGCCGTCTTCCTTTTCTGCCGGCGCAGGGAAAGCTGCATCCGGGCGATGAAGAGAAAGCGCTGGCCAGAAGGCTGGCCGGGGAGGAATTCCCGCCGCCGGCGAACGGAAGCGAAGGCTTTTTCCGGATCATCAAAAAGGCATGCAGACGGAGACCTTCCGAGCGGTATGCAGACGCGGAGAGCATGCGGAGCGATCTGGAACGGATGGAACAGTCCGGAACCGCCGGGAATACGGCTCTGGGAACCGGTCATCCTGCCGCCGAAAGCAGGTCTGCCGGCAGCCAGACAGTCGGAAGTCAGGCGGCCGGCGGAGTTTACGGAGAACAAACCGGGCGGTCACAGTGGCCCCCTGCGGGCTGGGCGACAAGTCAGGTGCTGGGGGCGGCGCATTCCGGACAGACAGAGAAATCAGCGGGAACAAACGGAACGGTCAGCCGTCCGCGCAGCGGAGAAACCATCGGCAACGGATGGAGCGATATAACCGGCGCGACGATCGGGAAACCCGGCTCCCGGCCGGCCGGCGGAGTTTACGGAGAACAAACGGACAGGACTGCCCCGACCATCGGACGGCCGGGGAAGAAAAAAACGACCGGGAAGACGACGCAGAGCGCGCAGGGGGGAACGACGGGGAAGTCAGCACAGCATACGGAGAAAGGAAAGACGAAGCCGCCGGAAAAGAAAAAGGCGGATGACAAGCCAGTGTACTCCCGGCCGAAGACGGCGGTCGTTCTGCTGCTGATGTGTATAGCCACTTTTGCTAGTCCCTTTATTTCGGATGCATCCGTCTCCATACAAGACGTAGGAATAGTTTCACTGTGCATGATCGGCTTATGCTGCAGTGGCCCGGTTCTGATCCTGATCGGACTTCACACTTTAGGAGGCGTCCTCCTATTCATTAATGTGTATTGTCTGGTGGTATTTTATAGTCTTCTGGTGCTATTTTATATGTTTCCTTCATTTTTTGAGGATAGCGGAGCGGCGGGGGTCGTTCTTATAGGCCTGACCTTTTTGCTGGCTGTTTTTCTTTACTATGTTATTTTGCGATTTATAAGGAACTAGTGTCAGAGCCGGATCGCATTGACAGCAAATGGCGGTTCCGTCATCGGATTTCATCGTCAACCGGCTGATGGATGTCTGGGCAGGTCCGCGGAGACTGCATCAGCTGAGAGGAGAGAAAATGAGTGCATATGAAAACATCGCCCTTCCCTGGCCGGAGTGGAAAATTACGGAACAGCTGGGGCGCGGAGGTTTCGGAACCGTCTATAAAATGGAACGGCAGCTCGTGGATATGAAGGAGGTGCGCGCCCTGAAGGTGATCACAATCCCTCAGGACGCAGATGAAATCTCTGGAAAAATCAACTATTACGGCTATGACCGCGAGAGTCTCCATGAAACCTATACGAGACGGATGCAGGACGTGGTCCGGGAGTATGAACGGATGGCGCAGCTTGGCACGAATCCCAACATTGTCGGATGCCATGACGTAAAAACGGTGCCGCATGCGGACGGGATGGGCTGGGATGTATTTATCAGTATGGATCTTCTGACGCCTCTGCTGATATATAAGAACAGGCATCCATTCAGTGAAAGGGGTGTGCTCAGGCTGGGCCTTGATCTGTGCAGTGCGCTGACGGCCTGCGAAAAAATCAACCTCATCCACCGGGATGTCAAACCGGCGAATATCATGGTGGACAGCGCCGGGCATTTCCGTCTCGGCGATTTCGGCGTGGCCAGGACACTGGAACACACCACCGCCGTCACCCAGGCCGGAACCAAGCCGTACATGGCTCCGGAAGTGATGCGGCATGAGCAGTGTGGAAAAACGGTGGATCTGTATTCCCTTGGGCTCGTGCTTTACTGGCTGCTGAACAACGGCCGTCTTCCTTTTCTGCCGGCGCAGGGAAAGCTGCATCCGGGCGATGAAGAGAAAGCGCTGGCCAGAAGGCTGGCCGGGGAGGAATTCCCGCCGCCGGCGAACGGAAGCGAAGGCTTTTTCCGGATCATCAAAAAGGCATGCAGACGGAGACCTTCCGAGCGGTATGCAGACGCGGAGAGCATGCGGAGCGATCTGGAACGGATGGAACAGTCCGGAACCGCCGGGAATACGGCTCTGGGAACCGGTCATCCTGCCGCCGAAAGCAGGTCTGCCGGCAGCCAGACAGTCGGAAGTCAGGCGGCCGGCGGAGTTTACGGAGAACAAACCGGGCGGTCACAGTGGCCCCCTGCGGGCTGGGCGACAAGTCAGGTGCTGGGGGCGGCGCATTCCGGACAGACAGAGAAATCAGCGGGAACAAACGGAACGGTCAGCCGTCCGCGCAGCGGAGAAACCATCGGCAACGGATGGAGCGATATAACCGGCGCGACGATCGGGAAACCCGGCTCCCGGCCGGCCGGCGGAGTTTACGGAGAACAAACGGACAGGACTGCCCCGACCATCGGACGGCCGGGGAAGAAAAAAACGACCGGGAAGACGACGCAGAGCGCGCAGGGGGGAACGACGGGGAAGTCAGCACAGCATACGGAGAAAGGAAAGACGAAGCCGCCGGAAAAGAAAAAGGCGGATGACAAGCCAGTGTACTCCCGGCCGAAGACGGCGGTCGTTCTGCTGCTGATGTGTATAGCCACTTTTGCTAGTCCCTTTATTTCGGATGCATCCGTCTCCATACAAGACGTAGGAATAGTTTCACTGTGCATGATCGGCTTATGCTGCAGTGGCCCGGTTCTGATCCTGATCGGACTTCACACTTTAGGAGGCGTCCTCCTATTCATTAATGTGTATTGTCTGGTGGTATTTTATAGTCTTCTGGTGCTATTTTATATGTTTCCTTCATTTTTTGAGGATAGCGGAGCGGCGGGGGTCGTTCTTATAGGCCTGACCTTTTTGCTGGCTGTTTTTCTTTACTATGTTATTTTGCGATTTATAAGGAACTAGTGTCAGAGCCGGATCGCATTGACAGCAAATGGCGGTTCCGTCATCGGATTTCATCGTCAACCGGCTGATGGATCATGAATTAGTGCCGGGATTGCCGGCGTTCGTCTGTGACTCCCTGTCCTGCCCCGCGCCCCTGCGCACAATATCCGATCCGTACTTTTTCCGGACGTTCTCCAGCATGGCGTCGAGGGCGGCTTCTTTTTTCCGGAAGGCCTGCTGCTTCCGTTCCGCTTCCAGCGAACGCCCGTAGTCGAAGAGATTCAGCTGGCGGTATTCGCCGTGATCCAGACGGGTCGCGGAGACGCCGATCAGACGCACCCGGACGCCTTTGGCGAAGAGCCCGTCGGGACCTGTCAGAAAGTCCCGGGCGAGGCGGAGCACCGTCCCGGAGATCGCCGCTCCGCTGTTCGTGGAGTCTTTGAGCGTGGTCTGACGAGAGCGGCGCTGGAAGGCGTCGGTCTTGACAGAGAAGCCGATGGTTGATGCGTAGACGCCGTCCCGCCTGAGGCGTCCGGCGACGCTTTCCGAGAGCGTGCGGATCAGCGGTACGGCCGCGGCTTCGAAATTGTCCGCATCGATATCGACCGGCGTGGTTTCCTCACGCGAGTAGCCCTTGGCGTCCTCCGGGTCGCAGACGAGCCGGTCGGAACTCCGTCCCCAGGCGCTCTCGAGGAGGTGCGCACCGCCCCTGGGACCGAGCAGCGCGGTCAGGACGCCGGACGGCGTATGGGCGGCGTCTCCGATCGTCGCGATGCCGATGGAGCGCAGCTTCTCCGCGGTGGCCCGGCCGCAGCCGAAGAGGTCGCCGATGGGCAGCGGCCAGAGACGGGCGGGCACCTCCTCCGGCCATAGCACATGGACCCGGTCCGGCTTGGTGAAGTCGCTGGCTGTTTTTGCCAGCAGGCGGTTGGTGGAGATCCCCACGTTGACTGTGAAACCCAGCGTTTCACGGATCCGGTTCTTCAGCTCCTCCGCCAGCGCGGGCGCGCCGTTCCGTCCCGTCCGATGCGTCACGTCGAGGAACGCTTCATCGATGGAGAGCTGCTCCAGATACGGCGAAACTTCTCTCAGCATCGCCATCAGGCGGCGGGACGCGTCCCGGTAGGTGGGAAATTCAGAAGGCACCAGAAGCAGGCGGGGGCATTTCCTGAGCGCGGTCATGACCGCCTCGCCGGTCTGCACGCCAAAGGCCTTCGCCGGGATGGATTTGGCGAGAATGACGCCGTGGCGCGTCTCGACATCGCCGCAGACGGCGGCCGGGATCTGTCGGAGATCGACGGATCCCGGGTTGTCACGCAGCCGCCTGACCGCGGTCCAGGAAAGAAACGCGGAGTTGACGTCGACATGAAAAAGAATTCGTTCGTCCATACTCCTCCTTTCCCTTCGGGCCGCCGGCTGCATGTCCCGTATGAAGTTTCTGTTATCCGGCAAGGTGCTCTTTTCTGGGACGGAACCGCTTCTGCATCAGCTTTTTCGTCAGACGGCTCAGCTGCGTGATCACGAGAACGATCACGAAGGCCATCGGGAAGATCAGCATCACCCATGGAGAAGACCAGAGCGCGCTGATGTCATAGAAGCCGGGGAAGATGATCAGACCCAGTACGAACGCGCCGACGGAGATTCCGAAGACGCCGCGCCGGTACCAGTTGAAGGGCCATGAGACCTGACCTACCACCAGCAGTGCGACGAAACCGCCGGCCATCAGATAGAAGAGCGAGATCAGCTCGTCGCTCCAGTTCAGCGCCGTGCCGAGGCAGAGCACCATCAGGATCGAGAAGACCATCGTGAGAGCGGCGGGGACGCAGGTTTTCAGGACGTGAGGGAGAAATCCCTCCGCCTTCCAGCCTTCGTGCTGCTCCAGCGTGAGCAGGAAGGAAGGCATGCCGATGCCGCAGACATTGATCAGCCCCATCTGAAGCGTGGTCCACGGATAGGCGCGGGTGAGGATTGCGAAGATCATGCTGAGCAGGCAGGCGTAGATCGTCTTGGTGAGGTAGAGCGCGCTGACCCGCTCGATGTTGCAGATGATGGTCTTTCCTTCGGCCACAATGTCCTTCATCGTGGAGAAATCGGAGTCCAGCAGCACGATGTGGGCCGCCTGCTTGGCCGCCTCGGAACCGTGCGCCATCGCGATGCCGCAGTCGGCGTCTTTGAGGGCCAGCACGTCGTTCACGCCGTCGCCCACCATCGCGACGGTGTTTCCTTCCTTCTGCCACGCCTTCACAAAGGCCTGCTTCTGTTCCGGACGGACCCGGCCGAAAATCTGGTATCCCCGGATGGCCTCCGCCAGTTTGTCCGGATCGTCGGGGAGCGTGCTGGCGTCGAGGTATCGGGAAGCTCCGCGGACGCCGGCTTTGACTGCGACCGCGGAGACCGTGACCGGATTGTCGCCGGAGAGAACTTTGACCTCCACGCCGGCCTTCGCGAAGTAGTCAAATACTTCCTTCGCGTCGGGTTTGACGACGTCGGAGATCACGCAGAGCGCCTGAGGGACGGCGGGGCCGTCCCCGGATCTGCGGGCCAGCGCGAGCACACGGTAGCCTTCGGACTGAAAGCGGTCGATGTAGCGGAGTACGTCTTTCCGGTCCGGCACGAGGTATTCCGGTGCGCCCATCAGATAGGTGCCGCGGCCCTCAAAGGTCACGGACTTGTATTTCCGCTCGGAGGAGAAGGGCACGGAGGCCGTGACGGTCCAGTCTGTCTTCCTCCCGAAGTAGGCGTCCAGCGCCTCCTGTGTGTCGTTCGTGTCGCTGAAGGCGCCGTTCATGTGGGCGGCGACGGCCCGGATCTCGTCGGCTGGAATGCCGCCTACCGAGATCAGACGCGCCATACGGAGCTTTCCGGTCGTGATGGTGCCGGTTTTATCGGTGCAGAGAATGTTGACCCGCGCGAGGGACTCGATGGCCTCCATTTCCTGCACCAGAGCCCGCTTCATCGCGAGACGGCCGACGCCGATGATGAACGAGACGGAGGTCAGCAGCACGAGCCCTTCCGGGATCATGCCGATGACGCCGGCCACCGTCCGGACGATGGAACGGGCGAAAATCCAGTGCGCGTCATGGAGACCGCCGGCGGCCGCGCGGACTGCGGCCGCATGCTGGCTCCGGAAGAGCAGGAGTCCGACCGGGATGATGGCGATGGAGATGACCTTGATGATCCGTCCGATCGTGATCTGCATCTCGGAGGAGGCACGGCGGCGGTGGTGGGATTTCTCCACGATCTGCTGCGCGTAGCACTCCCGTCCGACTTTCTCCACCTTCATTGTTCCGCTTCCGGATACGACGAAGCTCCCGGACAGCAGGCTGTCGCCGGTCTTTTTCCGGACCGGCTTCGACTCGCCGGTCAGCATCGATTCGTTGATCTCGATTCCGTCGCCCGCCATCAGAGAACCGTCCGTCACGATCTGATCTCCACTTGTGATCTCGACGATGTCGTCCGTGACGATCTCTTCGATCGGAAGCTCTTCCACGGAGCCGTTCCTTCGCACCTTTGCCTTCGACGCGGAGATCACCGAGAGCTTCAGGATCAGGTCCCGCACGCGCAGCTCCTGCACGATGCCGATCAGTGAGTTGCAGATGATCACGCCGAGGAAGAGCATGTTCTTGTACTGACCGGTCAGGAACACCAGCACACCGAGAAAGATGTTGAGGAAGTTGAAGTAGGTGACGGTGTGGGAGAAGATGATCTGACCTGTCGAGCGGACGCCCTTCTTCTCAACCCGGTTGACCTTGCCGAGGCGGACCCGGGCCTCCGCCTGTGCGTCCGTGAGGCCCCGTTCCGCGTCGATCGGAGAGGAGGAATCCCGCTCAATCCGTTCGAGCTCCTGAAGCCGGGCCTGCTTTTTCGCCGCCCGGCGCTTACGCCACGCGGTAACCGGCCGCATCAGGCGGGCCTTCTGCTCTCCGGTGAGCAGCGGCCGGGTCTCGGGGCGGGTTTTCGGGCGAGAGCCGGCTTCGGCTGTTTCGTCCGGAGCGATTTCTTCCTCTTCCGGGACCTCTTCTCCGGACGGCAGGAGCGCCTCCGGATGCGTCACGGGTTCCGGCGCGCTTTCGGCCGGCTGCTCCGCCTGTCTTTCCTTTGTCACGGAGGCCTCGTCCGTCTCCGCTCCGCCGTCCTCTGGGAAGCCGGGGAGTTCGATCAGATCCACCTCTTCTTCCTGCGGGGCCGGCAGCGCCGGCGTTTCCTCTGTCTTTCTGATTCCGAGTCTGAATGGATTCCACCTGCGCATGATGATGCCCGCTCCTTCCGCCTTAGCCGGATGCATTTCCCAAGTTGTTCTATCATTATATCGGACAGGCAGACAGAACGCAAACGGACCGGGACTCCTCCGCCGGCGGGGGAATCCCGGTCTTCATTTCAGACCAGATCGTACTTTCTGATGTCCAGCGTGCCACGGCCGTCAGAATGAAACCCGATCCGGTCGGCCGACTGCCCGGTGTACAGGGCCATGCTCATGGTCTGCACGCCGTCGTTGACAAAGATCTCCGCGCTGAACCGGTCGAGAATCACGCGGAGCTTCAGCGCGCCGTCGGGAGAGAAGACATGGCAGGAACGTTCGTGGAGGAGCGCCCGGCAAGTGCCGGAGTGCTGGCGGCTGACGGTCAGAAGGCCTTCCTCCGGACGATATACCAGCGAGCTGTAGACGGATCCCGTCTCGTCCTGCGCGAAGCGCATCTCAAACCGGCGGAATCCGCCGGTGCCGCCCGGACGGATGGTCATCTCGAGATCCGCCGTGCGGCCTCTGAAAAACGGCGTCGTCTGACGGTCCCCGTCCAGTTCGCCTCTCCATGCTTCCGGATTCGTCCGGTGAGATGCGAGTTCACGGATGGGTGACTGAAGGATCCGGCCGTTTTTGATGCGGAGCTCACGCGGAACCGACATCTGTCCGAACCACTTCTGATCCTTTCCCCGTTCGGCGCAGGCATCCCAGTTCTGCATCCATCCGATCATGACGCGTCGGCCGTCTTCCGTCAGAACGCTCTGAGAAGCGTAAAAATCGATGCCGTAATCCATTGGCTGAACCCACTCCTCGCGGAGACGGCCGGAGTCGGGATCCATGTCCCCGACGACGGCCAGCGCGCAGTTGCCGCTTAAGCCTTCCAGCTGGTCGGCCCGGATATCCTGGGGGCTGGAAAGCAGAACCGTTTTGCCGTCCAGTGTGAACACATCCGGGCATTCCCACATCTTTCCGATCCGGTTCCGGCTGCGGAACAGTATATTCCGGAAATTCCAGTGAAGCGCATCCGGACTCTCGAAGACCAGAATATCTCCGCTGCCGTCCGCCGCCCGGCATCCTGCGAAGCACAGATACGTGCCGTCCGCTGTCCGGAGGATCTTCGGATCTCTGAAATCCACCGGACTTGATCCGGCCGGAAGGTCTGTCTCGCTGATGACGGGATTGCCGGCATACTTCCGGTAATTCAGCCCGTCGCCGACGGCGACGCACTGGGTCTGGCGGATATCAGGCTCCTTTTTTCCGGGAACCGGAATCTCCTTCACGCCTGTATACATCAGCAGATGCCGCCCGTCGTCCAGCTCCAGCGCGCTTCCCGAGAAAGCGCCGAACCGGTCGTAGGGTTCGTCGCAGGCGAGGGCGCAGGGAAGATAATCCCAGTGAAGCAGATCCGCGCTCACCGCGTGTCCCCAGTGCATGGGCCCCCAGCTGGTGTCATAGGGGTTGTACTGGTAAAACAGATGATATTTCCCGCCATAGCGGCTGAACCCGTTCGGGTCGTTCATCCATCCGACGTAAGGCGTCAGGTGGAAAGCCGGCCGTTCCTCCGGTTCGATTTGCGCGGCTGCCTTCGCTTCGTAGTCTCTCGCTTTTTTCAACAGGTCTGTCATGTCAAGCCTCCATCCGGTTTTGTGTGAACGGCCGTACGTCTTTTGCCGGCCGTCAGATTGGCAGTCTGCATTTCTCTGCAAATCGGGAAATGCAGACCGCCCGGTTTTCTGACGTTTCTTCAAGCTGTGCCGGAATCGTCAGCTGCTGCTGTCAGCATAGTAGGCGTCCAGATATTTCTGGAAGATGCCCAGATATTTATCCATGCCGTAGGCATCGAGCTTTTTGATATAGGCATTCCACTTGGAATCGTCCAGTCCGTTCATGATCCAGTCGGATTTTCTGGCGTTGATCTCCTTCTGGATATCCGCCTGCAGATTTGATAATTCTTCGGTATCTTCTCTGTCCATGAATACGTTCGGATAGACGTACTTCCCGTGCATCTGATCGGTGTAGGTGTCTTTGATCCAGTCAAGGCGGTACTGGGCGTCATCCGGGCAGGTTACATATTTTCCATAGTATTCGTTCAGCACGGCGAGAGGGCCTCCAACGCACTGCGCTTCACGGACCTCAACCGGGGAAGCGTCTCCGAGCTTCTCATGTTTCAGCATCGGCTCGCCGTTCTTGTTCTTTGACATCCGGAAGATGTTGAATTTGTTCTTCTCGCCGTACGTGCCCCAGTTGTTCTGGGGGGACTGAAGCGGGTCATACATCTGGTCGAGCCATGAGCAGACGAGTGCCGGATTCTTCGCCATCGAGGTCACGACGCAGCGTCCCCGGTCGAACCCGCTCGTGAACGATCCGTTCTGCGGCGTGATGCTGAGCGTGTCGGCCTTGAGAGGCGGAAGCGGAACCCAGTCCTTCAGGTTGTCGATGTTGGCGACGTCCCAGGTGAAGCAGACGCCGTAGCGGCCGGATTTTCCCTTGGAGACATAGGTGGACCAGTCCTGCGTGAAGCATTCCTTGTCGATCAGGCCTTCGCTGTAGAGCTGATGCAGCCAGGTGATGCCCTCTCGGTAGCCGTCCTGAACGGCCGTGCAGATGACCTTCCGGTCATCCGTCACGGCGATGTGCCGGCCTGAGTCGTTGTCGCCGTAGCCCTCGCCGAAGCCATTGATGATGAGCGCCGGGTCCTGGTCATTGACGATGCAGGACAGGGGGATGACGGAGCCGTCTATCTGAAATTTTTCCTTCAGATCCGCTTCATGGTCCTTGAAGGACTTGAGAACATCCTCCAGTTCATCGGTTGTTTCCGGCATGTCGAGTTTCAGATAATCAAGCCATTTCTTATTGATGAAACTCATATTCCCGATTGTCTGGATGGCGGTCTTGTTCTCACCGAGCTGCTCAATCCAGGGAAGCGCCCAGATATGACCTTTGGTATCCGTGCTCATCTTTCTGTATTCCGGATATTCATCGAAGACTTTCTTCAGGTTCGGCATGTATTTGTCGATGTAATCCTCAAGAGGAAGAATCAGCTCCTGCTCTCCGTATTTCAGAAGGTCGCTGTCGCTGAAGCCGGCGGAAAAGATGAAATCCGGGAGAGTTGAGAAATTGACCATCTGAAGGGAGATTTTGTCGCCCCACTGGTCGGACGCGATCGACTTCCAGTCCACATGCACGGTGGTCTTTTTCTCGAGGCGTTCGAAGATGACCCGCTTGTTGGGGTCGGACTCGGTCCCGCTCGGGTAGCTTGTGAGTCCTGTGATGGTCTGCTTCGTCTTCAGAGGAAGACGGACGCTCTCGGCGCTGGCGGTAGCCGCCCGATTGACCTTGTATCCGAATAATGTGGAGCCGCAGCCGCTCAGGGTCGTTGAACACAGTACGGCCGTCAGGATGCCGGCGAGTAAACGCTTTTTCATATCCGCTATCCTCCTTATCCTTTCACCGAACCGACCATGATGCCCGCATCGAAATGCTTCTGGAAGAACGGGAACATCACGAGCAGCGGAACGGACGAAATGATGATCGTCGCGTATTTCAGAAGCTCTCCGAGCTGGGCTCTGGCCGCCGTACTCTGCATATCCGCAATCATGCCGGGCTGCGGCTGATTCTGAATCAGGATCGCCCGGAGTACCAGCTGCAGCGGCTGCTTCACGTCCGAGCTGATGTAGATCAGAGCGTCAAAGTAGCTGTTCCACATCCCGACGAACTGCCAGAGCACCAGGACCGCGATTACCGGCTTGCAGACGGGCATCAGCACCTTGAAGAAGTAGGTGACTTCATCGGCGCCGTCCACGGAGGCCGCTTCCCGGAGCTCCTTCGGAACGCCCTGATAATAGGTGCGGGCGATGATCATGTTCCAGACGCTGAAGGCACCGGGGAGGATCAGAGCCCACATGGAATCCAGCATGCCGAGATCGCTGATCAGCAGGTAGGTGGGGATCAGGCCGCCGTTAAAGAACATCGTGATGATGAAGATCACGTTGAAGACCTTCCGTCCCCGGAAGTCCGTTCTTGACATCGGGTAGGCGCATAGCAGCGTCACGAAGACGGAGATCGCCGTGAAGACAGTGGAATACAGGACGGCATTTCCGAACCCGATCCAGATCTGCTGGTTTTTGATAACCCTCTGATAGGCGGTCAGCGTCCATTTACTGAAGTCAAACGTGATGCCGTGATTCTGAAGAACGACCGGATCGATGAAGGACGCCACTACGATGTAAAGAAGAGGAATGATGACGGCGACGACGAAGACGGCGAGAAAGACATTGCCGACAACCGTGATGGTTTTGTCCGATGCGCCCATTGAGGAGAATTTCTGCTTTGCTTTCATGATCATACCCCTCCTTAAATTCCCTGACCTTCATTCATTCTGGCGACGATCTTGTTGACCGCGATCAGAAGGATGACATTGATGACGGTGTTGAAGAGCCCGACCGCCGTGGAAAAGCTGTAATCGCCGTCGAGAAGACCCTTCTTATATACGTAGGTCGCGATGATTTCCGAGGAGGGAAGGTTCAGGTCCGTCTGGAGCGCGTAAGCCTTCTCGAATCCGATGCTCATGATGTTGCCGGCCTGAAGGATGAACTGGATCACGACCATGTCCTTGATGGCCGGCCAGTCAACCGCCTTGATCTGCTGCCAGATGTTCGCGCCGTCGATGACGGCCGCTTCACGAAGCTCCTGGCTGGCGTTGGACAGCGAGGCAGTGTACATGATGGAGGCCCAGCCGGCGCCCTGCCAGATGCCGCTGATGATGTAGATGCTTCGGAAGGCCTCTGGCATCGTCATGAAATTGATGCTTGTATGAAAGGCCAGATTGACAGGTCCCGTCACCGAAAGAAGGATCCGGACCATACCGCAGAGGACGATTACGGAGATGAAGTTCGGCATGTAGAGGATCATCTGGACGCCGCTCTTGAGCTTTTTGTTCTGAATCCGGTTGAGAAGCAGCGCAAGAATAATCGGAACGGGGAAGCCCCAGAGAAGGCCGTAGACACTCAGCTTCAGCGTGTTGGCAAGATAAGTCATGAAATCCGGGGAGGTCAGGAACCGCGTGAAGTTCCGGAAGCCGACCCAGTGACTCCCGACGATGCCCTTGATCGGGTTGAAATCCTGAAACGCGATCAGGATGCCTCCCATCGGGATGTATTTGAAGATCAGCGTCAGCAGCAGCGCAGGGAGCAGAAAAATCAGGTACAGCTGCCAGTGCTTTCTGAAATAGTGTCCGAAGCTTTCCTTATGCTTCGGAACGGCCGCGACTGATTGTACGTTATCCGCCATTTTCCTTTCCTTTCATTCTGAGAAACAGGTTGGGTGACACATTTTTCACTGATGCAAAACCGGTTTTGTTTTCATCCTTACTATAGAACGGTGAGACATATGCGTCAATCATAGATTTTACAAATGCACAATTAAGAACGAATTTCTGCACAAATAAACAAATACACCGGTTAATTCTTGTGCAACAGTCCGGTAATGTAAAAACGATGATTTTACATTTGACACATTCCCGGAGCGGCCCTATACTGAAGAAAAAGAATAAAGGACGGAATGCATATGGCGAATCGGGTCACAATTCAGGATATTGCCGACGAGCTCGGCCTTTCCCGCAATACGGTTTCAAAGGCAATCAACAATACAGGCGTTCTGGCGGACGCAACCAGACAGAAGGTCCTCGCGAAAGCGATCGAGATGGGATACAAACAGTTCACCTATATGGATATTTCGTCGCTGGAGCCGGAACGGCACAGCGGGGAAGGCGGCGAGATCGCGCTGCTGACGGCGTCGTTCCTCGATCATTCGCATTTTGCCTCTTCGATGCTGGACCGCTTCCAGTCGGAAATCAGTCAGCTCGGTTACAGCATGAGCATTCACAATGTCTGCGCCGCCGACCTTCAGGAACGAAAGCTTCCCGCGTCTTTTCATGAGGACACGACGGTTGGGATCGTCTGTGTAGAGGTCTTCGATCCGGACTACTGCCGGATGCTTTCCGGACTCGGGCTCCCGCTTCTGTTCATCGACGCGCCCGTGATGACGGACGGCGAGCAGCTGAACGCCGATATCCTGCTGATGGATAATACGGCTGGGATCCTTTCCTTTATTAAGGAAATGAAACGGAGAAACAGGCTCAGGATCGGTTTTATCGGTGATGTCATGCACTGTACGTCCTTCTTCGAGCGGTATATGGCGTTCCGTAACGGCATGTTCTACAATCAGCTGCCGATCGACGAGGCGTTCTGCCTCACGGACAACTCGGACCGCCTCGGATTCGGGCACAACCGGGATTACATTCTGTACCGTCTGAACAAGATGAAGACACTGCCGGACGTCTTCATCTGCGCGAACGATTTCGTCGCCGTCGATCTGCTTCAGGTCCTCGAGTCGGTTCATGTCAGCGTTCCGGAGCGGATTCAGGTGCTCGGCTTCGACGATTCCCCGGAATCCCGGATCGTCACGCCGAAGCTTTCCACGATTCATATTCACAGCCAGGTGGTTGGATTCTCGGCTGTGCAGCTTCTGGTTTCCCGGATCAGGGAACCGGAGCTCGACTACCGGAGAGTTTATGTGGAGACGAATCTGATCCTGAGAGCGTCCACCGGAGATCCGGCGGAGACGTGATCCGGGGCGCCGCTCTTCCGGCGTACGGAAGGGACAGGAAGAAGCGGATTCCCTGGTGCATTTTCGGCAGTTTCATTGTTCTCTTTCACGGAGGTATGGAGGATGAATCGGTTTTTTCAGCCTGACAGCGGTGTGATGCGGTTTTTCGGCCACGTGGCGGACACGCTTCTTCTGAATCTTCTCTGGATTTGCTTCTCGCTTCCTGTCGTGACACTGGGAGCCTCCACTTGTGCGCTCTACCGGGTCACGCTGGCGATGGCGCGGGATGAAAACGTCCATATTCCGGGAGATTTTGTCAAAGCGTTTAAGGAGAATCTGCGCGGCGGAACCGTGATCGGCCTGATCATGACGGCTGCCGGAGCGGCGCTGGCGGCGGACGGGTTCATTCTGTACCGCCTCCGTTTCACGAACGCGCTCTGCACGATCGGCTTTGCCGTCTTCCTCTTCCTGACGGCTGTCTATCTTGTTGTGCTTGTGTATGTCTTTCCGCTGCAGGCGGCCTTCCGGAACACGCCGCTTCGTATGATCCGGAACGCTTTCCTGATCGGGATCCGCTATCTCTTCTGTACCCTGCTCATCATCGGGATCCATGCCGCCGTCGTATGCACGGCCGTCTGGCTGTTTACCCCGATTCTCTTTCTGGGAGAAGGCCTCTGCGCGTTTCTTTCCTCTATTCTTCTCAAGACAGTGTTCGGAGCGCTGGCGTCTCCCGCTTCCGAAGAGGGCGGCGCGGAATGAACGGGTATATGAGGGAGCTGAACACCCGTCAGAAGCTCCGCTATCTGTGGGATTACTACCGGATCCGCATCGGGCTGGGCGTGCTGGCCGTCATCGCGGTGATCGCCGCACTGGCACATGCCCGGACGAAGCCGGATATCCGGCTCTCGGTCGGGATGATCAATCTTTCTTCGGGAAATGCAGCCGGTGTCCTGAAGGACGGCTATCTGGACTCTCTTTTAAAGCATGGCCGGAAGGACACGGTGCATCTGGCGGAGGGGTACCGGATTGCCGACCGCACGGATGACAGTCTGGATTTCGAATACACCTACGCCTCCAACATCAAGCTGCTGGCGCAGATCACAGACCGGTCGCTGGATGTCGTGCTGATGGACCGGGCCGCGATGAAGGTGATGGAGCGGAACCGCTATCTGATGAGGCTTCCGGATCAGATATCCGGAGAATCGGACGGATACGCGGTCGCGCTTCCGGCCAAACAGTGTCGCGCGCTTTTCGGCGGCCGTGCGGAGGTCTGCGTCGGGATCATCGCCAACACGCCGAGGAAGGAGGAGGCGCTTCGGTACGTCCGGTACCTGCTTGCATGAGCGGATCCGGACAGCGGAACGGTTCCGTCCCTGCTGCGTCTGCCGGCCGGATATCCGGTGAAAAGTCCGGAAAACCGCGCAAAAACGCCGTTGCACGCGCCGACGTTTCATATTACAATGGCAGGTGGAATCATGTTGTGTATCCGGCGGGAGCGAGAGGCTTCCGTCTGAGGAAAGGGGCATATAAAATGAAGCTGGAGAACATCAAGGATGTCAATAAATTCTTTCAGGTCGTCGATTCCTGCAAGGGCAAGGTGATGCTGGTGACAGGCGAAGGCGATCAGCTGAACCTCAAGTCGAAGCTTTCCCAGTACGTCTCCCTTGCGAATATCTTCTCGAACGGTTCGATTCCGGAAATGGAGCTGATTGCGTCCGAGCCGGAGGACGTTCAGAAACTCGTCAATTTCATGATGAACCAGTAAGCGTCAGCAGGCGAGAAAAAACGGGGCAGGCCGCACAGGGGTGCGGCCTGTCGTTTGTGTTTCGGGAGAATTATGTATGTTTATCATTGCAGGACTCGGGAACCCGGGCGCGCAGTATGCGGGCACCCGGCACAATATGGGCTTTGATGTCATCGACCGTCTGGTGGATCAGTACCGCGTGCCGCAGGACGGCGTGAAGTTCCACGCGCTGACGGGACGGACGAGGATCGGGAGCGGGACGGTGCTCCTGATGAAGCCGCTGACCTATATGAATCTGAGCGGCCGGGCTGTCCGGGAAGCCGTCGCTTTCTACAAGGCGGATCCGGCCTCGGAGCTGATCGTGGTCAGCGACGACATCGATCTGGAGCCCGGGAAGATCCGGATCCGGAAGAAGGGAAGCGCCGGCGGGCAGAACGGACTCCGGAATATCATCGAACAGCTGGGGACGGATGCCTTTATCCGCGTGAGGGTCGGCACAGGCGCGAAGCCGGCGGGATGGGATCTCGCGGACTGGGTGCTCTCAAGACCGGACCGGGAGACCCGGGCGCTGATCGACGACGCGCAGGAGCGGGCGGCGAAGGCCTGCGTCATGATCCTGACGGAAGGCCCGGACCGGGCGATGAATCTCTTTAACTGAGCGGGAAACGAGGAACGATGAAGAAGATATTGCTGGAACCGCTGAAGGGGCTTCGGGAGTATGAGGAGATCCGTGACATCATGCGGAAGGAGACCGGGCTGATCTCGCTTTCGGGGTGTGTCGAAGCGCAGAAGGCGCAGATGATCGGCGGTCTCACATGGGATGTGAAGCAGGTGGTGGTCGTCGCGGAGAATGATCTTGCAGGCAAGACGCTTTTTGAGAACCTGAAGCTTTATGAGCCGGACGTGCTCTGGTATCCGGCCAAGGACCTGCTCTTCTATCAGGCCGATCTTGCTTCCAATGCGCTGGACCGGCAGCGGCTCACGGCGATGCAGGCCCTGCTCCGTCCGGAGGAACGCCATATCGTCGTGCTTCCGGCCGCCGCGCTGATGGATTATGTGACCGGGCGGGCGGCGATGGCGGCGCAGACGCTTTTGTTCCGCACCGGCGGCGAGTACGATCTGGAAGCGCAGAAGAGAGCGCTGACGCTGCTCGGCTACGAGCGCGGCGCGGAGACGGATTCGCCCGGCCGGTTCGCGGTGCGCGGCGATATTCTCGACGTCTGGCCGCTGACGGCGGACCATCCGGTCCGGATTGAGTTCTTCGGCGACGAGATCGATTCGATCCGTGTCTTTGACGAGGAAAGCCAGCGTTCCATCGAGGAGACCGGAGAGGCGTCCGTCTGTCCGGCCAACGATCACACGGGGAGCACCGCGCCCTTCTACAAATGGTTTGACAGGAACGAGACGGAGTTCGTGCTGGACGAGCCGAACCGGATCCTGGACGCCGTCCGGGCGACGGAGACGGAGTTCCGGACCAGCGTGGAGATGAGGATGGAGCAGGGCGGCTTCGACCGGGACGAGATCCCCGGACTGGCCGGGGTGGACGAGCTGACCGCGGCACTGAACCGGAGCTTCACGCTCGCCCTCTCGATGCTGGAGATGCGCCGGGAGAACTGGCGGATCCGGGCCTCCTTCGGGACGACCGTGCAGGCGGCAGGAACCTACAACAACAGCTTCGACATGCTGACGAAGGATCTCACCCGGTACCGGAAGAAGGGCTACCGGGTGATCGTGCTGTCCGGATCGCATACGAGGGCGCACCGGCTGGCGCAGGGCCTTTCGGACTCCGGAATCCCCGCGTTCTGCACGGAGAACATGCAGCAGACGCTCTCTGACGGGCAGATCGCCGTGATGTACGGCCATGCGTCGAGAGGATTCGAGTACCCGCTGATCCGCTTCGCGGTGATCGCGGAGTCGGATATTTTCGGCGCGGAGAAGGCGAAGAAGCGCAGGAGAACGGTCCGGAAGGACGGAAAGCACATTGCCAGCTTCTCGGAGCTGAACGTCGGTGATTATGTCGTGCACGAGAATCACGGCATCGGCATCTACCGGGGCATCGAGAAGGTCGAAGTCGACGGGGTGCTGAAGGACTACATCAAGATCGAGTACAGCGGCAGCAATCTTTACATCCTGGCGACGCAGCTTGACATGCTCCAGAAATACGCCGGCGGCGCGGACGGGGCGAAGCCGAAGCTGAACCGTCTCGGCGGCCAGGAGTGGGAGAAGACCCGGGCGAAGGTCACCACGGCGGTCCGCGGCATCGCGAAGGAGCTGGTGGCGCTCTACGCGCGGAGACAGCAGAACGACGGCTTTGTCTACGGCCCGGATACGGAGTGGCAGAAGGAATTCGAGGAGATGTTTCCCTACGAGGAGACGGAGGATCAGCTTCAGGCCATCGAGGACACGAAGCGGGACATGGAAAGCCATAAGATCATGGACCGCCTGATCTGCGGAGACGTCGGCTACGGAAAGACCGAGATCGCGATCCGGGCCGCCTTCAAGGCCGTTCAGGAAGGCAAGCAGGTCGCTTATCTCGTTCCCACGACGATTCTCGCGCAGCAGCATTTCAATACCTTCACGCAGCGGATGAAGGATTTTCCGGTGCGGGTGGACATGCTCTGCCGCTTCCGCACGGACGCCCAGCAGGAGAAAACGATCCGGGATCTGAGGAACGGTCAGGTCGACATTGTGATCGGGACGCACCGTCTGCTGTCGAAGGACGTGCGCTTCAGGGACCTGGGGCTGCTTGTCATCGATGAGGAGCAGCGCTTCGGCGTCGCGCACAAGGAGAAGATCAAGCAGCTCCGGAAGAACGTGGACGTCCTCACGCTGACGGCCACGCCGATCCCGAGGACGCTGCATATGAGTCTGATCGGGATCCGGGATATGTCAGTTCTGGAGGAGCCGCCTCAGGACAGGGTCGCGATCCAGACCTATGTGATGGAATATAATCCGGAGATGGTCCGGGAGGCGGTCTGCCGGGAACTGGGCCGGGGCGGTCAGGTTTATTACGTCTACAACCGGGTGCGTGACATCGCGGATATGACGAAACGGATTCAGGACATGGTGCCGGAGGCCACGGTGGCGTACGCACACGGCAAGATGAGCGAGCGGGAGCTGGAGAGCATCATGGTGGACTTCGTGAACGGCGCGATCGACGTGCTCGTGACGACGACGATCATCGAGACCGGTCTCGATATCGGCAACGCCAACACGATGATCATCCACGACGCGGACCGGATGGGACTCTCCCAGCTGTATCAGCTGCGCGGCCGCGTCGGCAGGACGAACCGGACGGCGTATGCCTTTCTTATGTACAGAAAGGACAAGATGCTCAAGGAGGTGGCGGAGAAACGGCTGTCCGCCATCCGGGAATTTACCGAACTTGGCAGCGGTTTCAAGATCGCGATGAGGGATCTGGAGATCCGGGGCGCCGGCAATCTGCTGGGCGCAGAGCAGTCGGGCCATATGGCCTCGGTTGGCTATGACCTTTACTGCAAGCTGCTGTCGGAGGCGGTCAGCGAGGCGAAGGGGCAGAAGACGGAGCGTGAGTTCGAGACGATCGTCGATCTCAGCATGGATGCCTTCATTCCGGACAGCTATATCTCCAGCGAGCCGCTGAAGCTCGATTTCTACAAGCGGATTGCGTCGATATCCGATCAGGAATCGTACAGCGATGTGCTCGATGAGCTGCTTGACCGCTTCGGGGAGCCTCCCAGGGCGGTGATCAACCTGATGAAAATCGCGAAGCTGAAGGCGGCGGCGCACCGGGGTCAGATCGCGGAGATCAAGCAGACCGGAAAGCAGGTGAAGATCACGGCGGTGCCGGATCCGGCTTTTGATGTGCAGGAGATACCGCGGATCATCGCCTCTTTCGGCGGGCAGTTTACGATTCACGTCTATCCGGGAGAAACCTGCTTTCTGTATCACGGCCCGCGGGAGGAGGAACCGATGCTGGAGAACCTCGGATGTTTCGCGGACGCGCTGGCGGAGACGGTGCCGGGCGCGCAGGACGAAGCGGAAGTTTCCGGGACGGACGGGGCCGCGCCGCGCAGAAAGGAATAGGCGGCGCCGGCCGGACGGAAAGCGCAGGGCTGCGCCGACGGACCGCGCCGGCAGGGACGTGAGCACCGGGCACGCGCTGAAATTCGGCGGTGTTATGGACGAATCCGGAAAAAGGATTTATAATTAACCAGTTATTGACATACGCCGGGATACACGGCGGACAGACGGTCCGGCCGGGTGCGCGGCGGAGCGATAAAAGATTACATTCCGGGAGGAAGAGAATGATGAACTCTGTTCTTAAGAGAGCGGCGGCACTGGGCCTTAGCGCGCTGCTCGCTTCGACGGCGCTCGCGGGCTGCGGCAGCGAGAAGGAAAGCTCGTCGGCAATCGACGGGACCGCGACGCTGATGACGGTAAATGACGAGAAGGTGCCGCTTGGCGTCGCCGCCTTTTACGCCCGCTACCAGCAGGCGCAGCTTTATCAGCTGTACCAGATGTACTTCGGATCGGCGTCCTCGATCTTCAGCCAGTCCTACGACGAGAGCGGGACGACGTACGGCGACGAGATGAAGGAAGAGATGCTGACCAACCTGAAGACCATGATGGTGATCAGGCAGCACGCGGAGGATTACGACATCTCGATCTCCGATTCGGAGGAGAAGGCGATTGAGAAGGCGGCGCAGCAGTACATCGACAGCAACGATGAGGAGACCAGAAAGAAGGTCGGCGCTTCGAAGGAAGACGCGGTCGAGGCGATGGAGCTGCAGACTTATCAGAGCAAGATGATGGATCCGATCGTGGCGGATGTGGATACGAAGGTCACGGACAAGGAGGCGCAGCAGACGACGCTGACGTACGTCTCGGTGGCGGTGCCGGATTCCCTTCCGACTGATTCCGGCGCTGAGTCGGCGGTGACGTCTTCGGCGGACGGCGCGGAGTCTGTGCTGAGCGGTTCGTCTGCGGCGGAATCGCTGACGACGGATTCCTACGCGGCGGACAGTGTGGCGGCCTCCGCGACGGAAAGCGTCAGCGCGGCGGATGTGACATTGTCCGGCACGGAGTCTGCCGCGGCGGAGTCGGGCGCCTCCTCCGGACTCTCCGGCGCGGAGAGCGTCGAGTCGGCCGCTGAAGAACCGGATCCGGCGCTTCAGGCCTATGCTGAGGCAAAGGCGCAGAAGGTGCTTGACGCGGCGGAAAAGGAGACGGATACCGCGAACGCGGATCTGGACGCTGTCGCGAAGTCCGTGGACAAGGATCTCGCCGCTTCGAACGGACAGTTCACGACGAATGACACCTCGGATACGACGCTGGATTCCAGTCTGGTCAAGGCTGTCTCCGGGCTGAGCGACGGAACGCTGGTGGATCATGTGGTGAAGAGCTCGGATGGAAAGAGCTTCTATGTTGTCCGGCTCGACAAGAACTTTGACAAGGACGCGACCGAGACGAAGAAGCAGAACATCGTCGTCGAGCGGAAGCAGAATAAGTTCAAGGAAGTGACGGACGGCTGGGTGAACGAGGCGAAGATCAAGGTGGACGACGACGTCTGGGCGACCTTCACCATCAGCGATGAGGAGCCGTTCACGCTGGTGACGCCGGAGGCGTCTCAGTCGGCTGCCGAGTCGGCCGTATCCTCCGCGGCGAGCGGGACATCGGTCAACGGCGCGGAAACGCCGGCGGATGAGGCGGCTTCCGCCGCCGCGTCCGCGGCGGAGACGGCCGCCACGACTGCGGAAACCGCAGCCTCACCGGTCTCTGTGCCGGCGGCCTCCTCGGAAGCGGATTCCTGAGACCTCAGCCAGCTGCCGTAAGGAAACGAAGAATGCACCAAGGCCGGCCCCGCCGGAGCGGAAGATACGCTCCGGCGGGGCCGTTTTATTCGCCTTTCTGTCCACCGGTTTACGTAACAAAACTGCAATAATCTGTGGACAAAGTGGATAAATTCGTGCATAACTCGGAAAATCAAGCGAAATAGATGGTGGAATCGTGTATAAATCAGGTGGATAACTTCGGGAGTTCGTCACATTGGTGACGATTGACGGTCAATTTCATTCATTCTGATTATTGTATTCAATCCTGCTGTAAAGTAAACTGATCTGGTATACATGATGGCGGAGGAAAAGAGAATGACCCGGGTTGAGCTGATCGAGGAATTTTTGAAACGGTTTGGCGACAGTGATCAGGCGGTTCGCGTTTTTTACGCACCGGGACGGGTGAACCTGATCGGAGAACATACAGATTACAACGGGGGACATGTATTTCCCTGCGCGCTGACGCTTGGGATTGAAGGCGTGTTCCGTCTTCGCGGCGACCGGACGGTCCGCCTTGCATCCCTCAATGAAGCCGACGGAATCCGCACGTTTTCTCTGGACGATCCGCTGGTGCTCCGGGAAGAGGACGGCTGGGTCAGCTATGTGAAGGGCGTGCTCTGGGCCTTTCAGATGAGAGGCTGTGTGATCCCCGAGGGCTTCGAGATGCTGATTGAGGGCGATCTGCCGGCCGGCGCGGGCCTTTCCTCCTCGGCGGCTCTGGAGGTGCTGACCGGGATGGCCGTCACGCGTCTCTATGAGCTTCAGAACGTGAATGAGATCGAGATCGCGGTGTTAAGCCAGCGTGCCGAGAGTAAGTTTGTCGGAATGAACTGCGGGATTATGGATCAGTTCGCGTCCGCGATGGGGCGGAAGGGCTGCGCGATCCTTCTGAATACGGACCGGATCCGCTACGAATATGTGCCGCTTCATCTGGGGGATGCGAAGATCGTCATCACGAACAGCAAAGTGAAGCATTCTCTGGTCGATTCGGCGTACAACACGCGCCGGACCGAGTGCGGCAAAGCGCTGAAGAAGCTGCAGCTTGTCAGCAACATCAACCATCTGTGCGATCTGGATGTGGATAAGTTCGAGAGCACCAAGGACGTGATCATGAACGATACCTACACAAAGAGAGCGCGTCATGTGATTTATGAAAATGCACGCACGATCCGGGCCGTCAGCGCGCTGCGCGTCGGCAATCTGAAGCGGTTCGGCGAGCTGATGAATCAGTCCCATATTTCGCTCCGGGACGACTATGAGGTTTCCTGCCCCGAGATCGATTTTCTGGTCAAGTCAGCGTGGAAGATCGACGGCGTGATCGGCAGCCGGCTCACCGGGGCCGGTTTCGGCGGCAGCACGGTGAGCATTGTCCGCGGAGACGCGGTGGAGACGTTCCGTGAACAGCTGACGAAGGGATATCAGGACCGGTTCAATATGACGCCGGACTTCTATGTGGTGGAGGCCGGGGACGGCGTGAGAGAGATTCCCTGAGAGCCGAAGGCGAAGCTCCGCCGATACGGAGGGAGAGGTGCAGCCGGCACCGGGAAGCGGCCGGGAGACGGGCCCGGCGGAGGTGCGGAAGCATTCCCATGAAACGTCCGGACATGATGGGAACCGATGCAGGACGGATAGGAGCCCGGGCGCGATCCTCAAAGAGATCGCGCCCGGGCTCCCTTTATATTCAGCGTATCTGCCATCCGTTCCTGACGGCTGAGCCGGGACAAAGCGCGTGCTCAGGCGCTTTCCGCCTTTTTCGCGCTTTGCCGCTTGATGACCTTCATGCGGGTGAATTCCTCGCGTTCCTTCTCCTCGAGGGAGGCGGAGATCGCCTTCACGAGCGTCTCGTAGTACGGGATCGTGATGTTTTTCAGCGCGTTGGCCCGCTTCTGCGTCCGCTGGATATCGGCGGCGAGACGGTGCGCTGTGATCTCGTACTGCGCCAGAGAGAGCGTCAGACTCCGTACTTTAAGAAACATCCTGCGCGCCTCGTCCAGCGCGTCTCGGGAGCGGTAGAAGGCATAGGCGGGCTTCACGTCGGTGCTCGTCGGGGATTCATCCCGGACCAGCGGGATCTCCGTACCCATGATGCTCCGCGTGTGGACGGAGATATCCGTCTCCAGCTCGATGGTCCGGGAGAGACGCTGGACGGTGGAAATTCCCATCTCCAGATTGGCCTTCTGCAGCGCGGCGTACGCCTCG
This sequence comes from Chordicoccus furentiruminis, assembly GCF_019355395.1. GTDB lineage: Bacteria > Bacillota > Clostridia > Lachnospirales > Lachnospiraceae > Chordicoccus > Chordicoccus furentiruminis. The sequence goes on from NZ_CP048829.1 coordinate 1,775,958, forward strand.
CGGTAAGTCACGTCGATCTGGGACTGGAGCTCCTTCGCCTTCTCGATGTGCGTCGTCAGCTCGCGGATCAGGATGTTCCGCTTCTTGTCCATCAGATCGTATCCCTGACGGGCCAGCGTGAGCGAGTTCTTCGCGCGCATCAGATTGCCTTTTGTTGGGACTTCATTCGGATTCATACGTTCGCCCTGTCGTTCTCGTCATTTCCGTGAAAATACTTCTTCAGCATACCGCTGTCGATCCGGTCGAGCTCGGATTCCGGAAGGATATGGAGCAGCTTCCAGCCGAGATCGAGCGTCTCGATGACGCTCCGGTTGGCGTCCTCGCCCTGGCCGACAAATTCGGACTCGAAGGCCCTGCCGAAGGCGAGGTACTTCTGATCACTCTCGGACAGTTCGTCCTCGCCGATGACGGAGGCGAGGGAGCGGACATCCGTGACCTTCGCGTAGGAGGAGAAGAGCTGGTTGGCCAGCGCCTGATGATCCTCCCTCGTGTAGCCTTCGCCGATGCCGTCCTTCATCAGACGGGACAGCGACGGCAGCACGGAGATCGGCGGGTAGATGCCCTGGCCGTTCAGCTGGCGGTCCAGCACGATCTGACCCTCGGTGATATAGCCCGTGAGGTCGGGGATCGGGTGGGTGATGTCGTCATTGGGCATCGTCAGGATCGGAATCTGCGTGACCGAACCTTCCTGCCCCTCCACGATACCGGCGCGCTCGTACATCGACGCCAGATCGGAGTAGAGGTAACCGGGATAACCCTTTCTGGACGGGATCTCACCCTTGCTGGAGGAAACCTCACGGAGCGCCTCGCAGTAGGAGGTGATGTCCGTCAGGATCACCAGAATGTGCATATGTTTCTCGAAGGCGAGGTACTCGGCCGCGGTCAGCGCCATCTTCGGTGTGATCAGACGTTCCACTACCGGGTCGTTGGCCAGATTGAGGTACATCGTCACGTGATCGGAGACGCCGCTTTCCTCAAAGGTACGGCGGAAGTACTCCGCGACGTCATATTTGACGCCCATCGCGGCGAAGACGATGCCGAACTGCTCGTTGGCGCTGCCGCCCAGGTTTGCCTGACGGACGATCTGTGCCGCCAGCTGATCGTGAGGCAGACCGTTTCCGGAGAAAATCGGAAGCTTCTGGCCGCGGATCAGCGTGGTCAGACCGTCGATGGCGGAGATGCCGGTGTTGATGTAGTTCCGCGGATATTCCCGGCGGCAGGGATTCAGCGGCAGTCCGTTGACGTCGTATGTCTCGCTGGAGACGATGGGCCCCAGACCGTCGATGGGACGGCCGATGCCGTCGAAGGTACGGCCGAGGATATCCTCGGAGAGCGTCACCTGCATCGGATGGCCGGTGAGCCGCGTGTGCGTGTTCGTAAGGCTCATGCCGGTCGTGCCCTCGAAGACCTGGATGACCGCCCGGTCATCATAAGCTTCGATGATGCGGCCCAGCTTCTTCTCCTTCTCGTCGACCGTGAACTCCACGATCTCGTCGAAGGCCGCGTCCTTCACGCCCTCCAGCACGACCAGAGGGCCGTTGATATCACTTAAACCAAGATATTCGATTCCCATGAGCAACCTCTTTTACGCGTTCTTCTTCATGACGGTCTGATAGAAAGCTTCGATCTTTCTGCTGTACTCATCGAACAGCTCAAGGTGATCATTGGGGATATCGTACTTGATCGCGATCACCTTGTCGAAAATATCCTCCGCCTTCAACACGGACATCGGGTGTCCCTGCGCAACCAGTTTCTTTGATACCCGGTAGAGATGCAGGATCGTCTCCATCATCAGGAACTGCTTCTTCAACGGGACGTTCTGGTCGTCCTTGTGGAAGGCGTTCTGCTGAAGGAACCCGACGCGGATTACCCGCGCGATCTCCAGCGTCAGCTTCTGGTCGTCCGGAAGAACGTCGGAGCCGATCAGCTTGACGGTCTCCATCAGCTTGTTCTCGGCGTGGAGGATGGCGATGATCTGCGTGCGGTCCTCCATGAATTTCGGGTCCACGTTCTTTTTGAACCAGGGCGCCATGTCGTTGGCATTTTCGGAATAGGACTCCATCCAGTTGATGGCGGGGTAGTGGCGCGCGTAGGCCAGCTGCTTGTCCAGCCCCCAGAAGCACCGGACGAACCGCTTGGTGTTCATCGTCACGGGCTCGGAGAAGTCGCCGCCCTGAGGAGAAACCGCGCCGATGATGGAGACGGAGCCGCGGCCGCCCGAGAGGACGTCCATCATGCCGGCCCGCTCATAGAATGCGCTCAGCCGTGAGGCGAGGTAAGCCGGGTAGCCTTCCTCCGCCGGCATCTCTTCCATACGGCCGGAGAGCTCACGCAGCGCTTCGGCCCAGCGGGAGGTGGAGTCGGCCATAATCGCGACATCGTAGCCCATATCGCGGTAGTACTCGGCCATCGTAAGCCCCGTGTAGATCGAGGCCTCGCGGGCCGCCACCGGCATATTGGAGGTATTTGCAATCAGGGAGGTGCGCGCCATCAGCTTGTTGCCGGTCTTGGGATCCTCCAGCCTGGAGAAATCCTCCAGCACCTCGGTCATCTCGTTGCCGCGCTCGCCGCATCCGATGTAGATGATGACGTTGGCGTCGGAGAATTTGGCGATGGAATGCTGCGTCATCGTCTTGCCGGTGCCGAAGCCTCCGGGGATCGCAGCCGTGCCGCCCCGGGAGAGCGGGAAGATCGTGTCGAGCACCCGCTGGCCGGTGACCAGCGGCTCGATTGCCGCCAGACGCCGGATATAGGGGCGGGCGACGCGGATCGGCCACTTCTGGGCGAGCGTCAGCTCGCGCGTCGTGCCGTCGGGCAGTTCGACGGTCACGATCGGTTCCGTGACCGTGTAGGGACCGTCCGGCTTTACTTCCTTCACCACCGCTTTGGCGATCAGCGGGGTCATCATGCTGCGGTGCAGGATCGAAGGCGTTTCCTGCGTTTCCGCGATGACCTGGCCTGCGGTGATCGTGTCGCCGGCATGCACCTTCATCTTTACGTCCCATTTCCGCGTCTCATCCAGTGCGGAGGCGTTGACGCCGCGGGTGATGTATTTGCCGGACGTCTCGGCGATCTTCTCGAGGGGACGCTGAATGCCGTCGTAGATATTGTTGAGAATGCCCGGGCCGAGCGTGACGAAGATCGCCTCGTCCGTGCCGTAGACGAGCTCGCCCGGCTTCATGCCGGAAGTCTCCTCATAGACCTGGACGGTGGTCGTGTCTCCCTTCAGAGAGATAACCTCGCCGACGAGACGCTCTTTGCCGACGTAGACCATTTCGGACATCCTGAATCCCGTGGCGTTCTTCAGATAGATTACCGGTCCGTTGATGCCGTAAATTACTCCGGTCTTCTGTGTGCTCATTCGTTTTCCTCTTCTTACTGTAAGGTGTAGCTGTCGCGGATCTCCGCGAGACGGTAGCGGAAGGAATTGTCAAGCAGGACATGTCTCGCGGGAATCACGGCGCGAAGACCGCCGTCGAATTCCTCTCCCGGGCGGGAGATGGTGAGCGTCTCGCCGGTCTGCTCCTCGAGCGTCTTCTTCAGTGCGCTGTCGGAAGGGTCGATGTAGAAGCGGACCTCATCCGAACCGGCGAACGCGCGGGCCGCGCGGATTTTGGAGGCCAGAAAGCCGGTATAGTCCGGGGTTTTCTTGAAGGCCATCAGCCGGTCGAGGGCTCTGGCGAAGAGCTGCGCCTTGATTTCCTCCTGCCGGGCCGCGATTTTCTGACGAAGCGCGACCTGTCTGGCGGAAAATTCCTTGTTCAGATCGCGGCTGATGGAAGCCCGTTCCTCCTCTTCGGAGGCGCGTGCCTGACGCTCCTTCTCCGCCTTGTGCTCCTCGAAGGCGGCGTCCAGCTGCTTCTGATAGCGGTCCAGCTCGGCATCGCTCTCGGCGGCCGCCTGCTCCAGCGACAGATCGTAAAATTTCTTGAGTTTTTCGTCTAACGTCATATGATTACCTATCTTCAAAGCCTGAGTCCGATTGCCTGACTGATGTAGTCCGTGATGAAGTGCGGGCTCCGCCCGGTGCCGTGGCGGTCCGGAATATCGATGATGAGCGGCATGCTGTGCGTCAGCTTGGCGCTGTTGACGATATCGGGATAGTCGCGGCCGAACTTCTCGGTGAGGAGAAGGATGCCGATCGAGGGATCGGCGCATGCCTTCTCCAGCGCCTTCTTCAGCTCGTCCCGTTCATGCACGACCACACCGTCCACGCCGGCGAGACGCATGCCGGTGAGGGAATCGATGTTATCGCTGATCAGGTACATTTTCATGCTGATTACCTTGCTTTTTGATCAAGTGAGATGCGCCCGGGCATCAGAGCTGGCCGAGGATCATGAAGGAGATGATCAGACCGTAGAGGCAGACGCCTTCGGCCAGGCCGACGAAGATCAGGGACTTACCGAGGATGGACTGGTCTTCGGAGATCGCGCCCAGCGCGGCGGAAGCGGCGGACGCCACGGCGATACCGCCGCCGAGGCAGGAGATGCCGGTGGCCAGAGCCGCCGCGATGTAGCCGAGTCCGGTGGCCATGCCGTTTCCGGAGGAAGCGGAGGCGGCGAGCACGTTGGAGGCGCCGGCGAAGGTGGAGACGACCGTGACGCCCAGCAGGCCGAAGAACGTGAAGCAGTTGACGGCCAGATGACTCTTGAAGCGGCCCTTCGTGCGCTCGCCCTTAAGGAAGGCGACGCCCGGAAGGATGATGGAAAGAACAAGCGCGATAAACAGGGTGATTTCGATTGCTGTAGACATACTCGGTTTCCTCCTCACGCTGATGCGTGACTAAAATGAAATGGTCTGCTGATTTATCTTTGTCAGCCGAATCGTTTGCGCCGCGGCTGGTCGGTTTCTGCGTTTCCGCCTCTCAGGCGGATTTCTGCTTCTCCTTGCGGAACGGGACGAAAGGTCTGCCGTCGCCGCGGTAGAAGCGGGAGAACATTTCGTAGTACTCCAGACGGAGCACCTGGATGCCGACGATCAGACCCTCCATGCCCATGACGAATGCATTTCCGAGAATGACCGCGATCCAGTTCGGCGTACCGCCGTTGGCGGCGCCGGCCAGCATCAGGACGACCTCCATCATCGCCGCGTGGCTGACGGCGAAGGCGCCGATACGGACGAAGGAGAGCGTGTTCGAGAAGAAGGAGAGCAGTGTCTCGAACATCTCGAAGAAGCTCTGGATGATGAACATCCCGACGCCTTCCTCCGGCTTCGAGTGATCCTTTGCGACCAGCCGGCCCAGCGGTTCCTTGCAGAACATCGCCGCCAGCGGCAGGATGAAGAATACCAGAATGAAGGCGAAGCCGATCTTCCGGTGGCTGGAGCCGAAGGCCGTGAAGACGGCGATCACCACACCGACGTAGAAGAGGAAGCCGGCGAGCGAGTTCGTTCCGAACAGCTCGGCCTCCCGGTCATGCAGCCGGTGCGAGTTGATGATGTTGAACACCATCGTCGTGAGGATCAGGAACATACCGAAGACGATGGCGTAGACCAGCACCGAGTTGATCGTTCCGACGCCGGGAAGATTCATCGTCTGTTCCTTCGGTTTCAGCCAGATGTGATGGATGATCGTATCCTCGAACCCGAAGAACGATCCGAACATCATGCCGAAGAAGGTGGAGAAAATCCCCGCGCAGCTGATGATGCCGGCCAGCCGGATATGCCGGAACCGGTAGAGCAGCGCGCCTCCGATCAGAAGCACCAGTCCCTGACCCCAGTCCCCGAACATCGCGCCGAAGATGAAGCTGTAGGAGATCGCCACGAAGATCGTCGGATCGATTTCCCGGTAGTTCGGCAGGCCGTACATCTCGATGTACATCTCGTAGGGCTTGAAGAACTTCGGGTTTCTGAGCTTCGTCGGCGGCGTCTCGCCGGACGCGGCCGAGTCCTCGACAACGCAGACGACTTTCGCGTCCGAATCCAGCTCTTTCTGAAAACGGTCGGTGTCCCCTGCCGCCATCCAGCCGCAGAGGATGTAGTAATTTCCGTCCTTGTGGCGGATACATCCGGCCTCGCGGCGGATCTCGTAGTTGGCGCTCATGTTTTCGAGCCGCCGCTCCGCGGCGAGCAGCTGCGGGGCATCCTTCTCGAGACTGGTGAGCATGCCGTCCGTCAGAGCGCGGATCTGGTCCGCGGCGGATGCAGATTCCTTCGCCAGCTGGTCGTAGACCTGGCCCGGCGTGCCGGTGTAGCCGTCGGGGATGAAGATCCGCTCGAAATGCATGGACGCGTAGACCGCGTCGATCATATGCATTTCCTTCTCCGGGGCGAAGTAGATGCCGTACACATACTGCTCATCGCTCTTCGTTCGGAAGAAGACTGTGACGAAGTTGTCATAGACGTAATTCTTGAATTTCTCGAAGTAATCCTTCGGGATCTTTCCGAAACGGAAATCGACGTAGTGATACGTGAGAATCCGCTCCAGATGCTCCGGCAGATCGCGGAACGGCTCGAGCGCCTTCATGGTGTCGGCGAGCTGCTTCGTCTTGTCCTCCAGCGCTTTTTTCTCCTCGCGGCTCTCCGCCAGTCTTCCGCCGATGGTTTCGAGAAGACTGGCGAGACCGGCCGGATCCTCCTCCGTGTCCTCGGAGGAGCGGGCGATGGCGCCCCGGTCCTTCTCCGGGATCAGATCGGTGTAGGACCGGATCCTGGACAGCATGTCCCGGTAGGGATTGGCGCCCTGGAACGGGGTGACCCGCTTTTCATCCGGAAGCTCCCGAAGGGCGTTCTCCAGATGAATCTCATACCGGGACAGATACTGGTCAACGACGCGGTCAAGGTCGCTCTCCGGTCCTGTCAGGGTGATGAATTTCATTTTTTCGATCATAATCGTTCCCTTTGCGTGGTTAATGTGGTCAATGCGTCTGACTATCTTCCGCAGACGGATCAGCGTCTGAGGACAATCCCGATCGCCTCTTCCGGGCTGATATGATAGCGGACGCACTCGATGGCCGTTGTCAGGCGGTAAACCTCGTGCTCCTTCCAGTACAGGTAGTAGTAGAGGATCGCAATGGAATAGGGATGCTGCGCGGCTTCGTTCCGGAGGACGGACTTGCAGATTTTCGTGTACATGTACTGCAGGTTGTCCTTCGTGAGTTCCGGATACTTCTTCGCGTAGTAGGTGCTCTTCAGCGCCCGCTCGTAGGCGTCCATATTCTCGGCTTCGACGAGCGCGCGGATATCCTGCTTCGTCAGATGGTAGAGCGCGGGGATCGTCAGCGCGTAGGTCTCCACATCATTCAGGTGATAGTAATATTTCGCCCGATGAATGTACCAGAGATTCAGCGTGTCGAATTTGGTCCCGTAGAACTTCGTCAGAAGAGACAGCTGGCTCTTGTCCACGGTTTCCTTCCGGTCCCGCCAGCAGGCGCCGAAGTGGAACAGATCCAGTGACGTTTCGTAGCGGAACAGCGTAGCGTCCTGCCCGGCGTGCACTTTCGTGAGCGTGTCGAAGTACGGCGTTCCCTCACAGGCCTTGATCAGATCCTCCACGGTCCGGGAAGCCAGCAGCGCGTCGAAATGAAGGTCCGAGTATTCGTCGAAGAACTGCTTCTCCTCCCGGATGAACCGGGGAACATCGTCCGGAATCGATTCCGGGTCGAAGACGCGGGCGAGCTGCTGCTTCAGAAAACGCACCTCGTACCGCCGGCCGTAGCGCCGGAGGAAGGGCTTCTGCTCCTCGCCGGCGAAGCGGTAGATCCGCTCGAAATCGTAGAGCACGGTGTTGCGGAGGAGCGTCTCGATTTCGCCGCGGTGGAGATTGTTCTCGTCCAGAGGGGCAAGCACGGCCGCGTAGCCGGGATCCTTCTTCAGATAGGCGACGACGGCGGGAACGTCGGAGAGCGCCACGATCGCCCGGAACTCATCGTCTGAGATGAAGTGGCTCTCCATCGCCCGGACCTTGGTGGTCAGCCCGCTGTAAGCCAGCATGCGGCTGCTCATTCAAGCACCTGCTTTACGATGGCGTCCGCGCGGCTGTCGAGCTGGGCGGCGTAGTATTCGTTGATCCGGTTGAGCTGAGCGTCCGCCTCGCGCTCCAGTCTGTCGAGCCGGCTGCGGTCCTGATCCTGCATCTGCGCCCGCAGCGCGTCCAGCTTCTTTGCGGAGTCGGCGTCAATCTGCGCATCGAAGGCGGCGGTCTTCTGATCGGCCGCCTTCTCAAGCTCCCGCTTCCGGTCTTCGGTCTGCGCGCGGACCTTCTGGGCGGCGGTTTCGATTTCGTCGAGTCTGTTTAGTACAGAAGCGTCCATGAAATCCTCCTGTTTCTGCCTGATCGGGCGCCGATTTCCGCCTGCGCCCGACTTATTACTTATATAATGCTTCCGAAAAATCGATGTCATTATATGCCGGGGACACCAAAAACACAAGCTGATCACAAAAGTGTGGCAGTATGCACAAACATGAAAACAATACAGGACGGATGATTCGTCCGAAGCGCGCAGGAGGCGGGCGGACAGGGAGAAAAATGTTCGTCGGAACTGTCGGAATGACGGAGGAGAAGGCGGCCGCAGCCGATTGCATTTCCCGATTGTCTCCTGTAAGATGGAACATGCAGCCGCCCGCCGGAAACGTGCGGGGACATGCAGTCCGGAGGGCGGAACGCGCGGAGAACGAAAAGAGACGTATCACGGCGCGTCCTGACGGATAGAGAAGGGAAGATGCAGGCGGCCGGCACGAAGGCCGGAAAGCGCGGCGGAACATCCGGACGGAAAGAGAAACGGCTGACAGACGGCGAGACAAAGGAGCGGGCAGCGTAAGATGAGACTACGGAATATCCCGGAAGCGAAGGAGATTGTCGCACGGAGCGCGTTTGTGGTAAAGAATCCCGAGACGCACCGCGGTCACTGGAAGGAGGATCCGTCCCGGCCTCTGTATGTGGAGATCGGTATGGGCAAGGGCCGTTTTCTGATTGAAACGGCGCTTCTGCATCCGGAGGCGGACTATATCGGCGTGGAGCGATATGAGAGCGTGCTCTTCCGGGCCTGCGAACGGATGGAAGGCATTCCTTATCACACGCCGAGAGATCAGATGGAGAACGCCGGACAGACCGGGGCGCTTCCGGTGCCGGCCAATGTCCGCTTTCTTTCGACGGACGCCCGGGAGCTTCCGGCTGTGTTCGCGGAGGGCGAGGTGGACGGCCTTTTCTTGAATTTCTCGGATCCCTGGCCGAAGGCGCGCCACGCGAAACGCCGGCTCACCTCCTCGGAGTTTCTTTCTACTTATGAAAAATATCTGCGGGACGGCGGCCTTCTCGCATTCAAGACGGACAATACCGGTCTCTTTGAATTCTCGGTGGAAGAGGTGAGGGCGGCGCCGCACTGGCAACTGCTGAGCGTGACGCGCGATCTTCATCACGATCCCGAGATGTGCGCCGGTAACGTGATGACCGAGTACGAGCGGAAATTTTCGGCGCTGGGGCATCCGATCTGCAGGCTGGAGGCGGTGTACAGGCGGGACGTGGCGGGGTGAGCGCCCGTCTTCCGGATCGGTAAGAGCGAAAGAGAAATAGAAGAGCAAAAAAATTGAAAAAAGTACTTGCAAATCCCGTTGCCGGTGTGTATACTAGCACTTGCGTCTGACAGAGACGAGCAAAGAAAAAGAGATGCGCTTTTAGCTCAGTTGGTAGAGCACCTGACTCTTAATCAGGGTGTCCGGGGTTCGAGCCCCCGAAGGCGCACGAATCGCACCGGAAGCCCATCGGCTTTCGGTGTTTTGCTGTACGAACACATCTCCGGACAGAGAGGAGAATCGATGAATATCTGGCTGACGCGGCACGGACAGACGAATCTGAACGCGGAGCATCTGATGCAGGGGCGGACGGACGAGCCGCTGAACTATGCGGGCCTCCGGCAGGCGGAGGAGATGAGAAAGAAGATCGGGAACATCTGCTTTGACGCCGTTTTCTCGAGTCCGCTTCGAAGGGCGGTCCGTACGGCGGCGATTCTCGGCGGCGTAGGCGAGGATGAGGTGATCATCGACCAGCGTCTGATCGAGGCGGATTTCGGACCGTACGAGCTGAAGCGTTACTGGCTTCTCGGTCCGGCGATGACGCTCTACTGGATGTTTCCGGAGGTCTTTCCGGCGCCGGAGGGCGTGGAAAGCGTGTCCTCGATGGTGCGGCGGAGCGCTTCCTTTCTCGGGGATCTGGAGAAGGAGCCCTATGAGAACGTGCTCGTCGCCTGCCACGGAGGAATCATGCGTGCCCTGAGCGGGCATCTCGCGGACAGGAAAAACGGCATCATGTGGCGGCCGGCGCCGCATAACTGCGAGATCCGGATTTTTGAGGCGGAGAACGGAAAACACAGGATGGTAAGAAGGATAACGGATAAGGAGGATGCGGAATGATCTTTGAGGGGTGCCAGAGCAAGGCAAAGGAAATTTCCATCGAGGAGCGCCGCTGCCCGAACTGCGGGCATGAGGTCGAGATTTTTTCCGTGGATACGGAAGTGGTCTGTGAGAACTGCGGCTTCGTGATCTACAACGACAAGCTGAGCTGTGTGCAGTGGTGCAAGTACGCGAAGCAGTGCGTCGGCGAGCAGCGCTACAATCAGCTGATGAAGGTGGCGCAGATGCAGAAAGAGCGCCGTGAGGCGGAGAAGAAGGCGCGCGAGGAGGAGAGGAACGCGCAGGAAGCGGAACGGAACGCCCGTGTCTGACGGAGACGGGAGAGACGCGGAAAAAGAGAAGGCGGACGGCGGGAGAGCCGGACGCGGATCAGAAATCGCTGCGAGAACGGGGGCAGCCGGTTGGAACCGGCTGCCCCCGTTCTCGTATGCAGACGCAGATCCCGGAGCGCCGTTCCGGTTCCGCGGCGGTTTTACGAAGGCTTTACTGCCATTTTACGGCGGTGCGATAGAAGGAGAAGACGGCCGGGTGATACGCTCTTCCCGAACCAGCAAACAGGCAAAGGGAAAAAAAGATGAGTATGAAGAAAGCAGTGAACATGCTGACATGTCCCGGCCTTTCCGCCCGCCTTCTTTCCGTCTGCGGCCGGACAGCGCGGTCCGCTGCGGTTCGGCCGCCTCTGTGTGCGTTTCACGGCGGGAATCCGGGACCTGCGTGTCCGTTCGATCCGAACAGGCGGCTCTCCGTCCGAAGCGGTTGCGGCCGGATGCCTCTCTGGTTTATGATAGGGGGCAGTCAGGGAGGAACGATATGCAGGGAATCAGCCGGAAGATGGAACTTACGCTGACGCCGCCGTCGCCGGAGGACGCCCGCGACGAGGAAACGAGACTTTTGGAGGCGATCCGGGAGGCGTGGGACGGCGGGGACGCGGAGCCGGAAGAAATGGGAAACGGCGGGGAGGAGACGCCGATTCGTTTTCAGTATAAGGCTCTGCAGAGCCTCCACGGTGCGCTGGTCCGCGGAGAATGGCGCGTCACGGCGTCTCTTGCCTTCGACGGACTGGCATGGAACGTGGTCGGAGTCGAGCCGGGCCGGACGGCCGCGGCGCATTACGGCTGCGCGGTGGATCTCGGCAGCACGACGGTTGTGCTCGATCTGATGGACTGCGGGTCGGGGAAGCTGCTCGACGAGGAAAGCGGATACAACCGCCAGATCCGGTTCGGCGAGGACATTCTGAGCCGGATTTTCTGCTGCAAGGATCAGCCGGAGCGGCTGAAGGAGATACAGGAGGAAACCTGCGCGACGATCCGGGAGCTGATGGACCGGGCGGCGGAGCAGACCGGAATCCGGCCGGAGGACTGCATCTCGATGGTGATCTCCGGCAACACGACGATGATCCACTTCCTTCTGGGAATGGATCCCTTCGGCGTGTTTCACGAGCCCTACGCCGTGGCGGTGCTGGATCCCGGCTTCATTCCCGGCTCCGCGCTCGGTTTCCCGATCGCGGGGGAGGTCTACTGCGTCCCGGGACGGGCCAACTATCTCGGCGGCGATATCGTCAGCGGCATGATCGCGACAGAGATGTACCGGAGGACGGATATTTCGGTTTTCTTTGATATAGGGACAAACGGGGAACTGGCGGTCGGCGGCGCGCCGTTCCTTCTGTGCGGCGCCGGAGCAGCGGGACCCGCGCTGGAGGGCGGAAGCGTCAGCACCGGAATGCGGGCCGGAACCGGTGCCGTGGACCGGATCCGGATCGATGGAGATGCCTTTCATTATCATGTGATCGGCATGCCGGAGGGAGCGGAACGGGTCTTCGGCCCGGCCGAAGACCGTGCCGTCCGGGAAGAAGCGGCGGCGCCGGGCTGCGCATCGGCGCCGGACAGCCCGGCGGCCCGCGGCATCTGCGGATCCGGTCTGGTCGATCTCCTGTCGGCGCTTTTCCTTCATGGATGGGTCGATATCCAGGGATCTTTCCGGGAGGAACGGAGTCCGCTGATCCGACGTGAGAGGCGGCCGGACGGCGGAGAGGAGACGGCGGTCCGGTACGCGCCGGGACTTGCCTTCTCCTCGCAGGATATCCGGGAACTGATCCGGACGAAGGCGGCCGCGGCCACGATGATGGAATATATTCTGAATGAAGCCGGCATCGGGCTCGGCGACGTCAGCCGCTTCTATATGACCGGATCGTTCGGCACGCATGTGGACAAAGAGTCGGCGGTCAGCATCGGCATGTACCCGGATGTGCCGCGGGAGAGGATCATACTGGCCGGGAATACATCCCTTGAGGGAGCGCGGGAGATTCTTCTGAGAAAGAGCGCGCTCAAGGACGTCCGGACCGTGCTCGCGCTGATGGAGTATGTGCAGTTCGGCGCGGTGGCGAACTTTGTGGATCTGATGCAGGCCGCGTCGGCGCTGCCCCACACGGATATGAGCCGTTACCCAAGCGTAGCGGAGAAGCTGAAGAGGATGCAGGATGAAGCTGTACGAAAAAAACAAGAACAAGAAGTGGATGAATAACACGATCGCGCTCTGCGCCGCGGTTCTGTTTTATCTCGTCCTCTCGCGGCTGGGCACGATCTTCGGCGGCATCGCGGCTTTCTTCCGATTCATTTCCCCGGTGCTGGCGGGGATCGCCTTCGCCTACATCATGAACCCGATGGCGGTCCTTCTGCAGCGGGGGCCTCTGCGGGGTATGAAACAGGAGCGGAAGCAGTGGATCGTCGCGAACGTGATCACGATTCTTGTCGTGCTGCTGGTGCTGACGCTGATTCTGGTCGCCGTGATTCCGCAGCTGGTGGAGAGCGTCCTCGGCCTGATTAACAATATGGGCTATTACGCGAAGGGCCTCACGAAGATGCTGAATGATCTCAACGCGCAGGCGGCCAGCAACCGGATCGATATCAGCAAGCTGACCGAGGCCGGCGAAAACCTGCTGGGACGGCTGACGTCCTATGTCAGCGCTCATTCCGGCGAGCTGATCAGCACGGTTTCCAGCGTGGGCAGCAATGTCGTGACGGCGGTGATCAGCTTCATTCTCGCCATCTATTTTCTGATGGACAAGAAGCACCTTCAGGCGGGACTGAAGCGCCTCCTGTCTCTGCTGCTGTCAGACCGCGGTTACCGCAACCTGATGGGCTTCGGGCGGAGATGCAACGCGATTCTCGTCCGCTACGTCTGGTGCGACCTGCTGGACGGACTGATCATCGGCTGCTCCAACGCCGTGTTCATGATGATTATGCAGATGCCTTATGCGGCGCTGGTATCCGTCGTCGTGGGTGTGACCAATCTGGCGCCGACCTTCGGCCCGATCGTCGGCGGCGTGGTCGGCGTGTTCGTTCTGATGCTGGAGAATCCGTGGCATGCGCTTGCTTTTCTGATCTTCACGGTCGTGCTGCAGACGATCGACGGCTACGTGCTGAAGCCGAAGATGTTCGGCGGACTGCTCGGCGTTCCCGGCATCTGGATTCTCATCATGATCATCATCGGAGGCCGGATGTTCGGCGTGATCGGCATTCTGCTGGCGATCCCTGTGGCGGCCATTCTTGATTTTGTCTATAAGGAATACATTCTGCCGGCGCTGGAGCGGCGGAAGGCGCGCAGAACGAAGGAGGCCGCCGGCGGCGCGGAGAACGGACGGCCGGACTGAATCCATCGATTCTTCACAAAGAAGACGCGGATTCCTGATACAATAGGAGCATAAAGCGCCGGGGAAGCGCGGAACGGATCATCGGCTGATGAACGGCGGAAACAGACCGCGGTCCGGCGGCGTGACGCGTCCGTCTGTGAAAGGCGGCAATCAGCAAAAAACAAGGGGAGAGGAACGTTGACAAAATTACGGAAATGGATTATCGCGCTGGTGATCGTGGTGCTGGCCGCTGCGGCCGTCCTGATCGGGATCCAGCAGTATTATCTGAGACAGTCCGGATACCTGAAGGGAACCACGTTCAACGGGGAGGATATCGCGGGGAAGACGGCGGAGGAAGTGACCGACGCGAACGCGTCGAAGTACAGCACAGCCAGCAAGAAAGTGGAGATCCGCGAGAAGGGAGAGGTTTCCATCGACACTACGCTGGAGGCGCTCGGCTATTCCTTTGACCGCGATTCGCTTAAGAAACTGATGGATGAAGCCTATGAGGAGCAGAAGCACAACGTCTTTACGCTGCTGCGCACGCTGGCCGGAGGCTATGAGATTTACAGCGACGAGGCCTATACCTTCGACGAGTCGAAGTTCGACTCGGTTGTGGCGAGCGGAAAGCTGAAGGAACCGCGTGTCGAGACGGAAGACCCGTCCATCGTGCTCGATGAGAGTCAGAACGCCTACGTGGTCAAATCCGGCGTACAGGGCAATATGATTGATGACGCGAAGCTCCGGGAGGCCGTGAGAAAGGCCATCGACAGGACGGTCGGCGAGGGAAGTATCCCGGATACCATTGCGGTGGACATCCCGGACTCGGTCTATACGTCCGTGGCGCCGGTGGGCGACGAGGCCGAGATGAAGAAGGAAGCCGACGCGAAGACGCTGGCGATGCGGAAGCAGCAGATCCTCGATAAGGTGAAGGCTTCCAGCATCACCTACACCTTCGGATCCCAGACGGAGACGCTGAACAGCGACACGTTCATGGACTGGGTTTCGGTGGACGACAGCCTGAATGTGGTCTTCAATGACGATGCCGTGACGAATTATGTGACGCAGCTTTCCGCGAAGTACAACACGCGGTACACCAGCCGTACGTTCCGCACGACGGGCGGACTGACGGTCACGATCCCGGACGGCGACAACGAGTACGGCTACACGATCGCGCCGCAGGCGGAGAAGGCGGAGATTGAGAAGGATCTTCAGACCGGGCAGAACACGACCCGGGAGCCGGTCTACAATTCGACCAACGACTACGGCAATCCGGTTTATCTCGCGCGGGAAGGCACCGACGATCTCGCCGGTACGTATGTGGAAGTGGATCTCACGGCGCAGCATATGTGGTTCTACAAGAACGGCTCCCTGATCGTGGAGAGTGATCTGGTGTCCGGAAGCGTGGCCGACGGCAAGCAGACCAAGACCGGCTGCTTCCCGCTCGCATGGAAGCAGAGCCCGCGGACGCTGACCGGCGACGCCGCCAGCGGCAGCGGAAGCTACTCGACGGAGGTTCAGTACTGGATGCCCTTCTATGAGGGCCAGGGACTGCATGACGCGAACTGGCGGAGCAGCTTCGGCGGCGACATTTATCTGACGAACGGCTCCCACGGCTGCGTGAACCTTCCTCCGGCCGTGGCGGAGACGATCTACAACAATATCGATGTGGGCACGGCGATCATCATCTACAATGAGGACGGTTCCGCGACCCAGGCGGGCTGAGTCCGGACGGAACAGGGAGAGAATGGGATGAAGAGAGAAGAATTTGCCTCGCTTGCGGCGAAGGGCCGGGTGATCCTCGACGGCGCGACCGGAACGAATCTGATGAGGATGGGGATGCCGAAGGGTGTCTGCACGGAAGCGTGGGTGCTGGATCATCCGGACACGATCCTTTCGCTGCAGAGGGCCTATGCGGACGCGGGCAGCCAGATCGTGATCGCGCCCACCTTCGGCGCCAACCGGCATATGCTGGATCAATACGGACTTGGAGACCAGGTCATCCGGATGAACCGCGAGCTCGCCGCGCTGACACGGAAAGCCGTGGAGGGACGCGCGTTTGTGGCCGGGGATATCGCACCGACGGGCCTCATCCTTGAGAGCGCCGGCGGGGAGGCGTCCATCGAGGACGTCTTCGAGGTCGTGAAGGAGCAGGCCGCGGCGCTCGCGGACGCCGGTGCGGATCTGATCATGATCGAGACCGAGATGTCGGGCGACGAGGCGTCCATCGCGCTGGACGCGGCTCTTTCGGCAACGGATCTTCCGGTGACCTGCACGATGTCCGTGCAGGCGGACGGCCAGGCGTATTACGGAGGCAGCATCTTTGACGCCGCCGAGACGCTGGAGGCGATGGGGGCGTCGGCGGTCGGTGTCAACTGCGGCAACGGGCCGGATCAGCTGGAGAGCCTGATCCGGAAACTCCGGGGCATGGTGAGCATCCCGATCATCGCGAAGCCGAACGCGGGCCTCCCGACAATCGGGGCGGACGGTCAGGCTCATTATGATATGGGGCCGGACGCGTTCGCCGCGCACATGAAGTCGCTGGCCGCGGCGGGAGCCGGCGTGCTCGGCGGCTGCTGCGGGACAACGCCGGAGTACATTGCCAGAATGGTCCGGCGCCTTGAGGAGGCGGACTGACAGCCGGTGCTCAGAGAAACCCATTTGTTAAAAAAGTGATAAATTCGATCAAACCGCGTGCTTTTAACGCGTATTCATGTATAATAAACAGTGAATGTGCTACCCGTTAACTGTAAATCATTCGAAAGAGGTTATAGAGTATGGCTGAACTGGATTTAAGCAAGTATGGCATCACAGGCGTGACGGAGATTCTGCACAATCCCTCCTATGAGACGCTGTTCGAGGAGGAGACAAAGCCGGGACTTACGGGCTATGACAAGGGCCGTGTCAGCGAGCTTGGCGCCGTGGACGTCATGACCGGTATCTACACGGGACGTTCTCCCAAAGATAAGTTCATTGTCATGGACGAGAATTCCAAGGACACCGTCTGGTGGACTTCTGATGAATACAAGAACGACAACCATCCGGCTTCCGAGGCGACGTGGGAGGCTGTGAAGGAGATCGCGAAGAAGGAGCTCTCCGGCAAGAAGCTTTATGTTGTCGACGCGTTCTGCGGCGCCAACGAGGATACCCGGATGGCGGTCCGTTTCATCATGGAAGTCGCGTGGCAGGCTCATTTCGTCACCAACATGTTCATCCGTCCGACCGCGGAGGAGCTGGCGAATTTCAAGCCGGACTTCATCGTGTACAACGCGTCCAAGGCGAAGGTCGAGAACTACAAGGAACTGGGCCTCAACTCCGAGACCGCGGTCGTCTTCAACATCACGAGCCGTGAGCAGGTCATCATCAACACCTGGTACGGCGGCGAGATGAAGAAGGGCATGTTCTCCATGATGAACTACTACATGCCGCTGAAGGGCATCGCTTCGATGCACTGCTCCGCCAACACGGATATGGACGGCAAGCATACCTCCATCTTCTTCGGTCTGTCCGGCACCGGCAAGACCACTCTGTCGACGGATCCGAAGCGTCTGCTGATCGGCGACGACGAGCACGGCTGGGACGACAACGGCGTCTTCAACTACGAGGGCGGCTGCTACGCCAAGGTCATCAACCTCGACAAGGATTCCGAGCCGGATATCTACAACGCGATCCGCCGCGACGCGCTGCTTGAGAACGTCACGATGGACGAGAACGGCAAGATCGATTTCGCCGACAAGTCCGTCACGGAGAACACCCGTGTCTCCTATCCGATCGATCATATCGACAAGATCGTCAAGAAGGTCAACGGCAAGTCCGCGGGACCGGACGCAGACAACGTCATCTTCCTGTCCGCGGATGCGTTCGGTGTGCTGCCGCCGGTTTCCATCCTGACGCCGGAGCAGACCAAGTACTACTTCCTGTCCGGCTTCACGGCCAAGCTGGCCGGTACGGAGCGCGGCATCACGGAGCCGACCCCGACCTTCTCCGCCTGCTTCGGCCAGGCGTTCCTCGAGCTTCATCCGACGAAGTACGCCGAAGAGCTCGTGAAGAAGATGGATAAGGTGGGCGCGAAGGCTTACCTCGTCAACACCGGCTGGAACGGCACCGGCAAGCGGATTTCCATCAAGGATACCCGCGGCATCATCACGGCGATCCAGAACGGCGACGTGGCCAAGGCTCCGACGAAGAAGATTCCGTACTTCGGCTTCGAGGTTCCGACTGAGCTTCCGGGCGTCGATCCGGCGATCCTCGATCCGCGGGATACCTACAAGGACGCGTCCGAGTGGGATGCCAAGGCAAAGGATCTTGCCCAGAGATTCCAGAAGAATTTCGTCAAGTACGAGGGAAATGCAGCCGGCAAGGCACTGGTTGCCGCTGGCCCGCAGCTTTGATCCGTCGTTTTGCCATGAAAGAAGACAGCTCCGTCCTTCGGGACGGGGCTGTTTTTTTGGCAGCGCGGAGGCGGACGGCCAGACCCGGAGCGGAAGGCGGAGCGCGGAAGACGGTCCGCCTTTGACAGACAGGCGGGGTACGGGTATGCTGGCGGTATCGGACACATTGGATAGCGGAGGAGATACAGATGCGTGTTGAGTCAAAGTCGGCCGTAAAGAACAGCGTCGTACGGCTGGTTGCGGTTGTCGTCGCCGGAGTGCTTCAGGTCTGGTTCCTTGTCTGGATGATCATGTACTTCGAGTCGGGACACCCGTGGATGAGCACCGTGATCAGCTGGATCACGTTCGCGGTGACGCTGTCGGTCTTCTGCCGGAACATCAATTCGGCGATGAAGATCCCGTGGATCATCGCCATCGCCGCGTTCCCGATTCTCGGCGTGCTGCTTTACGTACTGATGGGACGCGGGCTGAACCGCGGAATCAGGGAGCACTTCGCCGCCATCGACCGGATGATGGCCTCGTATCAGGCGCAGGATCCGGACGTGCACCGGGATCTGGAGGCAGCGGACCCGTGGGTGCGCAACCAGTTCCGCTATATCCGGAACACAACCGGGATGCCGGTCTGGCGGAACACGGACGTCACCTTCTATCCGGATCAGGCGGACGCGCTTCATGACCAGATCGAGGATATCCGTAAGGCGAAAAACTTTATCTTCATGGAGTATCATGCCGTGGAGAACGGCCGCTCGTTCGCCGGGCTCAAGCAGGCGCTGAAGGAAAAGGCGCGGGAAGGCGTCGAGGTCCGCTTCTTCTACGACGATGTGGGCAGCATCGCCTTTGTGAACCGTGACTTTATCCGGGAAATGCGTGAGGCCGGCATCGCGTGCCGGGATTTCAACCCGGTCCTGCCGATTCTCAACGTCTTTGTCAACAACCGCGACCACCGGAAGATCACGGTAATCGACGGAAAAGTGGGCTACACGGGCGGCTACAATCTGGCGGATGAGTACTTCCATCTGACGAAGCCCTACGGGTACTGGAAGGACGAGGGCGTCCGTCTTGAGGGAGACGCGGTCTGGAACCTGACGCTGCTGTTTCTGGAGATGTGGAATTCGATGCAGAAGGAAACGGAGGACTTCGGCGTCTTTCTGGAACGCCACCCGTACAGGGCGAAGGATCGGGGATTCGTGATGCCTTACGGCGGGAGCCCTCTGACGAAGGAACGAGTAGCGGAGGATGTCTTCATGAACCTGCTGCGCAACGCGAAGACCTACTGCTGGTTCGTGACGCCGTATCTGATCATCACCGACGAGATGAACCGGGAGATGACCGGGGCGGCGATGCGGGGCGTGGACGTCAGAATCATCACGCCGGGAATCCCGGACAAGAAGATGGTCTATAAGGAGACGCGCTCCTTCTATCCGCATCTGGCGGATCACGGCGTGCGGATCTTTGAGTTCACGCCGGGCTTCTGTCACGCCAAGATGGCTCTTTCTGACGACCGGACGGCGATTCTCGGAACCATCAACCTCGACTACCGGTCACTGTATCATCATTTTGAGAACGGGGTGCTGCTGTACGACAGCGGAGCGCTGAGCGGGGTGAAGAAGGACTTTGAACATATGTTCGCAGTCAGCCGCGAGGTGACGGCGGCCTATCAGCATATGCGCCGGACGGGCCGTCTGCTGGGGATGAGCTTTCTGCGGCTGGTGGCGCCGCTTCTGTGAGGCGGACGAAGGAAGGGAGGGCGGCCGTCCTCCGGGCGATTCAGGCCCGGGACGGCCGCCCTCCCTTTTCAGCTGTTCAGACGGTTTTTTTCAGCGGGCTGCATTCCCCGTACGGCGGAACAGGCGGCGGCGCAGCAGATAGTAGGCCGTGAGGACGGCTGTGCCGGTCAGCAGCCAGGAGACCGGATAGACATAGAGCAGCGCGCCGTAGGAACGCGCGTGCGGAAAGATCACGAAGGTCCAGAAAATCCGGAAAAGGCAGGTGCCGAAGATCATCAGAACCGAAGGCGTCAGCGAATATCCCATGCTCCGCATCGTCGAGCCGGCGACCTCGTAGGTGCTGGTCATCGAGGCGAAGATCAGCACGTGACGGAACCGGATTCTGGCGTAGGAGAGAACCTCCGGGTCGGCGGTAAAGATCCCGAGCCAGAAGTCCTGCGTCAGACAGAACGAAAGATCGAGAGCGGCGGAGAGAACGGCCGCGGAGAGAAACGCGATCCGGAAAATTTTCCGGCACCGGTCATACCGTCCCGCCGCGTAGTTCTGGCTGGTGAAGGTGACGGACGCCTGGCTGAAGGAGTTGACCGCATAGTAGTTGATCGTCTCGAAATTCAGAGCCGCGGCCGATCCGGCGGACGCGGTGGAGCCGAAGCTGTTGATGGCGGACTGGATCACCGTGTTGGAGAGAGAAAAGACGACGCCCTGAATCCCGGCAGGAAGGCCGATCTTCATCATGACGAGCATCTGGCGGCGGCTGACCCGCAGACGGCGGAGATCCAGATGAAACGCGCCCTTTTCCTTCATCAGAAAGCCGAGCGTGAGGCCGGCGCTGACGATGTTGGAGATCACAGTGGCGGCGGCTACACCGATGACATGCAGATGAAATACGATCACGAAGATCAGGTTGAGAATCACGTTGATGACGCCGGCAGAGGTCAGTGCGATCAGCGGCCGGCGGCTGTCGCCCTTACTCCTTAAAATGGCGGAGCCGAAGTTGTAGAGCATCACGGCCGGCATGCCGAGGAAATAGATGCGCAGATACAGAACGGCGAGCCCGATGACATCTCCCGGCGTCTGAACCAGCAACAGCAGCGGCTTCGCGGCCGCAAGCCCGATGAACAGGAGCAGTACGCCGGTCACCAGCGCGATGACGACGGAGGTGTGGACCGCGTCGGACACCGCGTCCTCCCGTTTCTGGCCGATCAGGCTTGAGATGACGACGTTTGAGCCGACGGACAGCCCGACGAAGAGCGCGATGATCAGATTGATAACCGGGGCGTTGGAACCGACGGCGGCCATCGCCTGGGCGCTGGCAAAGCGGCCTACCACCGCCGTATCCGCTGAGTTGAAGAGCTGCTGAAGAATACTGCTTGCAGCCAGCGGCAGGGCGAAGAGCACCATCCGGCCGAAGAGAGGTCCCTGAAGCAGGTCGGAATCTGAGGCAGCGCGGCTTTTTGACGGGCGGTCAGCGGGTTTGTTCATTTCGTTTCTTCTCACTTTCTGCGGTGCGGGATGAGGAACCGGATCAGTCCGGGTACAAGCATAGTGAGCCGGATGGCGAAACGCAAGCGGAAAAACGGATCGGCTGCAAAAACAGAGCGGATGCGCTTCAGGCGGCGCGCTGTAAAGGAGGGGGAAAGTTTCTCGCCATAGGAAATACCTATATCAACCGATAGAAATCCGGTATTTGCGCTTCGGGCGGCGGGGGTGTAGGATGACAGACATAGAAAACCTATAAAGTTTACAGGAATAAAGGAAATAGCACACAGGAGGACACAGAGATGGCAAAGATCACAGATGAGTACAAGGCGACATGGCATTTTGAGACGAAGCAGGGACATATCGGACAGGAGGAGCCGGATCCGGCGACGGACGCAAGAGCCGTTCCGATTTACCAGACGACATCCTACGTATTCCGGAACAGCGATCACGGCGAGGCCCGCTTCGGACTGAAGGACGCAGGCAACATCTACGGCCGTCTGACGAACCCGACTGAAGGCGTCTTCGAAGCGAGGATTGCTTCTCTTGAGAACGGGACCGGAGCGCTGGCAGTCGGATCCGGTGCCGCAGCCGTCACCTACGCGTTCCAGGCCGTCGCTCATGCAGGCGATCACATCGTCTCCGCGAAGAATATCTACGGCGGAACCTACAACTATCTGAAGCACACCTTCCCGGATTACGGTGTCACGACGACATTCGTCGATCCGTTCGATCTGAAAGAAGCGGAGGACGCGATCCAGGAGAACACGAAAGCACTGTATGTCGAGACACTTGGCAACCCGAACAGCGAGGTCGTCGACATCGAAGCCTGGGCGAAGCTCGCTCACAGCCATGGCCTTCCGCTGATCGTCGACAATACGTTTGCGACTCCTTATCTGGTCCGCCCGATCGAATATGGCGCTGACATCGTGGTACATTCCGCGACCAAGTTCATCGGCGGCCACGGCACGACGCTCGGCGGCGTGATCGTCGACGGCAACTTCGACTGGACGCAGTCCGATAAATGGCCGTGGCTCACGGAGCCGAACCCGTCCTATCACGGCGTGAGCTTTGCGAAGGATACGGCGCCGGCTGCATTTGTCACATACATCCGCGCGATCCTGCTCCGTGATACAGGCGCGACACTCGCTCCGTTCAACGCATTCCTGCTTCTTCAGGGAACCGAGACGCTTTCGCTCCGCGTCGAGCGTCATGTCGAGAACGCGCTGAAGGTCGTTGACTATCTCGAGAAGAACCCGCATGTCGTCTCTGTCAGCCATCCGGCTGTCTCGAAGGATCCGACTCAGCAGGCACTCTACAGGAAGTATTATCCGAACGGCGGCGGCTCGATCTTCACGTTCGACATCGACGGCGACGAGCGCACCGCGAAGGATTTCATCGACAATCTGCAGCTGTTCTCACTCCTTGCGAACGTGGCGGACGTCAAGTCCCTGGCGATTCATCCGGCTTCCACGACGCACAGCGAGTGCAACGAGGAGGAGCTGCTGGAGCAGGGCATCCGTCCGAACACGATCCGTCTGTCGATCGGAATCGAGCATATCGATGACATCATTGCGGACCTTGATCAGTCCTTCAAGAAGGTTTTCGGCTGATTTCAGGCTGCATATCCCAATATTTGTTTCCTGTGTGAAAGAGGAGCAGGTCCCTTCGGGGGTCTGCTCCCCTTTGTGCGTAAGCTACGAGCCACGCGCTTCGTGTCTTCTTCCTATTCGATTTCCGGGGAAATGCAATCGGCTGCAGATTGGTCCCTGCAGGAAAATAATCACGAGTCTGAATTGTAAAGTTTCCAAAAAATGACAAAAAAACATGCACCTTCCGGAAGAGAAACAGTGCAGAATGTCGACTGATCCGGCGACTTTTCCAGACGGATATGGTACAATACGCGAAGATGGCGGAAAATATGACGGAGGTGCGGCGATGTTCTTCTTCTGCTTACTCCTTTTCATCGTCCTGAACGGACGGGTGACGGCGGAGATCGTGCTGATCGGGATCGCAGTTGCGGCAGCAGTGACGGCGCTTGCGCATCGTCTCGCCGGATGGAAAAAGGAAGAAGAATGTTTCCTTATCCGGAATATTCCGCTCCTTTTTCTCTATGCGCTCGTCCTCATCCGGGAGATCATCATGGCTGCATTTGCCGTGATGCAGGTGGCGTTCAGCCGGAGGGCGCACCCGGAACCGGTCCTTGTGGAATTCCGGTCCGGATTTCCGTCGGAGATCCAGAACGTTCTGCTGGCCAATTCGATCACGCTGACGCCCGGGACCTATACGCTGAGAAAGGACGGGGACCATTTTGTGGTGCACTGCCTGAGGAGGGAATACGCGGACGGGATGGACAGTTCGGTCTTTGTCCGGATCCTGAGGAAAATGCACTGAACAATCAGATACGGAACGGGGATTCCTGCACAGATCTTACCGCATGAATCCCGGAACACACGCATATGTCCGGGGATGGACACATACTGAAGGAATGCGGCAGGGAGGAGATGCCAATGACAGTGTACGAGGCCTATCAGCTTCTATACAGCGCGGTTTTTCTTGCGCTGGTGCTGCTTGCCGGCTGTATGCTCATCCGCGCGATGATCGGACCGCGGATCACGGACCGGATCCTCTCGATCAATATGCTCGGGACGATGGTGATCTCCGGTATCGCGGTCCTCTCGAGGCTTCTGGATGAGTCCTATCTCGTCGACGTGGCCCTGATTTACGCGATGATCAGTTTTCTGGCCGTGATTATGCTGGCGGAAGTCTATATCCCGGCGGCACGGAGAAAAGGCGAAAAGCCTGGAGGAAAGCGCCATGGGTGAGTGGATCCGTTTCTGGATCACGGCGGTTCTTCTGACGATTTCCGTGGTCAGTTTTGCGGCGGCCGTGACCGGCGCGTGGCGGTTCGGCTTCGTCATGAACCGGATGCATGCGGCCGGGATCGGAGACACGCTCGGGCTTCTTGCGCTGACGGTCGGCCTTGCGGTCTCCTCGGGGACGGCTATGGACGTGCTGAAAATCCTTCTTCTTGTGCTTTTCCAGTGGTTCTCATCGCCTGTTTCGACGCATGTGCTCGCCCAGGTCGAATTTGCGACGAACCCGGACCCGGCGTCGCATTTCGAGGACAGGACGAATGGCGGCGCTTTTTCGAGTGAAGATGAGGGAGAAAAGGAGGATCGTACGGATGGAACTGACTGAGGTAGCTCGGATCGCGCTCCTTGTTCTTCTGATTCTCTGCGCGGTCAGCGTCAATATCGTGAAGACGGACCTGCAGGCTGTGATCGTTTTTATGTCCTACAGCTCGATGATGTGTCTCATCTGGATTCTGATGGAATCGCCGGATCTTGCGATCACGGAAGCCGCGGTCGGCGCCGGCGTGAGCGGCATTCTTTTTCTCGTGACGCTCAAAAAAATCCGTGAGATGGACGGGGAGCAGAAGAAAGAATGAGCCGGGAAGAAAGAAAAGAAAAATTCCTGCGCTGGCTCGACGGAGGAGTGGACCTGACGGATGCATTTCCCGATGAGGAACGTTTTCCTGACCCGCCGCGTGAGGAGCTGAAGCGAGAAGAAAAGACGGCGCACAGAGCGATTGTCGGCGAAAAGAAGGTCCGTGCGTTCATGAACCGCGAGAAACGCGGGTTCCGGACGCTTTACCGGGTCGTCGCCGTGGTCAGCTGCATTCTGCTGATCGGCGTACTTCTCTATCTTGTCGCCTCGCTTCCGATCAGCGGAGAGGAGAACCCGGAGACCCGGAAAGTGGTCGAGCGGTATGTGAGATCCGGCGTCGAGGAGACGGGCGCGGTGAACATCGTCGCAGGCATGATCCTCGATTACCGCGCGTTTGATACGCTCGGGGAGTCGCATGTGCTGTTCACGGCCCTCGTCTGCGTGATGATCCTGCTGGCGGCCGATCAAAAGAATATGTCACCCGTAAGGGAAGATTATTATCTGATCCGGACGGAACGATATTATGATCTGTCGGGTGATTCCATCGTGCGGACGGTCGGCAGCGTGCTTGTCCCCGCGATCTTCGTTTTCGGCGCATATGTCGTCCTGAACGGCCAGAACGGCCCGGGCGGCGGATTCTCCGGAGGTGCGGTCATGGGCGCGGCACTGATTCTTTCGTCTGCCGCTTTCGGCTTCGGCCGGATCGACCGGGTCTTCACCGCGAGGAAAATACAGTGGATCGCCTTCATCGCGCTTTCGTTTTACAGCTTTGCGAAGGGCTATGTATTCTTCATGGGCGCAAACGGGCTCGACAACCACATCCCGAAAGGGATACCCGGTGCGATCTTGAGCGGCGGTCTGATCCTGCCGCTCGACATCGCGGTCGGACTCGTTGTCTGCTGCACGATGTACGGCTTCTACAGTCTGTTCCGGCGGGGAAGGATCGGCGGCTGATGATGGAACCGTTTCATAAGAGGAATGTATCCGGTACATTTTTAGCTGAGGCCGAAATGCCAGAGACATCAAGGGGAAGGCATCGGGTGCATTTTTCTGAAGAAGTGAGAAGACGGAGGAATCGATATGCTGATGCATCTGGCGGAAAATTATGAGGAGGCTGCTGCGGTCATCCTCTTCGGCGTCGGGTTCATGACGCTGCTTTTCCAGAGAAACCTGATCAGGAAGCTGATCGGGATGAACATCATGGACACCGGCACGTTCCTTTTTCTCGCGTCTATGGGGTATATCCGGGGCAGGAAAGCGCCGATCGTCGTCGATCCGTCGGCCGGAGCGGATACCTATATCAATCCGGTCCCGGCAGGGCTTGTGCTGACCGGCATCGTCGTCTCGGTCTCGGTGACGGCGATCATGCTCGCGCTTACGGTCCGCCTCTACCGCCGGTACCATACGCTGAACCTCGATGATCTGTATCTTAAGTCGAAGCATCCTTCAGAAGGGCGCTGACCATGGACGCGGTGACGAATATACCTCTTTTTACGATCGTGCTCAGCCTCTTTTCAGGGGTGCTCTGCACGATGCTGCCGGCGCGCGCAGCCAGACGTTATACAGTTGTCTGGGAGTGTGCACTGATTGCGCTGACCGGTGCTGTCCTCCTTTATACGTTTGAGACCGGAGAGCCGTTCACGTACGTGATGGGCGAATTTCCGGCTCCCTGGGGCAACGAGATCCGGGCCGGCGTGCTCGAGGCGATGATGGCTTTTCTGTTCGCCTGTGTGATGCTTTGCTCGGTGCTCGGCGGCATGCATTTCATTCAGTATGACATCGATGAGAGCAAGATTCATCTCTATTACGCGCTGCTCAATCTGATGACGGCATCTCTCATGGCGATGACCTGGACGAACGACCTCTTCACGGGCTATGTCTTTCTCGAGATTCTGACGCTGACAAGCTGCGGCATTCTGATCGTCCGGGAGATCGGCCGGACGACACTCGCCGCTGTCCGGTACATGATCCTCAATCTGCTCGGGTCAGGTCTTTTCCTGCTGGGCGTTGTGCTTCTCTACGACATCACGGGCAATCTTCTGATGGTGCCGATGCAGGAGGAGATCGCGCGCCTTGCGCAGGATCCGGCCACCATGAGGTCGCTGACGCTTTCCACCGGCATTCTGACGGTCGGACTTGCGATCAAGAGCGGCCTTTTCCCATTTCACTACTGGATGCCGGACACATACGGGCGCGCGACGCCGACGTCGGGCGCGGTGCTCAGCTCCATGGTCTCCAAGTGCTACATTTTCCTTCTGATCAAGATCTTTTACCGCGTGATCGGGGCGGATGTCTTTGCGAGGATGCCGGTCCGGAATATCCTGTTTGTCCTCGGACTTCTCGCGATGGTATTCGGGTCGGTCTCGGCTTTAAGGGCCGCCAACATCAACCGGATGGTCGCCTTCTCCTCTGCGGCGCAGATCGGCTATATCTTCGTCGGGATCGGAATCGGCGGAACGGCGGGGTATACGGCCGCCATTTTCCAGATCTTTGCCCATGCCGTGACGAAGTCGATGCTGTTCCTCACGACGCCGCGCCTGGCCGCGGTGTCCGGCGGAAGTCTCCGTTTCCGGGACCTGCAGGGGGCAGGCATGAGGGATAAGAGCGCCGGGATGTATTTCTCGATAGGTGCGATGTCGATGCTCGGGATCCCGGTCTTTGCCGGTTTTGTCTCAAAGCTCCTTCTGGGAGCGGCGGCTGTCACGTCCGGAAGCATGGCGAAGATGGTGCTCGTGATGCTGGCGATCGCGCTCAGTTCGATGCTGAACGCGCTGTATTTCATCCGGACGATGATCCGTCTCTATGGCGAGTCCGACCGTGCGAAAGAGGCCGGTCCGGTCCGCCATGGCGCGGCGTATCACCTGCCGATGCTGTTTCTTGCCGCCGGCAATCTGGTCCTCGGGCTTTCGTCCGCGCCGGTGGCCGCACTCATACGGAAAGGGCTTTCGATGCTCGGATGAGGTGGTCCCGGATGATGGGAAATGCACCCGGGAGCGGTAAGGAAATGGAACATCATCCCGCTCTGCGTGGGAAGGAGGAGAGATAAGATGCTGCTCATGCTGACGATACTGGTACCGGCGGTGGCTGGAACGCTGATTTCCGCCTGCTTTCATGAAGACAGGGCACGCCGCCGCTGGTACACAGCTCTCATTGTCCTGACTGATCTGCTCGGAGTCCTGACGATTGTGCAGGGCGGGCGGATCACGCCGCTTGTCTTTGCGCCCGGCGCGGAGATGACCTTTTCGATGGATGCGCTTGGACGGTACGTGATGGCGGCCGTCCTTCTCCTCTACACCTCTTCCGGTGTCTATGCCTTCAAATATATGGAGAAAGAGGAGCGGACGCAGGTCTTCTTCGCGTTCTACTTCATCTCGTTCGGGGCGCTTCTGTCGGTCACGATGGCCGGTAATCTCGTGACGCTCTATTTCTGCTTCGAGATGGCGACGCTCTCGACGGTCCCGCTCGTCCTTCATGAGCTGACGAAGGAAGCGGTCGCCGCCGGACTCAAGTACCTTTTCTATTCGATCGGCGGCGCGCTGATGGGCCTTTTTGCGGTCTTTATCGTCTGCACGAATACGAACGGCTCGAATGACTTCGTGATGGGCGGCTTTCTGGATCCGGCTCTGGCAGCGGACCACCGGGAACTGCTTCTTGCCGCTGTGATGGTCGGCATCGTCGGGTTCGGGACCAAGGCCGGGCTCTATCCGATGCACGGATGGCTGCCGGCCGCGCACCCGATTGCGCCGGCGCCGGCCTCAGCACTGCTCTCCGGCATCGTCGCCAAAGCCGGCGTGGTCGCGGTGATCCGGCTCGTCTATTATTCCGTCGGAACGGATTTCCTCTGCGGGACATGGGTCCAGACAGTCTGGATGGTACTCGCACTTCTCACGATCTTCATGGGTTCCATGATGGCGTTCCGCGAGAAAAACATGAAGAAACGGCTGGCTTATTCGACCGTCAGCCAGATCTCGTATATTCTGCTCGGGCTTTCCTTCTTATCGGCAGATGGTCTGAAAGGCGGGCTGCTTCACCTGATGGCCCACGCGGCGTCGAAAGGCTGCCTCTTCCTTGCAGCCGGCGTCTTCATCTTCCAGCTCGGGATCCGGGACGTGGCCGGCCTTAAAGGGATCGGGAAAAAGATGCCCGTCACGATGATCTGCTTCACGATGGCTTCGCTTTCGCTGGTCGGCATCCCGCCGATGGGCGGCTTCTTAAGCAAGTGGGTGATCGCGACAGCCTCTCTTGAGTCCGGGATCAAAGGCTTTTCCGTGGCGGCACCGGTGATGCTGCTGATCTCGGCCCTGCTCACAGCCGGCTATCTCCTGACAGTGGCAGTGGATGCGTTCTTCCCGGTCCGGACGGAGATCCTTTCTTCGGGGCGGAACATGCAGGTGAAAGCCTCCGGCATCCCCAAAAGGGAGACAAAACGGAACGAGAAGGCAGCGGCCGGAAAAGATGAACCGGTGCAGGCTTCCGTTTCCGGGGGAGACGGTGCGGCACCCACGCAGGAGGCCGTGGCGTCTGCCGAGCCTTCGCCGCTCATGGTCTGGCCGATGGTGGCGCTTAGCATTGCTGCCCTGATCATGGGTATCTGGGGTGAATCAGTACTGGGGCTTTTCGGGCTTTGACGGAGGGAAGATGATGAGCGCTTACTGGATTCTTCTTCCGGTCCTTCTGCCGCTTATTGGCGGCTGCCTGATCCTGTTTCACGGCGTCAGAAAGGAGAGAGCGGTCTGTCTTGCGGCGGAAGTGACGGCCATTGCCACGTCGTTGGCGGTCTGGATCGGCCTTCTGTCCGGCATTCGGGGCTCTTTCACGGTTTACCGTTTCGCGAGAGGCTTCTCCGTCACTTTTGCAGTCGACGGGATGGCATCTCTTTTTGCCGGGATGGTCTCGGTGATGTGGCCGCTCGTGCTTCTCTACGCGTTCTCCTATATGCGCGGCGGGAGGCGGCTGAGTCTTTTTTACGGCTTTTACGTGATGACGTACGGCATCACGCTGGGAATCGCTTTTTCCGCGAATATCACGACGCTCTATGTCTTCTATGAGATGCTCTCTTTGGTGACGATCCCGCTTGTCTCGTACTACGGGGACCATGACGGGATGTACGCCGGACGGGTGTATGCGGCTTTCACGATCGGCGGCGCGTCGCTGACGTTCTTTGCCGTCGTGGCGGCGTCTCTCACGCCGGGGGCGGGGCAGTTCCTCTACGGCGGGTCCCTTGCAGGCGGAACGGCTCTTCCGGCCGGCCTTTCCGTATCGAAGGAGACAGGACGCATCATCTGGCAGGCTGCATTTCTGTTCGGATTCTTCGGTTTCGGGACAAAGGCAGCCGTTTTTCCGCTCACGTACTGGCTTCCCACAGCGTCCGTCGCGCCGACACCGGTCACGGCTCTTCTCCATGCGGTCGCGGTCGTGAACGCCGGCGCTTTTGCCGTGATGCGGCTGACCTGGTATGTGTTCGGGCCCGACATCCTGAAAGGTTCCTGGGTTCAGGCGGTCTGCCTTGCAGCTGCCATCGTCACACTCGTCGGCGCGGCCGCGATGGCCCTCCGCGAGTGGAAACTGAAGAGGCGGCTTGCGTATTCCACGGCCAGCAATCTTTCGTACATGCTGTACGGCTGCATGCTTCTCACGCCGGCGGGATTTGCCGGGGGACTGGCCCATATGCTGTTCCACGGTGTCATCAAGATGACGCTGTTTCTGTGCGCGGGGGCGTTTCTGCACCAGAGCGGCCGGTCCCATATCTGGGAGATCGACGGCGTCGGGCGGAAGATGCCGGTCACGTTCTTCTGCTTCACGGTCGGGGCGCTGTCCCTGACCGGCATCCCGCTGTTCTGCGGTTTCGTCTCGAAGTGGCAGCTTCTGACGGCCGGCGTCCGCGCCGGCACGCCTCTTGCGGTCGCCGGCGCCGCCGGTCTCATCGTGGCAGCTTTCCTGTGCGCGATGTATACGCTGACCATCAGCGTCCGCGCGTTCTTTCCGATGAAAGGACGGGACCGGTACGCGGACGGGTCCGAGGTCCGTGAGGCGGACGGGCTTATGCTGACGCCGATCCTTGTCTTCACGGTCGTGAATCTTGTGCTGGGGTTCTGCTCGGGGCCGGTCATGAAGCTGGTTTCTTCCATCGCGGAAGGGGCGCTCTGAAGAAACGGAGCAGGCCGCGTATGCCGGCTGATGTTCTTTCGAAGCGACAGGAGTGCCGGGCCCATCGCGGCCGGCATGATCATCGGGAGGATGCTTTATGCTGATTGCTGCAATCGTGTTTCTTCCTTTTGCGGGGGCTGCGGCCGCAGCGGCCTTTGGCCGCCGGTCCGGCCGCGCGCGGGATATTTCTGCCTGTGCGCTCACGGCGCTCATTCTGTTTCTTTCGCTTTTCCTTCCGGCTGCCGGAACGTCACTTGTGATTCCGGACGTCTTCGCATCCGGCCTGCATTTCTCATCAGACGGGTTCCGAAATGTCTGGGCGATCGTGAGCGCGGTCATGTGGTTCGGGACGACACTTTTTTCGCAGGAATATTTCGCGGAAGATGAGGAGGAGATGAACGGGTACTGGTTCTTCGTCCTTGCGACGCTCGGGGCGACCGAAGGCGTCATGCTGTCCGCGGATTTCATGACGACGTTCGTCTTCTTCGAGATCCTCTCGTTCACATCGTTCACCTGGGTCATGCACGACCGGACGACCCAGTCGGTCCGGGCCGGCTATACGTATCTTTTCATCGCGATCATCGGCGGGCTTGTCCTTTTCATGGGCCTTCTGCTTCTCCAGAATGCAGGGATTCCGCTGTCGTTTGTACTGTTCGGAGATGGGCTTGCAGCCCGCGGAGTCCGTGCACCGTCAGGGGCGCTTCTGGCGGCCGGATGCTGCATTCTCTTCGGATTCGGCTGCAAGGCCGGTATGGTCCCGGTCCACGTCTGGCTCCCGAAAGCGCACCCGGTTGCGCCATCTCCGGCGTCGGCGCTTCTCTCCGGGATTCTGACCAAAGTCGGCGTCTACGGCATCCTGATGGCGGCCGTCTGCGTGCTGCCCGGATACGCACCGTTCGGCTGGCTGATTCTCCTTCTGGGGACGGCGACGATGGTACTCGGAGCGGTGCTCGCGATTTTCTCGGTCAATCTGAAGCGGACGCTTGCATGCTCATCGATGTCCCAGATCGGCTTCATCCTGACGGGCGTCGGCATGTATGTGCTGCTACAGTCGGAGGGCAGCCCGGAGGCATCCGCTCTCGCGCTCCCGGGCCTGCTTCTTCATATGCTCAACCACTCGATGATCAAGCTGACGCTCTTTCTGGCGGCCGGCGTCGCGGCGATGCGCGAGCATACACTGACCCTGGACGATCTCCGGGGATTCGGGAGGAAAAAGAGGGCGCTTGCGGTTTCGTTCGCGCTCGGAGCACTGGGCATCAGCGGTGTTCCGCTGTTCGGGGGGTATCTGAGCAAGACACTTCTTCATGAGAGCATCGTGGCGGGAGCGGAGACGATGGCGTCCTTCGCGCCGCTCCTTCGGACGATTGAAGTGTTCTTTCTCGTGAGCGGCGGCTGCACGTTTGCGTATATGCTGAAGCTTTTTATCTGCCTTTTTATCGAGAAAAATGCATCCGCCGATCGCCAGGCCCGTTACGACGCCGATCCGCGCGGCATGAGCCGTCTGAGCACGGCGGTTGTCTTTGGTTCTGCGTGCACGATGGTGGTGCTCGGCGTCCCGCAGACTGTGTTTTATCTGGCGTCTTATATGACCGGAGATGCCTCGATATTGAATTTTAAGCCTTTCTCTTTCGGGAACCTGAAGGGTAGCCTGATTTCGCTCGCGATCGGAGCGTCGATTTATCTTCTGATCGTCAGGCGGAAGACGGTGAGGGACGGGCATTATGTCAATTACTGGCCGGCCGGATGGGACCTCGAGGAGCGGGTATACCGTCCGATGTTTACCCGCTGGCTGCCCGGTGTGTTGGGACCGGTTGCGGCTCTCTTCGGAGAGAACCGGCTGCTCCGGCCGACTGCTGTCGCCGTCCGCGGGGCATCCGGCTCCGTTGCGGCCCTTTTCGGTGAAAACCGCTTCCTCAGGCCGCTTGCGCGTTTCACGGTTTTTCTCTCGTCCGTCTTCGGACGCGTTGCTTCGGACAGCCTGGACGCCCTGATCATTCTGCTCCGGAAGAGCGTTCTGCGGGCACGGCGCGTGAAGAACCCGCTCCGTCGCGCCGGCCGCCTGCGGGCGGCCCGGGAGGCGACGGAGGAGACAATTCGTCCGTTGACGGAGAATTTCTCGTTTGCCCTCATGATGACCTGCATCGGGATTCTGCTGATCCTCGGGACGCTTGTGGTGCTTCTGGCGTTCGGGGCTCTTTCCTGAAATTTTCGCCCGTGTTTCGATGCCTTTTCTGATATTCCCGTTATCATGGCACTTTTTCCGGATGGTGTGCACTGTATGGAGAGCGCGCTGGATTATTATGGATATACTGACAGAACGCCTTCAGCGTGGAATCTCGCGGTGGACAGCAAGAGCACCCGGACACGATTCTATATTGAAAGCACGATTGCCGAGAAGTTTGACGCTGTTCTGCAGAGAATGTCTGGTACAAGCCTGGAGCTGCAGGGAAAGTCATTGGAAATAAGGAAATTTTGTGGGCCCATAATATCTGGTGGCACCGTGATGTCCTTCTTCCATTGCAGTGAATTGTCCTGTGTGCTACAGTCTCCCTTGATAGAAGAGCGGGCGACGTACGCCCGCCCAGGGAGGCGGATATGCATCAACAGGATCCTCTATATGAAGCGGCGCTCTCGATGGCGCGTGATCTGATCCGGATTGAAAGCACGAATCCGGGCGCGCTGGAGGAAGGCGTCGCAGACCATCTGAAACGTTATTTCGCCGGGCGTCTCCCCGAATGGGGAAAACTGACGGTCAGCACGGCAGATGGAGGGCGGCCGGTCCTCATGGCTGAGCTTCCGGGCAGATCGGAACGAACACTGGCACTGATCTGTCATATGGATACGGTTCCGGTCGCGAATGGCTGGACAATGGATCCGTTCTGCGCGGAGATCCGGGACGGGAAGCTTTACGGGCTTGGTTCTGCCGATATGAAATCGGGGCTTTCTTCCGCCTGTACGGCGTTCACATGCGTCGCGAGAAAACTGGATTCGGAGGGTCGAAGACCGGAACACACGATCCGCTTTCTTGCGTCGATGGATGAAGAAGCTGATATGAAGGGCGTGGAGGAGATGATCCGGCTCGGATGGGTCAGCCCTGATACGCTGGTTCTCGACACGGAGCCGACCGGCGGCATGATCCAGACGGCCCATAAGGGCCGGTACTGGTTCCGCTATACGATGCACGGCAAGACGGCCCACGCGAGCCGGCCGGAGGATGGTGCAGACGCGATTGCCGGGATGGCCGCCGCCATCACATCGATCCGGCGCAGGATTCTGGCACTTAGGCCGGATCCTTTCCTGGGTCCGTCGACGGTGGCCTTCGGAATGATCAAAGGCGGGATCCACCCGTACCAGGTCCCGGATACCTGCACGGTTTCAGTCGACGTCCGGCTTGTTCCGCCCTATACAAAGGATGATCTGGTCCGGATCCTTGAAGCGGGATGCGATGCGGCCCGAAAGGAACTCGGACGGGAAACTCTCACCTGCACAATTGAATGCACGGGCGAGCGGCCGCCCGTCCCGCATCATGAGGATTCGGAACTCCTCGGACTTATGCGCGACGCGGTCCGGTCGGCCACCGGAGCGGAGCCGGTTGTCGGGCCGTTTCCGGGCTACACGGACACTGCTGT
Organism: Chordicoccus furentiruminis; assembly: GCF_019355395.1. GTDB lineage: Bacteria > Bacillota > Clostridia > Lachnospirales > Lachnospiraceae > Chordicoccus > Chordicoccus furentiruminis. The sequence goes on from NZ_CP048829.1 coordinate 1,810,753, forward strand.
GATTGCCGGGATGCTTGGAAACCGCAACTGCATGTCCTATGGACCCGGAAAACTGGCGCAGGCGCACCGACCGGACGAGTATGCCGCGCTTGCGGATATCCGGCGGTGCTGTCACGTCTATCGGGAACTTCTGGGGAGATGGGCGGAAGAAGAAACGGATTTATGCAGCGAAATATGATCGTATGAAGGGCGGGGCGGCGCTCCGGAGATGTTTCTCCGTGCGCCGCCCCGCTCTTCATACGAGCGTCCGTCACTCGTTTTCGTTATGAATAAACCGGGTGAACGAGATCCACTGGCCACCGGTGATGCGGCTGCAGATGTTGAGGATCCGCTCCATCAGGCGCTCATAATCCTCGTTGTTCGACTTCACCTGGATGGCCTTGTGATCGTCTGTCACGATAATGTCCTGAAGACCGTCCAGTTTCTTTGCATCTTCGATGATTTCCTTTGCCTGCTCGTCTGTGATCTTTCTCTGAAACGCGTATTCTCTGACCATGACTGCTCCTTCTTGATGATGTACATGCGTCTTTATCCCGCCCGCGTCTAATCTTCCATACCGATGGTGCAGGCGGTGTTTTATGCTGTATGTATTAGCATACCGTCCTGTGTCTGTGAATGCAAGGCGGCTTATCCTCTCAAATGGCTATTCCTGAGCATTGTATGATTCAAGAAATCCGGAAGGTGAAAGGACAAGCATTTTCGCTTTCTGGAAATCTTTGAGATTTCTGGTGACGATGCAATCCATGCCTGTTCTCGTTGCGGTGATGTCCATGACAGCATCTTCATAATCAGAGATGGGCGAACCGAGGGCTTCCACGGCGTCGCTTGACAGAGTGTCTGCTACGAAGACAAGCTCGCACAGATGGGAAAGAATCTGCCTGGTTCTCTGATTGCTGTGGGTCTCTCTATGCAGAACATAATAGAGATCTGTCATTTCTTTCGCTGTGATATAGCAGTCAATTTTCTGATCTGCGGCCAGCTCTAAGATTGCTTTTGCCTCCCTTATCCAGGGCTGCCTGTTTCCAAGAAGGTCGATTATGATATTGGTATCGAGTAACACATTCATAGCTTTTCGGCCCGCTCATTCTTTGCATCTTCCAGACTGGACGATTCAGGAATCACACCAATGAGTGAATTCAGTATATCACGTTTTGTTTTGAAGGGGTTGGTGAGCTTTGTTACCAGCTGTCCGTATTGGGTGATATAGATATCCTGCTTTTCAGAGAGTTTCATATAATAACTCATCCTTTTTTTGAATTCGGTAGCGGTTATCGACATTTCTGTGTCCTCCTGATTAAAGTATATTGCAAATAGTGCGATTTATCAATCAAAATAGTGCGATATCGATTATCAAGGTGGTACTCAAGGCAGCCATGCGGATCCTTCCTGTTTGCATGGAAAGCGGCACCCTTCATTCCCGACAACATAAAACCTTCAATCTTTTTTTTCTCCGGCAACAAATCTTCTTCACAATCCGCTTTTATCGTCAGACGAAAGATCAAGACGGGTTGTATGTCCGGAGGAAAAGCCATGGCAGAAAAGCGCAGATCAAAGGTACGGAAAGTCATCACACTTCTTGTAACGGCATCACTTGTCGCCGGAGGCGGCTATGTCGGCTATCAGAAGTACACCGAGACAAAGGCGGCGGAACCATCGGGCCAGTCCGATACGGAGTCGACATCGGCTCCTGTCGTGAAGACGGCCCAGGCGACAAAGGGAACGATCGCCTCAACGGTGGTCGGATCCGGGACGCTTTCGGACGGCGATTCGGAGAACGTCACGATTCCGACCGGTATCACGATCGATCAGGTGCTGGTTGAGAACGGTGATACTGTCAAGAAGGGTGACGCGCTTGCGACCGTCGATCAGACATCGCTTGCAAGTGAGATCTCTTCCCTCACGGATTCGATCAGCTCGATCGACGAAGAGCTCGAGGACCTTGAGGATGAGGACGATGACGAGACGGTGACGACCGTGGTGAGCGGCCGTGTCAAAGATCTTCAGATTGCCTCAGGCGACGATGCCGCGACCCTCATGGAGAAAAACGGCTCGCTCCTCACGATCTCGGTGGACGGTCTCATGGCCGTCGATCTTGAAAATGCATCCGGCATCTCGAAGGGTGATACTGTAAAAGTGATGCTTTCCGACGGCACGGAAGAAAACGGAACGGTCGCATCCGTCACGGGAACCACCGCGACGGTGACGATTTCGGACGATGGCCCGACGGTCGGGGATGAAGTCACGGTGACGACAGCGGACGGAACAAAGGTCGGGACCGGAACGCTCTATGTACATCAGCCGCTCGCCGTGACGGAGACGGATGGGACCGTCGGAACGGTCTATGTGAGCGAAAACGAAGAAGTGGACGCGGGCGACAGCCTGTTCACGCTGACCGACATCACGGACTCGGCGGACAAGGATAAGCTGCTCGCCGAGCGCGAGAATCTGACGGATGAGTTGAACACTCTCCTCAAACTGAAGGAGACGGTCGAGATCACGGCGACCTGCGACGGGACCGTGGATGAAGTCAACGTCTCGGACGGGACGGAGGTGACGGCTTCCGCATCAGGGTCTTCTTCCTCATCCGGCAGCACGTCCGCGACGGGGACGACTGCTTCGAAGACTTCTTATTCTTCAACGTCCGGCAGCACGTCCGCGACGGCCACGAAGACATCTTCTTCCTCCGGATCAACGGCCTCAAGGACAACCTCGTCTTCCACAAGCAGCCTGAAAGCTTCCACACTCGCCTCTTCTGCGGGCAGCGGCCTGAAGGCTTCAGCCCTTTCCTCCTCCGCCAGCGGTTCGGGCGGCTTCACGCCAGCCGTCTTCCGTCTCGTCTCGGATACAGCGGCGTCAGCATCAGAAGAAACCACGGATACTTCGGGAAATGCAGCCGGCACCGGGGACGCGGCGGCAGAGGATGCGACGACAGCCACGACGGACACCACAGCAGCGGCAGAGGATACGACGACGGCCACTGCAACAGCGGATACGACGACCACAACAGACACAACGGCGACAACGGATACCACGACCACAGCGGATACCGGCACGACGAACGATACGACCGCAGCCGATCAGAATAATGCCTCTTCTTCCACCACGACGCAGGAAACCGCTATCGATGCCGTCAGCGTGACCTACACGGCGGACACGGACGGGACCATCGCATTCACGGCAGATAACGTGCCGGCGGTGACAGTCACGTCCTCAAACTGCACGATCCCGGCGTTCACCTGGACGGAGACGGACCAGACGAACGCGAAAGTATACACAACGACGTTCAATCTGACGGCCGCTGACGGATTCTACTTCAGCGGAAAAAACGTCACATTTGAGGACAGCAGCGAGTGGACCTGGACATGGAAGACATCGGATGACGCAAAGACGATGGCGATCTCCATCACGGTCACGGTCCCGACAGGAACGGACGCCACGCAGAGTACCTCGACGACTTCAAACGGAAACGCGGCCGGTACAGAAAGTCAGCCAGCCGGGACAGACAGCGGGACGAACGGTTCGACGCAGTCGGGAACAGCCGGGACGGACAGCGGAACGGCCCAGTCCGTCAGTGAGCAGAACGGGACAGGCAATGCGCAGAGCGGAACGGACAGCAGCGCGGCTGGAGCATCCGGCAGCACTGGAAGCGGCAGCAGTGCGATGGGCGGATCCGCCTCGTCCGGCGGCATGAGTGCGTCCGGCGGATCATCGGGCGGCTCTTCCGGCACATCCGCCGGAGGCAGCACCGGTTCTTCATCCGGAACAGCCACTTCGACGGAGACAGCTGCATCTTCTTCTTCCCAGACTTCCGACAGCGATGAGACGGTCGGCTTCACCGTGACGACCGACGACTATATGGAAGTCTCCATCAGTGTCGACGAACTGGATATTCTTTCCATCAAAGAGGGACAGGATGTCTCCGTCGCGCTTGACGCCATCGACGGCAAGACGTTCGAAGGAACCGTGAAAGAAGTCAGCACGAGTGGCACGAACAGCGGCGGCTCCTCGAAATTCACCGTGACGGTTGAGGTGCCGAAGGACTCGGATATGCTCGCGGGCATGAGCGCGACGGCGACGATCACGACATCCTCCTCAGAGGATACGCTGACGATTCCGGCGGCAGCCGTTCATCAGAAGGGCGGCAAGAGCTATGTCTACACGTCGGAGGATGAGGACGGCAATCTGTCCGGTGAGACCGAGATCGAGACGGGAATGTCTACAGACAGCACGATCGAGGTGACATCGGGCCTCACGGAAGGCGAGACCGTCTATTACACGGAGCTGAGCGGAAGCACAATCAGCTCTTCAACGGATTCCAACTCCCAGCAGATGATGGGTGGCATGCCTTCCGGTGACATGGGCGGCGGAGGCGGTATGCCGTCCGGCGGCGGAAATGGCGGCGGCAACGGCGGAGGCGGTATGCCATCCGGCGGCGGTCAGGGAAGAAACTGACAATGGGTGAGGCGATGATTCTCTGCCAAGACATCTCGAAGATCTACCAGGTCGGCGACTCTGAAGTTCGGGCGCTGGACCATGCGAGCATGCATGTCGACCGGGGCGAGTTCGTCAGCGTGATCGGCCCTTCAGGGTCCGGAAAATCGACGCTGATGAGCATCATCGGCTGTCTCGATCTGGCGACGGAAGGGGAATATATCCTCGACGGCCAGGAGATCGAAGATTACTCGGAGCGGGAGCTCGCGCGGATCCGGAACCGGAAGATCGGTTTCATCTTCCAGGACTTCAATCTGCTGCCGAAACTTACAGCCTATGAAAATGTGGAACTGCCGCTCATCTACCAGCGCCTTCCGCGTTCGGTCAGGAAAGAGAGAACAGAAGAGGCTTTGAACCGCGTCGGTCTCTGGGACCGCCGGGACCACAAGCCCGGCGAGCTGTCCGGCGGCCAGCAGCAGAGAGTGGCGATCGCCCGTGCGCTTGCGACAGAGCCGCCGCTCTTCCTCGCCGACGAACCGACCGGCAACCTGGACCAGAAGACAGGGCATGAACTGATGGACCTCTTTCATGAGATGAATGCGGCCGGTCACACGATTCTGCTGATCACGCACGACGGCCATGTGGCCCGGGAAGCTTCGAGATACATCAAGATTCTGGATGGTCATGTCTCGGAGATCACGGATCGCGCTGAGATTGAGGAGGTGGTCTGATGTTCTTTCAGCCAGTGAAAATGGCCTGGGACTCCGTCATCTCCAGCAAGATGCGGAGTTTCCTCACGATGCTCGGTATCATCGTCGGTGTGATCGCGCTGGTCGTCCTCGTCTCGATCGCGAACGGCACAACCAGCCAGGTGACGGACGTGATCTCCTCCATGGGGACGAATATGCTGACCGTCAGTATCGATTCTGACACGGATGACCCGGTCGCGCTTTCGGACATGGACGAGCTCCGGGAACTTTCGCACATCAGTCTCGCCTCCCCGGTCGCAAGCGACAATCTGACGGCAGGCTATGGCTCAGACAGCGACAGCGCCCAGATCACCGGAACGGACGGCTCTTATCTGGATATCGAGGGTGAAACATTGTCCGCCGGACGGAATCTGCTTCAGAGTGACATGGATAACCACACCTATGTCGCAGTGATCAACGAGGACATCGCCTCTGATCTGCTCGGCGTGACGAACACGGCGGACGCGGTCGGCATGCAGTTCAAGCTGGACGGGACGCCGTTCACGGTGATCGGCGTGATCGCCGCCAACGAGTCCGTGACGAATTCCAGAACGTCCTATGAGGCGCTCATCCCGTATACGACGCTGATGAGGCTTTCGAGCTCGGTCTCTTCCGTCACGTCGATCGTGGTATCCGCTGCGAGCGACGATGAGATGGACGCTGCGGAGCAGGCACTGGAAGGATGGCTCTATGAGCGGTTCGGGGACGAGGACCTCTATTCCGTGATCAATATGTCGACCGTCGCGGATTCGATGGCGGATGTCACGAATACACTGTCGATCATGCTGGGCGGCATCGCCTCGATCTCACTGCTCGTCGGCGGCATCGGCATCATGAACATCATGCTCGTCTCCGTCACGGAGCGGACGCGCGAGATCGGGATCCGCAAGGCGATCGGAGCGGGCAACGGCAGCATCATGGCCCAGTTCCTTGTGGAAGCACTGATGCTGAGCCTCATGGGATGCGGCGCAGGCATCGGCGCGTCGTGGGGAATCCTGAAGATCATCGACAAGGTGGCCGGCTATTCCTACACGATGGACCGGACCGTCTGTCTCCTCGCGGTCGGTTTCTCGCTTCTGATCGGACTTGTCTTCGGCATCTACCCGGCAGGGCGCGCCGCGAAGAAACGGCCGATCGAGGCGCTGCATTATTCCGGCTGACGGGGCGCCGGTCCACAGGTCTTGGACGAAACGGCGCCAATCCCGGCGCACTTCGCCCGGACGAGAGGCGCAGGCGGCTGCATGTCCCCCTGTGGACTTGACGGATCTCCGCCCTGTTGGGTACAATGGAGTCGTTTTCAGATTCAGTTAAGGACGACTGACCATGGAACAGGAAAGACGGTTTGAACCGCATGTAAAACTGACGATCCGCGCGGACGGGCATGGCTTCTTCGGACCCGGCGTCGCGGAGCTCATGGAACGCATCAGGAGATGCGGTTCCGTGAAGGATGCCTGCCGGGACATGGGGATGTCCTATTCGAAAGGACGTTATATCCTGAGGCGTGCGGAGGAGGCGCTCTCGATGACACTTGTTCTCCATCAGCACGGCGGTGCCGGCGGAGGAGCCGCTTCTCTCACGGAAGCAGGAGAGGCTTATCTGAAGGAATACCGTTCCTACGAGGCGGCCGTCACGGCGTTTGCCGAGGCGGAATACCGCCGGAGATACGCGAGGTGAAGTTTGAAAAAAGAGGTAGGCGGTTAGATATCGTAAAGAGGGCATAGCAAACAAACCCTCAAGGGGTCTTTGAAAAGCAAATATAGACACGACCTAATCAGGAAGCAGTGACGGGCAGATCGTCTTTGATGACGTAGCCTCTGAGCTTCAGCAGATTAAGTGCCTGCGAAGTAGTGAGAATCTTTTCTGTCTTCACAGGCCGCGGAGCAAGATACCCTTCAGCTGTATACGGCTTCAGATCTGTCAGTATGTGCCAGATAGCGGTCAGGAGCATACGGCAGACAGCGATGATGGCTTTCTTGTGCCCGCGGTGGGATTTGATACGGCGGTAACGTTCTGTGATCTCCGGATGTTTCTTCGATTTGATCAAAGCATTTGCAACTTGCACCAAAACTGGTTTAAGATAGGAACCAGCACGGGAAATCCGAGTGGATTTGATCTTGAAATTGCTTTGATCGTTACGGGGACAGCATCCTGCCCAGGAAACAAGATGTTTGTCTGTCGGGAACACAGACATGTCGCCGCCAATCTCAGAGAGAATCTGAATCGCCGTAAAAGGGTTTTTGTCGAAACCGGGGACAGTGCGGATCAGTTCGAGAGCGTCAAGGTACGGATCAGAAACGCGAAGGATTTCCCGTTCCATTTCTGCCTTGTGCTTTTCCAACTCATCGATGTGGTCCAGACACTGACGAAGCTTTATAGCCTGTTCTGGAGAGACAGCGCCGTCAACAGCGGCTTGGATTTCTTCAATTGGGGTCTTGCATCTTCTATCCACAAAAGGAGTGACATCAAAGGTTTCACCGGGATGGGCGAGGATGTATTCCGTAATCGATCTGGAAGACTTCCCGAACACGTCGCTGAAGACATCGTCAAGTTTGAGGTTTGATACAGTCAGACAATTCTGTGCACGGTTCTTCTCACCTGTCAGCATGTTGGTGAGTTTGAACCGGTACCGCACTAAATCCCGAAGATGACGAATCTCGGCGGGTGGGATAAAGGAAGGCTTGATCATGTCGCACATGAACAGATCGCATATCCACTTCGCGTCCTTACGGTCGGTCTTATTCCCTTTTTGTGGTTTGGTGTACTTAGGGTGAGCAAGTATCACGTTGCATGTCTTTTCAAGGACATTGAATACCGGGATCCAGTACTTGCCGGCAGATTCCATGCATACATCGGTACAGTTGTAAGAGGCGAGCCATGCGGCGAGATCCCGCAGACCTCTGGAGAAAGAGGAAAACATCTTTTCCTTATATTCTGTCCGGCCGTTTGCATCCGTGAGTCCAATGCAGGCAAAGATCCAGGTCTTGTGGACATCAAGGCCACAGCAGTTAAAACGAAAGATTTTAAAAGCCAATAAAACACCTCCTGATATTTTGTAGTTGCAGGAGCGGCGGTGACTGGTCATCCGGCGAAATCGAGACAACTTCGGAAGAGATAAGTTTACGGGCTACGAGATGCGCCATTCATTGATGCCTTAAGGATGACCGGCAACATATAGATATGCGAGGTAGGCCGCTATACCGCCCCGCCACTCACCTCCACGTGCTCTGTAGTGTGCCGACCCTGCAAGAAAAAGATATCAGGAATTGAGAATAGTAGAAAGAGCGAAAGCACCTCGATTTTCATGACCCCATCGGTGCCTTTCGCCAGAAAGGCGGAAAATAGATATGAAGAGCTATCTGATCAAGGATACGACCCGTGAGGAGCGGGAGGAGATTGTGCGAAGCTCCTGCGGCAACAACTGCGGAGTCTGTGACGGGTGCGCCGCGGGACTCGGCGAGGACATGTACCAGGATTACATCGACGGAAAGGCTGAGATTGCCGAGATCAATGCCCGTTTCCGCGCCCGCTATGAGAAAGGCGACGAGGCAGCGGACATCGGCGCGTACAGCCGCAGCTGCCCGGAGAGCTGACAGCAGGCGGGTGCATTTTATAAAAAGAGAAAAATGCAGGCGGCGGACGGAGACGGACCGCCGCCCGGTTATGTGAAGGAGGAAAAATGGCTGAAAAGAAGGAAATGGTCCGCGTCTGCCTGATCACAGGCTATCTGGGCGCAGGAAAAACGACGCTTCTGAATCATATTCTGGCGAATCAGGAAGGCGTCCGGGCGGCCGTCATCGTCAATGACATCGGCGAAGTCAACATCGACGCGGATCTGATCGAGAAAAGCGGCGGCGTCTCCCGGGAGGATGAAAACCTGATTCCGCTCTCAAACGGATGCATCTGCTGCACGCTGAAAGGGGACCTTGCCGTGCAGCTGACGGATCTCGCGGATACGGGAAAATACAATTACATCATCATCGAGGCGTCCGGCATCTGCGAACCGATCCCGATTGCCCAGACGATCACGACGATCTGCGAGGAGAACACGGAAGACGGTCTTCCAATGAAGCTCGACAACATCGTCGCTGTCGTGGACTGCGCGCGGATGCTCTCGGAGTTCGAGAACGGCCGGAAACTGCTCCGGGACGCGATCGGGGACGATGATCTCGAAAACCTTCTGATCCAGCAGATCGAATTCTGCACGACGCTCGTCATGAACAAGACGGATCTCGTGGACCAGAAGCAGTTCGACGAACTGAAAGCAATCGTTCACATGCTTCAGAAGGATGCGGTCATGGTCGCCGCGGAAAAAGGCGACGTGCCGCTCCGTCAGCTCCTGTTCACCGACCGGTTCGACCTGGACCGCGCGATGGCCAGCGCCGGATGGGTCGACGCGATCCGCCATCCGGAGAACGAGGAAGAATCCGGAGAGGAGCTCGAGTACGGCATCAGTACGTTTGTTTATTTCCGCAGAAGACCGTTCGTCCATGACAAGCTCGTCGATCTCTGCGATCTCTGGCCGCATTCGGTCATCCGCTGCAAGGGAATGGTCTGGTACCAGGAAGAGCCGGAGATGTCGTTTATGTTCGAACAGGCAGGACGGCAGATCACGGAGTCCCCGTCCGGCAAATTCCTCGCGGCTGCCCCGAAGCATTCCCAGGAGATGATGCTCCGCAAGTATCCGCAGATCCGGAAGATGTGGGACCCGAAATACGGGGACAGAATGATCAAACTTGTGTTCATCGGCCAGAACATGGATAAGGATCTGCTGACTTACCGCCTTGACCAGTGCCTCGGTGATATCGGAGAGAAGTAAAGATGCGGATTCTGATCGTAGAAGATGAGCAGATGCTGGCGGACTCCATCGCGACGATGCTGAAGTCCCGTGGCTTTGAGGCCGATGCGGTTTACGATGGTCAGAGCGGTTTCGAGAGCGCGATGAGCGGTTCGTATGACTTGATGATTCTCGACGTCATGCTTCCGGGGATGGACGGCTGCCAGGTGGCGGAGCGTCTCCGGGCGGAAAAGAACACGGTCCCGATCCTGATGCTGACAGCCCGATCTTCGCTTGACGACCGGGTAGAGGGACTGAACGCGGGTGCGGACTATTATCTGACGAAACCGTTTGAGATCCGGGAACTGCTCGCCTGCGTCCATGCACTGCTCCGCCGGGAAGGCGACCGGACGGCAGAGATTCTCTCCTGCGGGGAGACGACGCTCGATCCGGGGACGAATGAACTCGCCTTTCGCGGCCGCAGCATCCGTCTCTCCTCGAGAGAGTACGATGTCATGCGCCTTCTGATGAAGGCCGGGCGCAATAATATTTCAAAAGAATCGCTCCTGAACCGTGTCTGGGGGTATGATTCGGACGCGGTCGGCAACAGCGTCGAGGCTTATATCGGTTTTCTCCGGAAGAAACTCCGCAGCATCGGCTCCGATGTCCGCATCGAGGTCATCCGCCGCGTGGGCTACCATCTGGAGAGTGGAGAGAGAGACGAATGATCCGGCGTCTGCGCCTGCATTTTATTCTGATCATCATGGCGGTGGTGACCGCCCTTCTTCTGGTGATCCTCGGCATCGTGCTGACACTGACGGCCCAGTCGCTTGAGCGGGAATCGGTCGCACGGATGCGGGAACTCGCGCTGGAGCCGCAGGACGCGCCGAAGCCAGGTGACCAGGTCGACGGCCTGCGGCTCGCCTATTTTGTGCTGCGCGTAAGTGACAAGGGCGCCATCGTCAAGGCGTACGGCCGGGACTTTGACCTGACCGACGAGGAGAAAGTCCGTAGCATTTTAACCAGCGCCGAGACCGACGGAAAGGAGAGCGGACGTCTTCCGCAGTACCATCTGCGGTATGAGCATCTTCAGGTGCCTTCTGAGGAAAATGCAGCCGCCTCCTCCGCGGAAAGCGGAGGTGCCTCCGGGAAAGAGCAGGACAGCGCGGAAGAGACCTATGTCTTCGCGGACATGTCCGGCGAGACCAGCATGATGCGCCACCTCATGAAGAACTGTCTCGTGATGGCCGGCGGCGGTTTTCTTCTGTTTCTTCTTTTCAGTGTGATCCTTGCGAACTGGTTCGTAAAACCTGTCGAGAAGACACTGAAGGACCAGAAGGCGTTCATCGCCGATGCGTCCCATGAGCTGAAGACGCCGCTCACCGTGATGCTGACCAACACAGAGATGCTGAAGGACCCGTCCTATTCTGAGGCGGACCGTCGCGTCTTCGTCGACCATCTCTCAACGGTGACGAAGCAGATGCGCTCTTTGGTGGAGGAACTGCTGGACCTGGCGCGGATCGATCAGAACCTTCCCAGGACGCCTGAGGACGTGGATTTCAGTGACCTCATCGAAAACGAACTGCTTCTCTTCGAGGCGCCGTTTTTCGAGGCCGGACTTGAAGTCGAAAGCCATGTGGAGAAGGATCTGACCGTGAGGGGCGACGCGACGCAGCTCCGCCAGGCCGTGGATGTCCTTCTGGACAACGCCCGCAAGTATGCTGCGCCTCATTCGGTCGTCAGCGTTCAGCTGACCGCTTCTGGAAACAGTGCCTCCCTCTCGGTTGCGAGCGAAGGTGCGCTTCTTGCACGCGAGGAGCAGGAGAAGATCTTTCAGCGGTTTTACCGGACGGACGCGTCAAGGCAGCGGAACGGGAGCTACGGGCTCGGTCTTCCGATCGCCGCCGCGATTGTGCAGCAGCATCACGGGACAATCGGTGTGTCCACCGGTGACGGACGAAACGATTTCACGATCCGCCTTCCGATGGTCAGAAGGAGGAAGCTCTGAGAGGGGCTTCCTCTTTATTTTAAAGCAGATGCTCTATTCGTGATTCTTTTGTGAACATTCCCGTCATTCCGACCATTTTCAGCCCTCTTTCAGCTTCCTGTGCTAAAATCCTCACCAATGGGTGAAACCTTTTAAGGAAACACCCCGCCGCACCGCCGGAGAGGCGGACGAATCTATCAAAAAGGTGAGGAAAGAACCATGCGAAGAAAAACAGAACATCGGACAACCGCGTATATCGGGCGCGCCGTACTCGCCGCGCTTGTTGCCGGCATGCTCGCCGGATCGACCGTGACGTTTGCCGCGTCCGGCACAGCCGGCGCGTCATCGGAATCAACGGCCGCGTCTCCGTCGGCCGAGGCGGCCGGTATCTATGTCAGCACGATGTATCCCGGCGTGACGGCCAAGGCCGGAAGCAAGCTCAGCTTCAGCCTGAACATCGACAACGCCGAAGACAAGCCGACGGATCTCGCCTTGTCCGTGAAATCGATACCGGACGGCTGGTCGGGCTATTTTGAGGGCAACGGCAACGAGATCAGCTCGGTTCATGCGGCCGTGGGTCAGACGGCTGATGCGGCGACCTTCTATGCAGAAGTGCCGAAGGACGCCAAGGCGGGCGATTACGATCTGACGATCACGGCGGGCGATGAGGATCTTGCGCTCAAGGTCACGGTCAGCGATGAGGAGAAAACCGCGGACAGTCTGACCACCGAGTACGCTGAGCAGGAAGGCGCGACCGGTACGACCTTCACCTTCACCTCCACGATTCAGAACAATTCATCGGAATCACAGAACTACAGCTTCTCCAACTCCGCTCCGGACGGCTGGACCGTCAGCGTCACGCCCTCAGGCGAGACGACGAAGGTCGCGTCCGTCGACGTGGACGCCCAGAGCTCCAAGGCGCTGAGCATCACGGTGACGCCGCCGGAAAAGGTGGACGCCGGGGACTATGAGATCCCGTTCTCCGCGATCTCGGCTTCCGAGACGCTGAAGACGACGCTCAAGGTCACGATCACCGGAACCTATGACCTCTCTCTGTCGACGCCCAGCAGCACGCTCAGCTTCAACGCCGTTGCGAACAAGAAGAAAGCCGTCACGCTGACGCTGGCCAACAACGGCAACATCGACCTCAGCAACATCAACCTGACGGCTGATTCGACCCCGACCGACTGGACGGTGGATTTCTCCGAGAGCACGATTGACACGCTGGCGGCCGGACAGTCGAAGGAGATTACCCTTTACGTGACCCCGTCCTCAGACGCGCTTTCCGGCGACTATGAGCTGGATCTGAAGGCCGCGAACGATCAGGCTAACAGCACGGCCGCATTCCGCGTCACCGTGAAGACCTCCACCGGATGGGGCGCCGTCGGCATCATCCTGATCGCCGCCGTGGCCGGCTGCCTTGTCTTCATCATCCGCAAATTCGGGAGGCACTGATCTATGACGGAAACCATCATCCGTACCGTCAATCTGACGAAGCAGTACGGCGGCGTCACGGCGGTGGACGGCCTGAACCTGAAGGTCCGCAGAGGCGAGGTCTACGGACTGCTGGGGCCGAACGGCGCGGGCAAGACCACGACGACGCTGATGCTTCTGGGCCTCACGGAGCCGACCTCGGGTCAGGCGTATATCGCCGGGACGGACTGCACGAGAGATCCGATCAGCGTGAAGCGGATCGTCGGCTATCTGCCGGACAACGTCGGCTTCTACCCGGATATGACGGGCTTTGAAAATCTTGTCTTTACGGGAGAAATCAACGGTCTTACGCGTGAAGAGAGCAAAGCGCGGGCGGACCGACTTCTTAAGAGGGTCGGCATGACATACGCGGCCGGACGCAAGGCCGGCGGCTACTCCCGCGGCATGAGACAGCGGCTCGGGATTGCCGATGTCCTGATGAAGGATCCGGAGATCATCATCATGGACGAGCCGACGCTGGGGATTGATCCCGAAGGAATGCGCGAGCTGACGGTTCTGATCAAGGAGCTGTCCGTAAAAGACGGGCGCACGATCCTTCTGTCCTCCCATCAGCTCTATCAGGTCCAGCAGATCTGCGACCGGGTCGGCATCTTCGTCAAGGGAAAGCTGATCGCCAGCGGCAGCATCGACGAGCTCGGGCGGCAGCTTCAGAACGAAGGGTACTATGTCATGACGATTCAGACTGATGAGGGTCAGTCCGACAAGCTTCTTCATATGACCGAAGGACTGGAAGGCGTCATATCCTGCACAAAGCAGGAGAATGACACGATCCGCATCGAGTCGAGAACCGACCTCCGCCGGCAGCTGTTCACCATGATGGTTGTCAATAACATCACGGTGATCGATATGCATCAGCGCGGCGGCGATCTGGACGAGATTTACCACAAATACTTTGAAAAGGCAGGTGAGAGCGATGACAGCCAGCAGAAGCGAAGCGGCGGTCTCCGATTCCGGAAAGAAAGAGAAGCAGCAGAAGGCGGCGGTTCGAAGAACGGCTAACCGGACCGGCTTCAGTGTTCTCTACAGGAAGGAGCTGTGCGAGTATGTGACGAGCTGGCGGGTTCTTCTGCTGTTCGTCCTGCTCGTGCTCGTGACCGCCGCGTCTCTGAACGGGGCGATCTCCAATATGTCTGACGCGGTGGAGAAGAGCAGCGGGTACATCTTCCTGAAGCTGTTCACAACCAACGGGAAGTCCATCTACTCCTTCGCCGTGTTCATCGCGTTCCTCGGACCGCTGATGGGAATCGCGATGGGATTTGACGCCATCGCCAACGAGAAATCTCAAGGGACGCTGATCCGGATCGCCGCGCAGCCGATCTACCGGGATTCGATTATCAACGCCAAATTCCTCGCCGGTGCCTCCGTGATCACATGGATTCTCTTCATGCTGGGCGGCGTGATGGCCGGCGCCGGGATTCTGAAGACCGGCATCGGACCGTCGGGCGAGGAAGTGGCCCGTGTGCTCGTCTTCCTGGTGTTCGCCTCCGTCTATTGCTGCATGTGGTTGGCCTTCTCGATCTTTCTGTCAGTGGTCTGCCGGCACGCGGCGACCGCTGCGATCGTCGCACTGGCGATCTGGCTTTTCACGACGATGTTCATGTCGCTGACGGCGAGCGGCATCGCCAACGCGCTGTATCCGACGGACGGGGCCGGTGCGTATACGAACACGCTGAGCAACTACCAGCTGAAGCTGGGGCTGAACCGGCTGTCGCCCTACTACCTCTTCAGTGAGGTGATCTCGACGATCCTCAACCCCAACGTCCGTTCCACGGGCATCACGACGATGTCGCAGTACCAGAACGCCGTGGCGGGCTATCTGAGCTTCGGCCAGAGTCTGCTTCTGGTCTGGCCGCATCTCGTCTACATGATCGCGCTGGCCTGCGTGGCCTTCGCGGCGGCGTACATCTCCTTCATGAAACGGGAGATCCGCGCCTGACCATCCATATCGGCACATCAAGAGGCCGTCCTTCCGGGAGAACCGATACCGGAAGGACGGCCTTTTGATGCATTTTATTGGTGAGGAGGCTTTATCAGCCCCCGCTCCGGCACCGGTTGCATTTTCATCCGATGCGCGGTACACTGTACGGCGGCGCAAATCTGACTATGCAGCGCCCGTGAGTTTGAAGCCATCCTCACGTAAAACAAAACCACGGAGGGATTTTTTATGAAACACAAACAGGTTCTGTTTCTCACCCAGGCCGCTGTCATTGCGGCCGTCTACGTCGTTCTGACGATGGTGTTCGCGCCGATTTCTTTCGGACAGTCCGGAGTTGACGTCCGGATCGCGGAAGCGCTGACGATTCTGCCGGTTTTCACGCCGGCGGCGGTTCCGGGGCTGTTCGTGGGCTGTCTGCTGGCGAATATTCTGGGCGGATCCATTCTCTGGGATGTTCTGTTCGGAAGCCTCGCGACGCTGATCGGCGCGGCGGGATGCCGGATGCTCCGCCATCACCGCTGGCTCGCGCCGCTGGTGACAGTGGCGGCCAATACCGTCGTCGTCCCGCTGGTGCTCATCTACGGCTACGGACTCGCGATGCCGCTTCCGCTGCTGATGGCATCGGTCGGCGCCGGAGAAGTGCTCAGCGCCTACGTTCTGGGAGAAGTGCTGTACGCGGCCCTTCGTCCGATCCGCGCACATCTCTTCGGCGCGGCGCAGGCAGGCTGAACGCGTCTTTTCTGACCCGCCTTTGCGGGACATCGGAAAAGGGGCTCCCGCAGCGGACCCGGATCTCCGGATTCGGGATGTGAGGAACACGCTGACCATGGATGACCTGTGGATGAGAATACTGTAGGAGGAGACATGATGACGGGATGGATGCTTGCGGGCGCGGGAGGCGCCGCCGGAGCTGTACTCCGATATCTGATCGGACTTCTGCCGATGAATCCGGAGAACGGATTTCCGATCAAGACGCTTCTGATAAATCTTGCCGGATCCTTTACGATCGGGATGATCGCGGCGCTGGCCGCGAAAAACGCCATGAATCCGAAGCTTGTGGTCTTTCTGAAGGCCGGCGTCTGCGGCGGGTTCACCACCTTTTCCTCCTTCGCGCTTGAGACGCAGCAGCTGACGCAGAAGGGAGAAAGCGGGATGGCTTTTCTCTATGTGCTGCTCAGCGTTCTGCTTGGCGTGAGTATGGTTTTCCTCGCAGAAAAGGCGGTCGGGGTTTGAAAGCCCGGCCTTCTGCCGTCCGAGACGGCAGGAGGCCGGTTTTTTGTTGTTCTTCCGACAGCCGTGTTCCGCTTCTCCGAAAAAGGAATGCGGCGTGATTCCTTTTTCATCAGCATAACCGCCTCCGGAGGAATCCGCCATCAGGGACAAGTAAAGATAAGGATAAACCTTTGTAAACCGATAAAGCTTTGTGGGAAAGAATACCCGTATTCAGCGGGACTGAACAGGTGCCTTTTTTGTTGCTGCTGATAGGGAGAAGGCGATATGCGATACAAATAGATCAGTTCCACTGCTCATAAGTACAGAAAAATGTACAGGACGAATGATATAACATCACTGTCACAAAAAAACGTCTGAGCGAAGTTATCATGACTCGAAATCTGGTGCCGATGTTTTTAATCGGAAAAATCAATAAAAAAAGAAAACACAAAGGGAAAGCATGGTAAAATATAGCCAACTCAACCGGGGCGGAGCGATTGAAAATGGACGATGATATTTCAAAATGGCTGGCAGCCAAATCAGGGCGAAACGATCGCAGCATATGGCTTCCATTGAGAATGCACCTGGAAGATACATCCGATATGATGGGCCTTCTGGTTAATCAATGGCTTCCCGATTCTGAAAAAAGGGCGATGGATCTGCCCGGAGATGAAGAAGAGCTCGTCAGGATGGCGAAGCTTCTGGGCGGTCTCCATGATATAGGGAAAGCCACACCGCTTTTTCAAAGTATGATCCTTCAAAACATTGACGAGGTGGGAGAACGTCTGGATGAGATGGGGCTTCCTGTTTCAAGAGCATCTGCCTTTGTCAACCGAAAGGAGTCATCCCACCCACTTGCGGGAGAGACGGTCCTTCTGAAGATGGGATTTCCTGCCGGCGTTGCGTCGGTTGTTGGTGCACATCATGGAAAACCAAGGAAAATCATTAACAGTCTGACAGGAGACCTGATTGCAGAGCAGCTCAGTCTCGTTTCGAGCTGTCACATGAATTATTATGATTCAAAAGATATGAATACCTCCGGGATCTGGCGTTCACTACGCGGGAGGATTGTCGATGAAGTTCTGCGGGGGTCGGGATATGCCGAAATAAAGGATATACCGGAAATTTCATACAAGGCACAGGTGTTGTTTACCGGCCTGCTGATTATGGCGGACTGGATCGCCAGCAACACGGAATATTTTCCGCTGATCTCTTCCGATGACTGCGGAGATGAGCAAAATGATCGGAGCCGGATGCAGAGGGCGTGGAATTCGCTTGCTTTGCCTGAATGCTGGGCTTCCTCCTGCATTGCAATGGATGATGCGGGCTTTCAGAACCGGTTCGGCTTTATGCCGAACGCGGTTCAGAAAGCAATGATAAAGGCAGCGGAACAGTCAGAACATCCGGGAATTTATATACTGGAAGCGCCCATGGGAGTTGGGAAAACGGAAGCCGCACTGGCGGCAGCCAGTATTCAGGCTGGCAAATACCGCTGTGGCGGCCTGTATTTCGGATTGCCTACGCAGGCAACGTCTAATGGCATCTTTCCCAGGATTGAATCATGGGCAAGATCTGAGGCGGAGGAAGAGTCCGGGGAGGAGGGCGATCAGGTCACGCTTGGTATCCGGCTGGCGCATGGCGCAGCGGAAATGAATGATGACTACCGGTCGGTTTTTCATGGAACGGCTCAGATCAATGATGACGGGCGGGAAGACACAAATTTAATCGTACATCCTTGGTTTGAGGGAAGAAAACAAGCGCTGCTGACTGATTTCGTCATTGGAACAGTAGACCAGTTTCTGATGACTGCGCTTAAGCAGAAACATGTCATGCTCCGCCATCTGGGTATTGCGGGCAAAGTCGTGATCATTGACGAATGCCATGCGTATGACGCCTATATGAATCAGTATCTGGAGATGGCGCTGTGCTGGATGGGGGCATATGGCGTACCGGTAATTCTTCTATCCGCGACGCTTCCCTATGAGCGACGCAGCCGCCTGATCCGGTCCTATCAGCAGTTAAATCCAGCGGTTCCTGATTCTGAGAAAGAATCGTGGATGGTCAGCAAATCGTACCCTCTGCTGACATGGACAGATGGCAGGCAGGTCAATCAGAAACGGATCGCCATGACCGGGGGCAAGCGGATGGTGCGCATTCTGAAGACAGAGGAGGCAAATCTGATCAGTCTGCTCAGAGACAAACTGGCGGACGGAGGATGCGCAGGTATTATCGTGAATACGGTGAAACGAGCTCAGACGCTGGCGCGGACAGTGCTGAAGGAACTGCCTGATGAAAACATCATCGTTTATCATGCAGGCTTTACTATGGAGCAGAGAGCGGCGCTGGAGAAGGAGCTGCTGCGCCGTCTCGGCCCGGGTTCCGGACCGGAAGAACGAAACCATCTCGTGGTTATCGGAACACAGGTGATAGAGCAGTCTCTGGATATCGACTTTGATTTTCTGGTGACGGATCTTTGCCCGGTTGACCTGCTGCTGCAGAGAATAGGCAGACTTCACAGACATGCCCGGCATGATGCGTTTCGCCCGGTCGGGATGAAGCAGGCTGTCTGTGCCGTAGTGGGCGCAGGAGCGGAAGACGAGACAGAGGCTGGTTCAAAAGCAGTGTATGGCGAATACCTTCTTCTCAGAACCAGAGAAATTCTTCCGGACCGGATTTTGCTTCCGACGGATATCTCTGAACTCGTACAGGATGTCTATGATCGTTCTTTCGTGCTTCAACCTGAGACAGAGAGACATGCGGAGGAAGACTATGATCGGAAAATCAAAGACAAGCAGAAACGTGCGAATGCATATCGGCTCTCACCCCCGGTAAATCAGAGAAGGAGGCTGAAGCAAAAAACGATCGACGGGATGCTGGATGAAATGATATCCAACGATGTGGAGGCAGAGGCATGTGTCAGAGACGGACAGGATTCGGTAGAGGCAATTCTGCTGCAATATGTTCCGGAGAAGCATGCGCTTACTCCGCTGTGCGATCCGTCCGTTCTTCTGCTTTCGGATGAAAGACTGTCCGAAGAAGAAGAGAAGCTGGTCTTTCGCCAGAAGATTCGCCTCCCTGCAGTATTCGGACGGGGCGACCTGATCGACCGTGTAATTCGGGAACTTGAAAACATGACCAACCGATGGGTGGGTACATGGGTTCGTGAAAACCGACTGCTGATGGGTGAGCTTTTTATGGTTCTGGACGAGAAGGGAAAGGGGATTCTGGGAGGATATTCGATCTCTTACTCAAACCGGCTGGGCTTTCAGTATGAAAAGGTGGGAAACGAGAATGAAAACAGTTGAATTTAATCTGGCGGACGAACCATGGATCCGGGTGATCAGGCATGATCTGACAGAAGAGACGGTTTCACTTAGCGAGGTGATGCTTCACGCTCAGGAATATGAAGATCTGAACGGGGAAAATCAACCGCAGAACTTTGCTGTTCTGAGAGTGCTGACGGCACTGGCTTATACGATTTTTTCCCGTACAGATGCAGACGGGAACCCAGATGATCTGACGGCGCATGAAGAACTGACAGATGCGCAGGAAACGGCGCTGCTACGGTGGGAAGACCTCTGGAATGCCGGAGGCTTTCCGGCTGGACCGGTGGAATCGTACATGCAGAAACATCACGACTGCTTCTGGCTATTTCATCCGACGAACCCGTTTGGCCAGGTGCCGGAAGCGAAGAAAGGCACCGAATACGGCGTATCCAAGCTGATCGGGGACATCTCAGAGAGCGGGAATAAAATCCGGCTGTTCGCGGGACGAAGCGGGAGCGGAAAAGAAAAAATCCGATATGGAGAGGCTGCGAGATGGCTGCTGTATATCAATGCGTTTGACGACACATCCGCAAAACCGAAACAGAAAGGTCTGCCGTCGCCCGGAGCCGGATGGGTTGGCAAACTTGGCATGATAGAGGGCGTGGGAAGAAATCTGTTCGAGACGATCATGCTGAATCTTACCTTCCTTCAGGATGGCGCCGAACCGTGGCAGGATGAAGCAGATCCTAACTGGGAGCATGATCCGAAACCGGATGAAAGAACAGAAATTGCTGTTCCATGTAATCCTGCCTCTTTGCTTACGCTCCAGTCAAGACGGATCCTGCTTGATCGCAAGGAAGGATTTGTAACGGGATATCGTTTACTGGGGGGCGATTTCTTTTCCGCTGATGAGGCATTCCAGGAACAGATGACTGTATGGCGATACGTCAAGCAGGGGAAGCAAACGCTTTTCCGTCCCAGAAGAATGGAACCATCCAGACAGATGTGGAGAGATTTTGGGAATTTCTTTATCGGAGGTGAGGAAAATCATATTCCCGGCGTCGTAAGCTGGTTCTCTTCTCTGCGCGATGAACAGCTGATTCCATCGTCTATGGCAGCACGCTTTCGTGCGGTTTCGATGAAATATGGAGACAAGGATTTTTATATCAGTGATATTTCCAGTGATATTCTGACGATGAGTTCGGATCTCCTGAGAAAATCCGAAGCCGCGCTCCGAAACCGAATCGATGAGCAGGTCAAAAAGTGTGATCAGGCAGCTGTGGCATTCCATTATCTGGTCTATGATATTTATGTGGCTGGAGGAGGCGATACCGAAAAGAAAACCAATGAAGGGAAAGAACGCTTCTATCAGATGATTGATGAGCCGTTCAGACAGTGGCTGATGCAGATTGACGCGAATGAAGATCCGGACAGGATTGCACGAAGATTTCTTGAGTGGGAGGAAAGAGCAAGGACGATGGCTTGCAGGCTGGCGGAGCAGATCGAGAAAGAGGCCGGAATGAATGCCTATACAGGACATTATGTTTATGACAGGAAAAAGGATACGGAACTTCGTTTTTCTGTTCCGGAAGCGGATCTGAAATTCAGAAGGAAAATATATCAGATTTACCCGAAGGCAGGTGAATAATGTGAAACAAAGCGAAGCGATCAGGAGGTATGTGCAAAGCAGGCTGATCTATCTGCAGAGCATTGCAGGAATGGGTTCCGGAAAGGCGGAGCTGGCCCGGCTCAGGAGGGGAACCGGTAAAAGCCCGGGTGAATTGCCCGAGCTTTGGGGAATCTTTCTGGAGGATCTTCCGACAGGGCTTCAGGGAACGGGGAAACAGCCGGGCCGTTCCGAGTGGTCCGTTTATACCGTGCTTACGCTGTATGCGGTTCATCAGCAAGGCCAGAATCAGTCGATGTATCTGGAGGGAAATACACTCGGCAAGGCGATTCGCCAGCTTGTGCCGACAGCTGATCAGGATGCCGAGATGAGAGTTCTCAGAAGGTTTAACCAGATGGCGACTTCTTCCGATATGCTGGAATTGTCCTATCATCTGCGGGGGATTATCGAATTGCTCCGCTCAGAAAGCATACCGCTGGATTATGTTGATCTGGCTGAAGATCTGTACTGGTATCAGGACGAGGAAAGAAGAACATCTGTGCGGTTAAAGTGGGGACGCGCGTACTATCAATTCAAACAGAATGAGAAAGAGGAGAAGAGTGATGAGTGAACAGATCTTTGTCGATATCCATATTCTGCAGACCGTTCCGCCCAGCTGCGTGAACAGAGACGACACCGGAAGCCCGAAGACCGCGGTCTACGGAGGCACCACACGCGCACGGGTTTCATCACAGGCCTGGAAGCATGCGATGCGGACGGACTTTCTGAAACGTTTTCCGCAGGGAGAACTTGGAAAACGAACAAAGCATGTAGTGGAACTGGTGAAAAACGATATTATTTTATGTGATCCGACAGTGGAACAGTCAGCGGCAGAAAAAATGGCGATGGACGCATTGAGCAATGCCGGGCTGAAGATAAAGAGTGCAGAGAGCGGAACAGATGCTCTGTTCTTTATAAGCGAAAAACAGGTTCGGGCAATCGCGGAACTGGCCGTGGCAAAGGAAAAAGATAAAAAGAAGTATTCTGCAGCGCTGAAGGAAAATCCGTCCATCGACATGATTCTGTTTGGCCGGATGGTGGCGAGTGATCCTTCTCTTAATTATGACGCGACAGCTCAGGTTGCTCACAGTATTTCGACTCATACAGTGCATAATGAGTACGACTATTTCACGGCTGTTGACGACTGCGCACGGGAGGATAACGCAGGAGCCGGCCATCTGGGAACGGTGGAGTTCAACTCAGCCACATTGTATCGTTATGCTACGGTCAATGCCGGCGTACTTGCCGGATTTGCCGGGAAAGAAGCGGTGAATGCAATAGAACGCTTTGCAGAATCCTTTATTTATTCTATGCCCACGGGAAGAGAAAATACATTCGCTAATCGCACACTTCCGAGCGATATTTACATTTGCGTCAGAACGGACCAGCCCGTTAATCTCTGCGGCGCGTTCGAACGTCCGGTGCGCGCGGGACAGGACGGCTATGTACCCGCTTCCGAAAAAGCGTTTGTTGAATACGCGAAAAATCTGTACGCAGCTTATGATAATGCGCCGGACGCAGAATTTGGAATGGGGGACGGCATCGGAGCATTAGTGCAGCCGACTGCTCTTCCGGACGTGCTGAGTCAGCTTCGGGAATATCTGGAGCATGCGATCGGGAGTGATCAGTCATGAGCACGCTGCTGATGCGGCTCGCGGCTCCCCTTCAGTCGTGGGGCGATGATTCAAAATTCAATACAAGACGGACACTGTCCATTCCGACCAGAAGCGGAGTTCTCGGAATGCTGGCCTCGGCTTTGGGAAGAAGGCGCGATGAATCCTGCGAGGATTTCCGTAACGTGATCATGGGGGTGCGCGTTGACCAGCCCGGTGTGCTCCTGAGGGATTTCCATATGGTACACGGAGAAAAGCAGGCGGATGTAACGGAACGTTATTACATGAGCGATGCGGTGTATCTGGTTGGACTCTATTCTGAAGATACATTGCAGCTGGCTGCCTTTGATAAGGCTCTTTGCCATCCGGTTTTCCCATTGTATTTGGGAAGAAGGTCCTGCCCGCCGTCTTTTCCCGTGTCACTCGGACTTCGTGAAGAGCCTTTGCTGGAGGCACTGCGAAATGAAAAATGGCAGATTCCGGCTTGGAGGCAGGTGCATTCTAATCCCAATCTCCGTATCGTTGTTGAGGGAACGCCGGATCGGGGACTTGAGTATCACAGGCTGAAAGATGATCCGGTGTCATTCAGCCCGGTTCATCGGGAGTATAGATATCGATATGCAGTTGAGCAGGGATCCGTCCATATGGACGGATCTGAAGAAACCGATCATGATGCGTTCCGGGAACTGGATGAGGTGAATAAAAATGTATATGACAAGGGTGAGACTTGATTCATCCAAAAGGAAAACCATGGAAGCTCTTGCCAACCCCAATCTGATGCACGGTGCGGTTGAGCATGCTTTCACGGATTACGGAAGTCGTCATCTCTGGCGTATCGATCCATTGCATGGGGTATATTATCTTCTTATCGTCAGTGAGATAGCACCGGATACGGCTGGGATCGTAAGCCAGTTCGGAATGGAACCCGCATCGGAAAGCAGTGCAGTCAGAGCGTATACGCCCTTCCTTGATAAGATTCAGCAGGGAAGCCGCTGGCATTTTCGTATAGCGGCGACACCGACTCACAGCGTTTCACAAGGAGAAGGAAAGCGGGGAAAGGTGTATCCGCATGTTTCGCCGCGCCATCAGATACAGTGGCTGATTGATCAGGGTCGCAGGCATGGATTTGAGGTGAGTGAAGACGCCGTTCAGATTCTTCAGGATCGACAGGTGACTTTCCGGAAAGGCGAACAACACCGAACCCGGGTGTCGATGATCCATGTCGTTTTTGAAGGGACATTGAAGGTGACTGATGCGGATGCGTTTCGTGAGGCACTGGTGAAAGGGATCGGGCGTGAAAAGGCTTTCGGATCAGGGATGCTTACGATCGCAGGTGAAATTAGATGAGTGAGACGATTCCCGGAATTGAGCAGCCGGATCTGCAGGCACTGCCGCAGATCCGGGACCGGATGACGTTTATTTATCTCGAGCATTGCGACATCAACCGGAAAGACAGTGCAATTACAGTGACGGATCAAAATGGAATTGTGTATATACCGGCAGCGGCACTATCCGTCCTATTGCTTGGACCGGGAACGAATTTGACGCATCGTGCAATGGAGCTGATCGGAGAGGCGGGCGTAAGTGTCGTATGGGTTGGAGAACAGGGCGTACGCTATTATGCTGGCGGGCGGCCACTGACACACCATTCATCATTATTGCTGCAGCAGGCCAGAATGGTCAGTAATCAGAGGCTCCACCTGATGGTCGTCCGCAAAATGTATCAGCTGCGTTTTCCGGATGAAGACGTATCAAAACTAACTCTGCAGCAGTTAAGAGGACGGGAAGGAAGCAGAATCCGGGGCGTTTATCGGGAAGCATCCAGAAAATGGAATGTTCCTTGGAATGGAAGGGAATACGACCCGGATCATTTCGAGTCCAGTGATGATGTGAATAAAGCATTGTCTATAGGACATGCCTGTCTTTATGGACTGATGCATGCTGTCATTACCGCTTTGGGATGCTCAGCCGGACTCGGTTTTGTTCATGTCGGGCATGATTGCTCTTTTGTTTATGATATGGCGGATCTGTATAAGGCAGAGGTGACGATACCGATAGCATTTGAAATAGCATCACGGAAGACTGCTGATTTGGAGCGGACTGTCCGGCATCGTGTACGGGATGAAATGGTTCAAAAACACATTCTTGAACGTGCGGTTCATGATGTGCAGTGGCTTCTTAAAGAGACGGATGACATCAAGGATAACGCAGGCGATGTGAGTGCGGTCTATCTCTGGGACAACAAACAGGGAGCAGTGGCTAATGGCAGACAATATCATGAAAAAGGAAATCCGTCATGACAGTTGTTACGGTGTCTGATTGCCCGCCCAGCCTGCGGGGTGATTTGACCAAGTGGCTATTTGAAATTAATACAGGAGTATATGTTGGGAATCTTCCTGCAAGGGTGAGAGAAGAATTATGGAAAAGAATCTGCGATCATCTGGGCAGTGGATATGCAACGATGGTCTATAACGCATCTAACGAACAGGGTATGCAATTCCGTACATGGAACTCAGAATGGGATCCTGTGGATTTTGATGGAGTCACTCTCATGCGGCACCCGCTTCCGGATTCGGGTCGGAAAAGCAAAGAGTATAAAAGCAATGCAGAGATTTTTCGCATGGCCAGGAGAAAAACGAAAAGCAAGCGGGCTTCCGGTGCATTGCCTGATTTTTCGGTAGTAGATTTAGAAACAAGCGGTCTGGATCCGGAAAAAGATCGCATTATTGAATTGGGAGCTGTTCGAATTCGTGATCACAAGATAGACAAAACCTTTTCCAGACTCATTTATTCTGACCAAAAACTGTCGGAGAAGATTCATTCATTGACAGGCATAGAATCGTCTGAATTGGAAACAGCAGGAGTTGATCTGAGAGACGCTATTTCTGATCTGCTGAAGTTTGTAGGCACAGATACACTGCTCTTTTACCATTCTTCGTTTGATCTTGCTTTTTTGCTTCATGCATGTCAATCCTGCGGGCGCGCAGCATTGAATAACAGATCGATTGATGTAATGCGGATTGTAAAAAAGCAAATCCCCTTTCTTGACAATTATAAGCTTGCGACCATTTCGGCACATCTTGGATTGCAGGAACAAACACATCGAGCTTTGGATGATTGTATCTTGACGTATCAGGTTTATGCGAAGTTAAATGAAATGGGCGCATAAAAAAAGCGGGATGGCGTTTTCTGGGGATTTTTTTAGTGTGGACCCCGCGCGAGCGGGGATGATCCTCGACATGCCAACAACGATCCCTGCTATGACCGGTGGACCCCGCGCGAGCGGGGATGATCCTCCTTGACTGGCTCGGGATCGAGACAAAGTGGGGTGGACCCCGCGCGAGCGGGGATGATCCTCTGTGGGAACGTGAGCCTTGTCGAACCAAAAAGTGGACCCCGCGCGAGCGGGGATGATCCTGACTGCGACACAAGATGGATCCTGCGGATGTGGTGGACCCCGCGCGAGCGGGGATGATCCTACTCTTGTGTGGGAACTTTCTTTTTTGTTCCCGTGGACCCCGCGCGAGCGGGGATGATCCCTGCTGCTTGGTGCCGTTCACGTCCGACTTGACGTGGACCCCGCGCGAGCGGGGATGATCCTGAAGCGTCGTACATCTACGACAGCGACAACGAGTGGACCCCGCGCGAGCGGGGATGATCCTTGCACAGTCTACGCTGTGCAGTTGGGAGAAAGGTGGACCCCGCGCGAGCGGGGATGATCCCACGTCCGTATCGATCCCGTACACGCTCCCGTCGTGGACCCCGCGCGAGCGGGGATGATCCTATACGGCTCCGTCGTGATACCGGTCGTATGCAGTGGACCCCGCGCGAGCGGGGATGATCCCCGCTCATATAGCCTCAAGCAGGTCGAGCAGGAGTGGACCCCGCGCGAGCGGGGATGATCCTCCGTAGAGCCCGGCAAAGTCCCTGATCTCCGCGTGGACCCCGCGCGAGCGGGGATGATCCTCGCCCGCTTGGTTGGCCTGCACGCCAAACGCCGTGGACCCCGCGCGAGCGGGGATGATCCTGCAACAGACATGCATTTCCGCGCCTGCAACCTGTGGACCCCGCGCGAGCGGGGATGATCCCAATGCGACCATCCGCGCTCTGATCGCGGGTCAGTGGACCCCGCGCGAGCGGGGATGATCCTGCGTCCCATGTGTCCGCCGCATCAATCGCGGCGTGGACCCCGCGCGAGCGGGGATGATCCTCCACGCTGTCAGCACACGCGTCAGCGATCAGCGTGGACCCCGCGCGAGCGGGGATGATCCTTTGCTTACAGGATCACGATCTGGAGTCGGATGGTGGACCCCGCGCGAGCGGGGATGATCCCTCTGTCATGGTCACGTCCGCGAAGCGGTTGGTGTGGACCCCGCGCGAGCGGGGATGATCCCATACATTTGCGCAAATGCCAACATGCAAGCGCGTGGACCCCGCGCGAGCGGGGATGATCCTCGTGCGGCAGTCCGTATAGTCACCGCCGGAACGTGGACCCCGCGCGAGCGGGGATGATCCTGCTCCGCATATTCGGATTGGTAAGTTGGATGGGTGGACCCCGCGCGAGCGGGGATGATCCTATCTTTGTCCGGCTTGATCGTGATGCCGATGTGTGGACCCCGCGCGAGCGGGGATGATCCCCGCCATGGGATGGAAAACCATAACGAAACCAAGTGGACCCCGCGCGAGCGGGGATGATCCTTTCACGTCCGGCAAGCTGACATTGGTCACGCCGTGGACCCCGCGCGAGCGGGGATGATCCTCAGCGCCTGCATCGCCCGGTCCAGCGCCTTCCGTGGACCCCGCGCGAGCGGGGATGATCCTATGCTCAATCTCTGACTCGAGATTACAGGCCGGTGGACCCCGCGCGAGCGGGGATGATCCCAAGCCGGTCTCTTTTTTATACCTTGGAGGTGAGTGGACCCCGCGCGAGCGGGGATGATCCTATCTTAATTCTGGAAACCAAAAGCACAAACTTGTGGACCCCGCGCGAGCGGGGATGATCCTACGTCCGGAGAATGTCCCGCAGCATCGCCTGCGTGGACCCCGCGCGAGCGGGGATGATCCCGGATCAAGGCATTTTTCGGCTCGACGCGCCTCGTGGACCCCGCGCGAGCGGGGATGATCCTAACTTAGAATTAACTTAGAATAACTTACATTAGTGGACCCCGCGCGAGCGGGGATGATCCCAGCCTTCTTCCGGGCAGACTCCGCGTTCGTGAGTGGACCCCGCGCGAGCGGGGATGATCCCAACGTCTGGTCACCGGAGACGTATCCAGCAGGGTGGACCCCGCGCGAGCGGGGATGATCCTGGCTCGGGATCGAGACTAAGTGGGACCGCGAGTGGACCCCGCGCGAGCGGGGATGATCCCCAGTTCCGCGCCGACGGATCGGGCAAAGACTGGTGGACCCCGCGCGAGCGGGGATGATCCTGTGAAATCTCCGTTCCCGTCGCGCCCGAGCTGGTGGACCCCGCGCGAGCGGGGATGATCCTCCACGGCTCCACGATGCAGGTGACGGACGGCAGTGGACCCCGCGCGAGCGGGGATGATCCTCTCCGGCGTGGGCGATGCACTGACCAAGGGCGGTGGACCCCGCGCGAGCGGGGATGATCCAAGGCTACGAGTGGCTCGCTCGGGACTCAGATGGTGGACCCCGCGCGAGCGGGGATGATCCCTGCCCGGCTTGGCTAAGCCGGGCATTGATAAGGTGGACCCCGCGCGAGCGGGGATGATCCTCACGTCGATGTGTTTGAAATGGGCCAGCCAAAGTGGACCCCGCGCGAGCGGGGATGATCCTCTCCGGCGTGGGCGATGCGCTGACCAAGGGTGGTGGACCCCGCGCGAGCGGGGATGATCCTGTGGTTGGTGCGTGTGAAGGAGGACGAGATGGGTGGACCCCGCGCGAGCGGGGATGATCCTATCAGCTTTTACGTCGCGGATTCTGGAGAAAAGTGGACCCCGCGCGAGCAGGGATGATCCCACCATCGGAGAGCTGACAGATGGCATGCTCGAGTGGACCCCGCGCGAGCGGGGATGATCCTTTCCGGCGCCGTGATGGCGCAGGTGATCGACAGTGGACCCCGCGCGAGCGGGGATGATCCTCCGCATGCCTCATTTTTCCGTTAAGTGGCACAGTGGACCCCGCGCGAGCGGGGATGATCCTCCTCTGGGTCCTGCACTATCGGGAAATACTGAGTGGACCCCGCGCGAGCGGGGATGATCCCGAGACGTTCCTCTGCCTTCGGAAGCGCAGCCAGTGGACCCCGCGCGAGCGGGGATGATCCTGTTTTCATATCCCCAGCTCCTCCGGCGTGTAGGTGGACCCCGCGCGAGCGGGGATGATCCATGTCCTCCACGACCTCCACCGCCATCGCGCTAGTGGACCCCGCGCGAGCGGGGATGATCCTAATACCACCGTCCCGCGATTATGACAAGTGTCGTGGACCCCGCGCGAGCGGGGATGATCCTAGAGGCTGCTTTGCCGCTAAAAAAGGCGAAGAGTGGACCCCGCGCGAGCGGGGATGATCCGAATGCAGACGAATCACATCGGAGGAGGGGTGAGTGGACCCCGCGCGAGCGGGGATGATCCGGCTCCTCCGAGTCGATCATCCAGTCACGGCCCGTGGACCCCGCGCGAGCGGGAGTGATCCCAAGATGGCCTGCGGCACGGAGAGTTCATGACGGTGGACCCCGTGCGAGCGGGAATGATCCTATCTCCTGTTTGCCGCCTATCAGGCGGCCCTGGTGGACCCCGCGCAAGCGGGGATGATCCCAATACGTAATAGGAATGTGATATTATGACAAAGTGGACCCCGCGCGAGCGGGGATGATCCTTTGGGGACACTGGCTTCCAGCTGTTCCAGTACGTGGACCCCGCGCGAGCGGGGATGATCCCAATACGTAATAGGAATGTGATATTATGACAAAGTGGACCCCGCCCGAGCGGGGATGATCCTATCACGACGCCGATTGTGGATGCCCGCTTACAGTGGACCCCGCACGAGCGGGGATGATCCTATCGTATACTTTGGAGCGGACAACGCGGAGCCGTGGACCCCGCACGAGCGGGGATGATCCTTCTTCCGGCATTCGGAGCCAGTCCGAGAACGCGTGGACCCCGCGCGAGCGGGGATGATCGCTCTGCGGTCTGATCCTGATATCCCTCATGAGCGTGGACCCCGCGCGAGCGGGGATGATACCGGTACTGAGACCAGATGTCGATCGCGTTGTGCGTGGACCCCGCGCGAGCGGGGATGATCCTTCGTGCTGGTGCTCAGACAATCGGTTCTTGGAGCGTGGACCCCGCGCGAGCGGGGATGATCCCTACCCACGACTTAAGACGCGGGCTTGAAAAAGGTGTCCCCCGCGCAAGCGGGGACAATCTCGATTGAGAAGGTGAGAATAATGTGGGATAATCATATCAGCAGCCGTTAGCACAAGAGCAGTGCCCTTTACGTAAGCGCGGAGTTCCGAGGTGCGAATCCCGGACGGCTGTGCAGCATAGAGCAAAAGTACCCTGTGAACAACCGAACAACCATGTTTCTGTCGGCGGACACTCCGGTCATCTTGATCGGCCTCGAAAGGTGGTATTCTTGAAGCAGCCTGCTGAGGAAGCGCCGACGGTCAGCGAACCAGTGCATCCCAACGGAAATAATCAGGCGATAGGAAATGTCTTTGATGACAGCGGAATCGAGGGCGTATTCCGGAATGGACGAAAGAATACTGGCCGGAGGCGCACTCCGGAATGGGCGAAAGCATATTGTCCGGAATCGCATACTGATCCTGATGGAGGACGCGTTCCATTGTTCTCTGTCAATCCCTGAGATATCGCGCCCGCACAGGGAGCGTGGATTGAAATCAATCAGCAGTGGATCATGTTAAGTTCCGCAGGGTGTGGTACTGCGCTGATGGAAGAGAGGAACGGAAAGAACAAAAGCGTGCTCAGACATTGAGCAGCGCTGTGTTTCGCGCAAACCGAACATAGAGAAAAGGAAGATTTGAATGCAGCTGACTGATTATTTTGACTGGCAGAGTGCGTTTGACCGGACTGTGCTGGAAAACGGACGGGATCTGTACGACGCCGGCAAGGCGAAAAAGCTGACCGTGGATGAAGAGGAAACGGCGCTGACGTTCCGGGCGACAGTCAGAACGGAACGAAATTACAGGCCGGTGCTGCGAATTGATCAGGCGAAGGGAAAAATCGATCTGACATGTGACTGCGAGGAGTCAAAAAAACGATACTGCGTGCATATGGCTGCGCTTTTTTTTATGGCAGAAGATTATGTCAGTCAGATTCCGGATCTGAACGAGCTTTTGGACAATGCAGCCGGCGCCGCGGAGAGACAGGAAGAGCAGCACGCAGCCGATACAATCGTGGAGGGACAAGTTGCCCGGAAGATGAAAAACGCTGATAACGGCACGCTGCCCGGGGAGAAAAACGACAGCTCACTCGATGCGCTGAATGATTTGATTAAAAGCAGTCAGGCGGCCGAGGATGAATCAGACCGCCGGTCGGATGCGGCCATGATTTCAAATGATGCATACCACTATTTTCGGGCGGATCTCCTGGAAGCGGATGCGCATCTGTCGATACAGCTCAGAAGGAAGGCCGAGCGGCTGATCCGGAGAGAGCAGCCGGAGGGAATCAGTCTGAGCTTCGGCTACGAAGGGCCGGCGGACGGTCAGATGGTCGGAACCGGCGAACTGACGGCCCGGGACGGAAGCTGGAAAGCGAAAATCGTATTTGACAGGACTCGGCTCCTGGGTATGCGGTGCTCAGGCTGGAGGTGCGGGCATAGCTACGATCCGGGCGCATTCCGCCACGGCGATATCTGTGAGCATGAAGCGGCCGTTCTGCTGATGACGGTTCAGGCGCTTCGCGAGCATGCTTATGGAGACGCGACAGATCTCGCCGCAGCCCGGTTTCTTGATCAGAGTATAGCAGGATCGGCCGGAGTTTTGGAGAATGCACACGGCGAAGGAACGGGTGTGCAGCAGACGATTCTTCCCCGTGCGACCATTGAGGATAATTCGATGGAGCTCTCTTTCCGTTTCGGAGACTGCGGGAAGGCGTCGCGATTCTATAAGGTGAAAAACATACCGGAATTTCTTCAGGAGATGAAGGAAGGTGCGGTTCACCGGTTCGGGAAAAACTATGAGACGAGACTTCTCGCGGATCAGCTGGATGAAAACGGCCGCCTCTGGTACGGTTTTATGAGGGATATGGTAGAGGATGAGGAAATGCATGCCAGCCATTATCCGGACCGGCAGACCCGGTTCGGTTCCTTCTATGATCCGTACAGACGAATGAATTTCACGGACAGCCTCCCGCTTTACGGATTCTGGCTGGACCGTTTTTATCGCAGCCTTGAAGAACAGCACCTGGAAATCGAAGCGATTGATGTATCGAATCACGAGGAGAAGCGGAGCATGCATCTGTCCGCCTCCGGGTCTTATTTCCAGCCGGAGCTCACCGTCAGTCCGCTGAAGGAGGGAAAGGAATTCGCCGGCGTGAAGGTATCCGGTGATCTGCCGCACGCGATTATGGGTCAGGACAGCGCGTACTGCATTCGGGACGGTGTCATTTCCCGAATGAATCCGGAAAGCTTCCGGAGTCTGAGCCCGCTGACGCAGCATTCGGAGTCGGGGCATTTTGAAGCCCGGATCGGACGTCTTCATCTGGCGGACTTCTATCACAAGGCGCTGCCGAATCTGAAAAAATCCATGACGGTCAGCGAGAAGCGGAAAGAGGAGATTCTGCCCTATCTGCCTCCGGAGTCCCAGATTGTATTCTATCTTGACATTGTATATGGTGTGCCGGTTGCGCGGGTTACGGCGGGGTATGGAAGCCGGACTGAGGATGTGGCGGATCTGCTGACGGAGAGAACGCCGGAGTCTTATCGTGATCAGGAGAAGGAGCGCCTTGCGCTGAACACAGTGATGCGCTATCTTCCGAAATATGATACGGTACGGAATTTGTTTTTCGGCCCGGACGAGGATGACCTTTACCGTCTTCTCAGCAGCGGTGTGGATGCGCTGCTCTCGGTCGGTGAAGTCCGGAGCACCGAGCGGTTCAAACGGCTTGGCGTAACGAGACATATGCAGATGAACATCGGCGTGTCTCTTGAGAACAATCTGCTCGATCTGAATGTATCGAGCCCGGATATCTCGGAACAGGAACTGCTCGAGCTGCTGCTGACGTATCAGCTGAAGAAAAAGAAATATTACCGGCTGAAAAGCGGTTCGTTCATTTCCCTTGAGGAAGACCCGGAGAACACGGTAACCCGTCTTGCGGAGATGATGGACGCGCTTCAGCTTACGCCGCGTGAATTTGTCCGTGGACATATGAATCTTCCGGCTTACCGCGCCCTGTACATTGACCGGATGATGGAAGAGATGGATTCGGTCTATGCCGACCGGGATGCGCATTTCAGGGCGCTGATACGGGGATTCCGGACAGTCAGCGACGCCGAGGATCCGGTTCCGGCCGGACTTGCGGCATCGCTTCGCCGCTATCAGGAAACCGGGTTCAGATGGATGAGAATGCTGGACCGAAACGGTTTCGGCGGAATTCTGGCCGATGAGATGGGACTGGGAAAAACGATTCAGATGATCGCGGTCCTGCTGGCTGAGCGGGAATCGGGAGGACCGCGGACGGTCTCCATCGTGGTATGTCCGGCGGCGCTTGTTTATAACTGGGAAGCCGAAATTCACCGTTTCGCACCGGGCCTCACCGCTGTGACCGTAACAGGGACGCAGCAGGAGAGACGGACTCTTCTGGCATATGTGGAGGAGGCCGCGGCGAATGCGGTTCCTCCGGATATGCTGATTACATCGTTTGATCTGCTGAAGCGGGACATCGATTCGTATGAGAAGATCCGGTTCCGCTATGCGGTTGTGGACGAAGCGCAGTATATCAAGAACAGTCGTACGGCCGCCGCTAAATCCGTGAAGCTGCTGAAGGCAGCCGCCCGCTTCGCGCTGACCGGCACGCCGATTGAAAACCGGCTGAGCGAGCTGTGGAGCATCTTCGATTTTCTGATGCCGGGGTTTCTGTACGGCTACGATACGTTCCGCAGCACGTTTGAGGCGCCGATCGTGAAAAACGAGGATGAAGAGGCGAAGACACAGCTGAGCCGGATGGTCACGCCGTTTATCCTGCGGAGAAAGAAGAGCGATGTCCTGAAGGACCTCCCGGATAAGATCGAGGAAATCCGTTACGCGGGTCTTGGAAAAGAGCAGCAGAAGCTGTATGACGCTGAAGTGGTGCTGCTGAAGAAGCAGCTGGAAGGACAGAGCGAGGAGGAATTCCGGAGAGGCAAAATTCAGGTGCTGGCCGAACTGACGCGGATCCGTCAGATCTGCTGCGATCCGGCGCTCTGCTTTGAAGAATACCGGGGCGGTTCCGCGAAACGGGAAGCCTGCATCGAACTGATACGAAGCTGCGCGGACGGCGGGCACAAGGCGCTTGTTTTCTCGCAGTTCACTTCGATGCTCGAGCTATTGGAGAAGGATCTGGAAAAGGAAGGCCTTCCCTGCTACAAAATCACAGGACAGACGCCGAAGGAAAAGCGGCTTGAACTGGTAGAAGCGTTCAACTCGGACGACGTGCCGGTGTTTCTGATTTCCCTGAAGGCGGGCGGCACCGGGCTCAATCTGACCGGCGCGGATATCGTGATTCACTATGATCCATGGTGGAATTTTGCCGTCCAGAACCAGGCGACCGACCGGGCCCACCGGATCGGCCAGAAACGTGTCGTCAGCGTGTACCGCATCATTGCCCGGGGGACGATCGAGGAGAAAATCGTGGACATGCAGGAGGCAAAGCGGAAGCTGTCGGACGATGTGCTGAATGAGGAAGGCGTCTCGAGCGCGGCTCTGGACCGGGACGAACTGCTGAAGCTGCTGTCATGAGGCGGAAAACCGGTCTGCCCGTCCGCAGCTGCGGTATGATCAAAGAAAGAGTCTGCGGCGGATGAAGGATGAAGACGGACGATGAATCAAGAGGCGAATGCGAGTGCGGAGAAGCGATATTTCTCCGCACGATTTTTATATTACGACCATCGGGATGCGGTTCACTGCTCAGGTAAAACTCTGAACCGGATTGACAGTGAAGCTCGAATGCGCTATATATGATGTTGATATGAAAGAGTAGCGTATTTCGAACGAAAGCGATGACGTACGGGGAAGGCTGAAAAGCATGGACAGCAAAATGAGAAGGCACAACCAGATTCTCTCCTTACTGAGCAGACAGTCCAGACTATCCGTCAATGAGCTGAGTGATGTGCTGGGGACTTCGGCTGCGACGGTCCGGAAAGATCTGGCTGCGCTGGAGGAGCGGCAGCTGATCCGCAGAGAGCAGGGATACGCCTCTCTTGAAACAGAGAACCCGATCTCCAGAAGGATGGCTTTCCACTATGCCGCAAAATCGGAGATTGCTTCGAGTGCTGCGGATCTCGTGCGCGATGGAGACACGGTTTTCATTGAATCCGGATCGACGTGCATTTTGCTTGCGGAAGAACTCAGGCGGCGGAAGACGACGGTCAATATTGTGACAAATTCGGTTTTTATGGCAGCCTATCTGAAGGAAACGGGGCATCTCAGACTTACGCTGACCGGGGGCGATTATCAGTCGGATTCCATGGCGCTGGTCGGACCTCTGGCGGTTCGAAGCCTTTCAAATTTTCATGTGAAGTATTTTTTTACGGGAGCGGACGGATACAGCCCGGACATCGGCTTCAGCGGGGACAACCTGCTTCGGGTTGAACTGCTTCACAGAATGGCAGCCCAGGCGGATCGCACGGTTCTGCTGTTTCATCATGAAAAATTCAGCCACAAGGGGACGCTTCCCCTGTTTTCGGAGAAGGAAATCGATATTTTGATCACGGAAGCACCGGTCAGAGATGCGGCTCTGCTTGAAAGACTGCGGACGGCAGGCGTTGAGATTACGGTAACCGGTGACGCAGAGCCATTTACAGGTTTATGAGGAGGTCAGCCGCTTCCCGCCGGCATGCATCCACGAATTGAAACAGTTTCAGAGCTTACGAGGAGGATCGCTTATGGAAGTCATGATTGATACTGCCAACACAGATCTCATTGAGAAGTACAATGATATTTATGATCTGGCCGGCGTGACATGCAACCCGTCGATTCTGGCAAAAGAGAAGCCGGATTTTTACGGTATTCTTGACCGGATCCGCAAGATCATCGGGCCGGACAGGAGCCTGCATATCCAGCTGACGGCCAGTACGGCTGAGGATATGCTGAGAGAAGCGGAGACATTGACGGATCGTTACGGAAAAGAAGCCACTTATCTCAAGGTTCCGGCGAACGAAACGGGAATCAGGGTGATGAAACGGCTTAAGCAGAAAGGATGCAGGGTCACCGCGACGGCGATTTACACTTCCATGCAGGGTATGCTTGCCATGTCAGTCGGAGCGGACTATCTGGCGCCTTACTACAATCGTATGGAAAACAACAATTATGACCCGAGAAAGCAGATTTCGGAGATGGCGTATCTGATTGACCGGTACCATCTGCCGACTAAGATTGTGGCGGCCAGCTTCCGGAATCCCAGACAGATCATGGACGCATATATGGCGGGCGCGCAGGCTGTTACCGCCAGCCCCGAGCTTCTCACTATGATGGTGGATACGCCGAATGTGGCGGATGCGCTTGAGAAATTCAGCGGGGACTGGCGGAAGAATTACGGGGATAAGAGGATTTTTGAGCTGTGATTTGAAAGAAAGGATGCATAAGGCCGGGCTGGGAAACAAATATCACAAACGAGTGCTTTCATAACGGACAGTAGTTTTACTGACTCGGATCAAAAATATGCCTATAATCCCAATGACTTTTGAAACCGTATGGTTGAATTAGGAATTTGGGGAGGCAGCAAATATTAATATATACAGGAGAAGAGCTATGGAACTTACAATCAGACAGGTGGCACAGATGATTGATCATACAAATCTTCATGCATATGCCACGACAGATGACTTTAAAAAACTTTGTGACGAAGCAAGAACGTTTGGGTTTAAGTCGGTTGCAATAAACACTTATCCGGTGAAAATCTGCAGGGAATTTTTGAAGGGATCGGAAGTGCTGACCGGTGCAGCTGTCAGCTTCCCTCTAGGGCAAACAACGATTCAGTCGAAAATGGATGAGGTGAAAAACGCGATTGCCGACGGGTGTCAGGAGTTTGACTATGTCATGAATGTGGGCAAAGCGAAGGAGCATGATTATGCATATATCAGGAAAGAGATGGAGCAGCTTGTCGCTTTGGCGAGACGGAGTGAGATTTGCTGCAAGGTTATTTTTGAAACCTGTTACCTGACAGAGAGCGAAATCATACAAGTGGCAAAAATCGCTTCTGAAGTGAAGCCTGATTTTATCAAAACAAGCACGGGATTTGCTACGGCTGGAGCGACAGCTGAGAACGTCCGACTGATGAAACAATATTGCGGTCCGGATGTGCAGGTGAAAGCAGCGGGCGGCATTCGGTCGTATGAAGCCTTGAAGCAGATGGCAGAAGCCGGGGCAACGAGAATCGGTACATCAAGCGGAATCAAGATTATCGAAGAGATGAAAGCGCTCGGACTGAAATAAGAGCAAAATCTTAAACAGATGAAGTCTGTGTTAAAGCGAGGGATCTGCGATGGAACTTGGTATTCATGCGTATGAATGGTGCAGCGAATGGTCCAATGAGACTCTCGGGATCATCGATACTGTCAGGAATCTCGGATTCGATTTTATTGAAATACCGCTTATGCGGTTGGATCTGTTTGATCCTATATCTGTAAAAGAAAAACTTGACGGCTTTGGCATTACAACTTCAAATGTTATTCTTTCACCGGAGCATGACATTACATCATTTGATCCGGAAATCAGAAAGAACGGTACCCGATATCTGAAGGACTGCGTCAAGGCTTCGGCGGAGGCGGGCGCGAAAATGTTTTCGGGGGTCATCTATTCACAGTATCTGAAAAATGCCAGGCATATGCCAAGTGAGCAGGAGTGGGAATTCAGCGCATCCTGTCTCAGAGAGGTTGCCCGATACGCTCAGGAGTTTGGCGTTCACATTGCGTTTGAGCCTGTTACCCGATATGAATCTTACTTGCTGAATACAGCGGAAGAAGCAAATAAGTTAATCGATATGATTGGCGAGCCAAACGTACATATTCATCTGGACTCTTATCATATGAATGTGGAAGAGAAAAATTTCCATCAGGCGGTTCTTACAGCTGGCAAACGTTTATCTAATTTTCATATGTGTGAAAATGATAGGGGAATCCCGGGGACTGGTCATGTTGATTGGGATGGCATTTTCAGCGCATTTAAAGAGATTGGTTTTAACGGATATCTTGGCTTTGAAGGCTTTTCTGACTGCACAGACAATATGAGCACCTGGGTTTGGCGGAAACTGGCTCCAGATGCTGAAACTTATGTACGAGAAAGCATTTCCTTCGCGCGTAAAATGCTTGATAAGTATCAGCTGTGAGGTTTGGCTCGGTGTTCATGGGACTGAGTTCCCATATCAAATGACTGTGACAGATGACGGAAGCGAGGCGATACTTTATGAAAGCTGTATTTGTAAAATCCCCGTATCAATTCGAACTTCGTGAAGTGCCAGTCCCAGGCATCGGTATAGACGATGTGCTCGTGAAAGTAGAGGCTTGCGCTGTGTGCGGAACGGATTTGCACGAAGCAGCATCTGATGCAAAGGATTGGAAAAGCTTCGGACATGAGATCGCGGGTACGGTTGTCCGATGCGGATCGAATGTGAGCAGTATCAGGGAAGGCGATTCAGTCGTTATTGAAAGCGGAACTTTTTGTCATCTCTGTGAAAATTGCAGAAACGGCAGGACAGATTTATGCCAGCATGGATTCAGTGTTATTGAAGATGTTGAAATAAGCGGATACTCAGAATATCTTGCTGTTCCGGCACAGGCAGCTGTGAAGTTTTCAAAAGACAAGCTCTCATATCAGGAGGCGGCGCTGACAGAACCACTGGGTGTTGCGCTGGATCTGTTTTACACAACAGGGATTGAACTAAATGATGACGTGGCAGTAGTTGGGCTTGGCCCGATAGGACTCATGGAGATTGCTTTAGCAAAGGCAACCGGTGCGCGAAATGTCTATGCAATCCAGAGAAGCAGACAATCAAAGGCCCGGATTGAGATGGCCAGAAAATTAGGCGCAACGGATGTTATAATCTCATCAGAAACACCGATGGATCAGTATCCTTTTCCACGCGGCGGAGTCAACAAGATAATGATTACAGCCGCACCTTCGGTCATTCCGGACACATTCAGAATTGCTTTGTACGGCGGTATTATCGGGTTTATTGGCATTGATATGAACCACGGCAATATATCCTTTAATGCGAACGACTTCCATTTTAAAAAACTGCAGCTGCGAGCTTCGTACGCGGTTCCGGCATTATGGTTTCCTCGCGCACTCGAACTTCTTGAAAACAAAATAGTTGATCCGGATCTTTTTATTACTCAAACATTTGCAATGCAGGATATTGAAAAAATGTTTTGCAAGGCGCGGGATGACAAGGGCGACGTGATTAAAATGGTTATGGTAAATCCGTGACGGTGTGATGACCCTTAGATGCCTGAACGAATGAAGAATGGTATTTTAGTATGTTATTCATGTGCTGATTCTACAGAGCAATGATAAAAGCCGCTGGCCGCGTATTGGCCGACGGCTTTTTCTATTTTAGAGGATAGTGGTAGAAGCTAAGAATGCCTGATGAGCTGAGTGTGGAACAGAATAAAAAGAGGGAACCGGTAACATACAAAGAAGAACGACAAAATGCAGCATAATGCACAAAACTGTTAAACATACTTCGAATAATATAATAATTATTCTAAATACAGTGTTGACATATGTGCAATACAGTACTATATTGTAAACAGGATATGGAAGCGATTACATATGGACAAGAAAGTTACGATTGCGGATATTGCGAGACTGGCGGGAACGTCTAAAACAACGGTTTCCAGGGTGATTAATGGAAACGGCTATGTAAGCGAAGAAACAAGAAATAACATACTGAAAATAATTGATGAAACGAAATTTATTCCGTCAAGTGCAGCCAGAACGCTTGCGAGTCATACGTCAAAACTAATAGGCGTGGTTGTTCCTGAGATTGAAAATGAGTTTTTTACAAGCGTATTGAAGGGGATTAGCGCAGCCGCAGATGAAAGCGGTTACATATTACTGTACTTTGATACGAATAATGACTTTTTGAAAGAGAGAAAAGCACTCATTGAACTTCGAAGTCTGGATTTGCTGGGACTGATTATTACTCCGACCTCGGACTATGGCAGACCGGAAGATGATGAGCAAAACCGAGAGTATCACGCTATTTTGCGAAATCTGAATATCCCTGTGGTGGAGATGGACCGAAGCGTCAAAGATACAGAATGGGACGGGGTCTTCTTTGAAAACTATAAGGCGGCATACGCCGCAACCAAAATTCTTGCGGATCAGGGGTATGGCAATATTGCCACTATAACTGGAGATTTAAATATTCAGATTGGCAGGGAGCGGTTTAGGGGATATGAAGATGCCTTACGGGATGCTGGATTAGCAGTAAGAAATGAGCTTATTTTTAAAGGTGATTTTTCTGTAGACACTGCTTATCGGATCGGGATGAAAATGCTGTCTGGAGCGACAATTCCTGATGCCGTTTTTACAGCTAACAATTCGACATCAATGGGATTTATTCGGGCTGTGCGTGAAATGAAAATGAAGCTGGGCCGTGAGATCGCCATGATAGGCATTGATCAGATTAAAGCGCTTGACAATATCGGGTACAACTACAGCTATATTGCGCGGGACTGTGCCGAAATGGGCAGAATCGCTATGAGAATGCTGGATGAGCGAATCAACAAGAAGAAGACGAGTCGGAATATGGTTTATATTCCGTATCGTGTGGAATTGAAGGGATCTGAACGAAACGAACGGTTTGCTTTGAACCGCGGGAATGACAGTCAGGCAAAGGCTGTTGTTATAGAAAAACATATTCAAAAGGAGGCTTCAGAATGAGAAAGAAAGTACTTGCAACTCTATTGGCTCTGGGAATGGCAGTGACCGGAACAGTTGTCCCATGTGCGGCTTCTTCTTCAACTGCGGAGGCTCCGGGGGATCAGGTTAACATTTCCTTCCTGATTAAGGCTACGGATTCGGATTTCTGGCAGCAGGCGGTTGTCGGAGCGAAAAACTTTGCTTTTGAGCATCCGGACGTCAATTTGACTGTTCAGGGGCCGGTTTCCGAGGCGGATACTGCTGAACAGACGGAAATTCTTGACAATATTCTGACTACGAACCCGGATGGTATCGCAGCAGCCCCTACACTTGAGGACAATCTTTCCGCCGGATTCGATGAAGCGGCCAAGAAGAATATTCCGGTGGCCGTGTTCGATAACCAGCCATCAACAGAGAATTATATCTCACTGTTTGCGACAGACACGATTTCTGCAGGTAAGGCGGTCGGAGAAGCGTTCCTGAAGGAATTGGATCAGAGAGGTGTTGAGAAGAAAGGCGTTGTTGGCTTGATTTCCCCGATGGCAGGTTCACTTACGGTGTCCAGACGTGAAGAGGGGTTCAAAGAGTATTTAAAGGACAATGCTCCTGACATCAAGGTGCTGGACCCCATTTATACAGATAACGATATTCCGAAGTCCCTGCAGGCTGCAGAAGATATCTATACTGCAAATCAGGATGATCTGCTTGGATATTTCGCTTCGAACAATGCAACCGGCGATGGCCTCTCACAGTTCATGACGGAAAATGATCTTGGAAGCAAGCTGGTTGCATGCGCATTTGACTCGGATGAGGCGGAAATCAATGCGGTTCGCGACGGACAGCTGTTCCTGACGGCAGTTCAGAATCCTTATGAAATGGGTTATCAGTCGGTACAGTGTGTTTATGACGTAATCAAGGGCACGAAAAAGGCAGCTGACTTTGAAAAATTTACGGATACGGGAATCAGCCTGATTACGCAGGAAAATGTCGATTCAGATGATATGAAGGGCATAATTGATCCGTTCTCCCTGAAGAAGTATAAGGACTGATATGGCTGGTTTTTGTGAAGAATAATCTACCACAGATTCGCTGCGTATTTTCAGGAAGGTTTGAGGCAGGGCACTGGGCCGGAGGACCCGATGCCCTGCTTTTATCAACTCAGCGGATCTACGGAAAGGAGAGCGAAAGCTGTATGTCAAAT
Source organism: Chordicoccus furentiruminis (assembly GCF_019355395.1). GTDB lineage: Bacteria > Bacillota > Clostridia > Lachnospirales > Lachnospiraceae > Chordicoccus > Chordicoccus furentiruminis. Next base: position 1,853,120 of record NZ_CP048829.1, read on the forward strand.
GACTCCAAAGTGCTTGTGAGAATGGAGAATATATCCAAAGAATTTCCAGGCGTCAAAGCGTTGTCAAATGTCAGTTTTGACGTCAGGGAAGGAGAGGTGCATGCGCTGGTGGGAGAAAACGGCGCAGGAAAATCAACACTGATCAAGATCTTGATGGGTGTATATCCGCCTTCCGAAGGGAAGGTTTTTGTTAATGGAGAGGAGGTTCACTGCAAATCGCCAGGAGAGGCTTTGGAGAAAGGACTGGGAGCTGTATACCAGGATATTACCTTGGCTAATCATCTGACGGTTGGAGAGAACTTTTTTCTCGGTCATCTCCTTAAGAAAGGACCGATTGTCGACTGGGGGAAGATGTATAAGATCAGCCAGGCGACCTTGAAGGACTTGAACATTGATATTAATTCAAGAAGCAAGGTCAGGGATTTGACGATTGGGCAGCAGGAAATGGTATCGATCGCGAAGATTATCTATCAGAAGGCAAATATTCTGGTTTTTGATGAACCTACCGCGCTCTTGACCAATGAAGAAGTGGAAATTCTGTTCAAACTGATTAGGGATCTGCGAGATCGAGGGTATGGAATTATATATATCTCTCACCGAATGGAAGAGATTTTTTCGTTATGCGACCGAGTGACGGTCCTTAAAAATGGCGAATATGTAGATACGCTGAACGTTCGTGACACAGACGAAAAAGGTCTTGTCAGAATGATGGTCGGACGTAATGTAGAAGATCTGTATGGCATTGAGCATCCAAAGAAGGGGGATGTTGTTCTGCGTGTTGATCATCTGACAGGAAAGGCTTTTCAGAATATAAGTTTCGAGGTTCACGCCGGAGAAATATTTGGCATGTTTGGCTTGATCGGAGCTGGAAGAACTGAGGTTTGCCGGGCGATCTTCGGCGCTGACAAATACGATTCAGGTCAGGTTTTTATCCATGAAAAAGCAATACACAACCAGAAGCCGATTGAAGGAATTCGTAACTCGATTGCATTTCTGACAGAGGACAGAAAAAAAGAAGGACTTTGTCTTGGACTGTCCGTTGAGAAAAATATCAATATGGCTTCGTATCCGGCGATTTCGAACGGCGGTATTGTCAATCTGAAAAAAGAAAAAGCACGAGCTGAACAATATGTTCAGGAGGTTAATATTAAGACTCCTGCTGTGAGCCAGCTTTGTAAGAATTTATCAGGAGGAAATCAGCAGAAGGTTGTAATCAGCAAATGGCTGTGCTGCGACAGTGATGTTTTCATTTTTGATGAACCGACTGTCGGTGTGGACGTCGGAGCGAAAGTTGAAATATACAAGCTGATTGAACAGCTTACGAGGAAGGGAAAAGCGGTTATTCTGATCTCATCTTATTTGCCTGAGGTGATGGGGCTGGCTGACAAACTGTTTATTATGTCAGAAGGAAAGGCTATGGGACTGCTTGATCGCTCTGAATTCTATGATGCCAACCATAAACTGAATGAGGCAGCTGCTCTTGAAAAAGCATCCGGAATTAATTCGTAAAATGAGAGGCGGTACAATATGAAAAAAGCAAAGTCAGAGGGATTCAAAACATTCCTGAACGGGTATGGAGTCGTCACCATTGTTTTAATCGCAGTGTTTATTGTGATGAGTTTCCTCAGCAAAAACTTCATGACCGGAGTCAATATGTACAACCTGATGCGGTCAACAGCAGTATATGGCATTATAGCCCTTGCCATGACCTTTGTCATTGTTACGGGCGGCATTGATTTGTCTGTCGGCACGCATGTCGGGATGGCGGGTATGGTTGTTGCCTTGCTAACAGTTAATCAGGTTTGCGGAATTTGGCCGGCTGTTTTTATTGCACTGGCACTTTGCGCAGTGATCGGACTGATTAATGGGATCATGATTTACGACGGCGGACTTCCCCCATTCATTGCCACACTGGGAATGATGATGATCACGCGGGCGATTATCCTTCTGATCTCCAATGCAAAAAACATCACCGGGCTTCCGCAATCCTTTTTGGCTGTATCAAAGATGAAAGTCGGCCCGATTCCCTTTATGGCCGTAGTGTGGTTCATAGCGATTGCAATCTCTTTCTTTATCTTTAAATATACCGTGTTTGGAAGAAATGTTTTTTCGGTCGGATCTAATATTGAAGCCGCACGCCTTTCAGGTATCCCGGTCAGAAGAACTACATATGGAGTTTACGTTCTTTCGGGAATATTTTGCGGAGTCGGCGGTATTCTTCTGACATCCCGCGTGGCCAGTGGTATTCCTACATTGGGCACTGGCTATGAGATGAACGCCATTGCCGCGGCGGTGGTCGGCGGAGCATCAATGAATGGCGGCGAAGGTTATATCGGAGGAACGGTGGTTGGTTCTATCCTTATTGCGACGATCGCGAATGCCGGCACGTTGCTGGGGCTGAATTCTAATATTACGGATATCATTGTAGGAGTGCTGATTGTTGCCTCTGTTCTCATTGACAAGTTCAGAAAGCATTAACAGAAAAAGGGGAGTGCGCCATGAGATTTGATCTGCATGAAGGAATACTGAACTGTCAGCTCAAAAGAGTATTAGCTGAAGCTGGGCATATGGACTGGCTGATGCTCTCAGATGCTGCGATGCCGGTTCCGATTGACAAGGAAAGAGTGGATTTGGCTATAGTCAAAGGATTGCCCAGACAACTGTCTGTTTTAAAAGCGATCATACAGGAAAAGCCGATTGAGAAGATATATATGGCTTCCGAAGTGAAGGAAGTCAGTCCCAAATATCTTTCGAAGGTCAGAGAACTTCTGAAGGAAAGTGATACCGAGCTTGAATTTGTTCCCCATGAGACGCTGAAGAAAATGTCCAGAGATTATAACACACGAGCCTGTATCCGTACGGGCGAATGCACAAGTTACTCGACCATGATTCTTGATATCGGAGTTTCCTATGGGGGCGATGATGACACGGATTTTCATGCGGTTTGAAAGCTGGTCTGTCCATCGTTTGAGATAAATCTGTGTACTCATAATCAGATCGATGAAGCATGAGAGGAGGGAATTTCTTTGAAAAAAAAGATATTGATGTTTGGAAGCTTTGTCGTAGACCTGACCGGCAGAGGCCCTCATCTCCCTGTCCCCGGAGAGACAGTTAAAAGCGGTTATTTTAAGATGGGGCCGGGTGGAAAGGGATACAATCAGGGGATCGCGGCTTTCCAATCAGGCGGTGAAGTAACAATCGTAACAAAGCTTGGAAATGATCTGTTTGCCAATATCGCATTGGATTTCATGAAGAATCTCGGCATGGATACGTCCAGAATACTGAGAACAGATGAATATTCAACAGGAACCGCATTAATAGAAGTAGACGAGAAAACCGGTCAGAACGCAATCATGGTTATTCCATCAGCCTGTGATCATATTACGGATGATGAAGTGGACAGTCTGAAGGATTTGATTAGTTCGTCCGATATTGTGCTGACCCAGCTGGAAACAAATTACAGTGCACTGTCACGTCTTATTGATCTTGCTTATTCAGCGGGCAAGCAGATTGTTCTAAATACAGCACCGGTACAACCGGTCAGTGACAAGCTTCTTGCGAAATGCAGTATCGTTACGCCGAACGAAGTAGAGGCCGCTGCTTTGAGCGGTATACCCGTGACAGATGAAAAAAGCGCATCAGCAGCAGCCGGTTATTTTCTGAAGAAAGGTGTGAAGGCTGTTATTATTACGATGGGAGAGAAAGGAGCTTTTGTAACGGACGGAAAAACAGAAAAGATGATTCCGGCTTATCCGGTGCAAGCTCTTGATACGACTGGCGCCGGGGATGCTTATAATGGCGGTCTTGTTACGGCGCTTTCAGAAGGAAAAGACATTTTTGAAGCAGCACGGTTCGCGAGCGCGGTAGGAGCTTTGGCTGTACAGAAGATCGGTACCGCACCGGCAATGCCGCGAAGGGATGAAATCGACGCGTTTATTGCGTCGAGAGGAAAGGAGAACGAGGAATGAAGACAAGCGGAATACTTCACCCTCAGCTGGTGCGGATTCTGGCCGAGATCCGTCATAAGGATACAATCGTTATAGGAGATGCCGGACTGCCGGTTCCGGATGGAGTAGAGCGTGTGGATCTTGACTTTATACCAGGACAGCTACCTTATCTTGATGTTTTGAAGGCCGTTTTGCAGGAACAGAATAATAACTTTGAAGCGGCAGTGTTCGCAGATGAAGCTAAAACGGTATCTCCGGATTTCCATCGAAAAGCGCTGGCTCTGCTTCCAGATGGAATTGATATCAGCTATGTTCCTCATGTTCAACTCAAGGAAATGTCAGGAGATGCAAAAGCGATTATTCTGACAGGAGAATTCACCCCCTATACTAATGTTATTCTGAGATCCGGATGCGCGTATTGATTACAGAGGAATAAAAAAACAGCAGATAATCGATCTTGGATAACTGAACTGAAAAGCCAATCATACGAAGGAGGTGACATTTGAACTATGAGTGATCAGTATCTGATTGCGTATGATATTGGAACGTCAGGAACCAAGGCATCATTATACAGTGCGGATGGACGTATGCTCCATCGGTGTACGGTTGGATACGAAATCAGCTACAGGTCAGGAGGAAGAGTAGAGCAGTATCCTGACGATTGGTGGAATGCAGTTGTGACTGCGACCAGGAAACTGACTGAAAACGCTGATGGGCGAGCAGTAGCAGCTGTTTCCTTTTCCGGACAGATGATGGGCTGCCTTCTGATAGATCGGGATGGGAAGCCACTTGGCAATTCCATTATATGGGCAGATACCAGAGCGCAGGATGAAGCAGAAATTCTTTCTAAGCGCGTTGGCGAAGAAAGAGGCTATCAAATCCTTGGACATCGGATCAGTTGCAGTTACAGCATTGAAAAACTGATGTGGCTCAAAAAAAATGAGCCGGAGCGCTATGAACAAGGCTTCAAAATGATTCAAGCCAAGGATTACATCATTTTGAAGATGACAGGCAGAGTGGTTAGTGATTATTCGGATGGATCCGGTACGAACGGGATGGACCTTCTCAATAATTGCTGGTCACGGGAAGTTCTAGATGCCGCAGGACTTGATATGGATAAGATGCCGGAGCTGGTGCAGTCTGCCGAGGTTGTCGGGCATCTGACCAAAGAGTCTGCATCGCTGCTTCATCTATCAGAGGATGTTAAAGTAGTGGCTGGAGGCGGAGATGGACCATGTGCGACACTCGGCTCTGGATGCGTCAGAAATGGTCAGTATTATCTGACATTTGGCACTTCTGCATGGGTTTCTGGAACGTCTGCCAAACCAAGGGCGGATGAAAAACATATATTGTTTACTTTTTCACATGTTATTCCCGGGATGTATTCACCGACTGGGACGATGCAGGCGGCGGGCAGCTCCTATGCATACATGAAAAAAACTTTTTGCCAGGAGGAAATCCAACGCGCAGAGCAGGAAAAGCGAAATGTCTATGATATACTCGACGAAATGATTGAGAAGGTTCCTGCTGGATCAGATCATCTCCTTTATCTGCCCTATTTGAATGGAGAAAGAGCTCCTCGCTGGAATCCGAACGCTTCGGGTGCTTTTCTTGGGATGACAATGGAACATACCAAAGCACATTATCTCCGAGCAGCGCTTGAAGGCGTAGCGATGAATCTGGACTTGATACTGAAAGCCCATAGAGAGCATGAAGAGATAAATCGGCTGATCCTGACCGGCGGAGGCGCAAAAGGCGATATTGTAGCCAGAATACTTGCGGACGTCACTGGATGTGAGATGGTACGGCCAGATCATGTGGAAGATGCAACATCTATGGCGGCGGCTGTCCTGGCAGGCTTCGGTGCGGGAATTTACCGGAATTTTGACGCGATTAATTTGTATCTTAAATTCGGACAGCCGATCAGGCCGGACGAACAGAACCATAAGATTTATCAGAAACTGGAAAAAGTATTCGACGATGTCTATTACGCTCTGGAGCCATATTTTAAGGAGATACAGGGTAATAAGGCGACAAGATAAGGAGTATAGTAAGATGGAGATTACGAGGAAAAATGTAGCGGGCATCATTGACCACACATTGCTGAAGCCGGAAGCCAGCGAGACGCAGATTGCGAAGCTGTGCAGCGAGGCGATGGAGTACCATTTCGCTTCGGTATGTGTCAATCCGGGATATGTGAAGCAGTGCGCGGAGACGCTGAAGGACAGCTCTGTCAATGTCTGCACGGTGATCGGATTCCCTCTCGGCGCGACGACGACGGAATCGAAAGCGTTCGAGGCGAAAAACGCAGTTGAGAACGGCGCGGATGAAGTGGACATGGTCGTCAATGTCGGAAAGATCAAGTCCGGAGACTGGGATTTCGTGAAGAAAGACATCGAAGCGGTTGTGCAGGCGGCGGGCGGTCATCTCGTCAAGGTGATCATCGAAACCTGTCTGCTGACGGATGATGAAAAGGTGAAGGTCTGCCTTACCGCGAAGGAGGCCGGAGCGGATTTTGTGAAGACGTCGACCGGTTTTTCGACCGGCGGCGCGAAGCCGGAAGATGTCGCGCTGATGCGCAGGACGGTCGGACCGGATATGGGTGTAAAAGCTTCCGGTGGGATTCATACTGCCGAGGAAGCGATTGCCTGCATCAAAGCGGGCGCGAACCGGCTTGGCTGCAGCGCGGGCGTGCAGATCATAAGCGGAATACCGGAGTGAACTTCCGTCCCTAACCGATGTAGCCGAGAGAATGACCGAACTTCTGTCGAATGTATCAGAAACGCAGGTCGAAGATTTTTGTCATACGCTGCGGCTCGCAGGCCGAATTTTTACTGGAGGGGCCGGTCGCAGCGGTCTGGTCTCGAAATCCTTTGCAATGCGGCTGATTTATGAAGCGGGATTTACAGATCGGCTTAGTCAGGACTGATCGCGAGAGCGATGAGTCGGATTCTGAATGAGGAAGATTGACAGTCTGCGCGAGAAATAAAACGGAGGCGGGTACGATGAAGCTGAAGTATGGAATATATTATGCTTATTGGGAGAAGGAATGGGACGCGGATTACCGGTATTATGTCAAGAAGGTTGCGCGTCTTGGCTTCGATGCGCTTGAGATCGGATGCAGCGCCTTGCCTGATTATACCGATGCTGCTGTCCGAGAACTTCGCCAATGTGCGAAAGATGAAGGAATCGAGCTGACAGGGGGGTATGGACCCAGACCGATCCATAATGTTGGATCCAGCGATGAGAAAATTCGGGAAGGCGCGTTTGAGTGGTATAAACGCTGTTTTGATAAAATGGCACAACTGGACATGCATGTACTCGGTGGTGCACTGTATTATTACTGGCCTGTGGATTTTCATACAGTGGGTCCTAAGGAAGAAGAGTGGAAACGGGCAGTAGAAGGAATGCAAAGACTGGCGCCTCTGGCTGAGGCCTGCGGTATTACGCTCGGCATGGAAGTGATCAACAGGTACGAAAGTTATCTGATCAATACATGCGATGAGTGTGTCCAGTTTGTCAGAGAAGTCGGTGCTCCGAACGTGAAAGTGATGCTGGATACATATCATATGAATATCGAGGAGGATGATCTCGGTGGGGCGATTCGTCACGCCGGTCATCTGCTGGGACATTTCCATGTTGGAGAATGCAATAGAAAAGTGCCTGGAATGGGACGAATTCCCTGGAGAGAGATAGGAACTGCTCTTAGAGACATCAATTATAATGGGTATGTTGTCATGGAACCGTTTGTTCGTATGGGAGGAACGGTCGGCAGGAATATCGGTGTATGGAGAGACATCAGTCAGGGCGCTGGTGAGGAAAATCTGGACCGCGACGCACGTGAATCGTGCAGGTTCCTGCATTATGTATTTGAAGACTGAAACCATCATCCGCTTCAGCGGGCAGGCATTCTGTGAGGACGGATCGCAGGATGCCTGTCTTTTTCATGGTTTCTTTTACGGCCAAAGGGCATTTATAAGAAAAAGTAAGGATTTCTTCACCATTCTTTAGATTTTCCTTAGGGAAAATTGTATATACTGAAACGGTGCTTATAAAAAGGGCTTATGAACAGAGCGCATGAATCGGAAACGATCCATAGTTCGAAACGGACGAAGAGGTGTCTGATGAAAAATGTTCTTGAAATGCTGGAGCAGACGGCGGAGCGGTATCCGGAGCGAACCGCGGTCTCGGATCAGCAGACGTCGCTCACGTGGGCGGAGCTGCGGCGCCGGGCCGGAGGCATCGGCGCCGTGCTGGCGGACGAGCTGGAGGGAAACCAGCCGGTTGTCGTGTTCGCGGCGAAGCGGGTGGCCACACTGGCGATCCAGCTTGGTATCGTCTACGCGGGCGGATTCTATGTCCCGGTCAGCCGCGACCAGCCGGCCGAGCGGATCGGGCGGATCCTGCGGAGACTGGGCCGGCCGCTGGTGATCGCGGCTGACAGTCTGAGATCGCTGGTGGAGGAGACCGGCTTTGGCGGAACGGTTCTTTCAGCGGAGGCGCTTTATGCGCAAGAGGCGGGCAGTCCGGACGAACGCCTTCGGGCAGTCCGGAGCCGCGCCTCGGAGAAGGATCTTCTCTACGGGATTTTCACCTCCGGGTCCTCCGGCGAACCGAAGTGCGTCTCGGTCAGCCATCGGGCTGTGCTCGATTTCATCGCGCATTTCACCCGGCTCTTCGGGATCAGCGCGGCGGACCGGATCGGCAATCAGGCTCCGTTTGACTTCGATGTTTCAGTGAAGGACATCTATTCCGCGATGGCGACCGGTGCGGAGCTGGTGCTGATCGACCGGAAGCTGTTCTCTCTGCCCGCGAAGCTGATCGACTACCTGAATGAGCGGAAAGTCACGGTTCTCACCTGGGCTGTGTCCGCACTCACGACGGTTTCCACGCTGAAGGGCCTGGACTATGATGTGCCGAAGTCCGTGCGCATCATTCTGTTCAGCGGGGAAGCGATGCCGCTCAAGCAGCTGAAAGTATGGCGAGGGGCGATGCCGGGGACGGAATTCGTCAATCTTTACGGCCCTTCCGAGATCACCTGTAACTGCACCTTCTACCGGATCCCGGCGGACGCGCCGGAGGATCTCGATTGCCTTCCGATCGGAAAGCCCTTCCCGGGGCGGACGGTCCGGCTGCTGGACGAAGCGGGGTGTGAGGTGACGGAGCCGGGGAAGCCGGGTGAGATCTGCGTCTCCGGCGAGTCGCTGGCGGAGGGCTACTATCATGATCCGGAGCGGACCGCGAAGAGCTTTGTTCTCTTTGAGAACGCGGAGGGCCGGCAGGAGCGGATGTACCGGACTGGCGACCTCGCGCATTTTGATCCGTCGGGCAATCTTGTTTTCGAGGGACGGAAGGACTTCCAGATCAAGCTGATGGGCCACCGCATCGAACTCGAGGAGATCGAGAAGGCGATGACCGACACGGACGGAGTGGCCGAGGCCTGCTGCATTTTTCTTCCGGAAACGAGAAAGATCGTCGCCTTCTTCACCGGTACGGAGGACAGCCGTCAGGTCCGGATGGATCTCGTGACGCGGCTGCCCCGATATATGATTCCGGGAAAATTCATCCGGCTGGACCGTTTTCCTCTGAACAAGAACGGCAAGAAGGACCGGAATGAGCTCCGGCGTCTCGCGATAGGGGGAAGAAAGGCATGACTGACTCGGAGCTGAGGGAGGCGGCCGCCCGGACGGGCACGCCGGCTTATATTTTCGATCTGGACGAGGCCCGGACCCGGGCCGGAGCCGTGCGGGCGATGCTGGGCGGCGGGATCGGCCTCTGCTTCGCGATGAAGAGCAATCCGTTCCTCACGGGTGCGCTGGCTTCCTGCGTGGACCGGATCGAGTGCTGCTCGGTCGGTGAGTTCCGGATCGCTGCGGCGCAGTCGGTTCCGCCGGAAAAGATTCTCTTCTCCGGCGTGCTGAAGACGGAGGAGGACATCGCGGAGGTCATGGACCGCTGCGGAGCCCGGTGCCTTTATACAGCGGAGTCGCCGGCCCAGTTCTGCATGCTGGAGGAGGCGGCCGCCCGGCGCGGGATACGGGTGCGGGTGCTGCTCCGGCTGACGGGCGGAAATCAGTTCGGGATGGCCTTCGGAGATCTCATGCCGCTGTATGAGGCGGCGGAGACATCGGACGCCGTTTCGATCGCCGGCATCCATTTCTTCACCGGCACGCAGAAGCATTTCGCCCCGATCCGGAAGGAGCTGAAGACGCTCGGGGAACGGATGGACGAGATCCGTTCCCGCGGATGGCCGGTTCCGGAGCTGGAATACGGACCGGGCTTTCCCGTCCGCTACTTTGAGCAGGAGCGGGAGCCGCTGCGGGAGGATGATGTCCGGGAGACTGTCCGGCTCGCCGGGGCGCTCGGCGCCGGCCGGGTGACGTTTGAGATGGGCCGTTTTCTCGCGGCTTCCTGTGGCGTGTATCTCACGAAGATTCTGGACCTGAAGCGGGGAGAAGAGCCGGACGCGCCGGCCATCTGCATCACGGACGGCGGGATCCACCAGATTCAGTACGACGGCCAGTTCCGCGGCATGTTCACTCCGGAGATCCGGGTGCTGCGGGAGAGGCCGGATGCGGCGGAAGCGAAAACCGGCCTCTATACGCTCTGCGGCTCACTCTGCACGGCCAACGACGTGCTCTGCGGAAAGTACGCCGCGTCCGGTCTGCGGCCGGGCGATCTGCTTGCGTTCGGTCGGACAGGAGCGTACAGTGCCTTCGAGGGGATGGCGCTTTTTCTGAGCCATGATCTGCCGGCCGTCGCGCTGCGAAGCGCGGAGGAAGGGCTGCGGGTCGTCCGGGACAGGCAGCCGACATGGATTCTGAATACGTACACACAGAAAGGATAAAAAATGAGCGATACGTTAAAGAAGGAAATCACGGATATGCTGATGGAGATCGATGATTCCATCGATTATGAAGAGGAGACGCATCTGGTGGACGATCATCTTCTGGATTCCTTCGGCATCATCACGCTGATCGCGGATCTGGAGGACCGGTACGGGGTTTCCGTCAACGCCGCCGAGCTTGTCCCGGAAAACCTGAATTCCGTGGACGCGATCTGTGAGATGGTGCGGAAACTGAAGGCATAATGGTATGACGTATTTTGACGCGCTGTATCTGTTTCTGATGCTGCCGGTTCTGCTGGCGGTCTATCAGCTTCTTCCGAAGCGCTTCCGCTGGATCAGTCTGCTGGCGGCCAGTCTGCTCTTTTACTGGTCCCTGAGCGGCAGACTGATCGTCTGGGTGCTGTTGGCCTCTGTGTGGACGTGGCTGTTCGGGCTTTTGATCGCCTGCTCGGCCGCTGAGCGGAAGGCAGGCGGTGCGAAGAAGACGCTTCCGCTTTCCCCCGACGCGCTCCGTAATATCGCGGTCGCGGGACTTCTCGGTACGCTCGCGGTCCTCAAGTATACGGGCTTCATCGAGATGAACATCGGACGGCTGATCCGGCTGGCGAATCCCGCCTATCAGATCACCTGGAAGAATTTTGCGCTTCCGATCGGAATCTCTTTCTATACGCTGGATGCGGTCGGCTATCTGGTGGATATCAGCTGGGAGAAAATGCAGCCGGAGCGCAGCCCGTTCCGGATGCTTCTCTACCTCAGCTTCTTTCCGAAGGTGATGGAGGGGCCGATCCTCAGCGGCGGCGCACTCCGGGAGGCTCTGTTCGCCGGAGAATCCGTCAGGAGCGGGAATCTGGCGCACGGCTCGATCCGGATCTGCTGGGGCCTTTTCAAGGAGCTGGTGATCGCGAACCGGCTTGCGATTCCGGTCAACATGATCTTCGATCACTACACCGATTATCACGGGGCCGTGACGGCGGTGTCCGGGATCCTTTACGCCCTCCAGCTGTACATGGACTTCTCCGGCACGATGGATGTGGTTATCGGGTCGGCGGAGCTGTTCGGCATCCGGATGCCGGAGAACTTCAGCCAGCCCTTCTTCGCGAAGAATGCGTCGGAGTTCTGGCGCCGGTGGCATATTTCTCTGGGCGTCTGGTTCCGCACATACATTTTCTATCCGGTTTCGCTCTCGAAGCCGGTTATGAAGTGGAATCTGTATTCCAGAAAAAAGTACGGCCGGTACGTCATGATGCTCGGCACATCGGCGATGTGTCTCTTCCCGGTCTGGCTCGCCAATGGACTCTGGCATGGCCCTCAGTGGAACTATATCTTCTACGGAATGTATTACTTTGTCATTCTGATGCTGGAGACCGCGCTGGGACCGGTCCGGAAGAAAGCGGAGAAGCGTCTGCGCCGCACGAAGCGTATGCATCTGTGGAATGCATTCCTCATCCTGAAGACATGGATCGTCATCTTCACGGGCGAGATGTTCTTTCGCGCGAACGGCGTCAGAGCGGGCTTCTCGATGTTCGCCAGCATGTTCCGGGGCTTTTCTCTCAGGACGCTGACGGACGGGACGATGCTCCGTATGGGACTCAGCGAGACAGGCTTCACGGTCGCGTTCCTCGGGATTCTTGTGGTTCTCATCTACGACATCTGTCAGGAGAAGCATCTGATTCCGGACGGCCGTCTTGGACGCTGGGAGACGCCGGTCCGGTGGACGCTTTACTACGCGCTGATTTTTGCGGTCTTTATTTTCGGTGCTTACGGCGCCGGCTATCAGAAAGTGGATATGATTTATGCGGGATTCTGATCATCGGAGCAGGCGGCTTGCGTCTTTCTGGCGGCCGCTGCTCTTTTTCCTGATTCTTTGCATCCTGATGGAGGGGATGTCCTTCATCGTGGTGCGCAGCGCGTATCTCACCGGCGGCGATTCAGGCGGCCGGAACGCAGTTTATTTCCAGATTGAGAACGAGAAGCCGCAGACGATTCAGATCGTCAATGTCGGCGACAGTCTGAGCTACACCGCCTTTTCCCCGATGCAGGTCTGGCGGGATTACGGCCTGACTTCCATTGACTGCGGGCAGCCGGGTCAGCGGACGGAGGCCGCCTGCTCGGTGCTTCAGGCCGTTTTCAAGAGCCAGAAGCCGGCCGTCGTGCTGATGGAGGCGCACTGTCTGTTTGTCTCCGATCAGGGCGCGAAGGAGCTGGAGAATCAGTTCGGCGAACTGCTGGGGCGCGTTTTCCCGATCGTCCGCTATCACAGCTTCTGGAACAAGGATACATGGGGCGAGGGACGCCGCGGCGCTTATCAGGGGTTCCGGATCCGGGCGAGCATCAACCCGTATACCAAAGGGGATTATATGAGCCGCAGGATGAAACGAACGGCGATTCCGGACGCGAACCGGGAGTCGCTCGCGGAGCTCCGGGAACTCTGCGACGAGAACGGCGCGCAGCTCGTGCTGTACAGCTCACCGTCGCCGCGGAACTACAACCGGAAGCGGGTGAAGACCCTTCTGCGGACGGCGAAGGAGCTGGGGGTCCCCTGTGTGGATCTGAACGAGAGACAAAAGGCCGTCGGCATTGACTGGCATACGGACAGTCTGGACGGCGGCGATCATCTGAATATTTCCGGCGCCCAGAAGACCACGGCCTATCTGATGCAGTATCTGAAGCGTGATCTCGGAATCCGTTTCGGGGAGCGCGCCGGAAAAATATCGGTTTCCTGCTGGAACGATCTGGCGTCGGAGTATCAGAAGATTGCGAAGAAAGAACTGAAGCGGATCCGGGAAGTGAAGACGGCGAAGGCGTAAGCCTTCGCCGTCTTCATTTCATAAAAGGGTTAAACCGGATCCGGCTGCCCGGATGCGGCGTCTTGCCCGCTCTCGTCCGGCGTGTCAAAGGAAACCGGGTTCGCGATGCCGTAGCTCGAGGTCGCGAAGACGTATGTGATTCGTTCTCCGTTTTCTGTGAGACGGGCGAGCTGTCCGTGAAGTTCTCTGCCATCGAGTCGGTACGGGAAATCAAGGACACCCGGTCTTAAGGCCGCCTGCTTCATGAAGGACAGGAACAAGCCGTGAACCGCTGTGCCGTCAGCCAGTTCCTGATAGAGATTCGGCTGTCTGAGATACGGCTCGAAAAGGGTAAGCATTTCCTGGGTGGCACGCATGAAAAAGATATGATCCTGATTTCTTTCCAGGACGGCTTTGGCAAACACCAGTTTCGGCTGGCCGGGTGCGTAAAATCCGGGTTCGATCGGAATGGACAGATTGATGTTGGCTGCCGGACGGTAGAAGACGACATCGTCCCTGTCCGTGATTTCTCTTACAAAGCGGCTCTTCATCAATTCATCAAGCGGAAGCGGCCGGCTGAAAAGGAATCCCTGAATGAAATTGACGCCCCACTGTTTCGCGTACCAGAACTGCTCCGGATCCTCCACGCCCTCCGCGATCATCAGACATCCGGTACGGTGACACATTTCCACGATGGAGCGGATGATGATGTGGGATTTGTCGTTGTCCCAGAAATGTGTGAGGAAGGACTGGTCCAGCTTGACGCCGCTGACACTGTAGTCCTGCAATGCGTGCAGAGAGGACTCGCCTGTACCGAAGTCATCCAGCCAGAAGCGGTATCCGTTTCGCAGCAGATGTGCGACGCCATTCCGGATGCGGATGCCGCTGTCGATGGCGGATTCCGTGATCTCGAACTGGATCAGATCCTTCGCGAAGCCGTACGGGGCGAGAATACGGTCAATTTCTGCCGGCATATCCGTCATCCCGAAGTCCGTCCGTGAGAGATTGACAGTGATGAACAGATCGTTCGAGATGAGCGCTCGGTTGCGGCTCAGATCTTCACAAACCCGTTTCAGCATATGCAGATCCAGTTTGTATGATTCCTTCTGCTTTTCGAGGGCAGGGATGAAGTCAGCAGGAGAAATGGCACCCTTTTCCGGGTCATTCCACCGCGCCAGCGCCTCGAAACCGCAGGTTTTCCGGCTCAGCGACCCGATGAACGGCTGGTAGAAGGGAACGATCAGGCCTTTTTCCAGCGCTTCATCCAGATGATTCCGGACGAAGGTATCCCATTTCTGGCCTTCCGCCATCCGTGCGTCGTACAGACAGATGCTGCCGAACGCCGTTGCTTCAGTACAGCTGCATGCATACTTCGCATTGTAGAATGCCGTCATAAAGCCGGTCTTGTGATCTCCGGCAGGACAGCGGAAGATGCCGGTCCGGAACTGAATGATGTAGGAAGGGATCAGTTTTGCGGCATCGTGCTGAACGGCAGTGAGGCGGGACTCGATCTCTGCCTCCGGGAGCGTGGAGAGAAGGACGAAGTGATCGCTGTCCGGGTTCGCGAGATCTTCACGCGGAAAGCGCTTCAGAAGCTCTTCCGACATCCGCTCAAGGAGCCAGCTGCCTTTCCGATATCCGAACCGCTCGTTCAGTTCCGTAAAGTGACAGAGATCCAGAAAGGCGACGGCCCGCTCCTCTTCCGCGTGAGCCTGAAACCGGGGCTCCAGCGAACTGAATGAGGGCAGCGTTTCCAGTGCGGCGGTGGAGCGGCCGGCGGTTTTCCGGCTCATCTTCATCCGGCCGCCCGCGAGACGCTGGCCGTCCGGATGATTCTTGACCTGATAGAGCCAGGTGTCGGCAATCTGGATGCAGCTCCGCAGATCCGCCTCGTTCAGAGGGAAGCCGCAGCAGTATCCGATGCTCATTCCGACGCGGATTTCCGGATCGCTTTCTTTTGAGAGCCGCTGCATTTCTTCCAGCTTGCGGCGGAACCCGTCTGTGTCATGAGTGATGGAAATGATCATCATCTCGTCGCCGCCGTACCGGTAGCAGCGGTCCTCCGGCTGGCTGAAGACGGTCATCATATTCCGGCCGATAAAGCTGAGAACCCGGTCTCCGTATACATGGCCGTAGGTGTCGTTGATGTGCTTGAAGGAATCGATGTCGAGGAGGGCGAGACAGATCTCCTTTGACAGAAATTCCGGAAAGTCATTCCGCAGAGCCGTCCGGTTCAGAAGACCGGTCAGGCCGTCCCGGCGCACCTCTCCGGTGAGCGTCTTCTCGTGCTGCATCAGGTGAATCCGCACGGATTCATAGCGGACATAAGAGTTCCACCGGAGCTGGCAGACGGCGATGCAGAACAGATGGAAGGCGGTCAGATCGGTCCAGTCCTGCCAGGCGGTCGGTCGGCTGATCAGAGAGAAGACAACCGTCAGAGCCCCGATGTTGACGGAGGCGTTCAGTATCGTCTCCTTGAAATCATACAGCGGAAGCAGATAGATGATCATGGAGATCAGGATATATTCGAAAAAAAAGCTGCTCCCTTTTTCCGTGCTGAAGAACGTGAAGCTGGCGAGGATCATGCCGGTCACGCGGTATGACCGCAGCAGCAAAGCGTATTTTCGGATGGTTTTCGAACCTTTGTTATACCGCGCCGTCGCCGCCGCGATGAGGAACGCGAAAACCAGGTTGCAGATAAGCAGCAATGCGTAGACAAAGGTCGCGTTGATCTGGGGCAGAACCTGCCCTCTCTCATGCGGCGCGTAGACCTGAATCAGTCCGATCGTGGACAGAAAGATGAAAAGCAGTGCCGCGCTGAAGCAGAAATACAGATTGCGGTGCGTCCATTCGTCGATGAAGGAAGGTTCCTGATTTAATTCCTTATCGTTCTCATGAAAAATGAAACCTGTTCCCTCAAACAGTTTTTTCATATGATCATATCTCCTGCTGCAAAACGTAGGAGCCGGGAACGGCTCCGCTGGTTATTATACTCCAGATGACAAGTCTGCGGAGAAATGAAATGGAGAAGAATCTCCGCGTGATCTGTTCGTGGAAGAACTGATTTTACGCGCACGAAAAATATCCGGAAAAATTAGCACTCTAACCTTGACAGTGCTAATCCCCGGTGCTATAGTGGTGCCAGTGTGATAGAGATGATAGAACACACCATGAATTCATGAATTGAATACAGCCCGCGAAAGAGGGGAGGCGTTACATATGAATATTGATAAGTTTACCCAGAAGTCGAAGGAAGCTCTGACGGAACTCGACAAGGTGGCGATGGACTTCGGCCATCAGGAGATCGAGGAGGAACATCTGCTGTATGCTCTGCTGAATCAGGACGACAGCCTGATCCGTAAGCTGCTGGAGAAGATGGGAGTGGATCCGAACCAGTTCCGGAACGTGCTGACCGGCGCGCTCCGGCAGCGGCCTCAGGTATCCGGAGGACAGCCGTACATCGGCCAGGATCTCAACAAGGTGCTGCTCAAGGCGCCGGACGAGGCAAAGGCGATGGGCGATGAGTATACCTCCGTCGAGCACCTGATGCTGGCGATGCTGCATTACCCGAACCAGACGGTGAAGGAACTGTTCCGCACATTCGGCATCACCCGAGAAGGTTTTCTCAAGGCCCTCGCGACGGTACGGGGCAACCAGAGGGTCACGACGGACAATCCGGAGGCGACTTATGACTCGCTCGGCAAGTACGGCGAGGATCTGGTGGAGAAGGCCCGCACCCAGAAGCTGGATCCGATCATCGGCCGGGATGACGAGATCCGTCAGGTGATGCTGATTCTGTCGAGAAAGACGAAGAACAACCCGGTGCTGATCGGCGAGCCCGGCGTCGGCAAGACGGCGGCGGTGGAAGGCCTCGCGCAGCGGATCGTCAAGGGCGATGTGCCGGACAACCTGAAGGACAAGCATATCTTCTCGCTTGATATGGGCGCGCTGGTGGCGGGAGCCAAGTACCGGGGCGAGTTCGAGGAACGGCTGAAGGCCGTTCTGCAGGACGTGAAGCAGTCCGAGGGCAAGATCATCCTCTTCATCGATGAGCTGCATCTGATCGTCGGCGCCGGCAAGACCGAAGGCGCGATGGACGCCGGCAATATGCTGAAGCCGATGCTCGCGAGAGGTGAGCTGCACTGCATCGGCGCGACGACGCTGGATGAGTACCGGGAGTACATCGAGAAGGATAAGGCGCTGGAGCGCCGGTTCCAGCCGGTGATGATCAGCGAGCCGTCAGTCAGCGATACGATCTCCATCCTCCGGGGGCTGAAGGAGCGCTATGAGGTCTATCACGGCGTGAAGATTCAGGACAACGCGCTGGTGGCGGCGGCGACGCTGTCTCAGCGGTATATCACGGACCGGTTCCTTCCGGACAAGGCGATCGATCTCGTGGATGAAGCCTGCGCGCTGATCAAGACCGAGCTCAACTCGCTTCCGTCCGATCTTGATGAGATGAACCGGAAGATCACCCAGATGAAGATCGAGGAGACCGCGCTGAAGAAGGAGACGGATCCGCTGAGTAAGGAACGGCTTGATGATCTTGAGAAGGATCTGGCCGAGCTCGAAGATCAGTTCCGCACGCAGAAGGCGCAGTGGGAAAACGAGAAGAGCGCGGTGGACAGCCTCAAGAAATACCGGGAGCAGATTGACGAGATCAACCGGAAGATCGAGATGGCGAAGCAGTCCTACGACCTCAACAAGGCGGCGGAGCTCCAGTATGGCGAGCTGCCGAAGGTGAAGAAAGCGCTCGAGGACGCCGAGGCTTCTCTTAAGAACAAGGATCTCTCGATGGTGCACGAGGAAGTGACCGAGGATGAGATCGCCCGGATCGTCTCGAAGTGGACCGGGATTCCGGTCGCCAAGCTGACGGCCGGCGAGCGTGAGAAGCTGCTGGGCCTCGAACAGGAACTGCACAAGCGAGTCATCGGTCAGGATGAAGCGGTCCGCAAGGTGGCGGACGCGATCCTCAGGTCCAAGGCCGGCATCAAGGACCCGAAGCGGCCGATCGGGTCGTTCCTCTTCCTCGGGCCGACCGGCGTCGGCAAGACCGAGCTGGCGAAGACGCTGGCCTCGTACCTCTTCGATGACGAGAACAACATGGTGCGGATCGATATGTCCGAGTATATGGAGAAATACTCCGTCTCGAGACTGATCGGAGCGCCGCCCGGATATGTGGGCTACGACGAGGGCGGCCAGCTGACCGAGGCGGTCCGCAGGAAGCCGTTCTCCGTCGTTCTGTTCGATGAGGTGGAGAAGGCTCATCCGGATGTCTTCAACGTGCTGCTTCAGGTGCTGGACGACGGACGGATCACCGACAGCCAGGGCCGGACGGTCGATTTCAAGAACACGATCATCATCCTGACCTCAAACATCGGATCTCAGTATCTGCTGGACGGCATCACGCCGGACGGGGAGATCAGCGGGGAGGCCCGCGCCAAAGTGGAGGAAGCGCTTCGCGCGCACTTCCGCCCGGAGTTTCTGAACCGTCTTGACGAGACGATTATGTTCAAGCCGCTGACCAAGGACAACATCCACGGGATCATCGAGCTTCTGCTCGCCGGACTCAACGAGCGGCTGGCGGACCAGCAGCTGAGTGTGAAGCTGACGGACGAGGCGAAACAGTATGTGATTGACCACGGCTACGACCCGGTTTACGGCGCGAGACCGCTGAAGCGGTATCTGCAGCAGACGGTGGAGACGATCTCCGCGAAGATCATCCTCGGCGGAACGATTCACGAGGGCGACGGGATCCTGATTTCCGTCGGTCCGGACGGAAAGCTCACGGGCGAGATCATCCCGACCGTAGTGGCAAAGTAATGATTTTCCGAACAGGCAGCCGACAGGCGATAAGGGGCCGGACCGCATCGAAAGGTGCGGTCCGGCCCCCTGTCTGCGTCTTGGGGATTTGCACTTAAGGGGACGGCTCCGCAGAATACCGGTGCGCGCCGGCCCGATCTGCCTTATAATGATGACGTCACGTAAGCAAAAGAACAGAGACAGTGAGGAGAACGGCATGAAAGACGGATTTGTGCGCGTCGCGGCGGTGACCCCGACGGTGACGGTTGCGGACTGCATTTCCAACAGAATGGAGATCGAGCGGAGGATCCGCCAGCTGAAGGAAGCGGACCCGAAGGTAATCGTGTTTCCGGAGCTTTGCCTCACGGGGTACGAGTGCCGCGACCTGTTCTGGCAGTCGGAGCTGCTGCGTTCGGCGATGGAGCAGCTCGCGATTCTCGCGGAGCATACCGCGGACGTGGACGCGCTGCTGTTCGTCGGGCTGCCGGTGGAGGCGTGCGGCAAGCTGTACAACTGCGCCGCGGCGCTTTGCCACGGCCGGATCCTCGGCTTCGTCCCGAAAACGAATCTGCCTTCCTACGATGAGTTCTATGAGGCGCGGAATTTCGAGCCGGCGCCGGAACGAACCGTAACGGTGCGGGCGGCCGGCCGTGAGGTGCCGCTGGGAACCCGTCTGCTGTTTCAGGCGACGTCGATGCCGCGGCTGATCGTCGGAGCGGAGATATGCGAGGACCTCTGGGTGCCGTGTCCTCCCTCCGTCAGCCATATCCGCGCCGGCGCCACCGTCATCGTGAACCTCTCCGCGTCGGACGAGCTGGTGGGCAAGGACAGCTACCGCCGGACGCTCGTCAAAAGCCACTCGGGAAGCTGCATCTGCGGCTACATCTACGCGACGGCGGGCGAAGGGGAGTCCTCGACGGACCTCGTCTTCGGCGGACAGAACATGATCGCGGAGAACGGCACGCTGCTGGCTGAGGCGAAGCTGTTCGCCAATGAGACGGTCTGCGCGGATCTCGATGTCGATCGCCTCGTCTCCGAACGCCGGCGGATGACCTCGTTCCCGGCACAGTATATCCGGGAAGCGGAGCCGTATACGGTGATTCCGTTTCAGATCCAGCTCCGCGAAACGGCTCTGATCCGTGCCTTTGATCCGCATCCGTTCGTGCCTTCCTCGAAGGAGGACCGCGACCGCCGCTGTGAGGAGATCCTGATGATTCAGGCGATGGGACTTAAAAAACGGCTGGCGCACACCCACGCGAAGACGGCGGTGATCGGCATTTCCGGCGGACTGGATTCGACGCTGGCGCTGCTGGTGACAGCCCGGGCCTTCGATCTGCTGGGCCTTCCGCGGTCGCAGATCCTCTCCGTGACGATGCCCTGCTTCGGAACCACGGACCGCACGTATCGCAACGCCGTGACCCTCACCGGCAATCTCGGCGCGACGCTTCGGGAAGTGAATCTCCGGGAGGCGGTGCTGCGGCATTTCGGGGATATCGGCCAGGACCCGGAGGTTCATGATGTGACGTATGAGAACGGCCAGGCCCGGGAGCGCACCCAGGTTCTGATGGATCTCGCCAACCAGTCAGGCGGCCTTGTGATCGGCACCGGCGATCTGTCGGAGCTGGCGCTGGGATGGGCGACCTACAACGGCGACCATATGTCGATGTACGCGGTGAACGCTTCGGTGCCGAAGACACTGGTGCGTCATCTGGTCCGCTACTACGCGGATACCTGCGGGGATGCGACGCTGCGCCGGACGCTGCTGGATATTCTCGCGACGCCGGTGTCGCCGGAGCTGCTCCCGCCGTCGGAGGGCGAGATCGCCCAGAAGACCGAGGATCTCGTGGGGCCCTACGAGCTTCACGATTTCTTCCTCTATTACATGCTCCGGCTGGGATTCCCGCCGGCCAAGATCTACCGGATCGCGGCGGCGGTGTTTGCGGACGGGAACAGTCACGCGGGAGCCGGTTCGGAAGGAGAGGCGGAGGAGCCGGTCTCTGGGAGCGCTGCTGCGGGTATGACGGAGGATGACACGGACGGAACATCTGGTGATGGCGCTGCGGCCGGCGGGACGGCGCCTCATTCGGACGGAACGGCGCCTCATTCGGACGGAACGTCCGGGAATAGCGCCGCGGCCGGCGATGCGGAGGACGATCCGGACCACACGCTGGGCGCCGGCCATTACGACCGCGCCACGATTCTCAGATGGCTGAAGATATTCTACCGCCGGTTCTTCGCCCAGCAGTTCAAGCGGAGCTGTCTGCCGGACGGTCCGAAGGTCGGTACGGTCGCCGTCTCGCCCAGAGGCAATCTGCGGATGCCCTCCGACGCGTCGGCGCGGATCTGGCTTGAGGAGCTGGAGAAACTGGGGGAGGCGTGATTACCCGGTTCATCTCATTGCGGTACGTTGGAAAAGGAGATCTGCGGTCAGACTGAGGCCAACGGCCTGCCTTGACGGATCACCGTGATAAACATAATATCGCAATATACGAAATTGTGAAACTGCGAAACTGCGAAAGGAGGGATGGAAATGGTGATTCTGGATGTCAGACTGAAAAAGATCTATGGGTTTGATGAATTTCATATGAATTTTTCTTATCCAAGAAAACTGTCCGCCTCCCTTTTAGGCAATGAAACACTGGAAGGCCGCAGCCGTTTCCGCTATAAAAAGGCGGTGATTCTGATGGGCACCAATGCGACGGGAAAAACAAGTCTCGGAAAAGCGCTCCTGAAAATATTCAGTTCGATAAGAGAAGCGAATGAAGCGATTTTGCGGGATCTGCCGTCAGGCGATACTCCGGCGGAATTTCAGGTCGATTTTGTGAATGAAGGGTATGTACTCCATCGTTTTTCAGGGATCATTGAAAAAGATAATGTCAATATCCGTTATTTTGCCGCGGACATCGAAGAAATGGATTCTTATGAAATGACTGTGCTGAAGCTGGAGGAAAAGACGGCGGAAATTAACGGGAGCCTGAAGGAATTGCGGAAGACTGTCGGTACGCTTCGTTATCGTTTCGCTTATCCTGAAATTGAAAAATCACTTCGCGTGAAAGAGATTGGTCAGGAGGAAATGCTCAGGACACTCCGGGCGGTAATCGGAACTCTTGACCCGACGCTGACCGATGTGTCGATTGCGAAAGATCTGAAGGATTCCTTTGTGATCCGGCGGCGTGGTGAAGAAATCATTATTCAGGACGGCAATCTTCTGAACCGTGACCTTCTGTCAAGCGGAACAGCGGAAGGAATTGACGTCGCGGTTTTTCTTGCCGCGATGCTGTCACAGATCGAAGGCTTTTACTACTGCGATGAGCATTTTTCCTACATTGAAAGCGCGATAGAAAAAAGAATTTTCGGACTTATGGTGGAACGGCTGAAGGGGAACGGGCAGCTGATCTTTACCACGCACAACACGGATATGCTGACCCTGAATCTTCCGAAACACAGCTTTGCTTTCCTGCGCAAGGAAATTGATGCAGAAAAGTACATTGTATCGGTCACGTTTGCATCCGATATTCTGAAACGGAACACAGACTCGGTAAAATGCGCGATGGAGAATGACGCGTTTGAATCGCTTCCGGATGACTCCCTCCTTGACGAGCTGGAGGTGGCGGATTGATGATAAATCGAAAGTGCTGCTATTTTACAGAAGGGCAGTGCGAAGAAAGACTGGTCAGGGCGCTGAAATTAAAACCGGCGTTATTGATCCCCGGAAAAGTTAAAACATTCAATGTTGTACAAAACGTACTTCCGATTTCGATACTGATGACAATCGAACCGGGAAGTATGGTCGTTCTGGTTTTTGATACGGATAAGGAAGAGATAAGTCATTTGAAACGAAATATTGAACTGTTGAAAAAGCGGTGTCTCGACGTCGAGGTTCTGACTGTTTTGCAGGTGCTTAACTTTGAGGATGAAATGGAACGGGCAACCGATGTGCTGCGAGCCGGGCAATTGACTAAGAGCAGAACGGCAGACGATTTTAAGAGTGCTGTCAACAGAATGAAAGACATTGAGTTTCGACGAGCATTAATGCGGCATAAATTGAACATGTCTGATTTGTGGGCGAAGGAGCCGCCGAAATCTTTTTATTCATTTTCTCAGGATTCCGCGAAAATAAAGGGATAAAACAGCAGCGACTGACAGTATAAGGAGCCCCCCGACCATGCATTTCATCAAGGAACGTATCGGAAAACTGATTGACGATCTCGGCAGACTGATTTATCCGGAGAGTGTACCGGTGGAAGAGATCCGGATCATGCACTCGACGGACGGCCGGGAGGACCCGGCGGAGCTGGATCCGTCCGGCTGGGAGCCGTTTGAGCGGAGGAACCTCTGGGGCGGCCACCGCGAGTATTACTGGTTCGCCTTCACGGCGGAGATTCCGGAGGGCTGGGACGGAGAGTGCGCCGTGCTCGAGGTGAAGACCGGACGGGAAGGAAGCTGGGACGCGACCAACCCGCAGTTCAGCGCGTTCATCGACGGACGGCGTGTGCAGGGGCTGGACGTGAACCACCGGGAGCTGATCCTGACGGACCGGGCGGTGCCGGGCGCGGCGTATCAGGTGCTTCTGGCGGCCTTCACCGGCGACCAGAACTTCCGTCTTGAGATGGACGTCTCGCTGAAAAGACTCGACCGGAGGACCGAGTCGTACTACTACGACCTGAAGGTGCCGTATGACACCGCCCGGCTCCTGAAACCGGATGATCCGGCGTACATCACGATCATCCGGGAACTGAACGAGTCGCTGAACCGGCTGGATCTGCGAGAGGAGGGATCGCCGGCGTACTACCGGAGTCTCGAGGACGCCCGGTCGTATCTGAAGGAGCATTTTTACGAGGCAGCCTGCGACGGGGAGAAAGCACCGGTGATCTGCTGCGTCGGGCACACGCATATCGATGTGGCCTGGCTCTGGACGCTTCCGGTCACCCGGGACAAGGCGGTCCGCAGCTTCTCCACGGTGCTGGAGCTGATGAAGCGGTATCCGGAATACCGCTTTATGTCCAGCCAGCCGCAGCTCTACGCCTATGTGAAGGAGGCGGCGCCGGACGTCTACGAACAGATCCGCGAGCGCGTCCGGGAAGGACGCTGGGAAGCGGAGGGCGGCATGTGGCTGGAGGCGGACTGCAATCTGGCCTCAGGCGAGGCGCTGTCGCGGCAGTTTCTCTACGGAAAGCGTTTTTTCCGGAAGGAGTTCGGGAAGGACAGCGAGATTCTCTGGCTGCCGGACGTGTTCGGCTATTCCGCGGCGCTGCCGCAGATCATGAAACTCTGCGGCATCCGGTATTTCATGACCACGAAGATTTCGTGGAACGAGACGAACATGATGCCCGTCGATACGTTTCTCTGGGAAGGCATCGACGGCACGAGGCGGCTCACGCATTTCATCCCGACCCGCGACTACAACCGGGCGGCGGAGGAGAACGGGACGGAGACCGAACATTTCACGACCTACAACGGCTTCCTGAATCCGTCCCAGATGAAGGGCGCGTGGGCGCGCTACAATAACAAGGACCTGAACGATGAGGTGCTCTGCAGTTTCGGCTACGGCGACGGGGGCGGCGGTCCGACCCGCGGCCAGCTTGAGAACCAGCGGAGGATGGCGAAGGGGATTCCGGGACTTCCGCGGACGAAGATGACGACCGCGAGGGCGTTTTTCGAGGATCTCGACCGGAAGACCTCGGGATCGAAGGCTCTTCCGGTCTGGAAGGGCGAGCTGTATCTCGAGTATCACCGCGGCACATACACCACAATGGCGCGGAACAAGAAGTGGAACCGGCGCGCGGAGTTCGTGCTGCAGGACGCCGAGACGTATGCGGTGATGGCGTCGCATCTCGCGGGCGCGCCCTATCCGAAGGCGAAGCTCGACGGGGAGTGGATCACGCTGCTGCGGAATCAGTTCCACGATATTCTGCCCGGTTCCGCGATTCATGAGGTCTATGAGGACTCGAAGCGGGAGTATCTCGCGCTGTTTCAGGAGAATCGGGACATGCAGGCCGCGGCTCTTCAGCTTCTGGCGGACCGGATCAGCGCGCCGGCCGGCACGCTGGCTGTGTTCAATCCCAATTCCTTTGACGGAACGGGGATCGTGACCTTCCGGATGCCGGAGGGGACGGATGCATGTTCCGTATGGGACGGAAATCGCCGCCTTCCGGCTCAGAAAACGGAGGACGGCTGGATCTTCTGCGCGGAGAACGTGCCGCCGAAGGGATACCGGACCTTCCGGACGGAGGAGGGAACGCCGGCGGAGGACGGTTCGTCCGGGCTCGACGTCTCGGAGAGCAGGCTTGAGAACCGCTGGTTCCGGATCACGCTGAACGGGAAGGGGCAGATGGGGCAGGTCTACGACAAGCGGGCCCGGAGAAATCTGTTCCCGGAAGGAAAAGCCGGCAATGTGATCGTCTGCTATGAGGACCGTCCTCACAACTACGACGCGTGGGACATCAACAGCTACTACACGGAAAAGTCGTGGGAGGTGGACAGCGTCACATCCGTCAGGGTGACCGAGCGCGGTCCCGTGCGGGCGACGGTCCGGATCGAGCGGCCGTTCCTCCGCTCCGTGATCGTGCAGTTTGTCTCTGTCTACGCGGACATCCCCCGGATCGATATCCGGAACGAGATCGACTGGCGGGAGCATCAGCTGCTGAAGAACCATTTCCCTGCGGATGTCCACGCCAACGAGGCGGTCTACGACATTCAGTACGGAAATGTGGTGAGAAATACAACCGACAACACGTCATGGGACTGGTCGAAGTTCGAGGTCTGCCATCACAAGTGGCTGGATGTGGCGGAGGACGACTACGGGCTCAGCGTGCTGAATGACTGCAAGTACGGCGTCTCGGTGCGCGGGACGGATATCGGCCTCACGATGCTGAAATCGCCGCGCTATCCGAACCCGACGGCGGACAAGGAGCACCATACCTTCACGTATTCGCTGTTTCCTCATGAGGGGACATGGAAGACGGCCGGAACGGTCAGGGAGGCCTACATGCTGAACAACCCGATGCGGGCCGTCGTCAAGCGGACGGAGGGCGGGACGCTTCCGGACCTGCTTTCCTTCGTCCGGGTCTGCACGGAGGACGGCCGTCCGGCTGAGAATGTGGTCATCGAGACGGTGAAGCGGGCGGAGGATTCCGACGCCGTGATCGTCCGGCTCTATGAATGCTTCAACCGGCGGACGCGGGTCGTGCTGAAGGCGGCGGAGCGGATCCGGAGCGCCGAATTCTGCAATATCATGGAAGAGGAGGCGGTTCCGGCGGATTTCGACGGGCACGGCGTGGCCTTTACCATGA
This sequence comes from Chordicoccus furentiruminis, assembly GCF_019355395.1. Classification (GTDB taxonomy): domain Bacteria; phylum Bacillota; class Clostridia; order Lachnospirales; family Lachnospiraceae; genus Chordicoccus; species Chordicoccus furentiruminis. The sequence goes on from NZ_CP048829.1 coordinate 1,879,794, forward strand.
TGCCGTATGAGATCCGGACGATCCGGCTTGAGACGGAAGCAAAAGATTCCGATTGAATTTCCAAAAGGGGACAAGGTACAATAGCTCCTGTCCGGCTGTCGGAAAAGGAGCCGGAGGAGAAGGAGAACGGAAATGGGATCTTTGCTGCTTGCTGTCATTTATCTGATTTTCATCAGTCTGGGACTTCCCGACTCGCTGCTCGGTTCGGGCTGGCCGAAGATGCAGACGGTCTTCGGCGTGCCTTCGTCCTACGCGGGCTATGTCTCGATGGCGATTGCCTTCATGACGATTATCTCCGCGCTGATCAGCCCGCGGCTGATGCGGAAATTTCATACGAAGTGGATCGTCATCGTGTCGATCGCGCTGACGGTGCTCGGCCTTCTCGGCTTTTCCGTCTCGGCGCGCTACTGGATGCTGTTTCTCTTCGCGGTGCCGTACGGACTCGGCGCCGGTTCGATCGACGCCGCGGTCAATCATTATGTGGCGGACAACTATCCTTCGTCCGTCATGAACTTTCTGCACTGCTTCTACGGCGTCGGAGCGGTGATCAGCCCGAACATCATGGCGCTCGCGCTGAAGAGGGCGAGATGGAACGAGGGCTACCGCTGGACGGCGTACCTTCAGATCGCGATCCTCATCGTCTGCATCATCTCGCTCCCGCTCTGGAAGCAGAATGAAAGCGGGGACGAAGGCAGCGCGGCGGACAGCGCGGGGATCCGGGAGACGCTGAAAGTGCCGGGCGTCGTGCTGACGCTGATCGCGTTCTTCGCGTACTGCTCCGGCGAGGCGACCTGCTTCCTCTGGACTCCGAGCTACTTCGCGGGTACCAGGGCGGGTCTCACGGACGGAATGGTCGCCTCCTTCGGCTCGCTGGTCTTCGGCGGACTGATGCTCGGGCGGCTTCTCGCGGGCTTTGTCTCGAACCGGCTCGGTGACCGGAAACTCGTCCGGATCGGCATTGCGGTGGAACTGGCGGGTATTTTCCTTGTTTTCCTGCCTTCCCGGAGCTATCTTCCGGCCGCGGCCGGCTTCGTGACGATCGGTACGGGGATGGGCCCGGTCTATCCGGCGATACAGCATATGGCGCCGTCCCATTTCGGGAAACGTTACAGCGCGGCGGTGATCGGCCTTCAGATGGCGTCGGCCTACACCGGCAGCACGTTTATGCCGATGGTGTTCGGGCATATCCAGCAGAGCATCGGGATCGGCGTCATGCCGGTGTACCTTCTGATTTTTGCGGTGATGAACATCGGCTTCCTCGAGGCATCCTACCGGGCGCACTGAGTGAAGCGCGTTTGCGGGAAATGCGCCGGAGGAAGACTGCGGAAGAGGAATAACAGGGCGTGACCGCAAAATCGGTTCACGGGAATGTCCGGTGGAACCAGATGAGGCTGGTGTTCTGAAAAGGAAGACCCGCCTTGTTTTTTTATGGCCTGTAGAGCGCCGGGCCTTCCCCGGCGAGAAAGGACAGCACTAAATTATGAAGATAGTGGTTGCCGTCGATTCCTTCAAGGGCTCGCTCAGCTCGCTTGACGCGGGCGGAGCCGTCCGCGACGGGATCCTTCGGGCGTTTCCGGACGCGGAGGTCGAGGTGTGTCCGCTGGCAGACGGCGGGGAGGGAACCGCGGAAGCGCTGACGCTCGGGATGGGCGGCTCGATGCGGACAGCCGCGGTGACAGGCCCGCTCGGAGAGCAGAGAGAGGCCCGGTACGGCGTGCTGCGGGACGGCCGGACGGCGGTGATGGAGATGGCGGAAGCCGCCGGTATCACGCTGCTCGGAAGGGACCGGCTGAATCCGATGCGTGCGACGACCTGCGGGGTGGGCGAGATGATCCTTGATGCGGTTCGCGGGGGCTGCCGCCGCTTCATCATCGGCATCGGTGGTTCGGCCACCAACGACGGCGGGGCCGGTATGCTGCAGGCGCTGGGCTTCGGTCTGCTGGACGCGGAAGGCCGGGCGATTCCGTCCGGAGCGGAGGGGCTGACCTCGCTTGCAGAGATCACAGATGACCATGTGCCGCCGGTGCTTCGGGAATGCCGTTTCCGGATCGCCTGTGATGTGCGGAATCCGCTCTGCGGCGCACGGGGGGCGAGCGCCGTGTTCGGACCGCAGAAGGGCGCGGACGCGGAGATGGTCAGCCGGATGGACGCGAATCTGGCCCGCTTCGCGGCGCTGACGAAAAGAAAACATCCGGAGGCGGACCCGGACGCGCCGGGAAGCGGCGCCGCGGGCGGGCTCGGCTTCGCTTTTTCCGCTTATCTTCATGCCTCCCTGGAACGGGGCGTCCGGATCGTGCTGGAAGAGTCGGATCTCGCCGGCAAGGTGAAGGATGCGGATCTTGTCATCACCGGAGAAGGCTGTCTGGACGGCCAGACGGTGATGGGCAAGGCGCCGGCCGGCGCCGCGGAGATCGCGAAGCGGTACGGAAAGCCGGTGCTCGCGCTGGCCGGGACTGTCTCCGAAGGGGCGGCGGCTTGCAACGGGCACGGCATCGACGCGTTCTTTCCGATCCTGCAGCGTCCCGGGACGCTTCAGGAGGCGATGGATGCCGAAACCGCCCGGAGCAATCTCAGGCGGACGGCGGAGCAGGCGGTCCGGCTGTTCGCGGCGGGGCGGCGCTGAGACGGCGGAAGCGGGCGTGACCGGGACGCGCGGTCAGACGCCCGGACGGGAATTAAACGGGCGGGCCGCAGGCAGTGAGCTGTGGCTGAGCATGAGCAGCGGGCGGGCCGTAGAAAAAGGGTGCCGGGGCAACCCATCAGAAGCGACCGCAACGGACGACCGGATCGAGGGCGGAAGGGAGAGAAACGAAACGCCCGCGGCTGGCGCAGCCTGCAGCATCAGACTCCCGGACATGTTTTACTTTCAGTTTGTTTTTTGCTTGGGAGACGGTCAAAAATCTCATATCAAATAGACACATTGTCACATCTGTCTTATTATAAAGTTTAAGGAAGCGGCGTATCGAACGGATTGGCATTTCCGTATATTCGTACAGCGCGCAGCTTCGTTTTACTGAGGGCAGTCAGTGATGAGAGGTTTTGCGATATGAGGCGTTCGTTCGAGGGGAAAAGGCATCAGCCGGCGAAATCAGAAGAAAAAAGAAAAAGATGTGACAGAAAGCACAGAGGCTTCGGCTTTTTCTGCGCCTTTTTGCTGTGCGCGGGATTGATCTCCGGCGGCGCGGCAGTTTCCGGCGAGTCGGGCGCGCAGGAGGCGGTGAACGCCGAAGCGCCCGCCGATGACGCGGTTCAGCCGGAGGTTCCGGCACAGCCGGTGGAAGAGGCGCAGCAGAATACGCCCGCTCCGGAGGATACGGAAGGCGGAGGAGAGGCGGGTCAGCAGCAGGAAGAGACGCCGGATCAGCAGCAGGAAGAGCTGTATCCTGAGGATGACGGAAACGGGGAAGAGTCCGTTCCGTCGGTTTCCCGGCCGGATGCCGGATCCGCTGAAAGCAGCGCCGCGCCGGTCGGAACGACGGCGGAGCCGCTCACCGTTTCCGTCACGACAGCGATGAAGTACGCCTTCGCGGGCGAGAACGCGCTGACGTTTGAGACGCAGATTACCGGCGGCACGGAGCCGTTTGAAACTTCCTATGAGATTGATCGGGACGGAACGCCGGTCTGGTCGGCTCGGGAGTATCAGCCGGAGTTGACGTATATGCCCGAAGAGGCGGGCGGCTATGAGCTCGTGCTGAGCGTCACGGATGCCGCCGGTCAGGCGGCGTCCGGCCGCTGCGCCATTCCGGTGGCGGTGCGCCACGAGGAGAGCCCGTCGGACTGGGAGCCGGCATTGAAGGAAGTCCGGATGACCGGCCGCTACGCGGAGGACCTGCTCGCGATCGCGCGCACGCAGCTGGGCTACACGGAGAGCGCGGACAATTTCATTGTGACAGAGGAAGGCGCCCGTCAGGGCTACACCCGGTACGGGCAGTGGCAGGGGGACGCCTATGAGCCGTGGGACGCCGCGTTCGCGGCCTTCTGCCTCTACTACGCGGGCGTCCGGGACGTGCCGGCCGACACGAAAGCGGAGAAGTGGGCCGATGAACTGAAGCGGCGCGGGATGTACCGCGATCTGACGGCGGAGAACCGCCCGGAGGAGGGGGATTTCCTTTTCACCCGGGACGGGGAAGTGACGCGGATCGGACTGGTCGAAAAGACGGATGATACGGGCGTGACCGCCATCGAAGGCGACGTCGGCGGCGCAGTCGCCCGCGTGACATACGGCTGGGACGACGCGCGGCTTGCGGGCTTCGGCGATCCGCGGACGACGCTGACGGACGAGGCGGCGGGCGTCACCGTCACCGGCATTTTTCCGGAGGGCGCGACCCTTACGGTTCAGCTGCTCGCGGAGGACGCGGACGGCTTCACGGAGGCGCAGGACCGGATTCACGCGGCGCTCTCTCCGCTCTACGACCGGTATGCGGTCAATCTCGCGGATGTGACGGAGACAGCGGTGTACGTCCCGTCTCTGACCGTGAACGGGGAGGTGGTCTCCCCGTGCAAAAAGGTACGGGTCGGCGTCTCGGCATGCGGCGGACGGTTCGCGGGTCACGGCGATGTCCGCGTCCTGACGTTTTCGGACGAGCAGACGGAGCTTCTTTCGGCGGAAGAAAAAGACGGCGGGGACGGAGCGGACGCGATTGTGAGTGCGTCGTTCCGCACGGACCGTCTGTCGGAATTTGCGCTGACGGCGGTGGCGCCGGACAGGCTCACGATGCGCCGGACCGCGGCGGACGGCGATGCGAAGGTGACGGTGACGTACGGCACCGGCGCGGGCGTGCCGGAGTCGGCGGAGCTCAGGGTGAGGCAGATTCGCGGCGACGGAGACGACGCGGATCGCGCGGAATATCAGAAGCGTCAGGCGGAGGCGGCCGCCCTTCTCGAAACGGAAGCGGGCGGTGAAAACGCGGCTTCTCAGCCGGATACCGCGGCCTCCGGTTCGCCGGGGAACGCAGAAAATGCAGACGTCAGCCGGCAGACGGATCAGAATGCGGAGAATGCAGCCGCCGATCAGCAGGCAGACCAGAACGCGGAGAATGTAGCCGCCGATCAGACTGAAGATTCCAAAGAATATGCTGCCTATATGGAGGAAGTCGAAGCGGCACTGGCATCCGGTCGCAAAGTCCAGATGGCGAAGCTTTTTGACATCACAATTTTGGACAAGGAAGGAAATGAGGTTGAGCCCCTCACCCCTGTGTGCGCCAATATCGAGTTTGTGCCGAAGGAAGTTCAGGAAGGAACAGATCTCGAACTCTACCAATTCCAGACAGAGGGCGAGAAGCCCCAGGTCATGGAGAATGTGGAAGTGCTCACTGACGATGACAACATCGTGAATGGAATCGAGTTCGAGACAGACGGATTCTCAGTATATGGCATTGTCGGAACAGAAGTTCTGACCGGCGGCGTGATGACAGCAGACGGCGATTCCTACTCCGTTACTGTCAAGTACGACAAGTACGCAGAGATCCCGGATGATGCAGTTCTGGTAGCTACTGAAGTACAGAATTCATCAAGACTCTATCAGTCTTATATGAGTGAAGCAGAAGATGCCCTGACCAGCGACAGCGACGCAGAGATCAGCTTCGCAAGATTCTTCGATGTCAGCATCATGGCAGACGGTGAGAAGATCCAGCCGGCTACACCGGCAGAAGTCATCATCGACTACAACGAGTCCCAGGAGATCACCGAGGGCACAGAGGTCAGCACCCTGCAGTTTGGTGACAGCGTACCGGCCACAGTGGATGCAGCAGTCAGCGGTACCGATACACAGGTAGACGGTGTCAGCTTCCAGGCTGAAGAAGTATCCGTGTACGGTATTGTGGGGACGGAAAGCATAACGGTACCGTTCACTACTGGAGATGGACGCACATATGAAGTCACTGTCGACTTTGATAAAGACGCAGGCATTCCGGAAGATGCACAGCTTAAGGTATCTGAAGTCACAGAAGATAACAGCAAGTACGATGACTATGTAGAGCAGGCAGCGGATGCCATCGACAGCCGCGCAGAAGCTCTCAACTATATCAAGCTGCTCAACATTGAGATTGTTGATGAAAACGGTGACAAGGTAGATCTGGAAGCCCCGGTCGATGTTACGATCAAACTGCTGGACAAAGAGCAAAATGAAGAAGAGCAGACCCAGGTTGTGCACTTTGAAGGTGCGAATGAGATGCCGGTGGTATTGGACAGTTCGGCAGAGGCTGATACCGTCAGTTTTTCTGCAGATGGTTTTTCAGTCTATGCCATCGTGTATACGGTGGACTTCGAGTATTCCGTGAACGGCAAAATGTACCAGTTCAGCCTTCCCGGAGGCGGATTTGTAAGCTTTACAGACCTTGTGGAAGTGTTGGGTATAATTGGTGATACGAACTCTGGGAAAAACGGGGACGAAAATGGGTCGGTAAGCGCAGAAAATACCGAGGAAAACGCCGCCAACGAAGGGACAGAAGAGAATAGTGTAAATTCCGATACGAACACAGCGCTCACACTGGGTGATGTGGAAGTCAGCGAGGCCACAAGGAAATTCGTGGAGGACGTGGCTTCTGTGGAGTTCAGCAGCCCTGAACTTGTAGATGTCAGCAAGGTTGATGCCGATACCACGGTTGGTCAGATTAAAGAGAGCCGTGGGTTGGAATGCCAGTACAGCGCGGAGCTGACGGAAGCGCAGATCGCGGAGATAAATGCGCAGACGGTGGAGGCCGGAGACTGGGCTCTGATCAGTGTGCAGCCGTTTACGAGTGAAGAGACGCTGACAGTCACCATGAAGGATGGGGATCAGTTCGTTGTGAGGGTGACGGATGCACAGATTTCCACACATGTGATTACGGCGGACGGCAAAGATTATATTATTACTGTGACCTATGGGTCGGAAGCTGGCATTCCTGATGGGGCGGAGCTGACCGCCAGAGAACTCCTGCCTGGGACAGAGGAGTATGAGGCGCATTATACGCAGATGATTGCCGCAGTTGAGGGCGAGGTGTCCGATTCGGATCTGGACGACGAGATGAATGCGGCCTTTGCCGAAGCTGGTCTGGAAGTCGTGAATCCGCAATCGGCGGTTGAGGTGGCATTTGCTCGGTTCTTTGATATTTCCATCTGGAAGGATGGCGCGGAAATCGAGCCGTTGACACCGGTTCAAGTTGAGATTCAGTACAATGAGCCGGTAAGTGTCGATTCCAGTGCTGAGGCAGAAGTCGTCCATTTCGCAGAGGACGGCATCGAGTTGATTGATCCGGATACGGATTTGAGCGAATCCTCCGGTGAAGGGATTTCCTCCTTTACCTACCAGCAGTCCAGCTTCTCGATTTCCGCTACGTTGCTAAAGTACACAACCGGCATCCAGAACGGGAACTATCTTATCATCAGGGGAGTAAAAGATGAGAATAATGTTGAGCACTGGTACGCACTGAAGGCGGACGGCTCTACAATAGAAGTGACGAAAAAGGGAGATACGATCACGAGATTAGACTGGTATGCGGATGACGTGTTCTGGACATTTACCAATGCAGGTAACGGTCAGTATTACATACAGAACCGGTCAAACAGAAATAGTTACTTGGTGCTATTTAATAACATTGTAGGCAATTGGGATCAGCTGATCAAAGTGGAAGTGCCGGACGGCAGGAGAACCGTATATCTGAAGAACCCCGATAATACGGGACTGAGGTTCAACGGCAGTAAACATCAGTTTTTTCTGGGCAGTCGAGGGGATGGTAAAGCAGAGCAAGTCTACCTTGCCAGATTGAATTCTGAAATTCCTCAAGGCCGAGGCTATAATCTGACACCGGCTGGGGAGACGGACCTCGGTGATCTGAACGCCTGGAAGGACAAAGTCGAAAACAGCAAGATCATCGTGGATAAAACCGCCAGCGTGGTCGACTATGACAACAGAATATATCAAATTGACTTGAAGGCACTTTCCGATATCACGATTATATCCAACAAGATTGATCTGGAACTGATTGTCGATACTTCACGTTCGATGTATTTCCCCGCCAATCTGAGTCCAGTATCCGGTTATTACTTTACAAGCATAATGGGCAATGATTCCCATAGTTTGGAAAAACAGCTATCGTGGCTGGATAAAAACCAGATCTATTATTTTATCGGGAATGGGGAACAGGCGACAGTCTACGCCCTGTATTATGCGGCTTCCGGGACGAACCTGAATGATTACACTGGTGACCAATGCTGGAAGTTTGTTGACGCGTCCTATATGAATCCGCCAGATGCGGGCAGCATGAACCAATCCGACAGGCTGAACAGGCTTGTGGGAGCACGTATCGACGATCTGGCCTATAATATCTGCAATCAGAACAGCGATGGTGGCGGATGCAGGCTTTATACTGCGTCATCCTCCATCACACGCCTGGCGTATCTGAAAGAAGCTGTGCGTATTGCCAGCGAGATCGTATATGCCGTTGACAAGGACAATCGAATCGGTCTTGTGACCTTCAACAGCAGTGCAAAAGATCAGGGATTCTACGATTACAAAAACAGGACCGGGCTATACGGCAAAATCAACAATATTTCCCTTGTGGGAGGCACCCGACAGGACCTTGGTCTTGAAACCGGCAAGAGCCAGCTTGACAGCAATGGCAGGGCGGATGCGCAAAAGATCGCCATACTGATTACTGACGGTGCACCGAACATGCAGGATAGCAATAAGAACCAAATTCCTAGTGATACGGCGTGGACGATGATTGGCGAAAAGGCCAGCGCCTTGAAGGGCACCAATTCCTCCAATGCCAAGCTTTATACGCTGGGGCTTAGCCTGGATATGGTTGGCGGCAATAACCAGCGCCATCTAGATGGTTTGGCTTCAGAAGAGGATGGCGTCACCCGGCATTTCAACGCCAGCAACGGGCCTGCTATTGTCAGGGCGGTCAAGGATTTGATCGATACACTGATGTACGATGTTACCTTAGAAGCGGAAGTCACGGATGTATTGGATCCTGCATTCTATCCCGTAGACAAAAACGGTAATCCGATTGCTGTCGGGGATTACACCGATGAGAACGGCAAGAGGTACAACTGGTCCATGGCTACTGTCGACGGCGCAGAATGCTGGAAGATCACATATTATGATCAGGAGGTTGGCCGCGGCGAGAAGAACGCAGATAATACCATCAAGACGCCGGGATGGCAGAAGTCGTTCTACGTTAAGGCGAAGGAGGACTTCCTGGGCGGCAATGATATCGAAACCAACCGATATAAATCCAGCAACAATCGTGTCAAACCGATTAAATACGTCTACAAGGAACGCGGTACCAATGCGACCAAGAAGGTGGATCCTCCTTCGAACGCGCCGTGGGGCATATTTATAAATACCCCCACCGTCAATGTCGATGAGCTGCATCTTACGGAGCACAGCACCGAATGGACGGTCTACATGGGCATCGAAGTGAAGCCTGAGGATCAAGTGAAGGCGTTGTGGGACGAGATTAAGGTTAAGCAGGTCGTTAAGACAAACGGCACCGCGAACAATGGTACAACCATCACCAAAGGCGACAAGAAATGGTATTCCAAGACCGATACGAAGGATACCGCTGCGCCTGATAAAGAGTATTCCAGCCTGCCGATCAACCGGTATTTCACGGACGTAGACTTCAACACGCTGCTCAACCAGCTGAAAACGCAAGACAGTGCAGAAAAGACCATAAACTACACGGCCTATGGACACCAGCCCGGTACGATCACGGTGAAGCTGGAAAAGAAAATCATCGATGGTGCGGTGGATGCCAACGTCAAGGCGCCCGGGCAGCACATCACTGACAAGGATGGCACCCCGGCAGAGAAATATACGATCACGGTGACCTATACGCCTAACAAGACCGACACTGGCTGTAATATCGGACATGTCACGACCGGAACGGGACAAGACGAGGTCAAGAGCGCGAATGAACATAAGATTAACGTATTCGTCAAAAAGTTGAAGCTCTTAAAAGCCGACCAGGGTGGTAATACGATCTCAAGCGATTCTGCTACATTTGTACTATACAGAAAGGCAACTAGTGATGAGATAGCTGATGAGTCTGTGGCAAAAACAGACCTGACCGGACTCTCAGGAAAGTATGTTACAGTACAGACTCTTACTACCAACGGTGGATCAGTGATAACAGGTGCTCTGCCGTTGTTAGCTGATAACGAACCATATTATCTTGTGGAAACAAAGGCTCCTGCCGGTTATATTATGCTCACAGAGCCTCTGAAAGTAACTGTTGATATGACAGATCATAATACATGGACAAAGCTTGCTGACAATAGTACGTCGCAGACAAAACCAGATCCATATGTATTATCCAACTGGTTACAGGAAACAACAATAAAACTATTGAAGTTGAACGATACGGCATATGACCCTACACAAACGTCTACTTACAATCACAGCAATGACACAACGGATGCATCGGTGACGTATCAGATCATAAATAACGCCGGTTATGAACTACCGTCTACCGGCGGCCCTGGTTCCAACCTGCTGTATCTTCTCGGCAGTCTGATGCTTGCTTTGGGAAGTGCCGGATTAGTGATGCGGAAGAGAAGACGGGTGGGATGACCCTGCCCAGCCGGAGCTGTGACGTTTTTGAGCATAGCCGTATATATAATAGTAGCAATAAATAACTTTATATTGCAAAATTGTGCAAAAATGGTAAAGTAGTCTTAAGTTGGGATATTGTTGTACCAATGCGATTTTGAAAGGGACTGCGTTATGTTATGAGTTGGCTGAAAAAGAACGGTCTGACTCTGATCCTTCTGTTGATTCTGTTGATAGGAGCAGGGCTGATTGCTTATCCGTCTTTTGCTAACTGGTGGAATTCATTTCATCAGTCACGAGCGGTGGCCTCCTATGCGGAGACAGCCGCAAACATGAATACGGAGGAGTACGAGCGAATCATCAGCAAAGCGCAGGCCTATAACAGGAAGCTGTCCCGTTCAGGGATCCAGTGGACGCTGGATGAAGATGAGGAGAAGGAATACAAAGAGCAGCTTGACATCGGTACATCGGGGATCATGGGATATATCGACATCCCGAAGATTGACGTGATGCTCCCGATCTACCATGGAATTGATGAAAGTATCCTTCAGGTGGCAGTCGGGCATATCCCGGGCACATCCCTTCCGGTAGGTGGGAAAGGAAGCCACTGTGTGGTATCCGGACACCGCGGACTTCCGTCAGCCAGACTCTTCACCGACATCGACAAACTGGTAGAGGGTGATACATTTACCATCACCGTACTGAACAAGACACTGACATATGAGGTAGACCAGATCCGTACTGTACTGCCGACAGATCTGTCTGATCTGCAGATCGAGAAAGGTAAGGACTATGTGACGCTGGTGACCTGTACGCCGTACGGGATCAATACACACCGGCTTCTGGTACGGGGACACCGTATAGAGAATGCCGATGGTGATGCCTCGGTAATCGCGGACGCGCTTCAGATCGAACCGATCTATATAGCTCCGTTTATCGCAGTACCTATACTGATACTGTTGATAATCGGTATGTTTATCATGACAGGGATGAGGACGCGGCGCCGCAGAGAGAAAAGACAGATCTATTCACAGATGAGGGTGAAGGATGACAAGACAGAGGACAGATGATATGCATAATTGCAGAAGAATGCTGATGAAACATATCTGGATCGTCCTGTTGGCTGTAATTGTGATGAGTTCGAATGCCGCAGCACAAGAGTTCCCGGAAACACTGTGGGAGACGAGGTCGGACTGCTCGATCAATCTGCAGCTGGCATACACGGATTCCACGACCGGCAAACGCGTACAGCTCTCCGGCGGAAAAGTTGCAGTCTATAAGGTATCCGATGCGCTTGTTAGTAACGGCAACAGGTATTTCAATCCAAAGACGAGCGGACAGTTTCAGAAGCTGGCGAAACAGAATACGAGTGATGGAAAAGCGATAGCCGCCATTCGCGACTATGACAGCAATGAGCTGACGACGCGTAATGCCTCTCTGGCAAAGATACTGGCTGCAAATACGTCCGGTATCAAGGGGATTACAGGGACGATCAAGAAAGGCTCCGTCACTGTCGGCGGCCTGATGTCGGGACTGTATCTGATGGTACAGACAAAGAAATCTCCGGAGAATGCCAGCTTTGCTCCGTTCCTCTTCTCACTGCCGGATGCGGATGGGAATTACCAGGTAACGGCTAGTCCGAAGCCGAGTGTGACGGTATCAAAGAAGGATAAACCCGACAAACCGTCCGGCGGCAATTCCGGACGACTGCCGCAGACCGGACAGCTGTGGTGGCCGGTTCCTGTATTGCTTCTGGCCGGACTTCTCCTGGTCATCATCGGTACAGTCATGCGAAGCCACGGCAGAATGCAGGAAGCAGCAGAGGGCAGTTAACAGATGATGCGCAGGTTTGGTACTCTGCTGACAGCGATAGGGCTTCTGCTCATGGCAGGCGGGCTTGGACTGGTTATCTACAATATGTGGGACAATAACCGGGCAGGTGATGCTTCAGATGCGATCCTGAAACAGATCGAGGAAGAGCAGGCGGATATGGGTGTTTCGAATGCCCCCGCGCCGCCATCCAGATCGGATAAAGATGTGGATGACCGGGTAACGGATAAGGATGCATGGCGTTACGGACAGACCATGCCGGTTACGTTGGTCGATGGTTTTCAGTATATCGGAATACTGGAGATTCCCAGCCTCGGGATCCGGCTTCCAGTCATGGATACCTGGGATTATGACCGGCTGAGGATCAGCCCCTGCCTGTACAGCGGCAGCTACTATACAGATGACATGGTCATCTGCGGACACAATTATCAGAGACATTTTTCTCCCATCAAGGGAGTGGACATAGACGCAGATGTGTATTTCATAACTGCGGACAAGGTCATCTACCATTATACGGTAAGCAACCGGGAGACCGTACAGCCCACATCGGTGGAGCAGATGATCCGGAACATGAATAATCGTGATCCGGAGGACGGTGACATGGAAGACTGGGACCTGACCCTGTTCACCTGTAACACGGGCGGACAGACCCGGTGCGCTGTAAGGTGCATCCGGGCAGAGTAAGATGGGAGATAAGGGATGACAGATAAACAGCTTAAAAAACTCAGCAAACAGGAGCTTCTCTCGCTGCTTTTAACGCAGAGCAAAGAGATGGACCGGCTGAAGGAAGAGCTGGAGGAGACCAGAAAGCAGCTGGAAGATCGCAATATACAGATCAGTAAGTGCGGCTCCCTTGCGGAAGCATCCCTTGCGGTTTTCCATGTTCTGGAAGAAGCGCAGAAAGCAGCGGATTTGTATCTGGATAATGTTAAGAGCGGACGCTTTGAACCGGACGAAGTGCCGGCAGACAAGGCTGAAGAAGTACACGAATTGTCTTCAGACAAGGCAAAAGAAGTACAGAAACATAAAGGATTTACTGCAAGCCAGTGCAGCCATTTTCGACAGAGCACAAATACGCAGTAAGAGGAGAGGGGATACAAGTGAAAAAGAGCACATTTTCGCCTGAGGATCTTCCCTCGACAGGACAACTGGAAACGGAGCTGAAACGTGTCACATACGCGAAGAATTACCGGACGGTGCTCCGAAGCACGATCTACACATTGATTACAGTGGCAGCGGTCGCTGCTCTGGTCGCGGTGTTGCTGCTTCCGGTACTCAGGATCTACGGATCAAGTATGAACCCGACGCTGACAGAAGAAGATATCGTTGTATCACTGAAAAGCAACGAATTCAAGACAGGTGACATCATAGCGTTTTACTACAACAACAAGATCCTGGTAAAACGGGTGATCGCGAACCCGGGCGACTGGGTGGACATCGACAAAGAAGGCACTGTCTACGTCAATAACGAGAAACTGGAAGAACCATATCTGCAGACGAAGGCACTTGGGGACTGCAACATCAAACTTCCCTATCAGGTTCCGGAGTCCAGGATATTCGTCATGGGAGATAACCGGGATGTCTCGGTGGATTCCCGCAATACATCGGTCGGCTGCGTAGCAGAGGAGCAGATCGTAGGAAAGATCGTGTTTTGCATCTGGCCCTTCTCAAGATTCGGGAAGATCCAATGAAAACATATAAGAAACAAATGGAAGGAGGTGTGTTCGGTTGAGAGAGACAACCTGTTGCAGCATACGAGGAAAGCCGGCCTGGGAAGCCGCTCGCGGTCGCTGGATGCGGATACCACGGAGCCAGTCAGAATTAATCTTAATACCGAAAACATCCCCTTGCGGATACTTTCAAACAGAGACCTGCCGGGAGAGAGACGTCGGCAGAGTACTGAATATATTGGAAAGGAGGTATATTCCAGTACCTTCTTGAAAAATAATTGGTATAATGATAAAAATAAAGAACAAGATGATAGCAAATAAAAAGAGAGGACAAAATATGAAATCTTTAAAGAAGATGATGGCTTTGGCGCTTGCCATGGTAATGGTGCTTAGCGTGATGAGCATCACTGCATTTGCAGCGGTTGGTGATTATAATATCACCGTTACAAACGACAATGAGTCGATGAGTATTAATGGTAAGCAGTATAAAGCTTACAAAGTTTTCAGTTTAACATTGGGTGGAAAAACTACAACTACCACAACTGACCCTGCAACAGGAGAGGAAACTTCGACCGATAGCTATAGTGCTTATGCGTACAGTATTAAGAATACTGATTGGGCTTGGGCCAAATTAACAACTGGTGCAACGACTGATGCTAAGGGTGTTATCACGACAACATACGGAATCAAATTAACGCCTTCTGCTGCTGATCCTACTACTTATGTAGTGGATGGATCGACAATGTCTGCAGCAAATGCCCGTTCATTGGCAGATGCACTTCAGAGCGTTCTTCCTACTAGCGCAGATGGAACCGGCACAGGTGGTGAAGATGAAACTGCAACAATTCAGCTTTCTGATCCCGGTTACTATGCTGTATATGGTGTTGTAATCCCGACTGATCCGGAGCTGGATCCTGCTGAAGAAGTTGTAGCAGCGGTGGCTCTTACCACCACAGATCCGAATGCGGAAGTGAAGCCGAAGGCTAGTGTTCCGACGATCGACAAGAAGATTAAGAAAGTGCAGGAAGGGACAACTGAAATCAGTGATGCTCTCCTGGATACTAAGGGTCAGGCTGCTGTTGCAAAAGTTGGTTCTACAGTAACTTATGAGATTACTGCTACTACTCCTGATCTGACGGGATATACAGATTATACCTATATCATCGGTGATGATATCTCCGCAGGCCTTACTTATGATAAGTCAAGCTTTACCCTTACTATCAATGGAGCTGCAGCTACTTATGTTACCAGTACAACTGCTGCCACAGATGACAATGAACTTATTTTCAAAACCGGTGATAAAGGCTTTGAATTAACTATTCCTTATAGTGTACTTCAGGCAGCCGGTGCTGGAAAGAATGTTGTTCTTACATATTCGTGTACTGTGAATAGCAGCGCTCTTACATATGACTATGAGAACAATACTGCAGACCTTACGTATTCTAAGACACCGTATGACAATACTACAAATAAGACTCCTGAAAAGAAAACTTATGTTATCGATTTGAATCTTGATGTAGATAAGATCGACGGAACTGATAGCACGAAGCATCTTGATGGAGCGACATTTAAACTTTATCGTGAAGTCAGCACGCCTGCAGCTGAGCCCGGCGGAGAAGCTACAACTTCTAAAGAGTATTATCAGTGGGATGCAACAAATGGAAAAGTCACATGGGTTGCTACTCAGTCTGCTGGTGATAGTTTCACAACAGATTCAACTGGTAAGCTTTCACAGCAGGTAAGAGGTCTTGACAAAGGTACATATTACTTTGAAGAGACAGTAGCTCCTAAGGGTTACAATCTTCTTTCGGCTCCTGTAGCTGTAGTTATCAGTGTAGAAGAAGCAGCAAACGGCGAGAAAGTTACATATTCTGCAACTTATGGTGGAAAAAATGCAACGATAACCAATGGTGAAGTTAATCTTGCATCTGAAACTCAGGCCAGTGGCAAACAGCCGGTTGCTACAGGAACGATCGAGAACAATTCTGGTGCAGAACTTCCGAGCACTGGTGGCATCGGTACCACAATCTTCTACGTAATCGGTGCAATCCTTGTTCTTGGTGCTGGCATCCTTCTGGTAACCCGCAGAAGAATGAACGCTAACTAATTGAATAGCTTTTAATGGAAGCGTCGTTCAGACGAATAGATTAAAGTGAATTAACAACCCGCTGCTTCCCTGGAATCATTCCGGGGAAGCAGTTTTTTATAGTTGGATATGATTAAACGCCTGATAAAATATTCTGCAGTCTTTTTTCTAACGGTAGGTTTGCTATTAATTGCTCTGGTAGGTGTGGCGAAGATTCCAAAGAGTGCTATCCGCTCCAGAATGATAGAAACCGCTGAATATTTAAGCACAAAACCAGCAACACACTTTGCGGTAAGTGGGATACGCTCGAGCTCGATTGATTGGTATGCTGATTCCTTGCTTCTAAATATTGCATATAATCTTGATGATCAGAACACACTGGAGTCCGTAATGTGGGCACCATTCTCTGGGTATACCAATCAACATGTAAGTCGGTATTTGTTGGAATCTGCAAGAGACGGATTAGAGCCAACGCAAGAATACCTTAGATATTGGCACGGTTCTGCAGTCATAGTCCGTTTAGAACACCTTTTCTTGAATATTCGACAAATTTACTTTCTGCATGCGTTGATTATAGCGGCTTTGTGCATTTGGCTTTTGCAAATGCTGATAAGTGAAGGCTTTAAGAAGGAAGGAATTGCCTTTCTGCTTTCGATTATTTGTGTAAGCATCTGGTTTGTCCCATTCTGCCTTGAGTATACATGGGTATTTTTAGTAATGCTGGTCTTCTCTGTGATAACAATAAGGGCCGCATTGAGAAACCAGTATGATGGAATGGGCTCGTTGTTTCTTATTGTTGGAATGGTTACAGTGTATCTTGATTTTCTAAGCACAGAAACTGTGACGCTTCTAATCCCTCTCATATTTGTTCTTCGAATAAGAGAACGGAACAATTCTTCAGACAACTGGGGATTTGTTTTAAAGAACTCGGCGCTTTGGCTGTTCGGGTATGCCGATATGTGGGCAATGAAATGGCTCATTGCGTCCATTGTTCTTCAGCAAAATGTCATGCCTTATGTCACTGGTCATATTGAAGAGCGGCTTGGAGGGAGTGTGCACTTGCCCTTATCTCAGTTTCTTATTCAGGCAATTACAAGGAACACATCAAGGCTTTTTCCCTTTGATTATGGAATAGCTGGATCTATCGTCTTTTTGCTTAGTGTACTGATATTTGTGGTGTATCCCATTTACGCTGGGAGAATTAGTATTTGTCGGGAGATAGATCAGAATCACATGTTGCTGTATCTGTCTTTATCCCTGGTACCTTATGTTAGATATTTGATATTACATAACCATTCGTGGAGGCATTGCAACTTTACTTATCGTGCTCAAGCCTCTACGATATTCGCGTTGTGTCTTGTAGTGTTTGAGGTGATTGAGTTCGCTCCAAGAAAAGGGATGAAAAAAAGTGTATGATCTTACTGTTCTTATGCCCTGTCTGAACGAAGAAGAGAATATAGCGTATTGTATTGATGAGGCTCAGAGTTACTTGAAGTCCCAGGGGATGAGAGGGGAAATTCTTGTCGTGGATAACGACAGCACAGACCAGTCAGCTGAGATAGCGGTTGCGCATGGAGCCACCGTGATCAAGGAGCATCGCCGTGGTTACGGTCGTGCCCTTCGCACCGGCCTCGCTGCCGCAAAGAGTGAAGTGATCATCTTCGGTGATTGCGACAGTACATATGATTTTGCCAATCTCGATCCAATCTATCTTCCTCTTGCAGAGAATAAAATAGACTTTATGACCGGTGACCGCTTCGGCGGTCAGATGGAAGATGGAGCCATGAGCTGGTCACACAAGCTCGGTGTGCCGTTCCTGTCCTGGTGCGGTCGCGTGAAATTCGGAGTGAAGATCCACGACTGGCATTGTGGTATCCGGGGAATCCAGAAGGATGCACTTCAGAAACTAAGTCTGCAAACCGATGGTATGGAGTTTGCCACGGAGATGATTGCGGAGGCATCGCGGAAGGGTCTGCGGATCGGAGAAGTAAGTGTGCCGCTGAAAAAGGCGCAGAACGAGCGGCAGGAGAAACTACGGACGATCCGGGACGGGTTCCGGCATCTCTGGTATATAGTAAGAGCGTAGGGTCAGTGGCAATTGAGGCCGCTGGCCTTTTTTCTTTGTAGAAACGAGTTCTTGTTGAAAAAGGTAGCTTTTTGATGTATGATATTTGAGTAAAAGTTTAGCTATTACTATGAGGTGAAATCTATGGCACGCCAAAAGAAAAACGGACAGTATTTGAACGTAAAAATCGATGTGAATGTGTACCAGAGATTAGAGGAATTTTGCGAAGAAACCGGGTACACAAAAACGGCTGCCGTAGAGAGAGCTCTTACAACCTTGATGAATAACCACGAAGCTGATCAGGAGACCCTTCGGAGAATCGCGGACGGATCAGTAAAACTGGTAGAGACCGGGGGTGATGTGCATGCCTAAGACGCCGGAGCAGATTGCGCGGGAGGCGATCGATCGAAGGCTAAATGATGCCGGATGGGTCATTCAGGATATGAACAAAATCAATCTCTCGGCAGCTCTTGGAGTCGCAATCCGCGAATTTCCGACGAGTACCGGGCCGGTAGACTATGCCCTTTTTGTGGCTGGAAAACCCGTGGGAGTTGTCGAAGCAAAGAAAGATACTGAAGCCCAGAATATCACTGTGGTTGAAGGTCAGTCCTTTAGGTACGCAAATAGCACATTTAAATATCTGGATGACGGATATGAGATCCGGTTTGCCTATGAGGCCACCGGTACCTTGACGCGCTTTACAGATTTTCATGATATCAAATATCGGTCTCGTTCTGTCTTTTCCTTTCACCAACCGGAAACTCTCCGGGACTGGATTGCCGCTCCAGACACTGTGCGGAACAACCTGAAGCATATGCCGGAGCTGGATACAACCGGTTTCCGCAAGTGCCAGGAGATCGCCATTAAGAATCTGGACACATCCTTTGCCGAGAACAGGCCGAAAGCACTTGTTCAGATGGCCACCGGTGCGGGAAAGACCTTTACTGCAATTACAGAGTCTTACCGACTGCTTACTTACGGGAAGATGACCAGGATTCTTTTTCTCGTGGATACAAAATCCCTCGGAGTACAGGCAGAGCAGGAATTCCGAGCATATGTGCCTAATGGGGAGCAGCGGGTCTTCTCGGATATTTTCGGCGTCCGCCTTCTGAAGAAGTCTGTCATGTCTCCCTCCAATCAGGTTTATATCAGCACAATTCAGAGAATGTACTCTATCTTGAAGGGTGAGGAACTGTCCGAAGAAGACGAAGATATAGAAGATGAGATCGACCGTGATCAGGAGAACAGGCCGCCGGTCAGTGTTGTTTATAATAAAAAGTATCCGCCGGAATTCTTCGATTGCATTATCGTCGATGAGTGTCACCGGTCGATTTACAATGTGTGGTCGCAGGTCTTGGAGTATTTTGATGCCTTTATCATTGGCCTGACCGCAACGCCGGAGAAGAGGACATTTGCGTTCTTTAATCAGAACGTGGTCAGCGAATATTCCCGTGAGAAGGCAATTATTGACCGGGTGAACGTCGGCGAGGACATCTATCTGATTAATACAGAAATCACCCAGAACGGCGCTATGATCATGAAGCGTCTGGCGGAATACCGGGATCGTCTGACCCGGGCAAAGCGCTGGCGGCAGATGGATGAGGATATGGCCTATAATCCGGGAATGCTGGATGTGGATGTTGTGAATCCGAGCCAGATCCGTGCCGTCATCCAGACATATCGGGATAAGGTCTTTACTGAGCTGTTCCCGCGCAGGAAGAACGTACCGAAGACGCTGATCTTTGCTAAAAATGACAGCCATGCCGATGATATTGTTCAGATTGTCAGAGAGGTCTTTGGTGAGGGAAACGAATTCTGCCAGAAGATTACCTGTAAGGCGAAGAAGGCGGACGAGGCTCTGAGCAATTTCCGTAACCAGTTCTATCCACGTATTGCAGTGACTGTCGAAATGATCGCCACCGGAACGGACGTGAAGCCTCTGGAGTGTCTGATCTTTATGCGTGATGTCCGGAGCAAGGGCCACTACGAGCAGATGCTCGGTCGTGGAACCAGGGTGCTGAAGCTGGAAGACCTGAAGATGGTCTCCGGTGATGATGCCACAGAGAAGGATCACTTTGTCGTGATAGATGCTGTCGGCGTAACGAAATCCAAGAAGACGGAAACAAGGCCGCTGGAGTACAAGCCCCATGTAAGTCTGACAGAGCTCATGAAGCGGGCATCGCTCGGTACAAAAGATCCGGAGATCCTTACGTCATTGGCAAATCGTCTTATACGGCTGAGCAATAAACTCAAGCCAGAGGAACTGGATGAGTTTGAAGCCAAAGTAGGGAAGCCAATTAGTACTGTTGCTGAAGATCTGCTCAACGCCTTCGATGAAGATGTGGTTGCTGCAAGGGCCGGTGTCACGCTTGACCCGGACAGAGAGCCAAGTCCGGAAGAAAAGACAAAGTTAGATGCTGCTCAGGAGGAACTAATCAAAGAAGCAGAGCAGCCATTTAGTGTTCCGGACAACCGAGATTATATTGAGGATGTCCGCAAGAAGCATGATCAGATCATTGACAATGTGAACATCGATTCTGTAACTTATGCTGGCTGGGATAAAGATCGTGAAAGCAACGCTGATCAGGTGATCAAGAGCTTTCATGAATTTATCGAAGAGAACAAGGATGAGATCCTTGCCCTGCGGATCATTTATGATCAGAGGTACGCAGATCGTCCGATGGCGATCAAGAAGCTGAAGGAGCTGTACGAAAAGCTGCAGCAGGAACATATCACCATTGAACGGCTCTGGGATTGTTATGCCATTAAGAAGCCGGACAAAGTGAAGCGTGGCACGATCGGACAGCTGGCGGATCTGATTTCCATTATTCGGTTCGAGATGGGCTATGCCGATAACCTGCAGCCGTTTGCGGACAAAGTGAATTATAACTTCATGCAGTGGACGTTGAAACGGAACGCCGGTGCCGTTCATTTCACGGATGAGCAGATGGAATGGTTGCGGATGGTGAAAGATCACATCGCCGCGAGTCTGAGCATCAGCGCGGATGATCTGGATTATACGCCATTTGACCGGAAGGGTGGGCTCGGCAGATTTTATGAAGTGTTCGGTGATCAGTATCTGGAGATACTTGATGAGATGAATATAGAATTGGTGGCGTAAGGGTATGGAATGGAAGAGATATAAACTTGGTGACATGCTTTCATATGAACAGCCAACACCATTTATTGTAGAATCCACAGACTATAATGATTCCTATGAAACACCGGTATTGACAGCCGGAAAGTCATTTATCATAGGATATACGGATGAGACTTCGGGAATATATGATCAATTGCCAGTCATTATTTTTGATGATTTTACTACCTCGACCCAGTTTGTTAACTTTCCGTTCAAAGTGAAATCTTCGGCAATGAAAATACTCACGGCAAATGAAAAACTTGTTTTGCCAAAGTTTATTTATTACCGTATGCAGATTATTGAGTTCGACCACAGCACTCATAAGCGTTATTGGATTCAGCAATATTCTAAGATTCAAGTTGATTTGCCACCAATCGACGAACAGCGGCGTATCGTTTCTCGAATCGAGGAAATGTTTTCTGAACTGGACAATAGCGTTAGCACATTGCAGAAGACAAAGGAGCAGTTGAAGGTTTACAGGCAGGCGGTGCTGAAAGATGCTTTTAAAGGTGTTGTTGAAAAAAAGCCTATTCGACAAATGTCAGAGTTTGTTACGAGTGGATCAAGGGGATGGGCAAAATACTATGCTGATGAAGGAGCAAGGTTTATCCGCATCACAGATCTTACGAGAGACAAGATTATTCTAAAGAACGATAGTATTCAGCGAGTTAATCTTCCTGAAGAGACAGAAGGAAAACGAAGTAGGTTGAATCCTTTCGATGTTTTGGTTTCTATTACTGCAGACTTGGGCAGTATTGCTCTTATTCCGGAAGACATAGAGGAAGCCTATATAAATCAGCATATTGCAATGATCCGATTTGAAAATCCACAGCTGGGTGAGTTCATGGCGTGGTATCTGAAGAGCGATTATGGGCAAAAAGATTTATTGAAGAACAAGCGCGGCGGAGGAAAACTCGGGTTAGGGTTGGACGATATTAGAGATACGCCTGTACCTGATGTGTCTGATGCTACTTCAAAGAAAATTGTATCAGAAATCGAATCCCGCCTCTCCGTCTGCGATTCCATCGAACACACCGTGGACACCGCACTCCAGCAGGCGGAAGCGATGCGTCAGTCCATTCTGAAACAGGCATTCGAAGGGAGATTATAAATCATGGCCGAATTATCGACACAAACCAGTTCTATCGTATCAAAGGTCTGGGGCCTTTGTAATCCTCTTCGGGATGATGGCGTTTCCTATGGCGACTATCTGGAGCAGCTGACCTATCTCATTTTCCTGAAGATGGCGGATGAGTATTCCAAACCGCCCTACAACCGTGACAGCGGGATTCCCGCCGGATGCACTTGGCAGGATATGCGGACGCTCAAGGGCACAGAGTTGGAAGACAAATACAAAGCCATACTGGAGACCCTCGGAAAGCAGAGCGGCCTCCTTGGCAGCATCTTTTTCCAGTCGTCTAATAAGATCAGCAAGGCAGCCATCCTGAAGCGTGTCGTAGACATGATCGACGGCGAGAAATGGGTGTCTATGTCCTCGGATGTAAAGGGCGACATCTACGAGGGGCTTCTTCAGAAGAACGCTGAAGACACCAAGAGCGGTGCCGGGCAGTATTTCACTCCGAGATCGCTGATACGGACGATGGTTCGCTGCATGCGTCCGGAGCCGGGAAAGACCATCGCAGATCCCTGCTGCGGCAGTGGCGGCTTTTTCCTTGCCTCACAGGATTTCATCGCAAATGAATACAGGGAGACACTTGACCGGGAGCAGAAGGAGTTCCTGAAGAATAAGACTTTCTACGGAACGGAGCTGGTTCCGACTACCTTTAAGCTCTGCCTGATGAATCTGTATCTGCACAATATCGGCGATATCTATGGAGATGTACCGGTCAAGCAGGCGGATGCATTGCTGACAGATCCCGGGTATCGTGTGGACTATGTGCTCACGAATCCGCCCTTCGGGAAAAAATCCTCCATTACTTTTACGAATGAGGAAGGAGAGACCGAGGACGAGGATCTTGTCTATAACCGCTCTGAGTTCTGGACGACCAGCTCCAACAAGCAGCTGAACTTTGTACAGCATATTTACACGATTTTGAATTCTACCGGAAAGGCGGCAGTCGTCGTGCCGGATAACGTGCTCTTTGAAGGCGGTGCAGGGGAAACGGTGCGGGAGCAGCTTCTGCAGAACACCGATCTGCATACGATCCTGCGTCTGCCGACCGGCATCTTCTACAAGCAGGGCGTTAAGGCGAATGTGATCTTCTTTGACAAGCGGCCTGCCAGCCCGGAGCGTCAGACAAGGGAGGTCTGGATTTATGACTTCCGGACAAACATACATTTCACATTGAAGCAGAATCCGATGAAGGAGAGCGATCTCGATGATTTTGTCGCTTGCTTCAATCCTGAGAACCGATATCAGAGGAAGGAAACCTGGTCGGAGGAGAATCCGGACGGCAGATGGAGAAAGTTTACTGTTGATGAGATCTGGAAGCGGGACAAGAAGAGCCTGGACATTTTCTGGGTGAAGGACAAGAGCCTCGCCGATCTTGATAACCTTCCGGAGCCGGATGTGCTGGCGGAGGATATCATTGAAAACCTGCAGAGTGCGCTGGAAGGATTTCAGGCGCTGCAGGCTAAGCTGAGCAAGAAGAGCCAATAAAGGAAATAAGCATGAGTAATCAAGTACCAGAGACTGAAGAAAAAAGAGTCTGGGGCATCCATACGAAAGACGACAATCTATTCTTGAAGGAAAATGTCATCGCTTTGGGATGGCAGCAGATTGGCGACCTGAGTCTTATTGCTTCTGATAGAGAAGCGTTCAAAGAAAAATACATAGCCGCTTATCCTGATGCAAAGAAGGGATCGATTCCCACCGGTGTCGGCATGCTGTTTCGGTTTTGCCATGAAGTGCAGATCGGGGATTACATCATCTATCCTTCAAAGATCGACCGCATGATCAATATCGGGGAGGTCACCGGAGACTATAAGTATGTTCCGGATGCGAGCGAATATGTGCAGCAGCGGAGCGTCAAGTGGCTGAAGCACTTGCCGCGTATGTCTTTCTCGCAGGGTGCCCTATACGAGATCGGATCGGCTATGTCATTCTTTATGGTGAAGAATTATGCTGATGAATTCTTGGCAGCTCTGGATAAGGGCTTTGCGAAGAACCTATCTGAAGGAGAAGAGGATGACACGGTTGGTGCCACCGCAGATGACATTATTGAAAGCACCAAGGATTTCATCCTGAAGGAGTTGAGCCGTCAATTAAAAGGATATGATCTGGAACAATTCGTCGCTGATCTGTTACAGGCGATGGGCTACCGGACAACTGTGTCTCCGCATGGTGGTGATAGCGGAATCGATATCACCGCTTATAAAGATGAGCTGCCGCCGCGAATCCTTGTGCAGGTAAAAAGCCAGGACAGCGATATCAAGGAGACAACAATCCAATCTTTGAAGGGTGCCATGCGCGAGGGTGATTATGGCCTGTTTGTCACGCTGTCAAACTACACGAAGAAAGCGCAGAAGTATCTGGAGAATACACCGATCATACGAGGCATCAATGGCACAGAGTTGGTGGATCTGATTCTGAAATACTATGATGATCTGAGCGAAAAGTACAGGAGAATGATCCCTCTGAAGATGGTCTATATTCCGGTTCCGAAAGAGGAGTGATCAGCACGCATGAAGCTGATGATCAAGTTCAATGTCGGTGTATCAGCCGATCATGTATATGAAGTCAAAAGAATCGATACTGACTTCTTCAATGAAGGTCTGTGATAAAAGATACTGCCGGGAAGAAGGTGCGTTAGGTGCGGGTGATATTAAATTATAAGTCGCTTTATGAGGCAGTGAAGGTAGGCGTAACCAATGACGGCTATACGCCTGTTACCCGCATGCTCTTTTTCCCTGTTTTCGATCCCAAGGGAGATATCCAACCGTGCGATGAGAACGGCGTCCCCTATGCAGTTGACACCAAGAACGCTAATGCATGGTGTAAGGGAGAAGATAACATTCCTGTTAATATCAAAACAGCTGTCGGCAAGAAATCCACGCTGGAATCCCTCATCAAGTATTACAAATCAAAAGCTTTCACGGATAATCTGTACGAGGCTACCGAAGATGAAATGTATGAAGCAGTGGTAGCCCTCGTGAAGGATTGCGAAGATGTCAGCGATACAGCTAAGAAAGCGCTTCTGAAAGTATACAATTCGGGAGAAAAACTGGAGTTTCTTGCCAGAGTGTTTCAGAGAGCTGTTCGCGGTGAGAATAAGGTTGTATCCAAGAGCAGGAAGAAAAAAGCAGCGGATACAGACGCTGATTCCGTCACAGAATTTAATACGCTGGTAAGGAAAAAGAAACCTCGGGTCAAAGTACCAAAGAAAGTACAGCCACCCGAGCTGAACTATGTAACCCAACTTTATCTTGCATATCAATCGGCGACGGGGAAAGCTGTTACAAAGCCGGAAGATCTTGATCCGTTAGACTATAGAGAGCATTTCGAGCATCAACGGAAGACTTTTTACATGGCGGAGACTGTGCATAGCGAAATCAGAGATTCGGTCATGCCAAATGAGCCAGACCCATTTGATGAATTGAAGGAAGAAATCGATACGGGGATTTTCGAGGTAAAGAGAGCACCCTATAAAAATGCTGTTCTGAAAATAGATGCCGTAGTTGGAAAGGCTGCTGAACTGTCGATCTCATCTATGGTAGACGACGCAACCAATCACTGGATCGGCGTAGGGGAGAAGAAGGGTGTCTGTCATATGCTCGTGAATGAAGAAAGGCTGAAATGGGTGGAAGTATGACGAATAACATTTTCAATTCCACTTTTGAGTTTGAGTTGCGGGTATTGTTGTTATTATCCGCAGTGAGAAAAAAGGCGTTTGCCATTGAAAGAATTGTGTCCCTTGATTTCATAGTCTGTTATGCCGGAAATTTCCAAATGCCATATTTGAATCCACAGGGGGATAACCAGTATATGTTTTCAGAACTGGCGAGCCGCCGGGAGCATATCAGGGATGCCATTAAGAGCCTTGTTATGCAGGGATTGATAGAGGTATCCCTCGATAATGGGTATGTTTTCAATATTTCTGAGGCCGGGAGCACTTTTATCAGAAAACTGAAAAGCGAATATGCAACACAGTATAAGAAGATCGCTGCCGATGCAATAAAACAGTTTAAAAACTATGATGACTTGCAATTGGATCACATGCTGCATGAAAGTTCCGTGAAGGCAATAGAGGGAGGCCGCTGATGTATTACATTAAGAAAATCATGATCACCAGCGAAGGGAAAGACGGAGAGAAAGTTAAATCAGAGCTGCCTCTCAAGCCCGGTCTTAATATCGTTTATGGCCCTTCCAATACAGGCAAGACGCATGTTCTGGATTGCATTGATTTCATGCTTGGCGGTGACGCGAAGAGATTATACAAAAAAGAGCTGAAGATAATAGCTGTTTCCATGTTTATTGATTCTGATGGTGCAGAGCTTACGATGTACCGCGAACTGGCAGAGGAGACGAAATCGGATATTATTGTATCCAGTAAAGTTCCGGGAATAGCACCCGGAACCTATACGGCAAATAATCAGCCCACAAAAGAGAAAGAGACCATTGGCTCCCTCTGGCTGAAGCTCATGGGCATCCATGAAGAAGTCAAGATTATTAAGCAAATTGAGGATGCTCAGCAGCAGCGCCTGACAGTCCGGACGTTTTACCATATGTTTGTCATTAATGAGAACAGGATATCGGGAGAAAACAGCATCCTGAAAAGCGGGACGACTTGGACAAACAACATCCCTGTTCCGACTATTACGGCTTTGATCTATCTCCTGACGGAGAAAAATTATATTACTCCCGGTGAGAAGCAACAGACGCCTAAAGCAACTGTAAAAATAAAACGTGCTGCGGCTAAGCAAATAGTCGATGGAAGCATGGAGGCTATAAAGGAAAAGGAGTCTCTCGGAATTCAGGAAGAGGAAACCTTGTCTGCGGCTGAGATTCAACAGGAAATCAATAACCTTCTTGAGGAGATCAGTGCGGCGGAGGATTCCCTGAAGCAGACAACACAGCATGATGAAGAAATCTCTGAACTGATCATAGGTCTGACCAAGAGTATATCGGAAAGCACGGTACTAAAAGGACGATATGACGCATTGCGCACCAGGTATGAGGCGGACATGCGCAGGCTGACATTTATCGCAGAAGCAGACTTCCATAAGGGGACACTGAGGGAAATGCTGGAAGAACTGGATAAGGTTCAGCTGCTGATCGTGGATGAACTTTCGTATTTAAAAATGGACAGGGAAAGAGAGAGCCTTTTTTTCCAGGTGATCCGACATCGGTACGAAAAAAGCTCCCTCATTATTACGACCAACCTGCCGATGGGCAGATGGGACGAACTGTTTACCGGCAAGCTCGCGGCTACGGCGATCCTGGACCGCCTGGTGCATCACTGCCATATCCTGAGTATAACGGGTGACAGCTACCGTGTCAAAGGGTCAAAACAGAGTGTTAAATGAAAGGTATACTCGAAATGAAAATAAGCAAAGAAAAAAGGCAGTTTCTTAAGAAAGAACTGAAGGAATACGAGAAGATCACGCCTATGACAGCGGCCGAAAGAAAAGTCCTGCACGAATGGGTGGCTGCGGGATACAGTGTACATGAAAACAGCTCTATGGCTGTTTATGAAGGCGGCAGGCCTGTGGATTTCCTGGACGTATACCGTGAGGAAGAAGATATCCGACGCGCATTGAATACAATGAACTATGAGGAAGGGAGCAAATATCTCCTTGAAGAGTATGGTATCGACCGTGACAGTATCATGACGCCGAAGCCTCCCTCTTATGAAGAACTGAAGAAGAAAGCGAACCGCCTTTATCGTACATGCCTCCTGTATTGGGAAGTACTTGTTGCCAATGATTTACGTGATGAAGCATATGAATACGTACGCGAACATATCGATGAAGAATTGCCTTTCGATTCCTTCGATTGGGATATCGCACAGTAGGAGGCCTGGCATGGGAAAAACAATCATTGGGGAAGATGCATTTCCGAAGATCATTGAACAGTATAATTCCGGAGGTAAAACAGCAGCGTACGAGTATCTCAGACGTCAGTACGGGATCAAACATCCATACTTTGTAATGAATCGGATCAAGGAATGTGGAAAGTATTCATACAATGAAGATACAGACCGGTTTTCCAGGACTGACGCAGGCTCAGGAGACGGTGTATTTATGGATCTTGATGAGTTATGTGACAGGACGGCGCTATCAACAGCACACAAGATAGAGCCAGTTACAGATCCTCGGCCAGCAGCGATGGAACGTTTGGTTCATGAGCTGATTAGTGACCGTCTGCTGACGCTAAGCAGATACATAACCTTGGATTCATCAACGAGAACGATCCTGATTGATCAGACATCGCTGTCGGCTGATGGATATCAGGTAGTAACTCATTAACAGGGTGGATCAATTCACAGTGTAAAAATCGGGATTGACAGAAAGAATTGACCCGCCTTAGCAATCCGTTTAGCCGGGTACTAAGGTGGGTCAACATTCAACGTAAAAGTGGGTCAATTCTACTTGACAATCAACAAGGGTGATGCTACATTCACAATTGCATTTGATAATGATTATATTGCAAGCTTAGCTGATAATACACAGATTACACTTAACTATAGTGGCCTGATTACATCTGATGCACTTTCTGTTGATCCTGCAACAAACAAAGCTACCCTTATATCTGGAGAAGGAAATAAGACAGAATCTGATACGATTAAAGTTTACAATGCAAAGATTACTGTAAATAAAGTTGATGATAAAGAAGCTCCTCTTGCTGGTGCAAAGTTCAAACTTAAGAACTCTGATGGACTCTATTATGCTGGTTCTGGGACAAATGGAACTGCAAACTGGACAGCAGATGGTGTCGAGGTTGAAGCTGTTGAAGTAACTGCAGAAGATGGAACTAAGACATATACAGCAGAATTCAAGGGCCTCAAAGATGGTACATATACTCTTGAAGAGAGTACTGTACCGACTGGCTACAATAAGGCAGCTGATGAGACAATTACAATTTCTGCAAATAATACTTCAGAAACCAATCTTAACCAGACCAAAACAATTAAGAATGAGACAGGTACAGTACTTCCTTCCACTGGTGGCATCGGTACCACAATCTTCTACATCATCGGTGCAATCCTTGTAATCGGTGCTGGAATTGTTCTGGTAACTCGCCGTCGCATGAACGCGAACTAAGTAGTAGCGACCAATACAAAACAGTGGTCTAAATCAGGTAATTCACCTGACCCGACCATACTGAATTAACAAATGAACCCCAACAAAAAGGGAGCCTGGCCATCAGGTCAGGCTCCCCGGGGAAATCATTTACCTACACAATCACATAGCATAAAGCGGAACGAATATGCCGGGTTGAACACCCGATCCAGACTTGGTTCCGACTACTGTCACGACCATACTAAATCGTTAAGGAAAGAATCGAAGGTGGTGCAAACGAAAAAGCAGCATTGCGCTTTCCGATAACTGCCCTTTCGTTTGCAACAATTTCGATTTTTCCTGGTTGAACAAAGCGCGTCCGGGTTGCCTGTATATATGGACTTTCAATCAGACCGCTTTTGCTCAGAGTGTAGCATGGATCCTCTGATAAATGTACTGTTTTGTACAAGAAAACCACGATGATCGCATCAGAAATAAGCCTTTAAAAGGCTTCACAGAATCCGTATTCATTTTTAAGAAATCAACAGAGCAGATGTGGCTCTGGCCGGAACAAAGATGGATCAGCACCTATCGGAATGATCCTTCCGCCACAGGACGAGCATTTACAGACATCCTTGTTATAGAGAAGGCGGATGATTGCCGGTCCATCCAGATTCTTCAATCGGGACAGATATTTTTTACCACCAAGAAGATTCCGGCAAAGAGTAATCTTCCGGTTTTTGTTCCGTGAAGAAAGAAGTCCATAGTGCCTGATCCGTACGAACCTTTTGGGCGGGACATGCATCAGAAACCGGCGCATGAATTCTTCACCGGTGATGGTGACTTCTTTCCATTGTCCCTGGTTTTTGTAATCTTTTGCAGTAAAGGTGACAGTGCTGTCCGTCATGCTTTTAATACGATAGTTGCTGATCGCGATCCGGTGGGTATACTTCCCGAGATATTTGATAACGGACTCAGCGCCATCAAACGGTTTCTTGCAGTAAGGGATCCACTCTTTTTTATAACAGGAGTCCAGCAGATCCTTGAACGCATAGTGGTTTTTGAAGCACTCTGCGCTGCCGTGGAATTCAAGCTTTCCGTCTTCCCAAAGGTGTTTCAGCTCCGCAAGATACTTGCCGCGGAATAGGCGTGAAACAACCCGGATGGGAAGGAAGAACTCTTCTCCGGTATCTTTCCACTGGTTTTTGGGGTCGAGACCGCCGCCCAGCACAACGGCATGGATATGCGGATGGAAGTTCATCTCACTCCCCCATGTATGGAGGATGCAAATATAACCAATGTCAGCACCAAGATATTTGCTGTCGGAAGCCAGTTCCCGCAGTGTATCGGATGAAGCATGATAAAGGGCATCATACAGGAGTTTCTGGTTGCTGTAGATGACAGGATTCAACTCCTCCGGGACAGTGAAGACCACATGGAAGTATGGCGCATCCAGTACATCTTCCCGACGGGCATCCACCCACTTTTCCTTTGGGAA
Source organism: Chordicoccus furentiruminis (assembly GCF_019355395.1). Classification (GTDB taxonomy): domain Bacteria; phylum Bacillota; class Clostridia; order Lachnospirales; family Lachnospiraceae; genus Chordicoccus; species Chordicoccus furentiruminis. The sequence continues at coordinate 1,910,800 of NZ_CP048829.1, forward strand.
CTCCTGGCACATGGGACAGCATCGGTCACGGCAGGAATTGTAGTGGACCGAAATGCAGCCGCAGTCTTCGCAGACACTGATATTGATACCGAATGCACCGGTTTTACAGTTCCTGATATGATAAGCCACTTTTCGTTGAGCCGCAGAGAGTTCATGTGTTTTCACGTAATCAGGGTAAAAACGGTTAAAGACATCCTGGATTGTACATTCAGTACTCATGCTTCACCGCCTTTATGCAGATCGTAAGGGCTGCGGATCCCAAGAAGGCTCTTGTTGCTGACATGGATATAGACTTCTGTCGATTTTGGATCCACATGTCCAAGCAATGCCTGAATGTATTTAATGTCAACACCATCCTCAAACAGATGACTGGCAAAGCTGTGGCGGCAGCAATGACTGGTGACCTTTTTAGTAATACCGGCTCTTTCTGCACTTTTCTTGAAATACTGATTGATGCTGTTCTTGTCAAGATAAGTTCCGGTCCATGAGCTTGGGAAAAGAATGTCTCTGGGCTTGCCACACTTAAACCAGTATTCGGTCAGTAAATCAAGGTTGCGATCAGAAAGAATCGTATATCGGTCCCGTCGGCTCTTGCTTTCGCGGACATGAATGGTTCTGTTAGCTCGGGATATATCGTCATAATGAAGATGTACGACTTCAGACACTCTCAGGCCGGAAGAATACATGGTGGCAATAATCGCTTTGTGTTTAAGGTTGGGCGTATGATCAATAATGCTCTGTATTTCATCCCTTGAAAGAACAGTAGGCAATGAGCGGTCAAGCTTCATCCTGGGAATGTCTTCATCGTCCCAGTTCATCTTCAGGATCCGTTTATAGAAAAATCGGATTGAGGAATGATAATGATTATAAGTCCGAGGCGCCAATCCGCTGAGCCGCTTTTCTGTCAGGAATGCATCAACGTCATCTGTTGTGAGGGCAGAAACATCTTTGTTTATAGTGCGCAGGAAGTAGTCTACGGAATTGCAGTAAGCGTTGATAGTACTTTCTTTTAAGTTCCGCTTTTGAGCTTCATTACGGATCGGGGTAAAAATATCTTCGTACATAAAAACCTCCTTGATAGTAGTGTCTTCAGATACAACTACCTATCAGGAGGTGCGTTGGCATCATAATTCCGATTGCGGAAGACGCCTGTAAATGCTATTGTTTTCATAGGCAGTGGGGCTTTCCGTATTCAGTTGTTTTGTGTGGTAACTTAACAATACCGAATTACGAAAAGCATTTCCACTGCTTTTTTGTTAGTCAATAACGTAAAACTGCGCCACAGCCCAGGCAGGCCATCGCGCAGCGATTTTGTTCAACCTGAATTATTCATGACGTTAGATTCCAACTGGAAATCTCGTCAGATAATTGTTTGATGATGGCATCTCATTCGCAAAAGCAGAGAGTTATCCACAAAAAGGGCAAATTATCCCCTTGTTTATGAGTGGTTGCGTTTGAGATTGTCAAGGTTCACGAATTACTGCTTATTCCAGCAGTGGTTGTAGCTGCCTGATATTTAAGAGCGTTTCATTAAACTCTTTCTTGTAAGGGCAGCTGCTGCACAGCTTGAATATGATATATCTTGCTGAATGAACCGCTTTCGCGGCGATCTTCAGCAACTTCAAACGAACGGTATTGATCCGCTGCTTTCTCATGCCTGCGGGTAATACCAGTCGTCGAAACCAATTGAACAGGTTATAGGCAAGAGCATGTACTTGCAGGCGGTTTGCATTGACCACCTTGGAACGACTGCTCACAGAAGAGAAATCGAACCCAGATTTTCCTTCTTTGATGAAGTTCTCCATCTTGCCCCGGCCACAGTAAAACTTAATGACCTGATATGGAGCTGTTTCCATCGTTGTGACGATAAAGGTATACAGATGGACCATCTGGTTATAGGGTTTCTCAATCTTAAAGACAACCCTTCTCGGATGAGGCCAACTGCCGGCCTGATATTCAAACTCGCCGTATTCCACAGCGTAATCAACCTGGTTTTCACGAGTAGCCCGGTAAAGGTCTTCATCCGCATCGGATGCATACTTGATTAATGTCGAGTTCTGTTTCAGGCGGATCGCATACTTGCAGTCGTTTTCTTCACAGGCTTTATACAGTTCCGGCGAGGCAAAACCGCTGTCACCACGCAGATACAAGGGCAATGATGGATATTTTATCCTGTACTCCTGCATCAGTGGAATCATGAACTGATCGGCATCCTTGCTGCAATACTGTGTACCATCACGCAGCTCCGATTTCAGCAGATCTCCGGTCAGCCCATCGCAGCAAAGCAGCGGGTGATAGCCGTGGGCTTGATAATGAAAGTTGAAGCCTTCACCTTCCTGGCCGCCATATGTGTTCAGTAGGGTGGAGTCCAGATCAAACAGCATAAACTCTGGCATTTTACTGGAATAAACAACATCTCTCATTTTTGACTGGATCATCGCCAACTGAGCGAGCGTATCTTCATCCATGCGGTTCCAGAAACGGGACAGTGTAGGCTGTGAAGCAAGTATATCTTTATCAAGGATTGCGGTCAGTACTGGATCGTTTGTCAGTTCATCGGCACAATCATCTTCGAAATAAGCAGCTATGATCTGATAGACCATCTGCATCAGGTTATCAGGGTCCGTGTGAATGCGGCAGTTCGTATGATCGTTGGTCTTAAAAAGCTGTTTTACAAGCTTTGTCAGGCCGATCTTTGAGGCGAATTCTTTGATCAGAAGCAATCCGCCGTCAGAGGAAAGGTCGCCGCCGTCAAAATTTATTTTGATTTGCTTATTGCTTTCAAGTGAAATGGTGTTTAGAATTGTCATAGAGGACCTCTTTCTCTTGGTAATTGACTGATTCGACACCTTGATTTTGCCAAGAATAGGGTCCTTTTTCTATTCACTTTTCAAGTGAAAGCAGGAAAGCTGTGTAACCATAGTAACCATGCGACTTTTAGTCGCAATCACCGCCTTGCGGTGAATAATTCAAGTTTAACGAAGCGGCGTATCGAACGGATTGGCATTTCCGTATATTCGTACAGCGCGCAGCTTCGTTTTACTGAGGGCAGTCAGTGATGAGAGGTTTTGCGATATGAGGCGTTCGTTCGAGGGGAAAAGGCATCAGCCGGCGAAATCAGAAGAAAAAAGAAAAAGATGTGACAGAAAGCACAGAGGCTTCGGCTTTTTCTGCGCCTTTTTGCTGTGCGCGGGATTGATCTCCGGCGGCGCGGCAGTTTCCGGCGAGTCGGGCGCGCAGGAGGCGGTGAACGCCGAAGCGCCCGCCGATGACGCGGTTCAGCCGGAGGTTCCGGCACAGCCGGTGGAAGAGGCGCAGCAGAATACGCCCGCTCCGGAGGATACGGAAGGCGGAGGAGAGGCGGGTCAGCAGCAGGAAGAGACGCCGGATCAGCAGCAGGAAGAGCTGTATCCTGAGGATGACGGAAACGGGGAAGAGTCCGTTCCGTCGGTTTCCCGGCCGGATGCCGGATCCGCTGAAAGCAGCGCCGCGCCGGTCGGAACGACGGCGGAGCCGCTCACCGTTTCCGTCACGACAGCGATGAAGTACGCCTTCGCGGGCGAGAACGCGCTGACGTTTGAGACGCAGATTACCGGCGGCACGGAGCCGTTTGAAACTTCCTATGAGATTGATCGGGACGGAACGCCGGTCTGGTCGGCTCGGGAGTATCAGCCGGAGTTGACGTATATGCCCGAAGAGGCGGGCGGCTATGAGCTCGTGCTGAGCGTCACGGATGCCGCCGGTCAGGCGGCGTCCGGCCGCTGCGCCATTCCGGTGGCGGTGCGCCACGAGGAGAGCCCGTCGGACTGGGAGCCGGCATTGAAGGAAGTCCGGATGACCGGCCGCTACGCGGAGGACCTGCTCGCGATCGCGCGCACGCAGCTGGGCTACACGGAGAGCGCGGACAATTTCATTGTGACAGAGGAAGGCGCCCGTCAGGGCTACACCCGGTACGGGCAGTGGCAGGGGGACGCCTATGAGCCGTGGGACGCCGCGTTCGCGGCCTTCTGCCTCTACTACGCGGGCGTCCGGGACGTGCCGGCCGACACGAAAGCGGAGAAGTGGGCCGATGAACTGAAGCGGCGCGGGATGTACCGCGATCTGACGGCGGAGAACCGCCCGGAGGAGGGGGATTTCCTTTTCACCCGGGACGGGGAAGTGACGCGGATCGGACTGGTCGAAAAGACGGATGATACGGGCGTGACCGCCATCGAAGGCGACGTCGGCGGCGCAGTCGCCCGCGTGACATACGGCTGGGACGACGCGCGGCTTGCGGGCTTCGGCGATCCGCGGACGACGCTGACGGACGAGGCGGCGGGCGTCACCGTCACCGGCATTTTTCCGGAGGGCGCGACCCTTACGGTTCAGCTGCTCGCGGAGGACGCGGACGGCTTCACGGAGGCGCAGGACCGGATTCACGCGGCGCTCTCTCCGCTCTACGACCGGTATGCGGTCAATCTCGCGGATGTGACGGAGACAGCGGTGTACGTCCCGTCTCTGACCGTGAACGGGGAGGTGGTCTCCCCGTGCAAAAAGGTACGGGTCGGCGTCTCGGCATGCGGCGGACGGTTCGCGGGTCACGGCGATGTCCGCGTCCTGACGTTTTCGGACGAGCAGACGGAGCTTCTTTCGGCGGAAGAAAAAGACGGCGGGGACGGAGCGGACGCGATTGTGAGTGCGTCGTTCCGCACGGACCGTCTGTCGGAATTTGCGCTGACGGCGGTGGCGCCGGACAGGCTCACGATGCGCCGGACCGCGGCGGACGGCGATGCGAAGGTGACGGTGACGTACGGCACCGGCGCGGGCGTGCCGGAGTCGGCGGAGCTCAGGGTGAGGCAGATTCGCGGCGACGGAGACGACGCGGATCGCGCGGAATATCAGAAGCGTCAGGCGGAGGCGGCCGCCCTTCTCGAAACGGAAGCGGGCGGTGAAAACGCGGCTTCTCAGCCGGATACCGCGGCCTCCGGTTCGCCGGGGAACGCAGAAAATGCAGACGTCAGCCGGCAGACGGATCAGAATGCGGAGAATGCAGCCGCCGATCAGCAGGCAGACCAGAACGCGGAGAATGTAGCCGCCGATCAGACTGAAGATTCCAAAGAATATGCTGCCTATATGGAGGAAGTCGAAGCGGCACTGGCATCCGGTCGCAAAGTCCAGATGGCGAAGCTTTTTGACATCACAATTTTGGACAAGGAAGGAAATGAGGTTGAGCCCCTCACCCCTGTGTGCGCCAATATCGAGTTTGTGCCGAAGGAAGTTCAGGAAGGAACAGATCTCGAACTCTACCAATTCCAGACAGAGGGCGAGAAGCCCCAGGTCATGGAGAATGTGGAAGTGCTCACTGACGATGACAACATCGTGAATGGAATCGAGTTCGAGACAGACGGATTCTCAGTATATGGCATTGTCGGAACTGTCATCGAGAAGTATGTACTGGCCAGCGATGGACGGAATTACAGGATAACGGCCACCTACGGCCCGGAAACCGGAGTTCCGGAAGACGCACAGCTGAAGGTTTCTGAAATACTGCCGCCGGAAAGCGATGAAACCATTGCCGGAAGCGAAGAGCCGCTTGATTCCTCTCTGTATGACGAATACGTTGCCAGAACCGAAGATGCCCTGGGCTGGGCAGAGGGCAGCGCTTCTTACGTGCGCCTGTTTGATATCAAGATCACGGATGAATACGGAAACAAGATCGACATTGCCGCTCCGGTGGATGTGAGGATTGAACTGGCGGATAAGGACAGCAGCGAGGAAGGCCTTCTGGGTACGCAGGTGGTGCATTTTGCGGACGGCGCGGAAGTACCGGATGTGGTGCAGAATTTAAGTTTTGACGAAACGAAAACGGAAAGCGAAGGAATGACGCTCTCCTTTACAGCGGCAGGATTTTCGGTATATGCCATAGTGGACGCACCGGAACCTGCGGTTGTTGAAATCGACTATGTGGATTCCCTGGAGGAACTGGCTGGACAAACCGGAAAAGAATTCTATCTTTCCTACGGTACACCTCCGAAATATTTTACAAATGAGCTGAACACGAACAGTGCTTTCATAGAAAACACAAGTTCCGGTCAGGCGGACGGCTGGTATTTTGAACCGACCGGAGTTGACAATCAGTATTATATTTACACTTACGTTGAGGGAGTCAAGAAATACATCACGAATCCCTCCGGCAATCTGGCCGGCCTGGCTGATACAAACGGAACAAAATTTGATCTCGAAGATGCCGGAAACGGGAAATTCTATTTCAAAAAAGCCGGAGCTAGTCTTTGGCTGCAGCATTCCGGCAGCGGCTCAGGGATCCGGTTTTATACGGACAATAAAAATGCAGCAAACAGCCAGATTTCCATTGCCTACGCATCCTCTTTTGTTCTGCCAGATGATCCCTACGGCCTTAATGGCAAGACCTATGGCATTGCCTATCACAATGACACGGCAACATCGGCAGCGTTGACAGCAGAAGGTGTGACGACCAGTGGTCAGCAGAGACTGAAGGGATTAGATATGCTCATGCGGCCGGATGTGCTGGATCATGACGGAATCCTGCTTGTTGCGGAAAACAGCGATATCCAGGAATGGACTTTCCAGAATGTTTCAGAAGATAAATACTATCTGAAAACAACCGTTGACGGCGTGACAAAATATCTGACTATAAATGGAAACAATGTTACGCTTATGGATACTCCGGATGAAACGTATTCCCTGATCAAGGCCATTCCGGGTACGGGAGCCAACAGCGGGAAATGGCACTTTAGTGTGGGTAATTATTCTCTGAACTTCAATAATACAGCGAATAACGGATTCAACGGGACAACCGGTACCGGAGCAACTACCTGGATGAATCTTGTGGAGAAGTCATCCTTCCCGGAGGAAGATTTTACCTATTACAACGCCAAAAAGGTCAGTGTTTCCGATACGAGTCAGGTTCCCGATAAAAAACAGGTGATTATCTATACCCGTGTCTGGAACGATACGAAGAAAAAGTACGAGTTTTTCGCCATCGACCACGACGGTTCCCTGATCCCCTGTTATGATACAGGCGACGGCATCGAGTGGATCGGCACGAATGTCAATACCGCGCTGTGGGAACTCACAGAGGGAACGAATCCGGATGGCTCCCTGAGCTATTATTACTGGCTTCGGAATACGCAGTATGGTAATACCTTTATTACTCCGCAGCTGTCAAATGACCAGGTCATTTATACAAGTCCGGGCAGCGATGTGCAGGATTTAAACGCCAGTGTCAATCTGAACGGACGGCGTTATGAAGAGAATTATACAACGATCATCAGATGGGATGACGATCAGTATGGCTATTCCGGCCTGAAGGTGGAAAATGGTCATTTGGTTCCGTGTGCGTTGTCAGAGACAGAAGATTTTTACTTTGCCATCATGGAAGAAAAGCAGCATGCGGAGGATGTGACGACCGTTGAAACGGTCGACAGCAAGGCTTACGGCATCACCATGAAGATGGTTGATTTTAATAACGATGTGCAAAAATATTCTACAGGTGATCGTGATGTGGTACAGACCGAGGTTATGGGGACTCCGGACGGAGGTGCAGGGTTGCTTTCTACCTGTCTGGATCCTGTCACAGGTTATCCAGTCGTGAACAGTAATTCGAACTCGTTGTCTCAACTGTTCGACAGTACTAAGGAGATGGATGCCAATCATCTGTTCCTTCAGAACATCTACAACGAAAGCGGGTACTTTGAGTATGACAGTACGCAGAACTTTGCGCATCTGAACCCGGACGGCACCTTTACGGTATATGATCAGCTCGGCGCGATCACAGGTGATGCTGAGCATAAAACTACCAGGGAACATGGCCAGTTCATGCCGTACAATGACATTTCCCCGGATAAAGGATACGCATATGATAAAGATGGCCACATCATCACCAATCAGACGGATGTGTTGGCACATGAACTTCCGGATACCAATGCCCGCAAGGGAGAAAACCTTTACCTGATCGGCAATAATAAAAAGGGTATGAGGGATACAACTGGAGACGGTGTCGATTACTTCTTCGGGATGGAGCTGGAAGCAAGCTTCACACAGACAGCGAATGGTCTGGACGCCTGGGGCCATGACATCATCTTTGAATTTTCAGGAGACGACGACTTCTGGCTGTACGTAGATGGCCAGCTGGTTCTCGACCTCGGTGGAGTGCATTCTGCACAGGTCGGTTCGGTTAATTTCCGAACAGGCCTGATTACCAGCTCGAACGGAAACTCAACGCTGTACAACACCTTCAAGAACAATTACAAAGATCAGCACCCGGAGGCTACCGACGAAGAGGTTAATCAATACCTGGATGATATATTTGAACGGAACGAAGAGGGCAATTATGTGTTCAAGGATTATACCAAACACACCATGCGTATGTTCTACATGGAGCGCGGCGCAGGCGCCTCCAATCTGCACATGCGTTTTAACCTGGCAGCGGTTAAGCCGGGTACCGTGGTGCTGAGTAAACAGCTCTCCGGCACCAACAGCGGATCCAACAGTCTGCTGGAATATCCGTATCAGATTTACTATAAAATTCGAGGGGATGGGGAAAGCGAAGAGCATCTTCTGAATGATCCCTCCAAGGTAACGTATAAGGATTCGACCAAGCAGGTGAAGTACGAAGAGCATCTTACGCTTGAACAGCAGACTTACGACAACGTATTCTTCCTGAAAGCCGGTGAGTCGGCGGTGATCGAGCTGCCGGAGGATACAGTCAATTACCGAATCGTCGAGTGCGGTATAAGCACAGCAACTTATGATGTTGTCAAAGCCAACGGAGAAACACTTGCTCCTACAGATACACAGAATCCAGGGAGAAAGGATTATAAAACCTCCTTGGATACAATGACGAACCGGGATACGGTCCTGTTTGATAATCATGTCAAAGAAGGCGCGATGAGAACGCTGTCCATTACAAAGCAGCTTTATGATTCCAATGGACAGGATCGGCTGCATTATGATGCTGCCGAAGGTGAGAAAGAGGATAAAACACTGTTCTCTTACCGTCTGTATTTAGGAAATGCCTTTACGAGTGAAGATGATATTCCTCCGGCTAATCTATATTCTTACTTTGTTAAAAACAGAGATAAATATTACTGCCGCTGGGATCTTGCACAGAAGAAGTTTGTATCGTTGGGCATAAATAACTACAGTGATCTGGAAACATATCTGGCACCCATGACAGACACGCAGAAGGAATCGATTATATTTAAAACCTCTCCGAGCGGCGCTATTTCCAAGATTCCTGCAGATTATACAGTGGAAGTCCGGGATCTGATCGACGGCGTTCACTGGAAGGTGGAAGAGCGCGACGATGAAATTCCAAAGGGATATACCCTGCGTCTGTCGGACGGTTATACACGTACGGATATTATTCCGGAAGAACCACATGGAACCACGCCGATCAGCGATACGATCGAAGGGGAGGTGGATCCTGAAGTAGATGTGCGAAATCAGAAAGGCTGGGGTCTGACCGTGCAGAAAGTATGGACAGATGAAGATTTCATTGACCATGATCCTATCTATTTCGCGGTATACTACGAAAAAGAAGGGCAAGCTCCGGAACTGATTGAAGGATCCGTTCGTTCGATGATGAACGGCAATAAGGAGATTTACTATTTCTTCAACCAGGAACAGATGGCCGGCAGGGATTTCAGTGAATACAGGGTTTATGAGGTGAAACTCACGAATCCCGAAATTGATCCGGCAACAGGAGAAATTCATTATGACAGCATCACCCCCATCCCGGATAGTGGAAAACTGACCGTAGGCGGAACACCGAAGGGTACCACTGTGCATCAGGAGAATGAATACACAGTGACTTATCAGATCGGGGAACCGACGACCCAGAATGAAAACGTCCGTACCGATGTCGTGACCAACTCACGGCCGGGCATTAAACTGTTTAAGATGCGGTGGGATTACGAGACTCCTCTTGCCGGAGCCGTCTTTACACTGAAGGATTCGGAAGGACAGGATGTTGCAGCGGAAAGCTACACGTCGCGAAGCGAGGACGGTCTGATTACCATCGCTTACCTGAATCCGGGCATTTACACACTGACGGAGGTTGAGACTCCCAAAGGGTATGTGGTACTGCCTGAACCGATCACGATCACAGTCTCGGATGATTCTATTACGGTTGGACCAGAAGAACTGAAAAATAAATATTATATATTTGAACCGGCGAAAGAGGCTACGGAAACCCAGGAAGCGGACATGGCAACCGTTACCATCCGGGACCGGGAGACCGAACTGCATGTGAAAAAGGTGGATGCGGTTACAAAGGATCCGCTCGCAGGCGCTCATTTCGCTCTTTACAATCAGGTGACGGATGCACAGGGAAATAAGAGAAAAGACTATCAGCCAATTACCGGCTATGAAAATCTTATCTCCAATGCGGAAGGCATTCTTACTTTCCCGGACACCAATGTGGAAGCAGTGACAATTGAAAACCTGACCTGGGGCAACACTTATTACCTGACTGAGACGCAGGCGGTAACGGATTACGATCTGTTGAAAGAGGATCTGTGCTTCACTGTGAACAAGGATGGTACCATAACCATTGAAAATGCAGAGCATTCCGGATGGCTGACAACATCGACAGATACTGATAAGGGAAAATATTCTTCACTTATTCAGATACCTAACGGAAAACTGCAGTATGTTTCTGTTTGGAAGACCGATGATGGCTATACGACGATCACTACCGGTGCATCCTTCGCCCTCTACAAGGCAGAGGACTATGATGATGCTGCAGGCAGACCGAAAGAGGGTGCTGTTCCGGTTCTTACCGGAACCACCGGTGCAAACGGTATCCTGGCGCTGGGGACACTTCCTGCGGGTACAGAGTACCGGTTAGTGGAGACGAAAGCTCCGGACGGATATTATCCGCCTACTTCCGCAATTAAGATTTTCGTAAATGCAGACAAGGTAACTGCTATGCAGGCAGGTAGTCCAGCGGAAGTATCTAGAAAAGGTGATGAGCACTGGGTACCTGATCAGCCGGAAGCCACCTGGCAGATCCGAGTCTGGAACAGTCAGGGGTATGCACTTCCTTCCACCGGCGGATCCGGGACTGCGCTGTTCTATCTCCTTGGCGGCATTCTTCTGAGCGGGGCAGGCATACTGCTGCTGACCCGTCTTCGCATGAAGAGGAAGCATTCCGAGCGGTAAGGCCGTTGCTGTAACCGGTATGTGGTTTTATTACAGTAAAGCCGCGTTTGTGAATAGTATGCTGTTTTATTACGATAAGGCCATTACTGTAACCACTATAAAGTTTCATTATAAATGAAGGTTTTGGGAGATTCTCCCGGAACCTTTTTTTAAATAATCAGAATAAAAACAGTTGCAGGTACGGCGTACGGATTTCGCCGGCATCGGTTTCCATATTCTTGCCTCCATGCGATCTGCAAATCCATCTGCAAAGAGTTTTCATCACGCAATTTGCAAAGAAACAATTGTGTTTAGGCCTGCGTAATATGGGCTATTACCATGGCTATAAGGGATATCGGTTTATAAATAAACCGGTGAATGCTATTCCTTACAGTGCTTTTGAAGAACTGTCTGCTATATATGATTTCGATGCGAAACTCGTAAGCGGTTTATAAAACCCCGTGGTTTCTGAGTGGAACTGAAAAATGATAGTAAATTACTCTCATTTTTTCGGTTCCATTTCTTTTTCGATCTTATCAACCTTCGAACATCTTGCCCTCATAAACTCCGACCATGGCATCATATCTTCTATGCCATCGGGCTCATTTTGGTAGTCCGGCATATATAGCGGGTCAATCACTTTTCTTATGGGATAGGTGGTATCCCAGGTAATTTCAGGTAGCACCTGGCTGTACCAGTGTCAAGGTCATCCGGCCATTTATCCCTCCCGCCCAAAGGGCGTGAGCATAAAAGGCCTTCTTCCCCTGACACTGCTCCATCCAGGAGCGGCAGGGTAATCAAGGGGCGTAAGGACGCCCCGGCCCTTAAACCGGGCCAAAAACAGTTGCATAGAAAAAGGACCATCGTCTATAGTTGAGACTGTATTTCCTGGCAGAAGTGTACAAACTCAACAAGGCGGTGGCCCGTACATGAATTATACACATACTGAGTCCGATGGACAACTGGCATTCTCTGAAAACAGATATACTTTTTTAAGCATCCCCTCCCGGCTGGAAGGCTTTAATAATTCTGACACAAGCGTACACCGGGCAGCTTCCGGCCGCGAAGTGTTGTGCTTTAACGGCAAGCTCGATCTGGCGGATGCTGACCGCAGATGTCCAAAGTGTGGAAGCCGTATGCACATCAACGGTCACCGGGATCTTACGCTCCGGCATCTTTGCTTTGGCGGAAGCCTCAGTGCGATCCATTTTGACCGCGTGCAGCTCATCTGCAAATGCGGACATTCCCATATGCAGTCTGTTCCGTTCAAAGCAGACGGCCATCAGATATCTGTGGAACTGTACCAGTATACCAGGGATCTGTTGGCACTTGGCACTTACACGCTCAAGCAGGTAGCTGAGATCACCGGGCTCGGAAAGAACACGGTCAAAGCCTTAGACCTTAAGCGCCTGAAGGAGCTCTATACCATCGACGGCACGAAACTGATCAGACCGGAGCAGCCGGCAAAAATGCTTGCCATTGATGAGTTCAAGCTCCACAACGGCCACCGCTATGCCACCCACATCATAGATCTTGATACCGGCCATATCCTCTGGATCTCCCATGGGAAGAAAAAGCAGGTGGTCTATGACTTCATCGACCATGTCGGCCTGGAATGGATGGACTCTGTCGAGGCCGTCGCCTGCGACATGAACTCCGATTTCCAGGAGGCTTTTGAGGAAAAATGCCCCTGGATACAGCCGGTGTTCGATTACTTCCACATCGTAAAGAACTTCAACGACAAGGTGGTCAGTGAAGTCCGCAAGGACGAGCAGCGCCGCCTGTATGAGGAAGGCCTTATGGAGGAGGCAAGGGCTTTAAAAAAGACCCGTTACATCCTGATGTCAAGTCGATCAACGCTTCAGGCGAAAGATGCGCAAGCCAGGACAGGTGAGCCGATCAGCCGGTCCGGTTCCATCTTTCCCAAGGAAGAGTACGTCCGGAAAGAGGGTTATGAAGCAAGATATGACGAACTTCTCAGTCAGAACAAGCTTCTGTTCACGCTTGATCTGATTAAGGAGCGTCTGTCTCTTTCCTACACCCGCACTGATGAAGCCCGTATGGCGGATGACATCACCTGGATCATGGATACCTGCAGTGCATCCGGAAACAGTCATCTTCAGTGGTTCGGAAGACTCCTTGGAAACCACTTTGAGGGCATCATAGCCCATGCAACTTATAAAATCTCCTCTGGCAAGATGGAGGGCATCAACAACAAGATCAAAGTCTTACGGCGACAGGCCTACGGACTTCCGGATGACGATTATTTCTTCCTCAGGCTGTTTGACGCCAGCAGGAAGGGTTATATTCGCAACCCCTTATCCCATAAGATTTGTGATTGAAGCAAAATAAAGAACAAGATGATAGCAAATAAAAAGAGAGGACAAAATATGAAATCTTTAAATAGTACTTTCCCAACCAGTTAGACTATACGGGGTACAGTCAGCGGTTATTGGTGAGTGCCGACCGGCAGAGCGTCAGCTCTGACCGGTGGCGGTGTCGTTTGATTTCGGTTTATTTTTGCTTCCCTTTGGCCGGCCGCGTTTGCGTTTGCCTTCCACAGGGATCGCTTCCTGCTCTTTTATAACAGATTTGTTTTTACTCCCCTTGGGGCGACCCGGCTTCTTCTTTGGCGGCTCTTCCGGTCTCGGAATAAGCCCCAGCTCCTGCAGGATCTCCTCATAAGACGGATTCAGCCTGATCAGCTGCCATGTTTCTCCATCTGAGCGTACCTTCTTGGCACGGGTCAGAACGGACATGATCTTCTTATAAGTCCGATCTTCCAGCAACTTAGCATTGTCAAATGCCTTGATCAGACGGAACGTCAGAAGCGTGGACAGGAAGTCACAGAACTCGCTTCCTATAACGGAATAGTCATCCTGCACCCGGGTCTCATCGAACTCACAGGCGGATTTATAGAACCTCATGACGATCTCGATCTCCCAGCGCTTTTCGTAGGCTTTATAAGCAGTCTCGGCAGGAAGATTCAGGTCGCATTCCAAAACGATCGTTCCGAAGGTCTTCTGCTTTTCCCGGAGCGCTTCAAGGCTGTAGGTCTTGCTCTTCTTTGCCCGGCGCAGCCAGTCCCGTTCTTCTTTGGATGCCTTATAGCTGTCACGGTAGGAGTAAAGCCATTTATCCGTCCCGGTACACTTTTCCTTCCGAAAGGTGATCCCTTCATATCCAGGAAGGATGCCGGTAAAATCCTGCATGTGGTGCCGTTCAATAAGCTTCGAGTTGCGTTTGATCGGGTTCAGGTAATGAAGATCTTCGTTCGCCTCAAAGTGTTCATGCGCCGCCGACTCGGGAAATCCCTTGTCCCCGACGATGATCCCTTTCGTGATCCTGTTCTCCGGGATGAAGGCGCTGTAGGATGTGGCATCCAGCATGTTTCCGGGAAAGCACTTGGAACACACAGGCTCCATCGCCTCAAGGTCAAAAGCATACAGGACTGAGATGTCGCGGGTTCCTTTTGTCCTTGCTTTTCGCGAGAAGTCGGAGAGCGAGTTGACTCTTGACCCGTCGGATTTCAGTGTGCCGTCGATCAGGAGATGATGATCCATGGATACGGCGGAGGCACGGTTCTGCATGAAGCGGACGATCTTTGAGACCGACTTCCCCATATCATTCAGGAAAGATGAGACCGTGTTCTTCGACAGTGCGATCCTGGGATAGAGCTCCGAGAGGAAACTGGTCTCATATGCCTCCTTCAGTTCGTAGTTCTTAACGCCCGGATCACAGACCCGCAGGATGGAGATACAATACATCTTCATCACGTCCGTCTGGCTATAGACGGCAGACAGTTCCTTGCGGATATCAGAAAACAATCGGTCGCACAGGACGACGTTGGCCCAGTCCTTTAAGTCGACCGATGAGGCTGAGACACGGTCAGGCGCTTCCTTGTCAATAGGTACGTAGACACCATCGATGATGTGCCCGATGGTCGGGCCGTTGACCGGCAGATGGCGGCCGTTGTCATTCCTGCAGCCGATGCGTTGCCGGACAGCATACAGGGATTTGTCCTTGCCGTAAGCGATGACGACCGTATTCTTCGGCCTTGGTACAGAGAGTATATCCTGTGGTATGGGCATATGAGCACCTCCATATATAGTCTAATTATACCACTTAATTAGACTATATTCAAGAAAAATCATGCTGAATATGTTGACATTTTTCAGGGTGCAAATGGGCCAAAACCGTGGAATCACAGGTATTTCGGCGGTTGATCCAACCGCTTGAGTTGTCAAAAGACTCATTCCGGTGAAAACTATAGGCTTTTATATAGTCTCACTGGTTGGGAAAGTTATATTTAAAGAAGATGATGGCCTTAGTCATTGCTATGGTAATGATGGTGGCGATGGCGAGTACTGCGATGGCAGCAGTAAACATTACGGTTAATCGTGACAGTACTTATGAAACTGGTGGTACGGAGGAAACCGGAAATCGTGCGTACACTTATAAACAGATTTTCCGTGCAACGGAAAGCGAGAATCATACATCCACAGGTGGCGGATATGATGCAGATGGCACCCCGGGTAACGTAACAACCTCTCCAGAGGATGGCGTTAGCTACTACCTTCTTTCTACCGATACCACTCAGATTGGTCAGTTGGGAACGTGGACTGATGGAACTCCGGGTACTTGGACAAAAGCTTCTGGTAATAACTGGTTCAAGCTTACAAAATCTGCTGACGGAAGCAAATATATTGTAGAATGGGATAATGCCAATACTGATACTGACACAGCTCAGGCTGCTGCCCGTTGGTTAGACGCAAACTACACAGCTCTTGTATCTGAAAGCTTGACCGCAGCTGCTGATGGAAAATCCTGGACTGCTTCAGATCTTCCGGAAGGCTATTACCTGCTGAAGAGTGAGACCGGCGAGAACCTTATCGCTGCTACAGCTGATGTCACTGTAAACGAAAAGAACAGCTATCCTACAGTTGACAAAAAGCAGAAAGATTCGGCTGCTGCGGAAACCTACACTGACGATGCCATCAACGTAAAAGTTGGCGACACTGTTTACTATCAGGTGGAAGTCGCAGTTCCTGCTAATGCAAACGAAGATATCGTTGTGACTGATACCATGAGTGCAGGCCTGACCTTCGACACAACGACTGATCCGGAAGTCAAAGTAGGAACAACTGCACTTACCGCTGATGCTGGTGAGACAAAGAACGATTATGTCATCGGTACCAAGACAGCTCAGAGCTGGACTGTCACCATTCATCCGACGACAGCCACTAAGGGACAGACCGTTGTTATTACATTCGCAGCGACTGTGAACAGCTCTGCTCTGACAACCATTGATCGTAAGAACGACGTTGAACTGACCTATGGCAATTATCATCAGAAAGATACCGTAGAGCATGATATCGGTGCTGCTGCAATCATCAAGTATGACGGCGCAACTGCTGATCTGGATGCCTCTGCTAATACGCTTTCTGCTAAAACCGGTAAGACCCTCAAATACCTTGAGGCAACCTTTACACTTACCGATGCTGACGGCAATGCAGTTAATGTTTCTCCCAAGACCTCTGGTGGTAAGGGTGTGTATTATGTCGATGCATCAAGCACATCCAACTCTGTTACCTCTGACAAGACCAACAACGGTGTAATCCTTATCTACGGCCTTGATCCGGATGTGACTTATACTCTTACTGAGACAGCTACTGAGGATGGATACAATCTGTTAGACGGAACCACCTCTATCACACCTACTGTAGTAGTAAATGGCACCGCAAACGCCACAAAGGTTACTGTTGCTGAAGCGACTGGAGTGTCTGCTGGTAACGATAGTGCAGAGGCAGCGAATACTATGCAGTTGTCTGCAAAACAGGTAACTAAGATTGAGAACAACCAGGGTTCCGTTCTGCCGAGCACTGGTGGTATCGGTACCACAATCTTCTACGTAATCGGTGCGATCCTTGTTCTTGGTGCTGGCATCCTGCTGGTGACTCGCAGAAGAATGAACGCAAACTAAATAACCAAAACTATTTGCTCTGAGCAAACAAGTGAAATCGGCAGGTCGTTCTCCTACAGGGCGGCCTGCCTTTTTAATGAAGGTGATCGGGTATGAAGAGAAATACATTTCACTGGGCTAAGGGGGTCGCAACTATTGTTGTCGTCTTCTTTGCCGCGCTCTCTATCATGACACTGTTTCTTGTTTGTTCTTCAAAAGTCCCTCGTAGTGCCATACAGACTAAAATGGAAGAGTCAGCTGAATTCATAAGCAGAAGTTCGCAGATAGAATATGCCTTACCAGGTGTGTTAGGAACCCTGCATTTTGCGGAGGGCGGCGGCCACTGATGCGGAACCCAGCGGCCACCCGGCGGACCAGAACGGCCACCCTCTATTGCCTTACTCTTTGTGCTTAATCATGATGGTGTAGTGTTTCGTAACGCGTTTGTTGATTGCGTCAGCTGATACAGCGTCGTTCATGATCATTGCCTGCCATTTATCCGGTTCTCTCTGGGAACAAACAATAGTGCTCCTTGACAACTCAAGCCGTTTCTCAAGCACCTCTAGAAGTACCTTGACCTGACGCTCGTCGGTAACGGTGTTCAGAAGAAAATCGTCGATGATTAGCAGATGGAAGTTCAGTACTTTCCTGATCTTTCTCTCGTACTTCGGATAATCGCTCTGTTTCAGATCCACAAGGGCGGTCAGGAACTCATCGCACCGATTGTAGCTTACGCGATATTTCTCGCAGGCTACTGTGCCAAGTGCTTTCGCCAGATAAGTTTTCCCGCTGTCTGAAGCACCAAGAATACAGAGGTTCAAGCCGTCCTCGATAAATTTCAGCGAGGACAGCAGCTTAGGTGCACCTGCCGGTGTATACTGCCGTGCGGTACTGTCAACGCATTTGCTGATATCGCACGGCGTGCCGATCAATCTGGCGTTTTTCAGTCTGTTGTTGAGTCTCTTGGTCGTTCTGTCCTGATATTCCGGTGCAAGGATCTCGGATACCAGGTCCAGCTTGTCCATGCCGAGATAGTTTGGTGAGCGGTAGATCTCATCCAGCTTCTTTGCCATAAAGGCCAGCCCGATATCTTGCATCTGTGCTTCAAGATCGAGGAGGGTGGTTTCACCGTTATTCATCAGCGCTGCCTCCTTCCTGTTCCATCAGGTTCCGGCTTTTCGCCAGAAGACTGTCAATACTGGAAGCAGAGGCATCGCGGAGATATGCTCCTTGATTCTTCTCTTCGTTTACCTTGGCGGTATCGGCGGGAGACATGACTTCGGCAGCGATACCGGGTATGGAATTCTTGATGAAAGTATAATTCGCCCTGCCTGTCGAGACTGCCTGTCTACAGCAAGCCTCAAGAACTTTCCGGCTGTATTTCTTAGCGAAGCCGAGAATGCCTATACATTGGCGATAGGACTGAACCTCATACTTCCGACTGGCGAGCACATGGTTGATCACATCCTCCGTATATGGGCCAATTGCTGCGGCTTTCTGCTTGAAATACGGCCCGTTCCATTCCATTGTCCCCTTGTAGCCGGCGGGCAGATGATCCGGATTTGTCTGCCACTGGCCCTTATATTTCGCTCTCGGCCATTCACAGAGCTTTTCTCCGGAGCGTGCCGAGATAGTCACCAGGCTGGTCGTCGCAGCTATCAGGACAGGCTTATGCCCATACTGGTGCGGGACGCTATAATAAGCATTGTCAAAGCGGACATGGAAGTCGCTGGACACCTTAGCCTCTTTCCTCTCCGTGTACTGATACTGCACGGAGGGAAGGGGCATTAACGTCTGTTTCTCTTCCAGCCACCGGTCATACCTGCTGTAAGTTTTGCCTTTCAGCTCCTTTTCGTTGAGATCGTCCAGCTTCTCTCGGAGGATCGAATTAAAATCCTCTATGCTGAAGAAGATCATATCTTCGAGTTCGTGAAAGAATCCCTTCTCAAGAATGCCTACGGAGTTTTCCACAGAGCTTGAATATTCCGGTGCGCCGGAGGCGCCTGTCCGGTAACCCGGGAAGCAAGAGTCCGGCAGAATGGGAAGCATAGGACCTCTCATGTGCGGCGGAGCCGCCAGCACAGTCACGAAGGACTGTGCCAGCAATGATCACCACCTTTGCGGTTACTGAGCAAGCTTGGGATCCAGGCCGTAGACTTCCCTCATGGAGATGTCTTTGTCCGGATTGATACTTTCGATCACGATCTTATAAGAGTCATATGATATCCGATCCATGATAGCATCGGACAGAGGGCTGTCCTTGCCTCCAAGTTTGTTGTACCAGCCTTCCTCTCTGAACTGGGAGCAGAAGATGGTGGATGAGTTCCAGAAGATTCGGGGCGTCATCCTCGGAAAGCTTAGCTTAGAGGACGGAGCCCGTCCACAGTCCCGACAGCATTGTATTTCTGCCAGAGATGTTTAAGGGTCTCTCCTTTGCGAGCCAGCGCCTTGTATACAGTCTCCTTATCGAAATCCCGGTAAAGTTCATCAGCAGACGGGCCGGATTTCTTGTACAGGAGCTTTTCAATGTACTCATTGGTAATCTCGTCTGCAAGAGGGAAGGAAAGATCGGCGTAGTCTCTGAACCGTCTCAGAAACTCGTTTACGGAAGTCTTTCCACATCCCGTTGATGCCGCGATATCAGTATAATGCGAATACCGGCTACTATTACTACGACAGCATGAAGAACGCGGCGACCTATAATCGTTCGGCCGGCCGGTTCTACGTGTACAATTTTCGTGAGGGAGCGGCTCCGTCCCAAGATGTGGATGACAGCGACTTCCTGCCGTTCAACACGGGCTGCTCACCCGGCCAGTATTTCAGCAACAAGAATAAGTTTCAGGTCAATTACTGGTTCGGCATGAGCAGTGAGGTGAAATTCTTCCTGCCGAACAATGCAGGAGAGAAAGACGCATCCGGCAATTACGGAAACCAGTCCACGAACGGAGATGATATGGTCTTCAAGTTCTCCGGCGACGACGTCGTCTGGGTCCTCGTGGACGGGAAGACCCTGCTGGATCTGGGCGGCGTGCACGACGTCGTCTACGGCGAGATCGACTTCTCGAGAGGAGAAGTGACCGTCGTACAGGGTGCGAACGGTCAGTCGGCCTATCTGAAGGTGAAGGAAATGAGCGACGGCACGCTGGGCTACGATCACGGCGGATTGAAAACGACTGCCACCTTTGACTTGTCCTCCGGCGAGCATACGCTGACGCTTTATTATCTGGAGCGCGGCGGCTCCCAGTCGAACGCGGCGATCTATTTCAATCTCGCGCCGCGGTATTCGCTGACGCTGAACAAGCGGGACGAGAATACGACTACGAAGCTGCAGGGAGCGAAGTTCGGCGTGTACACCGACGAGAACTGCTCGGTTCCAGCTCTTCTCTGGAGAACGGACGGGACACAGACCAACCTCTTTACGACGGATCAGAGCGGACAGATTCAGTGCAACGGGCTCGGCGCGGGCCGGACCTATTATCTGAAGGAGCTGACACCTCCGGACGGTTATCCGGATGTATCGGACCATACGATCATTCTGAAGATCGACCAGCAGGGAACCGCTTCGGTCAGCACGGCGGACAGCGGCGGAAGCTGGATGGTGGACGAGGAAAACAGTCAGATCTCATCGGAGCAGAACGCGGGGACCAAAGGCACCTTCCACCTCACACTGAACGTGGACAACCAGAAGACGACGCGCGTCACGGTTCGGAAGATCTGGAAGGACGCGGACGGAAACACGATCGACGGAAGCGCGCTTGGCGGGTACGCCGCTTCCTTCGAGCTCTGGCGGAGAACAGCCGGCTCGTCGGGAGGATCGTCCTCTCAGAATACGACGCATACGGTCACGTTCCGGACGCAGTACTTCGGAAGCGACAATGGAACCAACAGGGATACCGCTCCGATCCGTCAGGGCGGGACGCAGACCGTCACGGTGAAGGACGGCGATACCCTGCCATTTGATGTGGCGGTGGACGCGGACAATATGGGAATTTACTCCGTGGCGGCCAACAGCGTTCCTCTGACTGGTACGATGAGCGACTCCACCGGAAATGATAAGTTTCAGGTCAGCGGGAAATGGGTCAGCCTTTACCGGAAGGGTCGGTATCAGCTGAGCAACATCAGGCGGGATCAGACGGTCGTCGTCACCTTCCTCGGCTATCTGCAGTACGACGGCGGTTCGCCTTCCATCGCGAAGTCCGTGACGGTCACGCCGGGGACGGCGGCAGCGGGCGGCGGATCCGGGGCCGGCGGGACTACGGAGCCGGCGACGAACGAGAAGGTGCCGGGCCTGACGGAAAATCCGGTTACGCTGAATGGCGGAACCTGGAGCTACACCTGGGAGAATCTTCCGACCGCGGACAGCAGCAATCAGGCATACTACTACTATGTGAAGGAAACCGGGTCGACGCCGGGTTATACCGTCTCGATGGACAACAATGACGGCATCACCGACGGGACCATCAAGGCGACAAACACGCAGGAGGCGGTTTCCGTCCCGGTTGCAAAGAAGTGGGTGGACGGCGACAACCGGAAAAAGATCCGCCCGAACGAGGTACAGATCCGGCTCTATCAGGATGAGCAAATGACAGAAAAGACCGTCACGCTGAGCGCGGCCAGAAACTGGCAGGGCGCCTTCAACGGTCTTCCGAAATACCGCTATACCGCTTCGGGCGGTACGCTGACGGCGGAGGAGATTCAGTATACGGTGAAGGAGGAAAACGTTCCGGACGGATACTGGTCTTCTGTCGATGGCTCCGTGGCGACGGGCTATGCCGTCACCAACCATCTCACGTACGAGCTGCCGAACTCCGGCGGCCCGGGTACTTACCTGTTTACCTTCAGCGGAGCGGCGGCTCTGGCGGCCGCGCTGCTGTTCACCATCAAAGCCAGACGAAAGGAGGAGAGGGGAGAGCCGTAAGGACTGGCTGACAGTTCCCGAAAAGGGAGCAGTTAAAAAGGATCGGAAAGCACAGGCGGAGCCGTCCCTGCGGCTGCGCTCCTGCGCCGGACAAATCAGACGACAGGAGGAGGATAAGACTGAACGTAGGAGAGGAGGAGAGGCCCATCAGAGCGGGCGAAAGAGCCTGAACAGCAGAAACAGAACCATTTTCAGCAAGCAAGAAACCAGGAAGAAAAGGAGAACGAAGTATGAAACAGCTGTGGAAAAAACTGGGGGGGGACTGCTGATCGCCGCAGTAATGATCCTCGCGATGGCGGTTCCGGCGATGGCAGCAGACACGGGTACGGACACGAAGAAAAATGCAGAACTCACCATCACCGGTCTTGCGGCAGGAGATACCGTGAAGCTCTATCAGATCGGCACTTCCGATGCGAACGGAGAGCTCACGCTCATCCCGGACAAAGACAGCAAACCGATTTTTAACGATTCTGTGAATCCGACCGTACAGGAGATCACGGCGGTTGCGAACCAGATTCAATCCGGGGCGATCAAACCGACACTCGTGCAAACCAGGACGCTGACCGGGGAAAACTATACATACAGCGCAGCCGCGGCGGGCGTCTATCTCGCGCTGATCACATCGGTCGACGGGAACACGGTCTACAATCCGATCCTTCTGTCCGCCAACCTCACGGAGGACGGCCTCACGGGCGGATCAGTCGATGCGTTAAATTCGTACATGAACTCGGCGGTCGCGAAATCCTCGCATCCCGATGTCAACAAGGACGAGGACACGGTCAGGAAAGACAGGGATAATGACGGTGGCACCATCCAGACCGGATCCGTCGGCGAGCGGGTGAACTATACGGTTACGCCGGCTCTCCCAGTTTATCCGGACAATGCCGTCAACCAGACCGTTTACCTCGCGGATACGATGGAGGCAGGTCTTACCTTCGAGTATGATACTTTGACGATTAAGTGGAACGGTAAGTCTTTGACCAACGACGGCAGCGGCGCCTTCAAGGACGGAGCCATCGTGATCGCGAATGCGCAGAAGGCGGATAACGGATTCCGTATGAGCTTCGTCTACAACAATCTGAAGAACATAGGGCCGGTTGTGACGTACAGCGCGGTCATCAACGACAGGGCGAAGATCGGTTCGGAGGGCAACAAGAACAACGTCCGGTATTACTACGCGAGCAATCCGACCGGCGGAAACACGTACGATACCCTCGATAAGGAGCCGCAGGAAAGCGAGAATATCAGGAAGAAGAAGGATCAGGAAATCGTCTATACCTACGAAATCAAGTTCAGAAAGACCGACGACAGCGACACGTCGAAGGGACTCTCCGGTGCGGTGTACGGGCTGTATGCGGATCACGACTGCACGAAGCTGGTCGACAGGATCGAGACGAACAAGTACGGGGACGGTGCTTCTTCCAAGGTGGGCGTAGGAACCTATTATCTGAAGGAGCTGGTGCCGCCGAAGGGGTATTCGCTTGACAAGACCACAGTGACGCCGGTCGAGGCGAGATGGACAACGGCGACGGCGACCACGACGGTCTCAACGGAGCGGAGCGAATATACGTCCAAGAAGCCCGAAGAGAATGCGGTTCAGGTCGGCTGGCTGAAGGACAACGTCTTCTACGCGATGGATTTGTATTCGGCGGAGACGGACACGGTTAAGCCGGCTTATCTCTCATCCAACACGAAGACTGCGGACACGGTCACCTTCACCGAGAAGAACACTGCCGGAAGCGGCGTGGTGGTGGCGGCCGATCTCAAGGATACAAAGCTGGGTCTGCTCCCGTCCACCGGCGGTCCGGTCCGCTTCGGGGCTTCGCGGAGGCTTTCCGGTGACGGCGGTGTGGAGAGACGTATGAGAAAACAGGGAAGAAAAAAACGCGTCGGGCGGGTCATCCTCTTTCTGACAGGTCTGTCCATACTGCTTTACCCCGCGGTCAGCGGGCGCTGGAACGCGTGGCGGGCCGACCGGCTTCGGAGCGGCTATCAGGAGACCGTCCGCAACACCGATACGTCCGAGACGGACGAAATGCGAAAGGCGGCCGAGGCGTACAACCGGACTCTGTACGTGCCGTCCGTGCCGGATGCATTTTCCATCCGGGACGGCGTGAAGGATAAGACGTACGAGTCGCTGCTCAACCCGAACGGGGACGGCGTGATGGGCTATCTCGAGATTCCGGCAATCGACGTGTCGCTGCCGATCGGGCATTATACGACGAAGGAAACGCTGGAGAAGGGCGCGGGTCATCTCTTCGGGAGCAGTCTTCCGGTCGGGGGGAAGGGAACTCATTCCGTGATCTCGGCGCACCGGGGGCTTCCTTCCGCGAAGCTGTTCACGGACCTCAATCTGCTGAAGAAGGGCGATCACTTCTTTCTGCATGTGCTCGACGAGACGCTGGCCTATGAGGTGGACCAGATCCTGACCGTGGAACCGGACCAGACGGAATCGCTGGCGATCGACCGGTCGAAGGACTATGTGACGCTGGCCACCTGTACGCCCTATGCGGTCAATACGCAGCGGCTTCTCGTGCGGGGACACCGGGTGCCGTACACGGACGAGGTGTACCGGAGCGAGGAGGCGCAGCCGGTCCGTCAGGATAAGACGAGGCTTCTGATCCAGCTCCTCTGCGCGGCGGCGGGCGTCGCGATCGCGGC
The DNA here is from genome assembly GCF_019355395.1 of Chordicoccus furentiruminis. Lineage (GTDB taxonomy): Bacteria > Bacillota > Clostridia > Lachnospirales > Lachnospiraceae > Chordicoccus > Chordicoccus furentiruminis. Next base: position 1,935,504 of record NZ_CP048829.1, read on the forward strand.
GGTGATCGTCCGGATCGTGACGTTGATTGAGAACAGGCGGGGAGGCGGGCCGAAGCATGGCGGATGAAAGCGGAAAGAAGACCGGAGTGCGCACCCGGCTGTACCAGCTGACGATCGCGGTCCTGCTTCTCGTCGGAGCGGGCGGCCTCCTCTATCCGCTGGTCAGTGCCGCGTGGAACGCGTACCGTGAGCAGCGGCTGATCTCGTCCTACTCCGAGACGGTGAAGAAGCTGGATGACCGGCGAAACCGGGAAATCTGGGAGGACGCGCTCGCCTACAACCGGCAGCACCGGGTGAACGCGCCGACGGATGCCTTCGGCAAAGAGAAGGAAGCGGATCTGCCGCATCCGTACGCGGATCTTCTGAATCCGAACGGGGACGGCGTGATGGGGTACATCGAGATCCCGAAGATCGCGCTTTCGATTCCGATCGGGCACGGCACCGGGCCGGACGTGCTGGAGCGGGGCTGCGGGGCGCGTAAGACGGATGAGGGTTCTTGCGCTTCTTCTCGCGCTTCTCTGTCTGACGGCGGTTTGTCCGGCGGCGTCCGCGGAGTCCTTCACGGAGGAGAAAAAGGGAAGTCTCCGGATCACGGTCCTTCTCGAGACGGTGGAGAAGGATCAGAACGATCAGTGGAAGAGCGTGCCGGTGCCGGGGCTTAAGGTGCGGCTCTACCGGACGGCGGATCTTGACGTGAAGGACAACGGAGAGGCGGCCTACCGGTCTGTTCCGGCCTTCGCCGGCGCCGGGGTCGCCTATGACGGGGCGATGGACGCGGAACAGTCGATGAAGGCCGCGGAGAAGCTGGCGGCATCGGCCGGCGGAGCACAGCCGGACGCGGAGGGCGTGACGGACCAGAACGGCGTGCTATCGTTTGCGGATCTGGCGCCGGGGATGTATCTGGCGGTGCAGCAGGGAACCGCGGAGACGGCCGACGGCCGGATCGTCATCTCGCCGGCTCTCTGGCAGGTTCCGATGCCCGAAAGGGAGTCTTCCGGGGAATACCGGTGGACGTATCAGGTGGAGGTCTTCCCAAAGGCGGGCACGCTGCATGTGCAGCCGGCCGTACAGGCGATCGCCAAGCCGACGCCGCCCGGAGGACCTGTTTCGGGCCGTCCGGTGAAGACAGGCGATCCGGGCCATCCGGTCCTGTGGGCCGTGACCGCTCTTCTCGCACTGCTCGTGATCGGAGCGGCGCTGGGACGGCGGAAGCGGACGTGACCGGGACGCGCGGCCGGATCTCTGCACGGGAATAAAACAATCGGGGGAACCGCTGTACGGGAAAAAGTACGGCGGCTCCCCCGGTTTTACGGTTCCGGAACAAATATTGTTCCGCCCGGGTGACCGCTTCGCCGGCTGCGGAATCTTCCGCCGGCCCTGCGGCTGATCCGGCGGGCGATGAGCCGCTCCGTCTGATTTCCTTACGCGCAGGATGTCTTCGGGCTTGCAAACAGGGCGGAATTTGAGTACATTTTCCTTATCAGTGCGCGGGAAGCGGACCAATCCCGCGCCGGGAAAGGAAGTGAAACAGCAAAGGATGAGCGGATCGAACGGAAAAAAGGAAGGGATCCGGACGGTGGAGGATCTGATTCACCGCATGCTTTCCGTCTCGGAGGACTCGCCGGTTTACCGGCGGATCGCCGTCTACATTGAGCAGCATTATCTTCAGGTGATTTTCATGACGGCGGAGAATCTCGCGTCCGCGCTGGGCGTCAGTCAGGGCAGCGTCTCGAAATTCTGCATCGCGCTCGGATACAGGGGATACGCGGATTTTCTGCGCAGCCTGCAGCAGATCGTGGGCAGGGAATTCACGGCGCCGAACCGCTACCATTATACGGCGTCCAGCACGCACCATACGGATGACGTGATCGAAAAGGAGATCGAAAACATCCGTTCTCTCAAGGAAACCACGCAGAGCCGGGAATATCAGACGCTGGTCGGGGATATGGCGTCCGCCGGGCATCTGCTCCTTCTCTCGGCCCGGATGTCGGCCACGCTGCTTCCGTATCTGAAATACATTCTCGACAAGCTCCGCGACAATGTGGATGTGATCACGCCGGGCGGAGAGTTCGATCTGGTGTCGTTTCACTATGATCCAACCCGGGCGCTGGTGCTGGCGATCGGACTGCCACGGTACCCGAAGGTTCTCGTCGACAAGATGAAGGAGCTGAAGAAGGCCGGATTCCGGATCGACGCGATCACGGACAGCCGGTTCTCGCCGCTTTGCGAGGCGGCAGATCATTTTGTGCTGATCCCCACGACGGTCGCTTCGATCTTTGACATCTACAGCACACCGATCATGTTTCTGAATCTGCTGGCGTCGGATCTGTCCCAGAAGATTCCCGGTGTCGAGGAAAGACTCTCGAAAATCGAGCGGTACGAACGGGAGAGCGGAGTCTACACGGGATAAAGTGATTGACAAGCTCCGGAAACGATGCTATACCTCTTTGCATGACGAAGGTGTCAGACGGTTTGAAAGCCATCTGGCATTTTTTTATACTCCGATAGTAATGAAATTATTACGGAAAGGAGTGATGGAATGAACACAGCACTGAACACGGCGGAAGTTCCGATGGCGGTTCGGGACGGCGGAGAAGGACGTCTCCGGATCTGTATGGAGCGGTTTATGGCGGACTTCAACGCGATGGCGTCATTCGGCCGGAATCAGAACGGCGGAATTGACCGGTCCTTCGCGTCGCCTGAGGACAGGCGGGTGAGACAGTGGATCCTCGGACGCTGGCGGGCGATGGGACTCGAGGTTTCCGTTGACCCGATCGCCAATCTCTGGGGAAGACTTGAGGGGGAGGAAAATCTTCCGCCGATCGTGATCGGATCGCATCACGACGCGGTTCCGGACGGAGGCAGGTACGACGGCGCGATGGGCGTCATGATGGCCACGGAGGCGGCGAGAACCCTCATCGAAAACGGCGTCCGTCTCCGCCATCCGCTCTGCCTGATCTCCTTCACAGCAGAGGAACCGAATACGTTCAACCTCTCGACGCTCGGAAGCAAGGTGGTCTGCGGGAGGCTGAAGAAGGAGGATCTGGCGGAGGTCAGGGACCGGAGCGGTCAGATCAGGCTGACCGACGCGCTGAAGGAGCTGGGCGGGGATCCGGACCATCTGGAACGCGCACGGATCCGGCCGGGCGGGATTTCCTGTTTCCTCGAAGCGCACAACGAGCTCGGCCGGCAGCTCGAAAGCGCCGGGAGACGGATCAGCGGCGTGTCCATGATCACCGGACTCTACCGTGAGAAAGTCCGAATCACGGGGGAAGCCAATCACGCGGGCACCACGATGATGCAGGACCGGAGGGACGCGTCCCTCGCGCTCGACGAGATGGCGCTGGCGCTGGAGAGGGCGGCGCGCGAGCGCCGTTCCCCGAACGTCACCGCGACGATGGGCTATGTGAAGCTCAGTCCCAACGAGGCGAACATCATCCCGGGGAGCGCGGAAGGCGTGATCGATATCCGGACCTCGAAGGAGGAGGACCTGAACGCGCTGCTTGCGGCGCTCGACGCCGCTTCGGCGGAATGCGGCAGGAAGCGGAAGGTCCGGGTGGAAAGGGAGTGCATTCTTTCCCAGAAGGCGCAGCCGATGGACGGAGAAATCGCGGAGGCGGTTCAGAGAGGCATCCGGGCTGTGGACGAACCGCCGGGCTCCGTGATCAGTATGGCGGGCCATGACGCCGCCAATATGCAGCGCATCGCGCCGTCCGGCATGATCTTTGTGAGGAGCGTCGGGGGGTACGGCCACTGCCGCAGGGAATACTGCAGGGAAGAGGACATGGAGAAAGCGGCCAACGCGATGCTGGAAACGATTCGGATTCTGGATGAGCAGATGGAGGACTGAAGGATGAACGAAAACGCAATGACGATCACACTGGATGACGAACTCCCCGAGATGCCGAAGTTTGTGGAGGGGATTCGCAGAGCGCCGTCGAGAGGCTTCCGGCTGACGGAGGCGCAGACGGAAATCGCGCTGAAGAATGCGCTGCGCTATATCAATCCGAAATATCATGAACAGCTGATTCCGGAGTTCCTCGACGAGCTCTACACGAGAGGCCGCATCTACGGCTACCGGTTCCGCCCGGAGGGCCGGATCTACGGAAAGCCGATCGACGAGTACAAGGGCAAGTGTATCGAGGGCAAGGCCTTCCAGGTGATGATCGACAACAATCTTGATTTTGAGGTCGGTCTGTATCCCTACGAACTTGTCACCTACGGCGAGACCGGAAGCGTCTGTCAGAACTGGATGCAATACCGGCTCATCAAAAAATATCTCGAGAACCTCACACAGGACACGACGCTGGTGGTGGAGAGCGGCCATCCGCTGGGGCTGTTCCGTTCGAGACCGGAAGCGCCGAGAGTCACGATCACCAACGCGCTGATGGTCGGTGAATTTGACAATCTGCATGACTGGGAAATCGCCGAGGAGATGGGATGCGCCAATTACGGCCAGATGACCGCCGGCGGGTGGATGTACATCGGGCCGCAGGGAATCGTTCACGGCACCTACAACACGCTGCTGAATGCCGGCCGTCTGAAGCTCGGGATTCCGAATGAGGGAGATCTCGCCGGAAGGCTCTTCATCTCGTCGGGACTCGGCGGGATGAGCGGCGCGCAGCCCAAGGCCATCGAGATCGCCAAGGGCGTCGGCATCATCGCGGAGGTGGATTTTTCAAGGATCCAGACACGGCTGGATCAGGGCTGGGTTTCCGAGTGGTCGGACGATCTTGAGAGCTGCTTCGCCACGGCACGGAAGTATATGGAGGAGAAAAAGCCCCGTTCCATCGCCTATTACGGCAACATCGTCGACCTGCTTCAGTACGCAGTGGATCATGAGATTCACGTTGATCTCTGTTCCGACCAGACATCCTGCCACGCGGCGTATGAAGGCGGCTACTGTCCGCAGGGGCTGACGTTCGAGGAACGCACGGCGATGCTTTCCGAGAATCCTGAGAAATACCGTGAGCTGGTGGATCTTTCTCTCCGCAGGCATTATGCGCTGATCAAGACGCTGGTGAACCGCGGCACCTATTTCTTTGACTACGGCAACTCCTTCCTCAAATCCGTGTATGATGCCGGCGTGAAGGAGATTTCGAAGAACGGCGTGGACGACAAGGACGGTTTCATCCTTCCTTCCTATGTGGAGGACATCATGGGACCGCAGCTGTTTGACTACGGGTACGGCCCGTTCCGCTGGGTCTGCCTGTCCGGCAAGCAGTCGGATCTGATCAAGACGGATCACGCGGCGATGGCCTGCATCGACGTGAACCGCCGCTATCAGGACCGTGATAACTACAACTGGATCAGGGAGGCGGAGGACAATCATCTCGTCGTCGGCACACAGGCGAGAATCCTCTATCAGGATGCCGTGGGCCGCGTCAACATCGCTCTCAAATTCAACGAGATGGTCCGGAACCGCGAGATCGGCCCGGTGATGATGGGACGTGACCACCACGATGTCTCGGGTACGGATTCGCCGTTCCGCGAAACCTCGAACATCAAGGACGGCTCCAACGTGATGGCGGATATGGCCGTACAGTGCTATGTCGGCAATGCGGCCCGCGGCATGAGCCTTGTGGCGCTTCATAACGGCGGCGGCGTCGGGATCGGCAAGGCGGTCAACGGCGGCTTCGGACTCGTTCTGGACGGCTCCGAGCGCGTCGATCAGGTGATCCGGAGCGGACTGCTATGGGACGTCATGGGCGGCGTGGCCAGAAGAAACTGGGCGCGGAACGAGCACTCCATGGAGACATCGGTCGAATACAACCGGAAATATGAGGGACAGAGTCAGATCACCATTCCGTATCTGGCGGATGATGAGATGGTTCATGACGCGGTGAAGAAGCACTTCGCGCAGTGAACGGCATCAGATGCATTTCCAATGCGGTACAAAGACGTACCCGTGCAGAACGGGTGCGCCTTTTGCCATATACAAGACAGGCAAACAAGGGGGTACATGATATGAGAGAGAAGAAACTGGCTGCCCTGGGGCTCGCATTCATCACCGCGTTTTCTCTTGCCGGATGCGGAAGCGCCGCTGCCACCGGCACGGCGTCATCGTCTGTCGCTTCGTCCGCGGCCGGCAAAACCGCCGCGTCCGGGAAATCCTCCGGAGATGACAAGGCTCCTCTGATCGTGGGCTCGAAGGACTTCACGGAATCCATTGTGCTGGGCGAAATTTACGCGGAGGCTTTTGAGGATAACGACGTTCCCGTCAAGCGGCAGCTGAAGCTCGGCTCCCAGGTGATCCATGATTCCATCAAGGCCGGCGACGTGGAGTTCTATCCCGAATACACCGGAACCGGACTGAATTACCTTCACTCGGAGTTCCCGAAGAACAAGGACTACGATATTGTATTTGATCCGCAGAAAATCTACGACAACACCAAAGCCGGGTATGAGAAGGAATACGGCATCACATGGCTGAAGCCGTCTGACGTCAATGATTCGGAGGGGCTCGCGGCCTCCAGGAGCGCGGTGAAGAAGTACGGGCTTTCCACCTTCTCTGACGCGTGGGAACACTCGGCGGATCTGAAGCTCGCCGGGAACGGAGAGTTCTTCGACGAGGAATCAACCTATCCGCATCTTGTGGAGGTGTACGGAAAGGATCAGTTCAAGCACGTCACGATGGACCATACGCTTGAGTTCCAGGCCGCGAAGAGCGGGGACGTGGATGTGATTTCCGTCTACACAACCGAGGGCAATCTCGAGTCGGACGATTACGTTGTGCTGAAGGACGACAAGCAGGCGTGGTGCACCTACTGGATCTGCCCGATCATCCGCGACGACGCGCTGGCGCGCTGGCCGAAGGCCCAGGCGATCGCGGATGCCGTCACGGCGACCCTCACCGACAAAAACGTGATCAAGATGAACGCCGATGTGGATATCGACGGCGAGGATTACGAGGACGTCGCGCACGACTACTATGACTCCATCAAGGACAAGGTTGCGAAGGCAGTCGCCGATGAATGACGCATTTTCTGAGATCTTCGGTGTTCCGGAAGCAGCAGAGCCGTTTCTTTCCCTGATGGTTCCGGAACCCTTCCGGAGACTGATCGCTTCCCTCGGCGCGTCGTTTACGGAGGCGGACGCGGCCGGATTCCTGAGGGTTCCTCAGGAGGAAGCGGGCCGTGTTCTTGAGGAAGGCTATCATCTGAGTATTCTGGACCGGGACCCGGAGCGGCCGGACCTCTTCAGAGCCGGAAGCTTCTATGACCGGCTCGGGGTGTTCTGCCAGTACGAACCGGAGAAGTGGTATTCCGTTCCGCGCGTATTCCGCGATCAGATCAACCGCTGGTATATGGACGAATACATCCGCCGGAACCAGCCGCTGTTTGAGAACGGAACGCGGAAGGATCTGGCGCTTCCGCTTGAGGAGACGCTGGCCTTCATCGACCGGCTGGACGGCCCGTTCACGGTGCGTCCCTGCGACTGCCGGAACATTTTCGACAACTGCCGTCATATGCGGGAGACATGCATCGGGATCGGACCGGCGGGCGTCAATTCCTCCGCGGACCGGGGACAGGCGCGTGAGATCACGAAGGAAGAGGCGAAGGAGCTTGTCCGGGCCTGCGACAAAGACGGGCTGATGCATACGGTGGACGCTTCCGGACACGCAATCTGCAACTGCTGCGGGGACTGCTGCTTCGAATACCGGTCCGCGCTCGAGACGGGAAAGATCGGTCCCGGACCGGGCAGCTATATCACGACGCTCTATATCGCGGAATGGGACCGGACGCGATGCGTGAACTGCGGGCTGTGCGCGAAGCGGTGTCATCTCGCCGCCTTCACGAAGCTCGACGGAGAGGTGGCGTTTCATCCGGAGCGGTGCGCGGGATGCGGAATCTGCTCGACGGCCTGTCCGAAGAAAGCCATTGTCATGAAACGGCGTGATGAGGAGTGATGCGTGATGAAGCTTCCGGCTGCGATGTGTCAGGATGTCATACTGGATGAACGGGATCTGACGCCGGAACAGTATATAGCGGTCGTGCTCGGCGGCGCACGGCTCGGATTCGGAGAGCAATTCGTTTCGAGGATCCAGGCGTCGCGTGACATTGTGGAACGCTTTCTCAGGGAGGAGCGGCCGGTCTACGGCGTGACGACCGGCGTCGGCGCGAACGTCCGGTATTCCGTGCCGGAGGAAGAGGCAGCGAAGCTGCAGGAAAACATCATCCGCACGCACGCGGTGTCCGTCGGCTCCCCGATGTCCGAGGAAGAGACGAGGGGCATGATTCTCTCCATCATCTGCAATCTGGGACACGGATGCTCGGGTGTGCGTCCCGTGCTCATCGAGAGACTGAGGGATTATCTGAATCTCCGCCTTGTGCCGTATGTGCCGCGCGACGGTTCGGTCGGTTATCTCGCGCCGGAGGCGCATATGGCGCTGACCCTGGTCGGAGAGGGATCGTTCCTTCGGGACGGAAAGAGAACTCCGGCGCGGGAGGTCCTCCGGGAGCGGCATCTTCCTCCGCTTACGCTGGGATGCAAGGAGGGACTGGCACTGATTACGGGGACCACCTCGGCGGACGCGTACGGGCTGACGGCCGTGTACAGGGCGCAGCTGGCGCTCGGGAACGCGGTGATCGCCGGGTGCATGACCTTCGAGGCGCTTCACGCGACCGTCAACGCACTCGACGCGGAGGCGCAGAGCCGGAAGCGGTATCCGGAGCAGCAGCACGCGGCAGCTCTGATGAGAAGCATCCTCTCCGGAAGCGGGATCTGCGGGAAATATCGGGACAGCCATGTGCAGGACGCCTGCGCGGTCCGCACGATGCCGCAGATCTTCGGCGCGGCGGAGCGGACGTTCTCGGACGCCGAGAAGACGTTTGTTCAGGAAATGCAGTCCTGCTCCGATAACCCGCTGATTCTTCCCACGGAGGACGGAAGCGGAAGAGCGGCGATGAACGGCAATTTTGACGGATCCTTCATCGCGATGTACGCGGATCTCTTATCCATCGGCATCGCGAAAACAGCGGGGCTTGCCGAGCGCCTCACGGACCGGCTGATGAATTTCCATCTGAATGAGGGGCTTCCGGCGTTTCTTGTGCCGGATCCGGGCGTCAACAACGGCTTTATGATCGTGCAGTACACGCAGGCCGCGCTCGTCTCCGAGCTGAAGCTTCTCGCGGTGCCGGCGTCGGTCGATTCGGTCAGCACCTGCGCCGGCCAGGAGGACCCGGTTTCGATGGCGTACCGGGCATGCCAGAAAGCGTATGAAGCTTCGGACAAGCTGCTTGACATCGTCGCGATGTGGATTCTCTGCGCGGCGCAGGCAGAGGATCTGAGAGCGGATGAGGAAAAAGGATCGGCTGTTCTCGAAGCCGTCCGGAAGAAAATCCGGGAATGCATTCCTTTCGTCACAGAAGATGTCAGTCTGTATCCGATGATCGAGTCGGCGCAGCGTCTTGTCCGGAGCGGCGCGCTGATCGAAGAGGTGCAGAAGAGGATCGGACCGATGACGCTGTAGAGTTCCGCGAGGGAGGTTTACTATGTTCAGTCAGATTTACGGCTACTATCTGGAGCATATCGGCGAATACTGGTCGGATGTCGCGGCCCATCTCGAGATTTCCTTCGGTGTGGCGGCGCTGGCGGCGCTGATCGGGATTCCGCTCGGCATTGTCTGCGCCCTGTATCCGAAGCACTCGGGCTGGATCACCGGTCTTGTGAACGTGATGCGGATCATTCCTTCGCTGGCGCTGATGCTGCTGATGATCCCGCTGATCGGGATCGGACGGGTGCCCGCGTTCATCGCGCTGATGATCATCGCGATTCCGCCGGTTCTGATCAACACGACGGCCGGGTTCCTGAAAACGGATTCCGCGCTTCTGGAGACGGCCGGCGGGATGGGGATGGATCAGAAGCAGATCTTCAGAAAGGTTCAGTTTCCGCTTGCGATCCCGCTGATTTTCACGGGGATCCGCACCTCGATCGTCGAGACGATCGCCTCCGCGACCATCGCGACGTATATCGGGGCCGGCGGCCTCGGAAATCTGGTGTTTACCGGCCTTGGCACAAGCCGCACCTATATCACGCTGCTCGGCGGTCTGACGATCGCGCTGATCTCGATCGTGACAGACTGTATTTTGGCGGTGGTTCAGAGCCGTCTGGTGCGGCGCTTTGGAATGGAGGAGGTATGACGATGTCCGAAACAGCGATCTCTTTTCAGCATGTGTACAAACGGTTTCCCGGAATGGAGAACTACGCCGTGGAGGATGTTTCACTCGACATTCACGACGGGGAGTTTGTCACGATCCTCGGGACGTCCGGTTCCGGCAAGACAACCATGATGAAGATGGTCAATCAGCTCTACAGCATCACGTCCGGGGACATCATCTTCTGCGGGCAGAGCATCAGGAAGCTGGATCCCGTGGAGCAGAGGCGGAAGATCGGATACGTCGTGCAGGCCGGCGGGCTGTTTCCGCATATGACCGTGGAGGACAACATCGCGGTCGTCCCGAATATCCTCAAATGGGATGCGGCCAGAATCAGCAGCCGGGTCGATGAGCTGCTCAGGATGGTCAATCTTGATCCCGCGACGTACCGGAAACGCTTCCCGAGACAGCTGTCCGGAGGCCAGCAGCAGCGGGTCGGCATCGCCCGGGCGATGGCGGCCGACCCGAGCATTATGCTGATGGACGAGCCATTCGGCGCGATCGACGCGATCACGAGAAATACGCTTCAGCAGGAGGTTCTGAGGCTCCAGAAGCAGACCGGCAAGACGATCCTCTTCGTGACGCACGACATCGAGGAGGCGTTCCTCCTCGGCACCCGCGTGATCATCATGGACGCGGGCAAGCTCCAGCAGTTCGATACGCCGGATCAGATCATGATGCATCCGGCGAACGATTTCGTGAGGAAGTTTGTCGCAGCGGATGATCCGATCACCCGGATGAAGAGAATTCATGTGTCCGCCGTCATGAAGGAGACGGATACGATGCCGTCCGGCGCGGCCGTCGTGGCTTCGGACGCGTCGCTTGAGGATCTGATGATTCTCTTCCTCGAGGACCGCGGAAGAACCGTCTATGTGAAGGATGACCGGAACGATCAGATCCGGGGCAAGGTGACATGGAATGATCTGGCCGCGCTTGCGGGAGAAGAGACGAGGTAACCGCTATGGAGAAATTTCTGCGCTATGGTTCCCGTCACTGGGACGATATGATTCAGGATGTCCTCGACCATCTGGAGCTCTGCGGGCTGTCGCTTCTGATCGGGCTTGCGATCGCGGTTCTGATCTGCCTTCTGCTGATGAAGCTCCGCTGGCTGAGAAAGCCGGTTGTGGCGGTGCTCGGCGCGCTCTACGCGATCCCGAGCATGGCGTTTTTCGCGATTCTGATCCCGATTCTGGGGCTCGGCAAGCCGAACGCAATCGTGGTGCTCGTGATCTATTCCCAGTTCGTGCTGGTGCGCAATATCCTCGCGGGTTTCGACGGCGTGGACCGGTCCACCCTGGAGGCGGCCAGAGGAATGGGGATGACCGGCACGCAGATGTTTCTCCGGGTGCAGCTTCCGCTTGCGCTTCCGGTGATCATCAGCGGGATCCGGATCGCCGCGATCGTTACGATCAGCAGCGCGACGATTGCCCAGACCATCAATGCCGGCGGGCTCGGCGTTCTGCTTTTCGACGGACTGCGGACCGTCAACGTCGGGATCATTCTCTGGGGGACGATTCTGACCGGCGCGCTGGCGCTGATCGTGAACATGCTGCTGAGCCGGCTTGAGCGGTATTCCTACCGCCGCGCCAGAGGCGAGATTGTCAGTGTATGAAAGGATGGACAGGCCATGAATTATACCATCACGATAACGAGACAGTTCGGCTCGCTGGGCCGTCCGATCGCGCGGGAGATCGCCGACGCCCTGAAGATTCACTATTATGACCGCGACATCGTGGAGCAGGTTTCCCAGAAGCTTCATTATCCCGTGCGGCTGATCAGCGACGAGGAAGAGCGGGCGAAGACGAAATTCTGGCGGATGAAGTATCCGCTTGGCCGGGGCACTACGGCCAGACAGGATGAGATTTTTGCGGTGGAACGGGATATCATCACGGACATCGCCCGCACGGAAAGCTCCGTGATCGTCGGCCGCTGCAGCGACTATATTCTGGAGAACCAGCCCGGCTGTCTGCATGTCTATATCTACGCTCCGTACCGGGACCGGATCCGGAACTGCATCGAGACGCTTCATATGCAGGAAGAGGAAGCCATTGACATGATCCGGAGCGTGGATGAAGCCAGAGAATCCTTCCATCTCCGCTACGCCCGGTACAAGCCGGAGGACATTCTGCACAAGGATCTTCTGATCAACAGCAGTGTGCTGGGTGTGGACGGAACCGCGAAGCATATCGTGGAAATCGCGGAGGACGCCTTCGGATTACGGTGAGAAACGCCGGGAGCGGGAGCATGCGGGAGTATCGGTATATCGGAAAAGCGACATCGAATGACCGCGCGTACGGCAAGGTGACGGGACACGCGGTCTATACGTCGGACATGCAGTCGGTGGACATGCTGTATCTGGCTTATAAACCGTCTGCGGTCGGACACGGCCTCATCGCGTCGATCGACGCCTCCGGCGCGTGGCTTCCCGGCGTCCGGGCGATTTATACGTATCAGAATACGCCGGACCGGTACTTTGACAGAGGACGGGTCAGCCGGGCAGAGGCGGACAGCGTTCCGAATCAGGAGAAGCTGTTTGACCGGGAAGTGCGCTTCTTCGGGGAGCGGGTCGCCGCGGTCGTCGCGGAATCGGAAGAGACCGCGCGCAGAGCGTGCCGGCTGATCCGGGTTGAGTATCAGCCTCTGCCGCTTGTCATGACGCAGGACGAAGCCCGGTCGGACGGAGCGCCGAAGCTCCACCGCGATGGCAATCTGTATCCGGCTGACGGCAAACCGTACCGGAGAACTCTGGGAAACTATGACGGGGCGAAGGCGGATGTCGTGGTCCGGACGGCGATGCACGCCGGGCGGATGACGCATATGTGCATGGAGACGCAGTCCGTGCGCGCCCGGTTTGACAAGAGCGACGGGCGTCTTACCGTCTGGAGCGGATGCCAGACGGCCTACGGCGTCCGTTCTACCGTCGCGGATCTGCTCGGCCTTCCGTACAACCGAGTCTGTGTCGTCAAGGCGCTGATGGGAGGGTCCTTCGGCGTCAAGCAGGAGATGGTTCTGGAACCTCTTGTCGCCTTCGCGGCCTTTGATCTCCGGGCCGACGTCCTCTGTCACTTCACCAGGGAGGAGCAGATCACCGGAACGCTGCTCCGGCATGACCTCGACTGCACGGTTGAGACGAAATGGACGAGGGACGGGACGATTCAGGGACTTAAGGTGGAGATGAACCTTGATGCGGGCGCGTATCAGACCGTAAGCCCGTCCTACCTCCGGGGGATCGGAAACAAGCTCACGAAGACCTACCGGATTCCCAACGTGGAATATCTGGGACAGTCCTACTGCACCACCACACCCTGCAACGGCAGCTTCCGGAGCTGGGGCACAGCGGAGCTCGCGATCGGTCTTGAGCCGAACCTGAACGAGGCGGCCCGGATCCTCGGCATCGACCCGGTGGAGCTGAGGCTGCGCAACGTGCATCAGCCGTTTGACCGGGACAGGATGAACCGGGCTTCCGTATCGAACGCAAGATTCAGGGATGTGCTGGAGAAGGGCAGGGAGCGGTTCGGATGGGATCAGAAAGTGGCCGCCTGCAGGGAGAGGAACAGACAGGGCGGACGGTACCGCTACGGCTGCGGGATGGCCTTATGTTCCCACACCAGCTCCTTTTATCCGTATCTGAACGAGCGGGCCGACTGCATTCTCCGTATGGCGGACGACGGATCGGCGATCCTCACGATGCCGATCCATGACCATGGCGGCGGCACCGTGACGGCGATGAAGAAGATCTGCGCGGAAGCGCTGCAGATCGATCCCGGCCGGATCGAGGTGCATGAGGCTGACACCGATGTGACGGGCTACGATTACGGATGCTACGCGAGCCGGTCCGTCTATGTGTTCGGTCAGGCGGTCATCCGGTGCGCGGAAGAGATGATCGAAAAGGGACGGACGCTGGCCTCGATGCTTCTCAAATGCCATCCGGAGACGATCCGTTATACGGACGGCTTCTTCTCCTCCGAAATGAACCCGAAGATCCGGAAGGAATGGCGTGAAATCTGGGAATACGCGGTTTTTTCACGGGGGGAAGATTTGTTCTGCGCCGTCACGGGTCATGCTTCGGCCAATCCGGGGACCGCGGCCGCTCATTTTACCGAGGTCCGGGTCGATACGTACACAGGGCAGGTGAAGGTGCTTCATTGTCTCTCGGTTCATGACATCGGGAAGAGGATCAATCCGGATCTCTGCTTCGGCCAGATCGGCAGCGGAATCCAGCAGGGAATCGGCTGGGCTCTCCGTGAAGAGATCAAGATCGATCCGAAGACCGGACAGACACTGATCACAGGGTTCAGGAACTATGAGATGTGCAATGCAGCCGATATGCCGGCATACGACGCGCTGTTTATCGAGGACGCGGAGCCGACCGGCCCGTTCGGCGCGAAGGGGCTCGGCGAAGTGGTGACGGCGCCGGTGGCGCCGGCCTGCGTCGAGGCGGTGAATCAGGCTCTCGGGCTGCATCTCAACCGCTGCCCGCTGACGCCTCCGGTGATTCTTGAGGCTCTCGCGGGCCGGCCGGATCCGGAGGCGGCCGGATTCCGGACCGCGGACTGAGGGGGGAGGCCCGGTATGAGGATTTCGTTTGTACTGAATGGAAAAAAGAGGACGGACGACGTGGACCCCGCCAGACGGCTCCTTGACTATCTCCGGGAGGATCTCCATCTGACCGGAACAAAGGAAGGGTGCGGCGAAGGCGAATGCGGCGCCTGCACGGTGATTCTGAACGGCAGGGCGGTTCACGCGTGTCTGACGCTGACCGGTCAGATCGACGGCTGCGAGCTTCTGACGATCGAAGGGCTGGAAGCGGAAGACGGCAGCCTGAGCCCGCTTCAGCAGTCCTTTGCCGATCACGGGGCGATCCAGTGCGGATTCTGCACGCCGGGGATGGTGATGTCCGCCCAGGCGCTGCTGATGGAAAATCCGCATCCGGATGAGGCGGAGATCCGGAACGCGATTGCGGGCAATATCTGCCGCTGTACCGGTTACCGCGAGGTGATCCGGGCGATCCAGGCTGTCAGCGGCCCGGAGGACGGATAAGGAGGCGTCGGTATGGAGGTGAAAACGTATCTGCAGCCACAGAGTCTCGCCGGTTTATCGGACGCGCTTCTTCAGATGGAGGAGGGTTCGAAGATACTGGCCGGCGGTACGGATCTCATCATCCGGATCCGGAACCGCGAGGGGACG
Organism: Chordicoccus furentiruminis; assembly: GCF_019355395.1. Taxonomy (GTDB): domain Bacteria; phylum Bacillota; class Clostridia; order Lachnospirales; family Lachnospiraceae; genus Chordicoccus; species Chordicoccus furentiruminis. The sequence goes on from NZ_CP048829.1 coordinate 1,950,848, forward strand.
ATCCCGTTACTGCTCTCTGTCTGCAGAGTCCGGGAACTGTACGGCATCTTCGGAGAAGCGGACGGACTCGTGATCGGCGCGATGGAAAATTTCGCTTCGATCGCGTCGGACAGCCGGGTGAGAAACGAGCCGTATCTTGAGGCGCTGGGGATGGCATGCGCCCGTGTCGGATCCCGTCAGATCCGGAACAAGGGCACAATCGGCGGAAATCTCGGCAACGCTTCAGTGGCCGGCGACATGATCCCGGTTCTGACCATGTACCACGCGGAGGCGGAGATTATGAGGGGAGGCGGCGCTCTCCGCCGCCTCCCGGTTGAAGCGCTGATCACGGGCGTTTCAAGGACGGCGCTGAGGCCGGATGAGATCATCACAAGGATCCGGATTCCGATGAGGCCCGGACGGCGGAGCTGCTTTCTGAAGCTGGGCGGAAGAGAGGCAGTCACGGTCGCGGAGCTGTCCCTCTGCATGACATGGCGGACGGAGAAGGGTGTGTTTGCCGGCGTGGAGGGCGTGCTCGGGGCGGTCGACGCGCATCCGGTCGTGCTGGATGAGGCGGCGGAGATCGTCGACGGCACGGCAGGGGGAGGGCAGGTATGGGGCCGGCTGGCGGATTCTCTGTCCGGCCGGATTTCAGCCATCCGGATGAAACGGACCCGGCCTCCGAAGCTTCGCATCCGGGAAGGAGAAAAGGCATACAAGGAGCGGGCCGTCCGCGGTATCGTTTTCGACCTGGGCGGGAGGATGGAAGCGTCACTGCATGAATCAGAAAGGGGATGAATCAAGATGAACGTCATCATACCGGAACTTCTCTATACAAAGAACGGCTTCGAGCGGAATCGGGCCGTCCTCGTGCAGGATGGAAAGATCGCGAAGATCGGAGAGGCGGAGACTCTGAGAAAAACTCCGGGCGCGGAGATCCGGACGCTTCCGCGTCAGGTCCTTGTTCCGGGGACGGTGAACGCGCACAGCCACAATTTCCAGATCCTGCTGCGGGGCATCGCGGCGGACCGGCCGTTTCTTGAATGGCGGGACCGGTCCCTGTACTACTACTCTCCTAAGATGAGCCTCGAGGATACCTACAACGGCGCGCTGTTCGCGTTTGCGGAGATGATGAAGCGCGGCGTCACCTGCGTCGGGGAGTTCTTTTACCTTCATAACTTCGGAACGGACAGCGATGAGGCCGTTCTGAAGGCGGCGCGGGATCTGGGGCTCCGCATCGGGCTTGTGCGGACGATGTACGACTGGACGGGCGCGCCGTCGGGCTATGTGGAGAGCATCGAAACCGCAGTCTCCAGCACAAGGGCGCTGCACAGAAAGTATCAGGCTGATCCGATGGTCAGCGTCCTGCCGGCGCCTCATTCTCTTCATGCCGCCTCCACGGATATGGTGCTTGCGGGGCATGAGCTGGCCGCGGAGCTGGGCACGAAATTCCACATGCATGTCTCGGAGGAACGGTTTGAGGTCGAGCAGGTGAAGAAAGAGCACGGCGGCATGACGCCGCTCGAGTATCTTGACCATATCGGCGTCGTCGACGATTCGCTGGTGATCATCCACGGCGTATGGCTCACGCCGGAGGAGATCGATACGCTCGGCGTGAAAGGCGGCTCTCTCATCTACTGTCCGTCGAGCAACATGTTCCTCGCGGACGGCATCACGGATATCCCGCATATGATGAAGGCGGGGGTAAAGATCGCGCTCGGCGCGGACGGAGCCTGCGGCAACAACCGGATCAGCGTATTCGAGGAGATGCGGATGTGTTCGCTTCTGCAGAAAGCGAAGACATGCGACGCGCTGTGCGTCAATTATCAGCAGACCTTTGAGATGGGGACAGCGAACGGATCCGATCTGCTCGGGTTTCACGGCGGACGGATCGAGGAGGGCTTTGACGCGGATTTCACGGGCATCGACCTCGACGATTTCTCGATGATGCCGGTCAGCGATTCTCTTGAGCAGGTGATGCCCAACATCGTCTACTCACTCGAGCCGACAGCTGTCAGAACGGTCATGGTCGGCGGCAGAACGACGGTTCTGAACGGCGTGATCCAGACGGTGGATGAGGAGGAAATCCGGGAGAGGGTACGCGATACCATGAGAAGGCTGGATGAACCGGAAAGAGGTGGCACATCATGAAAAGGACGATTCTGGCGCATATAGCGGAGCTGGCGACGCCGAAAGGACGTGAGGCGCGGCAAGGAGCCCGGATGAACGAACTCAGCGTGACCCGTGACGCGGCGGTTGTCATCGAAGGAGAGAACATTCTGGCGGTCGGGGATACGGATACGATCCTGTCCTCGTATCGTGACGGCGCGGAAATCCGGGATCTCTCCGGTCATGCGGTCGTTCCCGGATTCGTCGATTCCCACACGCATTTCCTGTTCGGAGGATACCGCCCGGAGGAGTTCATGATGCGTCTTGCCGGCGAGTCCTATCTCGCGATTCATAAAGCGGGCGGCGGGATCGAGTGTACGGTGGAGAAAACCAGAAACGAGACGGAAGAGCAGATGGATCGGGAGGGGCGCGCGCGTCTCCGGGATGCGCTTCAGATGGGCGTGACCTCGATGGAAGGAAAGAGCGGGTACGGTCTTGACCGGGACACCGAGCTCCGGATGCTCCGCGTGATGCGGAAGCTGGACAAAGAGCAGCCGGTTGAGATCACCCCTACCTACCTTGGCGGGCACTCTGTTCCGAGGGAATACAGGGACCGCCCGGACGGGTACATCGACTGGATGATCCGGGAGATGCTTCCGCTGATCCGGGAGGAGCGTCTCGCCGCCTTCGTCGATATTTTCTGCGAGGACGGCGTGTTCACCGCGGCGCAGTCGGAAAAACTTCTGTCCGCGGCCTCCGCGATGGGTTTCGGGACGAAGATCCACGCGGATGAGATCATGTCGACGGGCGGCGCGGAACTTGCCGTAGGGCTTCACAGCGTGTCGGCGGATCATCTGCTGATGATATCGGATCAGGGAATCCGGGACCTTGCCGGCAGCGGGACGGTCGCGACGCTCCTTCCCTGCACCGCGTTCTGTCTCGCAAAACCGTACGCTCCGGCCAGAAAGCTGATTGATGCAGGCTGTGCGGTGGCGCTGGCCAGCGATTACAATCCGGGGAGCTGCTTCACCGGCTCGATTCCGCTTCTCTTCGCGCTGGCGGTGATTCATATGCATATGAGTCTGCCGGAAGCGCTCTGCGCTCTGACCCTCAACGGCGCGGCCGCGATCGGACGGGCGGACCGGATCGGCAGCATCGAACCGGGCAAGCAGGCGGATCTCGTGGTTCTGAACCATCCGGAGTATGAGTTTCTTGTTTACAACACGGCGGTCAATCAGGTGCACGAAGTATATAAAAAAGGAGTCAGTGTCTGTCACAGATGAAGATCAGAATCACAGGGCAGAAAGAGCAGAAGACAAGTAAGTGGTCCGGCGGAACGACGACCGAGCTCGCGATTTTTCCGGAGGAAAGTGATTACGCGGAGCGCCGCTTCACTTTCCGGATCAGCACCGCGTACTGCAGGGAGCCGTTCTCCGTCTTCACGGAGCTTCCGGACACGGAGCGGCTTCTGATGCCGATCGAGGGGGCGGTGACGCTTCGCCATGGAGACGGACCGGCGATCCGTCTTTCGGAGGGGGAGTCGGACCGCTTCGCGGGCGGCGATTATACGGTCTCAAGCGGGATATGCCGGGATTTCAATCTGATGCTGAAAGGCGGCGCGCAGGGGGAAATCCGGTATCTGACGGTTCCGGCCGGCGGCACGCTTGAGCTTCATCTGAGAGGCAGGTTCACGGGACTGTATGCCGTTTCCGGAGCGGGAACGGTTGCGGGAGAGCATGCGTATTCGCTTCCGGCCGCCGGTTTCTGTCTGATCGAACGGACGAAGGAAGAAGAAACGGGTACGGTTCTGCTGAAGGCACGGGAAGACTCGGATTTTGTGCTGGCGGAAGCGGAAGTGACGCTGCCGGAGGAGACAACAGGATGAATACAGCAGAAGCGCTGGTGCGCTGTCTTGAAAACGAAGGCGTCCGGTATATTTTCGGGATTCCGGGCGAAGAAAATCTGGCCGTGATGGAGGCGCTGAAGAAGTCTTCGATCCGCTTCATCACGGTGCGTCATGAGCAGGGGGCCGCCTTTATGGCCGACGTCGTCGGAAGGCTGACCGGAAAAGCGGGCGTCTGCATGTCCACACTGGGACCCGGCGCGACCAATCTGATCACGGGCGTAGCGGACGCGAACCTTGACGGGGCGCCGCTGATCGCGATTTCCGGTCAGGTCGAGACGGCCCGTTCCCAGCTGACCTCTCATCAGTATGTCAATCTGGTCGAGCTGTTCGAGCCGATCACGAAGAGGAGCAAGATGGTGGTCAACCCGGGGTCGATCAACGAAATTGTCCGGATCGCCTTCAAGTACGCGGAGAGCGAGAAGCCGGGCGCCGGCTTCATCGATCTGCCGTGCGACATCGCGCAGCTTGAGGTCCCGGAGATCAGCGCGGCGCCGCTCCGTCACTCCGCGCCGCATATCGAACTGGCCGATGTCGGGAGCGTGGAGAGAGCGGCTTCGCTGATTTTTATGGCGAAAAATCCGATTGTTCTCGCCGGACACAGTGCTGTCCGCTCAAGGGCGGCTGCCGCGCTGACGGAGTTCGCGGAGACGCTGCATATTCCCGTGATCAATACGATGATGGCAAAGGGTATCATTCCTTTTGACAGTCCGTATTCCATGTGGACAATCGGGCTTCCTCAGAAGGATTATCAGAACGTGCTGATCGACGAGGCGGATCTGGTGATCACGGTCGGATACGATATTGTGGAGTACGCGCCGATCAAGTGGAACCAGAACCGGAGCCATAAAATCCTGAACATTGACAGCCGCGCCTGCCATGTCAACAAGCTGTTCCAGCCGGAAACAGAGGTGATGGGCGATATCTCGTCCTCACTCCGTTCTATCATGCTCCGGTGCTCGCCAAAGGAGGAGCCGAAGCGTCCGCTGGCGATCCGGGCGGAGATGGCGGCGGAGCAGGAACGCGCGGCCGGCGATGTCAGCTTTCCGATGAAGCCGCAGAAGATTCTGGCCGATATCCGCTCCGTGCTCGGGCCGCATGACATTCTGCTGTCCGATGTCGGCGCGCACAAGATGTGGATCGCCCGTCATTACAACTGCTACGAGCCGAACACCTGCATCATCTCCAACGGCTTTGCCACGATGGGCATCGGTCTTCCGGGCGCGATCGCCGCGAAGCTGACCTATCCGGACCGAAAGGTCGTCACCGTCACCGGGGACGGCGGCTTTCTGATGAATCTGCAGGAGCTCGAGACGGCCGTCCGGATCGGAACCGCCTTTGTCGTTCTGATTTTCCATGACGACAGCTACGGGCTCATCAAGTGGAAACAGATGGAGCGGTATCATTCGTCCTGCTATGTCGATTTTTCCAATCCTGATTTCGTGATGCTTGCGGAGAGCTTTCACTGCAAGGGCTACCGGATCCATAAGGCGGAGGAGCTGGCGACGGTGCTCAGGGAAGCGCTGAAGCAGAAGGTGCCGGCGATTATTGACTGCCCTGTCGACTACGGGGAAAACATGAGGCTGTCCCGGCGGCTGAAGGGGCTGATCTCGCAGCTTCAGAGCAGGGAGCCGGAAGGCTGACGGGAGCCGTTCGTCAAAAAGAGGGCGGGCACGGAGAAAACTCCGTGCCCGCCCGTCTTTCATGCGGTGAAATTCAGATTTTTTCTCCCCTCGCGTACCGCTCCAGCACCCGGTTGATCCGGTCCACCGGATTCAGGAGGCCGGAGAGCGAGCAGTCGTGGTTCAGGGTGTCGATGATCAGCGCGATGTACTTGCTCATGTCGCAGCTGATGTAGTAGGGCTTCTTCAGCAGCTCCTCGGGCTGGTAGACGAGATTCGTCGTGATCAGCTTCGTGAAGAGGCCCCGCTTGTAGGCACTGTCGAAGGGCGTGGTTCCGCCCGTCAGAATCCCGAAGGTGGCGCAGATGAAGATCTTGCCGGCCTTTTTCTTCTTCAGAAGCTGGGCCGTCTCAAGCACCGCGTCGCCGGAGGAGATCATGTCGTCGATGATGATGACGTCCTTGCCCTCGACATCGGGGCCGAGGAACTCGTGGGCGACGACCGGGTTCGAGCCGTTGACAACCGTGGAGAAGTCTCTGCGCTTGTAGAACATACCCATGTCGATGCCGAGCACGTTGGCGAGATAGATCGCGCGGCCCATCCCGCCCTCGTCCGGGCTGACGACCAGCAGATGGCTGCTGTCGATGGTGAGATCCGGATCGGCGCGAAGCACGTTCTTGATGAACTGGTAGGCCGGGCTGACCGTCTCGAAGCCGGAGTAGGGGATCGCGTTCTGCACCCGCGCGTCGTGGGCGTCGAAGGTGATGATGTTCTCCACGTCGAGGTCCATCAGCTCCTGGAGGGCGCCGGCGCAGTCGAGAGATTCGCGCCCGTTCTGCTTGATCTGACGGCCCTCGTAGAGATAGGGCATGATGACGCTCACGCGGCGCGCCTTCTTCCCGGCGGCCGCGATGACGCGCTTCAGGTCCTGAAAGTGATCGTCCGGGGACATCACGTTCTCAAAGCCGTTCATCTTGTAGGTGACGCTGTAGTTCATGACATCGACGAGAATATAGAGATCGTCGCCGCGGATCGAGGTTTTGATCTCGCCCTTGGCCTCGCCGGTGCCGAAGCGCGGCGTGTTCGCCTCCACGATGAAGGAATCCCGGCAGTAGCCGTTGTCGTCCGAAGCCTGGCCGGCGGTCACGCGCTCCTTCCTCCACTGCACGAGGTAGTTGTCGACCTTTTTTCCGATTTCGGTGGTGCTCTTCATCGGAATGATCGCCAGTCTTCCCTCCGGGATGGTTGTCAGAACCGGTTTCGCCTGGGTGTCCGTCATGTTCGTATTCAAGTTTTTGCCTCCGCTAATTTCATGCGAATCCGAATATCGTCTCCCGTCAGCTTGACGATGGAGTAGTGGCTGGTGACTCTCGAGAAAATCCGCTCCGAATACTTCGTCGCCATATCCTTGAGAGCGAGGTTCGTCGAGATGACCGTCGAGCGGCTGTCCGTGATCCGGCTGTTGATGACCCGGAAGAGCTCCGAGGAGGTGAACGAATTCGTGACCTCTGTGCCGAGGTCGTCGATGATCAGAAGGTCCACGGTGCGGATCAGATCGCTTCCGGCGTGCCGGTCGCCGCTGTGTCCGAAAACGGTGCCCGCGAGCACGTCGAAGAACTCGCCCGCGGAGAAGTACAGGACGGAGTGGCCGAGATCCAGAGCATCCCTGGCGATGCAGTGGGAGAGAAACGTTTTTCCCGTCCCCGTGTTCCCGTAGATGTAGAGATTCTGGTCCGGCTCATCCAGACTGTCGAGGAGCCGGTGGGCCGCCTCCCAGCCGTTTTTTGCGCAGTCGAGGGGCGTTTTCCCCGTCGAAGCGTCCACTATTGTATCAGAATACCATTCAAATGAAAAGCTGCCGAAGTTCTCCCGGTCGAGCACCTTCTTCAGGCCGTATTTTCCGTATACGATTTCGGCGGCGGCCCGTTCGAAGCAGGCGCACCGGCGCCCGTCCGCAAAGCCGGTGTCCCGGCAGACGGGACATTCGTACTGAAGCTCGAGATAATCCTCCGGATAGCCGTGGGCGAGCAGAAGCTCCTTCTTCCGCGCGGCGATCCGCTGCATGCTCGAGCGGTAGCCGGACAGATCGGCGCCCGGATCGGCGATCCGCGCCTTCGCGGCGTCCATGCTCCGCGCGGCGATCTCGTCGTCCAGATGAAGGATTTCGGGGATCGCCCCGTAGACCTCCTCCGTCCGCGCGTTCTGCTCGTGACGTTTCTGCTCCCGGATCTCATCGTAGTGACGCATCACGGCGTCAAACTGTGCATTTGATAATGACATCGCCATCCTCAGTGCATCGCGCACATGTTTCTGTCAGTTCTGCAGCAGCTGCGATTCCAGTTCGTCGTAGTTGTAATCCCGCTGGTCAAATTCGGTAAATGCATTGGCCGGCTTTTTCGTCTTTCCCGCCGTCTTCTTCTCCCGCGCGGTCTTCTCGTGCGCGTCGTCCAGCTTCTTCACGTCCTCGAGGGAACGGACGCCGGCGTGAAACCAGCGGGTGAGGATGCTGTCCGCGTAGGCGAGCGTCGGCTTGCCGGTCCCCATCAGTGTCCTGGAGCAGGCTTCGCCGATGATCTCCATCGGGAAACGGTAGGTCTCCAGCCACTTCCGCATCAGCCTGATCTCGGCCTCGATCGGATGATGGTTGTTGATGCCCAGCGCCTTCAGGATATCGTAGTATTCGCGGTGATAGCTGCCGACGCTGACGCGGGCCTCGTGCACGGTGGAGATTCCCTGTTCCTTCCAGCTGAGCGCGACCTTCTCCATATAGTGAAAGCTCATTTTGCCGCGGCTCACGCAGTAGTCGATCAGATAGTCGATCAGGTCCGTCGAGAAATGCAGCGTGTCGTAGAAGAAGCAGATTTTCTGCATCTCGGAATGGCTGAGCGGCCGGCCGATGTACTGCTGGGCCACAAAGAAGAGCTCGCGGATCTCCTCGTTTTCGCCCAGCTGGGACATCCGCTCCGAGGTGATCTCGGACGCTTTCTCCGGCACCGGTCCCGGCTCCTCCGCCGGCGTGCGGTAGCTCAGAAACCGGACTTCGGTGATCGAGCCGTCCTCCGCGCAGGTCAGCCCGAGCACTTTCTCGCGTTCCCAGTAGCGGAGCGCGCGGAGCACGTCGTTCTCCGTACAGTTGAGCCGGTCGGCCACGCTGCAGAGCGTGAAGCCGTCGTTCCGCCGTCCGGCGGAGCGGAGCAGGTAGAGATAGACCCGCAGAAAGTCACCGTTCGCCTCCGGAAGGAAGCGGTCAAGAAACGCGTTGCCGATCACCGTTACATCCTGCGGACAGCAGGAGAGGATCCGAATCTGTTCCATCATAACCCCGTTTTCCCGATCTGAAGCCGCGGGCGGCGTCTCTGACTGCCGGACGGGCCGCACCGTACGATCATTACAGAGGGATTATACCAGATGATTTATACACCGTATCCACAAAGAAATCCACGAATTATGCACACGCAGCGAGACGGGCGGGTGTGGATCCGGTTCACGGTGTGGATAACTCAGCGCTTCAGCAGGTCCTCGCCCACCTCGACGATGTTGCCGGCCCCCATCGTGATCAGCAGATCGCCGGGCTGAAGGACCGTATCCAGATAGTCCTCGATCCCGCGGAAGCTGTCAAAATAGGAAGCTTTCGTTCCTCTCCCGGCGATTTCGCGCCGGAGGTCGTCGGAGGAGATCCCGATGGTGTTCTTCTCCCGTGCCGCGTAGATATCCGCGAGAACGACCTCGTCGGCGGTGGATAACGCGTCCGCAAATTCGGGGAGAAGTGCCCTGGTCCGTGTATAGGTGTGCGGCTGAAACGCGACGATCAGCCTCTTGTGGGGATAATTCTTCGCCGCCGCCAGCGTCGCGCGGATCTCCGTCGGATGGTGGGCGTAGTCGTCGATGACTGTGGCGCCCTTGTACTGGCCCTTGTACTCGAACCGGCGCTCGGTGCCGCGGAAGGAAAGCAGTCCGCGGCGGATCGTCTCCACGGACAGCCCGAGCTTCCGTCCGAGCGCGATGGCCGCGAGCGCGTTGGAGACGTTGTGGATACCCGGCACCAGGAGCGTGAAGGAGCCCAGCGGCCCGCCCTTCTCGAAGCAGATGAAAGAGGCGCAGCCGTTGGAGTCGAAGCTCAGTCCGCCGGCGGTGTAGTCCGCTTCCTCCTTCATACTGCAGGTGATGATCTCTGCGTCGATGCCGCGGACCACGTCCTGATACTTGCCGAAGTCCCGGTTGATGATCAGCGTGCCGTCCTTCGGAAGGAGGGCGGCGAAGCGGTGAAAGCTCCTTGCGATGTCGTCCAGATCCTTGAAGAAATCCAGATGATCGGCGTCCACGTTGAGGATGACCTCGACCTTCGGACAGAAGGAGAGGAAGCTGTTCGTGTATTCGCATGCCTCGGCGATGAAGCTGTCGGAGTGACCGATGCGGATGTTGCCGCCGATGACCGGAAGCATGCCGCCGACCGTGATCGTCGGATCGAGACCGCCCTCAAGCAGGATGTGCGACGCCATCGAGGTGGTGGTCGTCTTGCCGTGGGTGCCCGCCACTGCGATGGGGAGACGGTAATTCCGCATGATCTCGCCAAGCAGCTGGGCCCGGGTGAGCATCGGGATGCCGGCGTCCTTCGCCGCCTTCCACTCGGGGTTGTCCGGATGGATCGCCGCGGTGTACACGACGCAGTCGATATCGGGGCGGATGTGCTCAGCGGACTGGCCGATGAAGATCTCCGCGCCCTGCTCACGGAGACGGTCCGTCAGCGCGGACTCGTGCGCGTCCGAGCCGGAGACGCGGAATCCTTTGTCGAGCAGGATTTCGGCAAGACCGCTCATACTGATGCCGCCGATCCCTATGAAATGCAGGAACTGAGGTTTGCTGAAATCAATCTGATACATATTTTTCTCCACTTTCTTGCAGATTTTCGCCCCGCGGCCTCTTCGGTTCTCAGGGAACGCGCGGAACCGGTTATGACCGGCGCGCCGCTCTTTTACGGCGCGAAATCATCCGTTTTCACTGCCAGAGCAGCCATATTCCTTATCAGTATACCACAACGGCGCTTCTTCGGAAGGGACGGGTTGCACAAGAAATAACGTGACGGCCGCCGGGGGCATAGCCCTGTAAAAATTGACGAAAAAACACCAAAATGAGCACAAGGCTTTTATTATATGTTCACTATTGGGAAACAGTGTGTTATACTTCAGTTGACCGAATATTCTTTACTGCATGAGAGGTGAGTTTATGATCAAGAAGGAAATGATCGCCATGCTGCTCGCCGGAGGCCAGGGAAGCCGCCTTGGCGTGCTGACGGACAATGTGGCAAAACCCGCCGTTTCGTTCGGAGGAAAATACAGGATCATCGATTTTCCTCTGAGCAACTGCATCAATTCCGGCATCGATACCGTCGGTGTGCTGACGCAGTACCGACCGCTTCGTCTGAATACGCATATCGGCATCGGGATCCCCTGGGACCTTGACCGGAACGTGGGCGGCGTGACCGTGCTCCCTCCGTATGAGCGGATCGGCAATACGGACTGGTATACGGGTACGGCCAACGCGATCTATCAGAATCTGGAATATATGGAGCAGTACAACCCGGATTATGTGCTGATCCTGTCCGGCGACCACATCTACAAGATGGATTACGAGGTCATGCTGGACTATCACAAAGCGAACCGCGCCGACGTGACGATCGCCGTCATGCCCGTGCCGATGGAGGAGGCGCCGCGGTTCGGCATCATGGTGACGGACGAAGCCGGGCGGATCACGGATTTTCAGGAGAAGCCGGAGCACCCGAAGAGCAATCTGGCCTCGATGGGAATCTACATTTTCAGCTGGCCGGTGCTCAAGCACGCGCTGATCCGGCTGAAGGATCAGTCCAATCTGGATTTCGGCAAGCACGTGCTTCCGTTCTGCAGGGAGCAGGGCCTGCGGCTGTTTGCCTATGAGTTCAACGGCTACTGGAAGGACGTCGGCACGCTCGGCTCCTACTGGCAGGCCAACATGGAGCTGATCGACGTCATTCCGGAATTCAACCTCTACGAGGAGTTCTGGAAGATCTATACGCGGGGGGACATCATTCCCCCGGATTACATCGCGTCGTCGGCGGTGGTCGACAAGTGCATTATCGGCGAGGGCTCCGAGATTTACGGCGAGGTCCACAGTTCCGTGATCGGTCCGGGCGTCCGGATCGAGGAGGGCGCGGTGGTCCGGGACTCGATCGTGATGCAGGAATGCCGGATCGGAGCGGGAGCGGAGGTGAACCGCTCGATTCTGGCGCAGAACGTCGTCGTGGGGGACCGCGCGGTGCTGGGCGTCGGCGAGGACGCGCCCAATGTCTACAATAAGAAGGTGTACGCCTTCGGGCTCGTCACGGTGGGTGAGAGTTCCGTCATTCCGCCGGACGTGCGCATCGGCCGGAACACGGCGATCCTCGGGAAGACAGAAGCCGGGGACTATCCGAACGGCGAACTCGTGAGCGGCGGGGCAATCATCAGGCATGACGAGAAGGACGGTGAGAACTCATGAGGGCTGTGGGAATGATTCTGGCCGGCGGCAACAACAACCGGATGAGGGAGCTGTCGAGCAAGCGGGCCATCGCGGCGATGCCGATGGCGGGGAGCTACCGGGCGATCGACTTCGCCCTCTCGAATATGACCAATTCGCATATTCAGAAAGTGGCCGTCCTGACGCAGTACAACGCGCGCTCGCTCAATGAGCACCTGAGCTCCTCCAAATGGTGGGACTTCGGCCGGAAGCAGGGCGGTCTCTTCCTCTTCCCCCCGACCATCACCAGCAAGAACAGCTGGTGGTACCGCGGGACGGCGGACGCGATCTATCAGAATCTCAGCTGGCTCCGCCAGAGCCATGAGCCGTACGTCGTGATCGCATCCGGCGACGGCATCTACAAGCTGGATTTCAACAAGGTGCTGGAGTTCCACATCGCCAAGCGGGCCGACATCACCGTGGTCTGCACCGAGTGCCGGGACGACGACGTCAACCGGTTCGGCGTGCTCAGAATGAACGAGGACGCCCGGATCGAGGAATTCGACGAGAAGCCGATGGTGTCGCGGTTCAACGTGATCTCAACGGGAATCTACGTGATCCGGCGGCGCCAGCTGATCGAGATGATCGAGCGGTGCGCCCAGGAGGACCGCTCGGACTTCGTGAAGGATATTCTGATCCGGTACAAGGATCTCAAGCGGATCTACGGGTACAAGATCAATACCTACTGGAGCAACATCTCGACGGTGGAATCCTACTTCCGCACCAATATGGATTTTCTGAAGCCGGAGGTGCGGGATTATTTCTTCCGACAGGGCTCCACGATCTACACAAAGGTGGACGACAATCCGCCGGCAAAGTACAACCCCGGCTGCGTCGTGAAAAACTCTCTCGTCGCGTCGGGCTGCATCGTCAACGGAACGGTGGAGGATTCGGTGATTTTCAAGAAGGTCTTCATCGGCAACAACTGCTATATCAGAAACTCGATCATACTGAATGACGTCTATATCGGCGACAACACACATATTGAAAACTGCGTAGTGGAGAGCAGGGATACCATCAGGGCCAACTCCTACCACTGCGGAGAAAACGGCATCAAGATCGTCATCGAGAAAAACGAACGATACACCATCTAAAGACAATCAAAGGCACTCCGGCCTCTCAGGAAGGTGTGTAAAAGAAACAGCGAGGAAAACAATATGAATATCACGGATGTCAGAGTTCGAAAAATATCAAAGGAAGGGAAGATGAGAGCGGTTGTCTCCATCACGATCGATGACGAATTCGTAGTTCATGACATCAAGGTGATCGAGGGCGAGAAGGGGCTTTTCATCGCGATGCCAAGCAGAAAGGCGGCGGACGGGGAATACCGCGACATCGCGCACCCGATCAACTCACAGACCCGCGGCGAGATTCAGACCATGATCCTTAACCGGTACGCGGAGACCGTCGCGCGGGAGGAAGCTGAAGCGGAGACCGGCGAAGACGAGGCATGACAAAAGACACAGAGAATGAAAAGAGGCTGCCGGAGGGCGGCCTCTTTTTTTGTTCCGGCGGTTCCGCCGGGAGGCGGAACGGGCTCGGAAGCGGGTTTTATATGCGCTCCCGACCGCCGCGCGGTCTTTTTCAACAGCGGTTCCGCTGTTCGGGAGGCCTGCGGTGTGGTATGATGAAAAACACTGCGCGGGCCTTGAGAGACCGGCCTGGAAAGGGAGATCTGCGATGCGGAAACTCTTGAAATATCTGAAAAACTATCGGCTGGACAGCGTGCTGGCACCGTCTTTCAAGATGCTCGAGGCGCTGATGGACCTGCTGGTTCCGCTGGTGGTGGCCGCGATCATCAACAACGGCATCGCCCGTCAGGACAGCGGCTATGTCGTCCGGCGCTTCGCGGTCCTCATCACGCTGGCCGCGGCGGGCATGCTGTTTTCGTTCACAGCCCAGTGGTTCTCGGCTCGCGCCAGCATCGGGGCGGCCACCGAGATCCGTCAGGCTCTGTTTGACCATATCGGCCGGCTTTCCTACACGGAGCTGGACACGATGGGGACGGACACGCTGATCACGAGGATGACCAGCGACGTCAATCAGGTGCAGAACGGGCTGAACATGGCGCTCCGTCTTCTGCTCCGGAGCCCGTTCATTGTGTTCGGCTCGATGGTGATGGCCTTCACGATCGATGTGCGGTGCGCTCTGATCTTCGTGGTGGCAATCCCCGTGCTCAGCGCGGTGGTTTTCGGGATCATGCTGGCGAGCATCCCGCTGTTCACGAAGGCTCAGAGCGCGCTGGACGGGCTCCTCGGTTCCACGAGGGAGAATCTCACCGGCGTCCGGGTGATCCGCGCGTTCTGCAAGGAGGAGGCCGAGACGGCGGAATTTGACGCGAAGAACGACGCCCTCACCAGGATGAACGAGAGGGTCGGCCGTCTCTCCGCGCTGATGAACCCCGCGACCTACGCGCTGATCAATATCGCCACGATCGTGCTGATCCGGGTGGGGGCGCTCCGCGTGCAGGCCGGCGGGCTTCTTCAGGGCGACGTGGTCGCGCTCTACAACTATATGGCACAGATGATCGTGGAGCTGGTGAAGCTTGCCTCTCTGATCATCACGATCAACAAGGCGATCGCCTGCGCGGACCGGATCGAGAGCGTGTTCGACGTGAAGCCGTCGATGGTCTATCCGGACGCGTCCGCGGGACAGGCAGCCGGCCGCGCCGCCGGGTCGAACGAGGCGGCCGGCACTTCCGGTGGAAGCCGGCCGCCGGAAGCGGTGGCGTTCCATCACGTCTCCTTCACCTACGCGGGTTCCGGGGGCGAGGCGGTTTCGGACCTTGACTTCACGGTCCGGCGGGGTGAGACCGTCGGCATCATCGGCGGCACGGGCAGCGGCAAGACGACGCTGGCGAATCTGATCCCGCGGTTCTACGACGCGACGAAGGGAACGGTGGAGGTCGACGGCCGTCCGGTTGCCGCTTATCCCGACGGGGTCCTCACCAGCCGGATCGGCGTCGTGCCGCAGAAGGCAGTCCTGTTCGAGGGAACGATCCGCGACAATCTCCGCTGGGGCAATGAGAACGCCTCGGACGAGGAGCTGATGGCGGCGGCGGAAACCGCGCAGGCCGCCGAGGTGATCAACGGCAAAGCCGGCGGCCTCGACGCGGCCGTCGAGCAGAACGGACGCAATCTCTCCGGCGGACAGCGGCAGCGGCTGACCATCGCCCGCGCGCTGGTGAAGAAGCCTGAGATTCTCATCATGGACGATTCGGCCAGCGCGCTGGATTTCGCGACGGACCTGAAGCTCCGCAAGGCGGTGCACGCGCTGGAAGGCAGCATGACCGTCTTCATCATTTCGCAGAGAACTTCGAGCGTCCGCACGGCGGACCGGATCCTCGTTCTCGATGACGGGCGTCTGGCGGGAACGGGAACGCATGACGAGCTGATGCGGACCTGCGGCACCTATCAGGAAATTTACTACTCCCAGTTCCCGGAGGAACGCCCTGCGTCTTCGCCGGACGGAGAAAAAACGGCCGGAAGCGGCGCGGCGTCCCGGGCGGACGGAGACAATACGGATGACGGCGGCGCGGCCGCCCCGCGCGGGCGGTCCGGCTCGCGCGAAGGCGCGGAGAAAGACTCGGATTATCGTGATAGTGAAGAAAGGGTACGTCGGTCCGGCTCGCGCGAAGGCGCGGAGAAAGACGGAGAGGAGGCGGCGAGATGAAGAGGACAGAGAAGAAAAAGACGTTTGACGCCTCGAGTATGACGACGCTCCGCAAGGTGCTGCGCTTCATCGGCCGTTACCGGGTGCTGCTGGCCGCGAGCTTCGTGCTGGCCGCGGTCACCGTCGTGCTGCAGCTGTATATCCCGATCCTCTTCGGCGACGCGATCGACGGGATCGTCGGGGCGGGAAAGGTCCGGTTCGGCTGGATCTCCGCCAGCCTTGTGAAGATCGGCATTCTGCTCGCGGCGGCGTCCCTCGCCTCATGGGGCATGAACCTCATCAACAACCGACTTGCGTACCGGACCGTGCAGGACATCCGGGGACGTGCGATCCGGCAGATTCAGGTGCTGCCGCTTGCGTACCTTGACAGCCACAGCACCGGCGACATCGTCCAGCGGGTCATCGCGGACACGGATCAGCTCTCCGACGGACTGCTGCTGGGCTTTCAGCAGCTCTTCTCCGGCGTGATCACGATCATCATGACGCTGGTCTTCATGTTCTCGAAGAATCTGGAGATCACGCTGCTCGTCCTTGTGCTGACGCCGGTGAGCTTCCTTGTGGCGCGCTTCATCGCGTTCCGCAGCTACCGGATGTTCCGGCGCCAGACGGAGATCCGCGGCCGCCAGACCGCTCTGATCAACGAGATGATCGGCAATGAGAAGGTGGTGAAGGCATTCGGGTACGGGGACAGGGCCTCCTCACGCTTCCGCGAGCTCAACGGGGAGCTGCAGTACTATTCCCAGAGAGCCGTGTTCTTCAGCTCGCTGACGAACCCGTCCACCCGCGCCGTGAACAACGTGATCTACGCGCTGGTCGCGCTGATCGGCGCGTTCCGGATCATGGCCGGGGCGCTGACCGTGGGCGGGCTGACCGTCCTGCTTTCCTACGCGAATCAGTACATGAAGCCGTTCAACGACATCAGCTCGGTGATCACGGAGCTGCAGAACGCGCTGGCCTGCGCCGCGCGGGTCTTCGAGCTGATCGAGGCGGAGCCGGAAAGCCCGGACGCGGACGGGGAGATGAGCGGCGTGAAGGGCGCCGTGGATATCGGCGATGCCGCCTTCTCCTATGACAAGAGCCGGAAGCTGATCGAGCATTTCACGTTCCACGCGGATCCGGGCATGACGGTCGCCATCGTGGGACCGACCGGATGCGGCAAGACCACGTTCATCAATCTGCTGATGCGCTTCTACGATGTGGACGGGGGCTCCATCCGGATCGACGGTCAGGACATCCGCGGCGTGCCGCGTCACGCCCTGCGCCGCCAGTACGGCATGGTGCTGCAGGAAACCTGGCTGCAGGACGCCACGGTGCGGGAGAATATCGCGTTCGGACGGCCGGACGCCACGGATGAGGAGATCATCCGGGCCGCGAAGGAGGCGCACAGCTGGGAATTCATCCGCCGGATGCCGCAGGGCCTCGATACGCCGGTCCGCGATGATTCGCTGAGCGCGGGACAGAAGCAGCTGCTCTGCATCACGCGGGTGATGCTGACGCTGCCGCCGATGCTGATCCTCGATGAGGCGACCTCCAGCATCGACACGCGGACGGAGATTCGGATTCAGCAGGCCTTCGACAAGCTGATGGAAGGACGGACCAGCTTCATCGTCGCGCACCGTCTGTCCACGATCCGCCACGCGGACGCGATCCTCGTGATGCGCGACGGGAAGATTATCGAGCAGGGCACGCACGAATCGCTGATGGCGAAAGGCGGATTCTACACGAAGCTCTATGACTCGCAGTTTGCCGGCCTGAGCACATGAGCGGCCGGTATGATTCCTGCAATACGAGACAAGCCCTCCGCCTGCTGTGCGGAGGGCCTGTTCGTATAAGGGAAGGAGTTTGCCGGCGGTCCGCCTGGCAGTGCAGACCGCCGGCCGTATGAAAAAAGAAGTATGAAATGATGTTTCAGATGGTTTTCATCTGATATTTCGTATGGTACCGCCTGGATGTGTACGAATTTTGACATGAATCGGACGCTTCTGTGAAGGCTTGCTGAAGCGAAACTGAAGGCGGGTGCATGTCCCGTAAGAAACGGTGGAAGATTGCGCCGCGGCGTGGTATTCTGAAGCCGGTTTTCGTATCCGGACGGTGGCGCGGACGCCGCCGGAGAGGCGGACGGCTCCGTTTGCTGCATCAGCCCGTCCGGGGGCGGAGAAGCGAACATGATGAAACATCATCCGATCAGGAGGAAACTATGCAGTTTTTTGAAGATCATGGTGCACTGGTGGCGCGGCTTTACGGAGAGACGCTCAGGATCGAGGCGTGGGGACCGGATTCCTTCCGTGTCCGCTCGACGATGCTGCCTGAGTTCAGCGGACGGAGATGGGCTCTTACGGAAGAGGCGCCCGCCGCTCAGGCATCCGTCGAGATCGGCGAGGAGGATCACTGGGTCGGGGACGGAACCGTCGACCGGAAACCCGTCGCGTCCATCACGAACGGACGGCTGAAGGCGGTGGTGAATTTCGCCGGCGTGATCACATTTTACCGGGACGGCGCCCTGCTGCTCCGGGAGTATTTCAGGGCTTACGACGGCACGCTGAGCCGGGAGTCACGCTGCCTCAAGGTGGTGAACCGCGAGTGGAAGGGCGTGATCGGCGGAACCGAGTTCTCGCTGAACCTGAAGTTCGAGAGTATCGACGGCGAGAAGATTTTCGGCATGGGCCAGTACCAGCAGAAGTATATGGATATGAAGGGCTGCACGCTGGAGCTGGCGCAGCGCAATTCGCAGGTGACGGTGCCGTTTCTCGTCTCGAATAAGGGCTACGGCATGCTGTGGAACAATCCGGCGGTGGGCCGCGTGACGTTCGGCAAGAATTATACGGAATGGATCGCCCGCGCGACGCGGGAGATGGACTACTGGATCACGGCGGCGGACACGCCGAAGGAGCTGCTCGCTTCCTACACGGCCGTCACGGGCCGGGCGCCGGCGTACCCGGAGGACCGGATGGGACTCTGGCAGTGCAAGCTGCGCTACCGGACGCAGGACGAGGTGCTCTCCGTCGCGCGCCGCTACCATGAGGCCGGGATCAAAATCGATCTGATCGTCATCGACTTCTTCCACTGGACGCTTCAGGGAGACTGGCAGTTCGACCCGGTCTACTGGCCGGATCCGAAGGCGATGTGCGACGAGCTGCATTCCATGGGAATCAAGGTCGTCGTCTCGGTCTGGCCGAGCGTGGACCGGAAGAGCGTGCATTTTCAGGACATGCTGGAGAAGGGGCTGCTGATCCGGACCGAGCGGGGCGCGCTTCAGACCTACGATTACCAGGGCGACTGCGTCGAGATCGATCCCTTCAACCCGGCGACCCGGGAGTATGTCTGGAATGTCTGCAAACAGAACTACTACGATTACGGCATCGACGCGTTCTGGCTCGACAACTCGGAGCCGGATTACGGCGTCTATGACTTTGAGCACTACCGCTATCAGGCGGGGCCGGCTCTCGCGGTGAGCAACCTGTATCCCCAGCTCTACAGCCGGGCGTTCTTCGACGGCATGCGGAAGCAGAGCGATGCACCGGTGGTCAACCTGCTCCGCAGCGGATGGGCCGGCAGCCAGAAGTACGGCAACGTGATCTGGTCCGGCGATGTTCCCAGTACCTTCGAGGCGCTCTACGATCAGGTGCAGTGCGGACTCAACATGGGACTCGCGGGAATTCCCTGGTGGAATACGGACATCGGCGGGTTCATGACGGACGATGTGCATGATCCGGACTGGCAGCAGCTGCTGATCCGGTGGTACGAATTTGCGGTGTACACGCCGGTCTTCCGTCTGCACGGGGACCGCGGACCGTACAACATCCCGAAGCTCGACGACCGGGATTTCGGCGGCGGCTATCTTCATACCGGCCAGCCCAACGAGATGTGGAGCTACGGCGGGGAGAATTTCCGGATTATGAAGAAGTACTATGATATCCGGATCGGGATGCACGATTACATCCGCTCGCTCTACGAGGAAGCGTCCGAAAACGGTTCTCCGCTGATGCGCGCGATGTTCTATGAGTTCCCGGAGGATCCCGTCTGCTGGGAGCTGCAGGATCAGTACATGTTCGGAAGCCGGCTGCTGGTGGCACCGATCCTTGCGCTGAACGCGTCGGTGAGAGAGGTCTATCTGCCGGAGGGCAGATGGAAGGAGCAGCGGACCGGCGAGGTCTTTACGGGCGGCCGCCGGGTGAACGCGGACGCGCCGCTGGATTACCTTCCGGTCTTCGAGCGGCTGGACTGACGGAGACCCCGGAGAACGGGAGGCGCACGTGCCGGATCCAGATACGGAAAGCGTTTCGCTGAGCACGGGGAAAAAACGGTCGGGACGGGCCGGAAACGGCCTGTCACGGCTGTGTCGGGGGAAGAGGAGAATGCAAATGAAAACGGTTCATAAGGCTTCGCCGGCTGAACTCGGCGAATCGGTTTTTGACATCGGCTATCTGCTGTTCGATCTGATCGCCGCGATTGTATTTTTCGCCGGGGCGGACGGCCGCGTCACGTTCCTTTTGTACGGCGCCCTCGCCCTGCTGGGCGGAGGCGACGCCTTCCATCTCGTGCCCCGGGTGCGGCGGGCTCTTATGGGGGAGACGGATCGCACGGAGCATGACCTCGGCCTCGGGCTCGCCGTCTCGTCGGTGACGATGACGCTGTTTTATGTTCTGCTTTACTATATCTGGCGCTCGATCTTTCCGGAGATCCGCGTGCCGGCCGCGCTTCCGGCCCTGATCTGGGTCAGCGCGCTGGCGCGGATCGCGGTCTGCCTTCTTCCCGGAAACAACTGGTTCCATAAGGAAGGCAGCCGGCGTTTCTCGCTCGTCCGCAACGGAATCTTCGTCGTGACCGGTATCGAGGTGATTGCGCTGTTCCTTTATTCGGGAAATGCACACGGCCTTCGCCTCTACCGGATGGCGGCCGCGATCGGCATCAGCTTCGCCTGCTACCTTCCGGTGACGCTCTTCAGCCACACCCACCCGAAGATCGGCATGCTGATGATTCCGAAGACCTGCGCGTATATCTGGATGCTCGCGATGGGACTCGGAATGCTGTGATTAGAGAGGATAAACACCGGGGGCCGGAAAACGAATTTCGCTTTCCGGCCCCCGGCTTTTTCCGCAAGGCGATGTCCGCAGCGGACTTTTCACAGCTTCAGCTTATCAACGATATCCCTGAGCGCGGCGCGGACCGGAGAGTCCGCGGGCAGCTGGACGATCGGCTTTCCGTCGCAGTCGAACTGGTAGACGCCCTGATCCTGAGGCACGACGCCCAGCAGATCCAGCCCCTGCTTTCTGATTTCCTCCATCGTGCCGTCGTCGAGCTTACCTTCGGGCGCCCGGTTGACGATGAGGCCGATCTGAGACGGCTTGAAGTGGAGCTCGTTCATCAGGTCCTTGATCCGGCCGGCGGCCTGCACGCCGCGGCGGGAGCAGTCGCTGACGAGGATCGCCGTATCCATCTGCGGAAGAATCCCGCGGCTGATGTGCTCCATGCCGGCCTCGTTGTCGACGACGATATACGGATAGTTGTTCTGAAGCTTCTGGATCTGGGTCTGAAGCAGGCCGTTGACGTAGCAGTAGCAGCCGCTGCCCTGCGTGCGTCCCATCACCATCAGGTCGAAGTCGTCCTCTTCGGTAAGCGCGTCGTTCATGCGCATCTCCAGATAGTCCTGTTTCGTCATATTCTTCGGGATCAGGTCGTCGTTCTTGGCGGAAGCTTCGATGATTTCCCGGAGATCGCCCAGCGTCGTCTCGACTTCCACGCCCAGCACCTCGTTGAGGTTGGAGTTCGCGTCGGCGTCGACGGCCAGCACGGGCCTGCGGCCCGTCTCGCAGAGATACTGAATCAGAAGGCCGGTCAGCGTCGTTTTCCCGACGCCGCCCTTGCCGGATACTGCAATCACTTTACCCATTTGACTTTCCTCTTTTCCGATGGCCGCGGGCGCTTAAGGAGCCGCAGCCGGTCATCTGTATGATTCGATTTCTGTTTCTTATTATATTGGATGCAAAATAATAAGCAAGCGTCAAATCATCCGGTCTGCCGCCGTGCGGCCGGGTGAGATGACGCGCACAGTCGATCGCCTGGAAGCGGCTCAACCAAAAGTCTGCCGCCGTGCGGCCGGGTGTGCTGCAGCCTCAGAAACAGAAGCGGCAGTGCGCAAAGGTCTGCCGCCGCGCGGCCGGGTATGCTACAATCAGCGCAGAATAACAGGCATTCCGCGGATCAATCCGTCATGCCGGACTGCAGCAGGTGAATTGCCATGAAAGAAATCAGCAGGATTCATTCGATTTACATGCATCTGGCGCTTCTTGTCGCCGCGGCGCTGGCCGCGACGCTGGTCACGTACTACTCGCTGTACTATGCGCTCGGCAGGGCGGTGGACGCCTACAGGAGCGATCCGGCCGTCACGGCGAAGCTGGACAAGTCCTATATCAAAAAGCTGAAGAGCTATGTCAGAAAGAACGGAATCGGCACGGACGACACGGAGAAGATCAACGCCTGGGTCACGGAACAGAAGGTTCTTTCCATCCAGATCCTGAAGGACGGGAAGCTGATCTACGATTCGGACTATTCCACGGACGATCCGGACTGGGAGCCGGCGGACGGCGAGGGAATCTACGACTGGGTGTCCGATTCCGCGACCGTCTACGACATCTCCTTCGATGACGGAACCGCGCAGGTGGCGATCTACGGCTACTACAACCTCAGCATGTACAACATTGCCCTGCTGATCTCCATGGTGGCGGCCTTCGGCGTGATGATGCTCATCGTGCTGATCGGCATCTCGCGCACGGTGCGTTACATCGTCCGTCTGAGCCGGGAGGTGGAAATCCTTGAGGGCGGCCATCTCGACTACCCGATCACGGTGAAGGGACGGGACGAGCTCGCGCTGCTGGCCCAGAATCTGGACAACATGCGCCGCACCTTCCGCGAGCAGTCGGTCCGGGAGGAGGAACTGCAGCGGAAGAACCAGACGATGGTGACGGAGATGTCCCATGATCTCCGCACGCCGCTGACATCGATCCTTCTGTATACCGAGATCCTGAAAAACGGCCGGTTCTCCGACCGGTCGGAGGCGGAGGATCTGCTGAACCGGATCGAAGAGAAAGTGTACCGGATGAAGGACCTGGCCGAGACGCTGCTGAACTACTCCATCCACCCGGATTCGGAGCGCCGTATCGAGCTGGAGAAGGAAGATTTCGCGGATGCATTTTATGAAATGCAGTCCGAGACCGCCTCCTATCTGGCGAGACAGGGAATCCGGACGCAGACGGAGATGGAGTGGCGGCATCTGGCGGTGGCGGTTCAACCGGATTATCCGGCCCGGATCTTCGAGAATCTGGTATCGAACCTGGTCAAGTACGCGGACCGGTCCGTGCCGGCGGAGATCCGGACGGTCTATCCGGAAGGGTTCTGCGGTTTCATCTTCCGGAACCGGACGGCGGAGAAGCCTTCCTCGCCGGAGAGCGCCGGCGTCGGACTGGACAGTGTCCGCAGCATGATGAACGCGATGGGCGGCCGGTGCCGGGCGGTGCGGGACGGTGATTTCTTCGAGACGGAAATTCTGTTCGCGCGGTGGCAGGACCGGGAGGAGGAGCCGCCGGCCGAGACGGACGGAGCCTGTGATCCGGTGAACGGGGAGATCCGCGGGGAAGCGGCGGGCGGCCGGGACGGGTGATGACGGGCTTTACAGGACGGAGGGAATCTGTCAGAGGCGTCTGCCCTGTCCGAGGTTGACAAAACCAGCGGGATGGTGTAATTTAATTACAGTTAAACGAGACTAATTAAAGGCGCCGGGAAGCGGACAGGACGCCCCGGCGGAACACACAGGCGCGGCGGAGCAGTCCGCCGGATATGCGGGAGGTGCCTTATGAATCTGATTTCCGTGGTGATTCTGCTGCTGATCGCAGCGGCCTTCGTCCTTTCCCTCCGCTATGTCAGAAGACACGGGAGCTGCGGAGGCTGTGAGGGATGCGGGGGCGGCTGCTCCGGGAACTGCTCGTCCTGCAGGACGCATGAGGCGGAGACGAAACGGGGCGAGCTGACCGAGACCTATAAGCGGTACGCGAGAAAGTACGGGAAGCCGGTTGACTGAACCGGCTTCTTTTTTTTATCGCAATTTTCCTGTTTATACACAGTCTGTACACGCGGACAGACCATACTTATGACAGATCGTATGCCCGGCGGAGGCGCGGACATGGTATACTGTTTTTATCTGCAGGCTTGTCCGGACGGACAGTAAAGGGGAGAAGAAGCCAATGAAAAAACTGTTTCGATCGAAAGCGACGCTGATCGTCACCTATATTGTGATGCTCGCGGTCTGTGTCTATCTCAACGTGACGGCCGGCCGGCTGGACCGGTCCAACATCATCGTGAGCGGGGCGATGTTTCTCATCGTTCTGATTCTCTTCCTCTATGCCTTCGGACGCTTCCGCGCCGTCGACGGCATGATGCGGGATCTTCAGAACGCCGCGGAGACGATCCGGTCGGATTACAGCCAGAAGCATGAATACCTCTGGGAATCCTACCGGAACCGGGAAACGCTGTTCTCCGATCCGGTTCTCCGGGCGCAGTATGAGAATTTCACGGCGGAGATCGCCCGGACGGATCAGCTTTCGGACGGCGTCTACAAGTGCGACATCGAAGACTACATCAACCATGATCTGCTGGACGAGACGGTCAACCGGAACGTGCTGAATCTGGTATCCGGGACCATGACGGGACTGGGCATTCTCGGGACCTTCATCGGGCTCTCCATCGGTCTTCAGCAGTTCAACACCGGCACGGCCAGCGAGATCACCGAGAGCATCGCACCGCTGATTCAGGGGATCAAGGTGGCCTTCCACACTTCGATCTACGGCATGGTGTTCTCTCTGGTGTTCAGCTTCGTCTACAAGAACAAGCTGGACGACGCCGACCGGGTGCTCGATGATTTCCTTGACGCGTACGATTCCTATGTCCTTCCGGATTCGAAGAACGAGAATCTGAGCCAGATGCTGACCTACCAGAAGAAGCAGGCGGAAGGAATGAAGGAGCTGGCGGATTCGCTCGGCCGGCAGTTCGGATCCACGCTGACGGAGATCATGAACAGCCAGATGGACCGGATGAACGGGACGGTGAAGGACTTCGCCGAAGTGGCCAGCCGGAGCCAGGTGGAGGGCATGCAGACCATCGTCGATCGCTTTGTCGGTCAGATGGACCAGGCGCTGGACGGCCGGCTGACGGCGCTGTCCGGCACGCTCGACGAAATTCTCGGCTGGGAGAAGGAAAACCGGGACTTTATGACCCGGACATTGAAGGAGATCGGCGGCCTTGGCACGGATCTTACCCAGATCGGTCTTGTCTCGAAGGCCGCGGTGGAGAGCATGGCATCCTATATGCAGAAGCTGGGTGAGATGCAGGCCGGCATCAATCAGGATCTCGGCCGTCTCACGGACGAGCGGCAGCGGAATGCGGAGGTCCTCGAACAGCAGCAGCATTACATTGAGGAGCTCGTGTCGTATGAGCGGCAGCTGAGCACGTCCTCGGAGCAGTTCAGCCGGAAGATGGCGGAGCAGCTGGCCTTCCTTCAGAGAATGGAGAGCAAGATCGCGGACAACGCGCGTCAGAATATCGCCGATGTGACCGCGGCGGCGCAGGAGGCGACACGGCAGCTTTCCGTTTCCTCGACGGAGGCGGGCGACGCGCTGAAGCAGTCCGCTCAGTACGCGGCGGATACGGTCGCTCAGACAGCTCAGGCGCAGATGGAGCAGGTGATGAAGGGCTCCGGCGACGCGGCGGCCGGTATGAAGCAGTCGGCTGATGAACTCGCCGAAGCGTCTGAGAAGCTGAGCGGGCAGCTGGCCGCTTCGCTGAAGAAGACCTACGATACGGTTGACCGGATGCAGAAGGAGCTGGAGTCGCTGATCTACGCGATGGATGTGCTGCGGCGCAACTCGTCGGTGATGAAGCAGCTGCAGTGACCGGACGGCCCGGCGCGGGCGGCGGCATGACAAGGGTGAAACGGAGGAACGGATGGCGGGACGGAGAAAAAGACGCAGGGACGACGAGCCTTCGTACTGGCTGTCGTATTCCGATATGATGGCGGGCCTTCTGCTGATGTTCGTGATTATCATTTCCTTCACGATGATGCAGGCGAAGACCAAGTTCGAGGCGGACGAGAAGGAACTGAAGGCCCAGCAGGAGACGCTGGCAAGGCAGCAGGCGCAGCTGGAGGATCAGAATACGACAATGAGCGAGCAGTCCACGACGCTCACCGAGCAGGAGAGCCAGCTGGCGGCGCAGAAAGCGGCGCTGGAGAAGCAGAGGGAGGAACTGGCTGCCCAGCAGAAGAAGCTGAAGGAGCAGCAGGACCAGCTCGCGGCGGCGCAGGCGACGATGGATTCGCAGGAGTCGGCCCTCTCGGACGCGGAGACTACGCTCACGCAGCAGTCGTCGGAACTGACGGAGAAGGAAAAGGAGCTGGCGGAAGCGCAGGCGGCACTGAAGAAGCAGCAGACGACACTGGAGAACCAGCAGAAGAAGCTGGCCGGCGCGGAATCAAAGATCAGCTCTCAGCAGCAGCAGATGGAAGATCTGGTCGGCGTCCGGAAGGAGCTGATCGAGCAGCTGAAGAAGGCGTTCGAGGGGACCGCCAACGTCACGGTGGATTCCGACGGCTCGATCGTATTCGAGTCCAGCGTGCTGTTTGACTTCAACGACGCGAAGCTGAGCGATGACGGCAAGACGTTCCTGAAGCAGTTCCTGCCGCAGTATTTCAGTATTCTGCTGAGCGATCAGTTCAAGGATTATGTGTCTGAGATCATCATCGAGGGCCACACGGACACGGACGGCGGATACCTCTTCAATCTGGAGCTTTCTCAGGAGAGGGCGCTGGCCGTGGCGACCTACTGCCTGACGGACGACGGGAGCGTGCTGCCCGCGCAGCAGGTGGAGGCGCTCCGGACGCTGGTGGCGGCCAACGGCAAATCCTACAGCGACCCGATCCTGAATCAGGACGGTTCCGTCAATATGGACGCGTCGCGCCGCGTGGAGTTCAAGTTCCGCCTGAAGGATGAAGAGATGGTGAACCAGATGCTGGATATTCTGAACGGCGGACAGACGGATTCGCAGTAAGGCGGTGAGGCGGATGAAGGAAAACAGAACGCCGGAGGAAGAGATCACGGCGCTCCGCAGACAGTATTACGCCAGAAAGCGGGACGCGGAGGAGGCGGCCCGCCGTGCTTCCGGCGCCGACGCGGGGACGGAGGAAGACATCGCCTCGATTCTCGGCGACGAGGAGGCGCCTTCCGCCCGTTCGGGGAAGGTAAGAGCGCTCCGAGCTGCGGCCGCCGGTCAGGCGGCCGGGCGGGCGCGTCAGGCGGCGCTCCGGCTTGTGCGGGCCGAGCTGAAATACAAGACGGGGATCGAAGAGGCGATTTCGATTCTGAACGAGATGGCCAACCGGAACGAGACGAAGGCGATCCTTGTCTTCGCGAAGCTCTTCGAGAAAGGCGGCCTTTATACGCAGGATTACGGAAAGGCCAGAGAATGCCTCGAGTGGGCGGAGGAACTGGGCGATCCGGAGGCTGATTTTCAGCTGGGCCGCTACTACCGGCTGGGCCTCGGCGTGACACGGGACGATGAGACGGCGGTGAGCTATTTCGAGAGAGCCTCCCGCGGAGGCGTTCACAAGGCGGATTACCAGCTGGCGGCCCTCTATTTTCAGCAGGGAAGCCCCCGGGCGGCCGTCCGCCGGCTCGAGCTGGCGGCGGTCCACCGCGTTCCCGGAGCACGCTACGATTACGCGATGTGCCTTCTCTACGGGGACGGCGTGAAGGCGGATCCGGCGAAGGCGGTGCAGATTCTCGAGGAGTCCTCCGCCGACGGCGACCCGGAAGCCGCGGAAAAGCTGGCGTTTCTCTACGATCAGGGATTCCGGGTGAAGGCGGATCCGGAGCGGGCGGCGGCGTTCCGGGCTCGGCTCGCAAATCTTGCGGGCACCCGTTCTTTGTAGTACTTTGTAATACAAAGCCTGCTAATAAAAAGTCAAGCAGTAAATAAAGAAAATCGTGGAGGGTGAAAATGGGCATAAGAAACCTGGCCGTATTCATTCAGACGGCCTCAGATCTGCACTATGGATAGCATTAACTCAGTCCTCTGAATCAGAGGCAGGAAGATTACGGATGCACTCCTTTACTTTACCGTAGTAGACGCGGAGGAACTTGTTCGCACCAGCGGTCATATATACGAGATATGGTTTCCCCTCGGCTTTCTTCTTGAACAGGAACCGGCTGACCGGATCGTCATCGCGGGGACCGAGCTGGAGCATCGCCTCCATGACCTGGAACAATGATTTCCGAAGGCGTGCAGAGCCGCATTTCGATGCGTGACCACTCTTGTGAACGACCTCACCGGAATCGTTTTTTCCGGGATCCACGCCGGCGTAAGCCGTCAATGCTTCCCGATGGTTGAATCGGCTGATGTCTCCGATCTCGGCCATGATCTGCGGGCCGAGGCTCGGACCTACGCCATACATGGAACGGACGGTCTGATACTCCGGGAGCGAGGATGCGAGTTCATCCATCTTCCGGCGGAGTTCTTCGACATGCTTTGACATAAGGTTCAGCTGTGCGATGCTGTCCCTGATCATCTCTTTGTAGACCGGATCCTTTGGAACAGTCGGAACCAGCTCCTTTGCCTGAGCGTAAAGCTTTTCCGGACGGGCAGGCTGGTAATCATAGCCGTGATGTTTACAGAAGCTTTGGTAACGTTCCGCGAACACCTTCGGGCCGGAATCCAGGACACAGTCCACATGCCAGAAGGAATCGGCATAGTCGACCCATTTCTCGCTCCCATCAGGGCGCACAGGGCTTGTAAAGAGCTTATTTACGCCAGGATAGGTCATGTCAAGAAGGGCGATCAGGTTGGTCTTGGCAGCCGTTTTCTGCTTCATGAAGAAGGCAAACTGTGAATTGAGGGTTTTCAGTTCTGTACGCGCAGTGTCCATGACTGAATACTCATGCAGGGACGCCCAGTTGTCAAGGGTGTAGCGGGCAATCTTTTTAGCATCGGCGGGATCGGTCTTGACCTTGCGGAGCGTGTTGTTTCCGTAGTTTCGGATCAGGTGTGGATTTACCGTTGAGACAAAGAGACCTGCTTTTGACAGAGCATTACGGATCGGCTCGTGATAACGCCCTGTACTCTCCATTACGACTCTCGTTTCACCATTGAGTGAGCCGAGATAGCGGGCGAGATCACGAAGATCTGAGGACTTGTGGGACACGTCAAAAGGCTTATGAATCACGACACCGCCTGGCTGCAGGACAGCGACCGTGCTTCTGCCTTTTGATACATCGATACCTACTGCGTTCAACATAACTGATACCTCCAGATTTAAGATACGCATTGGATGACCAGTTTTCTCACTGCCGGTTCAATCTCCTGGGGTATCACACGAACGCGATGAAACTTACAGACATCGGTTCAACCTGCATAAACCGAACGGCTGAGAATGAGGATGGCTGGCTGACAGGCTTTCTAACGGACGCAGACAACTTGTGTCTGGCCCAAGGAGGAATCCGTCAGATCCATGCCATACCATTCTACAGCTTTAGCAATGAAGGGGAGCAGATCCTGACTGGTTGCCAGGTATTCTGTTACCCACAACCTTATTGTAGGAGGAGAGATTTGAATGGCCGTATCTGTAAGATTAAATGAGGAAGACGCCGCGCCGTTCCGGCAGACGCTGAGAAACAGAAACGGCGCAGAAGGATCGTGAAGGACGTACGGACGGGAGAACCGTGAAAGCGTGCGGAGGCGGAAGCGGATGAGCGCGGGCTGGACAGAGGAGGAAGGGAGTACGCTGACCTACAGGTATCTGAAGCTGGAAATCTTCATCCCGGAGAGCCATCTGGAGATTCTGAAGAAGACGCTGCGGGACTGTGACGCCGGACACATCGGACGCTACGACAGCTGCCTGTCCGTGAGCCGTGTGACGAGCACCTGGCGTCCGCTGGCCGGTACGCACCCGTTTCTCGGAAAAGAGCGGGAGATCAGCGAGGAGCCGGAGATCAAGGCGGAGGTGACGATCCGGGCGGAGCAGCTGAAAGAGGTCCTGAAGGCGGTCCGGCGCGTCCATCCCTATGAGGAGCCGGTGATTAACGTGATCCCGCTGCTGGAGACAGGGCTTTAAGACGGAATGTTTTTATGCTTTTTTATCGTTCTTCCGGGACACTTTGTGTTACGGTAGGAATGATTCATACAAACGTGACCCGGCTTTCCGCGCGGACGTTCCCGCGCCGTACCGGGGCTGACTGGATGCGAGGAGGAAGCAAAATGGGATTCAATCCGAAGAATCTGCTGAAGGCGAAGGAACGGTACAGGATTTTTAAAGAGCAGCACCCGAAGATGATCAGCTTCGGGCGGACGCTGAACCGGCATGCGGTGAAGCCCGGAACCGTCATTGAGATCAAGGCGACGACGCCGGAGGGCGAGTCGTACACGGCGAACCTGAAGGTGACGCCGGAGGACGTGGAATCCCTCCGGATGTTCATAAAGTAAGCGCGTGCCGGAGAGCAGCAGGAGGATGAAAAGAGGTCTGATCCGTTTCTGATGACGGACCGGGCCGCTTTTTTCGGATATGATGAAAGAGCGCACCGGGGCGGCCGAGAAAGCAGGACAAAGGAGGCCCATCCCGCGGCAGCGGAAGCGGACAGCGAGGGGAGGGAACGGCAGATGAATTTTTCTGAAGAAGCGGTGAAACCGGAGCTTTTCGGAACGAAGGATTCCGCACGCCTTGTGATTCAGATGACGGACGATCACGACATGGAGCTGATGGAAAGCGAGGCGGCGGAACTCCGGGAACGGACGGGAGGTGAAGACTGGTGCCTCGCGGCAGTTCCTGTGAAAGACTGGGAGCAGGATCTCACGCCCTGGCCGGCGGAACCGGTGTTCGGGACGAAGCCCTTCGGAGCCGGCGCGGACGTGACGCTCCGTCTTCTCACGGAACGGATCATCCCGGAGCTCGCCGGTCCGGAGAGGCGAAGGCTCTACCTGTGCGGCTACTCGCTGGCCGGCCTGTTCGCTCTCTGGGCGGGATATCAGACGGATGCATTTTCCGGAATCGCGGGGGTATCCCCGTCGGTCTGGTATCCGGGATGGACGGATTTTGCCGCTTCCAGGAAAATGCGCGCGCCGGCGGTTTATCTCAGTCTCGGGGACAGAGAACACCGCTCCCGCAACGCCGTGATGGCGAAGGTCGCCGACGCGATCCGGGAGCAGGAGAAGTTGCTGGAACGAGACGGCACGCCGAGTCTCCTCGAGTGGAACCGGGGGAACCATT
Organism: Chordicoccus furentiruminis; assembly: GCF_019355395.1. GTDB lineage: Bacteria > Bacillota > Clostridia > Lachnospirales > Lachnospiraceae > Chordicoccus > Chordicoccus furentiruminis. The sequence goes on from NZ_CP048829.1 coordinate 1,981,962, forward strand.
TCGTGGACAGCGACCGGAGAGTCGCAAGGGGAATCGCATGGCTGCTGAGGCGGACGTGACAGAAAACTAAAACCGGGGCGGCCGCACGGGATTGAATCGTGCGGCCGCCCCGGTTTTGTCATATCGTCTGATGCCGGACCGGCGCTTCAGTCCATCGCGCCGCGGATCAGTTTCATCAGCTCGTCATAGGTTTCGCAGGACGGGATGTCCGGGTTGTCCTTCCGGATCTGCTCCGTGCTGCGGAACAGGAAGCCGGCCTTGCTGGCACGGATCATGCCGAGGTCGTTGTAGCTGTCGCCACTGGCGATCGTGTCGAAGCCGATGGACTGCAGCGCGCGGACAGTGTTCAGCTTGGAGTCCCTGATCCGCATCCGGAAGCCGGTGATTTCCCCGCCCGGAGCCACCTCCAGCTCGTTGCAGAACAGCGTCGGCATCCCGAGCTTGCGGATCAGCGGCGAGGCGAACTGGGTGAAGGTATCGCTGATGATGATCAGCTGGGAGAAGGAACGAAGTTCATCGAGAAAGTCCTTCGCGCCCGGAAGCGGATCAATGGTCGCGATGACGTCCTGAATCTCCCGGAGGCCGAGGCCGTGCTCCTTCAGAATCCCGAGTCTCCAGTTCATCAGCTTGTTGTAATCCGGCTCGTCCCGGGTCGTTCTTCTGAGCTCGGGGATGCCGCTGGCTTCCGCGAACGCGATCCAGATCTCCGGTACGACGACGCCTTCCATATCAAGACAGGTAATATACATACGTTCCTCCTCAGCACTGTCGTGGGTTTATTTCCGCATCCAGACCACGTAAGCCGAGTGCTGTCTGCCCGCTCCTACGCAGTCGGTTTGTATTGTACACGATTTTTCCGGAAAATGCATCCGGCAACCTCCGGCGGAGAGGAGAATCCCGTTCGCCGCGCGGGTTTTTCCTGATACTTTTGCGAACTTTCAGATTTCGAAAAGGCATTCCGCGGAGATGCAGGAGATGCTACAATAGCAGACGATGCGGACATCCGGATCTTCATGATGGCTGCGAAAAAGCGTCCTGTATCATGGAAGCAACGTTTTGCACAGGAACAGATATCCCGACAGCAGCCCGGCGGTTGTGATGCAGCATTTCGGACAGGAGGTCCCGCGATGAGCTTCAGCTCCATATTGTTTCTGTTTGTCTTTCTGCCGGTGGTTCTCGGGCTGTATTATCTCTGCCGGGAAAGGCATCGGAATCTGTTCCTGCTGATCGCGAGCCTTGTTTTCTACGGATGGGCGCAGCCGGGCCTTCTGTGGGTGCTGGCGGCGGCCATTCTCATCAGCTATACGGGCGGGCGCCTGATCGGCCGGGCCAAGACGGAACGGGGCAGAAAACGGATTCTGCTGGCCGGAGTGGTTCTGTATCTGGGAATGCTGTTTTACTTCAAGTATGTACCGTTCACGGCCGGACTCATCAGCCGCATCACGGGGACGGCGCTTGTCCCTCCGGAGATCGCGATGCCTCTCGGCATCTCGTTCTACACCTTCTCCGGCATCTCCTATCTGACGGATGTCAGCCGGGGAAAAGGCGCGGCGGAACGCAGCTTTCTGCGGCTCGCGCTCTATATCGCCTTCTTTCCAAAGCTGCTTGAGGGCCCGATCGCAAGGTACAGTCAGCTCGGCGAAGAACTGAAAAAGCGAACCGTGACGGTCGATGACTTCGCATACGGCCTCGAGAGGTTCATCATCGGACTGGCGAAGAAGGCCATCGTGGCCGACTCGCTGGGAGCGGTGGTTGACCGGATCTGGAACGCGGGGGTCAGCCAGAATACCGTTGCGATCGCCTGGTTCGGCAGCCTCGCGTATATGATGCAGATCTATTTTGACTTCTCCGGGTACTGCGACATGGCGGTCGGTCTGGGGCGGCTGTTCGGCTTTCATCTGCCCGAAAATTTCCGGCTGCCTTATCTCTCAAAAAGCATCAGCGAATTCTGGCGGAGATGGCATATCACGCTGGGCTCCTGGTTCCGTGATTACGTCTACATTCCGCTCGGAGGGAATCGGCGGCATGTCTATCTGAATCTCGCGGTTGTTTTCCTTTTGACGGGGCTCTGGCACGGCGCGTCGATGCACTATGTGATCTGGGGCATGTGGAACGGCCTTTTTGTTCTGCTCGAGCGGTTTCTTCGCAGACGGGGAATGCATCCGGCTCTGAAGACGCCTGGACTGGGCGGTATGGACCTTCGTTCCGGGGAGAACGTACGGAGGCCGCGCCGATTCTTCCGTGTGAAGAATGTTCTGGGGCCGGCGGCTTCCCATCTTTACGCACTGCTTGTCACTGATCTGGCATGGGTGCTGTTCCGGGCGCCGGGTACGAGGGATGCACTCTCCTATATCGGAACGATGTTCGGCGTCGGACTGGGGAAAGCGCCCGGCTTCGGTGTCCTGTGGTACGCGAACCGGTGGATCGTTTTTGTGCTGGGCATCGCGGTGATCTGTTCCACTTCGCTGCCCGCGAAGGCGGCGGATCTGATCCGGCGCCGGTTCGGGCGGACGGTGCCGCTGCTTTGCGTGAAATACGGCCTCCTTCTTCTGCTTTTTTACCTGTCGATTCTGCGGGTCGTCTCGGGAAGCTATCACGCATTCATCTATTTTCAGTTCTGAGGAGCATCAGGATGATCGAGAAAAGAGTCAAAACCGTTTTCTGCGGGGCCTTTCTTGCCTTTCTGGTCCTGCCGCTTCTGTTTGTCAATCTGAAACCGGCGCAGCGCTCGAAGGCGGAAAACCGGAAACTGGCGGAAATGCCGAAGCTGAGGCAGGAGGACGGATCGCTGAACCGGACGTTCACCTCAGACGTCGGAAGCTGGATTGACGACCGGATCGGCTTTCGGAATGCATTTGTCACACAGAACGCGCTACTCCAGTACCATCTGTTCGGGCTTCTGTCCGATCATGATGATTTTTATCTGGGAACGGACGGCTCGCTCGCTTATGCGACCGATGCGGTCATAAAGGATTACCAGCGGTTCGACCTGAAAACGGACGGGGAACTGCGAACGATCGCGTACAGCTTTCAGTGCGTGAAGGACTATGTCGAGGACCGGGGCGCGCAGTTCTTTTATTTTCAGTGCTGGGACAAGCAGACGATTTATCCGTCCTCCTTTCCGGCCCATGTCAGGCAGTACGGCGAGGAGTCGAAGACGGACCAGGTGATCCGGACGCTGAAGGAACAGACGGATGTGGATGTCATCGATCCGAAAGAAGCGCTGATCCGGGGGAAGGCGAAGTATCCGACCTACAGCTTCTGGGGAGATGCCACCCACTGGTCGCGGCGCGGCGCGTTCATCGGCTATCAGCAGCTGATGACCGAAATCAACCGAAGGCGGAGCGGGCGGTACAGAGTGCTTACGGAGGCGGATTACGATCTGTCCCTTACGGATCAGGGCATGACGCTGTTCGGCGGCATCCACAGACCGGATCTGCTGGAGTCGTTCAGACTGAAGGATCCGAAAGCTTACCGGACCGATGAGGCGCCGCTCTATCTCTCCCAGTGGCAGAAGAACAGCCGGACCATCTACAGGAATGACAGCGCCGGCAATGGGGACACACTGCTCGTCATCGGCGACAGCTACTTTGATAACTTCCTGATCGATGATCTGGCGGAGAGCTTCCATAAGACCGTCATGATCTGGGGCGACTACATCCAGTATCTGCCCGAGATGATGGACGCCTACCATCCCTCTGTCGTCGTCTGCGAAAACGCGGAGCGCTGCGACCGGACGGGGAGAATGGTGAAGACGGCGGAAAGGATCAGGGGAAGCGAAACGTCATGACAGACGGAACGGGAGCTTTTCTGAGATACGGCCTGGACGGCTGACGAGACAGACATGGATGCCGGCGCGGATTCCCCCCAGTATATCCGATTTCAGACTGTCTCCGAAATGAACAAAATCCTTCCGGTTCAGGTGCCGTTTGTCCAGCACATACCGGAACAGCTGGCCGGACCGCTTGCTGACGCCTGCGTCGCAGGACACATAGAGATCTGCGTTCCGCAGGTCAATCCCGCATTTGTTCAGCATGTTCCGGATTACATCCGGTGACAGATACATGTCTGAAATGATCAGCACGGTTTTCCCTGACTGTCTGGCGTAATCGTAGAGACGGGTCATGACACGGTCCGGGAAACAGTTCTCCAGCTCACACATGATTTCTGCCTGCATTAACTGACGGACGGGGAATTTTCGGGCATCCAGATGATGATAGATGTCCTGAAGGGTGACTTCGCCTTTTTCCATCCGGGCTTCGTGCTCCGCGGCGATGCGGCGCTCCCGGAATGCATCCGCTTCCTCATGGCTCGGATAGATCGTCTCTGCAGCCAGCGTGAAAATATCCTCCGGACGGCTGACCGTTCTGTGAATCAGTGTGTCAAAGATATCGAAAGAAATCACGCTGTTCCGGTCGACTGCCTTTTTATACCGGCGGAATGTCTTCGCGCTTTTATTGTATTTCTCACGCTGATCCTTCATGGTGAGGCTCCTGTCTTTATCCGGCTGGCCCTGTCTTATTTTTTCAGCCAGTCATAAATCAGATGGTATGGAAGCGGGAGACGGAACGCGGCACGCATGAACCCGGTCTTCCACGGGGAGTTGCTGAGCGCGTGGGCAAATTCTCCGGGCTTATACCGGAAGATGCCTTTCTGCGGCAGATAATACACTCTTGTTCCGTCTGTGTTGTAGAAAGAACGGAATAGCGCCAGTCTTCTGAGATCCGGTTTCTTCCCGAACTGAATCAGAGGCATAGCCATACGGACATATTCCAGGCGGCATTTTCCGGAGGTATCTCTGTGCCGGACGACATAGTCCAGCGCGCCGCTCTGCCAGGCCCTGATGTGCCGCTGCATCGCCGGGTCATCGGCATATTCGTAGGGTTTCAGCTCCGGAACGACCTGTCCGTTTTTCACAATATAATCTTTCGCCGAACCTTCCAGACTCTGGAACAGCTTTTCGAGGATGCCGAACGAGCAGAGTACACTTTTGCGAAGGCCGGGATCTGCGCTGTCATATAAAAAACCGCGGGTTTCAATCTGAAATTCCGGTCTTGTCAGAGTGCCTACATAGAAGCCGGATATCTCGGCTTTCATTCCCGCCAGCGACATGATTTCGCTGATATAGTACTGCATGCTTCCGTGCCAACCGATATCGACGAGCGCAAACCGGCCGGTCATCCCCGACTGACGGAAATAGGCGGTGACATTCTCGAAATTTTTCCGGGAACGCTCACAGATAACGGAGCGGCAGCGCGTGTAGATATCCTTGAGAACCGATTCCTGCGGGAGTTTTGAAAATTCAAAATCGTGATCAGCGGACAGACCGCTCTCACAGCCGATCCGATCGGATTCCTCGGAGCTGAAGCCATAGTATTCCATGATGTCCTGAAACTGGATATAGCGGGCGCGTGAGAGATAACGCAGCGAGTCTTCGTAATCGCTGCATTGCCAAAGCAGCGAAAGGCGAAGGGAATTCCGTGATGCATAGATATAACGGGATTCCATGTCAGCCCCGGATGCCAGTATATCGAATGCACTCTTCATCATGTATCCGTCCCTGGCCAGAAAGAACACTTTGCTGATTTTTCTTTCACTGAGAGCGTCTTTCAGCCAGCACGCGAATCCGTACAGGAACGGCCCAAAGAGTTCCGTTCCGAACTGCTCATAGCGTTTATCCATTTCATTCATGACTGCACCTGTATTTTTTGAACATTCATACCGGTAAAACTACCCGCCGTCTGAACCTATCTGAACATTCTTGGATTCGAAAGGAATCGAGGTCGGGACCTGTAAAATAGTGCGGTGGTATCCGGTTCGAATTCGACGGAATTCAACATGATGATAGCACCATATTGCCTGTCCGGTGTCAAGTGTTTTTGACAACAACCGCCGTGCATCCGCTGCTCCCCTGCCGTCCCCTGCCGCGCACGAATCCTCTCCTGTTCGGCCGGTGGATGAGTATGGTATAATGAATCGGATTAAGGCGTTTGCAGATCATGACAAACGGGCCGCAGAAACAGGCAAGAGGTCAGATGAGAACGGTACGACAGAATTATAAATCACAGCATAAATCCAGAAGCAGAGCACGGCAGAAATCTGTTCAATTGCATCGGTCGATGATAGAAAAAAACAAAGATGCAAAAATTCTTGTCATTCTGCATCTGTTTTATCCGATGAGCTGGATCGAGATAAAAGAATATTTAGATAATTTATCCTGCTATCATTACGAGCTGATTGTGACCGTTACGAACGGGATGATTCCGGATGCCGTCATCGCTCAAATCAGAGACTTCAAGCCAGATGTCCGGATCATCGAATGTGAGAACAAAGGATTTGATGTAAGGCCATTTATGATGGCGATACAATCTGTGGATTTGCACAAATATGATGTTGTTGTCAAACTCCAGTCTAAAAGCACGAAAAGAAGATGGATTTTCATTTATAATCAGCTGTTCCTGCGCAGGGACTGGTTTCTTGACCTGTTTGAAGGGATACTGTCACCGGAAAACGTCCATCAGAATATTGACACGCTTCTTCATGACCCTGAGATCGGATTGGTTGCGGCTCGAAATCTGATCGTTCATGATCCTTCTTATAAAGAAGAATTAGTCAGGAGAATCGCCCGGAAGCACAATGTCATCATGAGGGATCACTATGAATTTGTTGCCGGTACCTGCTTTATGGCTAAGGCTGAAACCTTAGAGGTTCTTAAAAATATAAAATACAGCGACTCGGATTTTGACAGCCGGCAGGGAGCTAACGGAAATACAAGAGGCATGTCGTTTGCGCATTTCCTTGAACGGTATATGTGTACATCCGTGAGCGATCAGGGTTATGCATTTAAAGGCAATGATATTCGCATTAAGCGACATAAATTTCTGGAGCCCGCTGCAAAGGTGCTGAGGCGATATTCTTCTGCCAATCTGCTCACTGAAGACATTGAATTTGATCCGGAATGGTTCTACTGGCAGCTGGATAACCAACTGATAACATGGAAATATAAAAAAGTACCTATTAAAAAACTCAAACATTGTTTTGACTTTAAGGTCACGCCTCTTCTGGAGACACAACCTTACCGGTATCTGAAAGGTGATGTTGAGGGATATAAGAAATACTGTGATTTTCATCAAAAAAATGGTCTTCCTGTTATGTCGGTAGAACGCTTTGAAAAGCTCAGAAAATCGATCGCCAGGAATGGATACAATCCGAGAAATATCATTATTGTAAGTCCGAATAATGTGATCATGGACGGACAGCACCGAGCCTGCTGCTTGTGTGAACAGCTGGGTGAAGATGCATCTGTCAAAGTTCTTCAGGTCCATATTCTGCGGCCCAAAGAAATCTTGAGGGAAAGGCTTCCGATGCCGCTTCAGAAGAAAATCCATGATTTCAGACATAGGAATGATTCATAAATGAAAAGAAAATCACTGAAAGTCAATGCGGCTTTAAATGTAATAAAACAACTATGTATGATCATCTTTCCGATGATCACATTCCCATATGCCTCCAGAGTGCTGGGAACGTTTCATTATGGAAAAATCAATTTTGGATCTTCGATCATCAGTTACATAATGCTTATTGCCGGACTGGGCGTTTCGAAATATGCAATTCGTGAAGGGGCAAGAGTAAAAGACGACAGGAAGAGGCTGGATGAGCTGTGCGATGAGGTTTTCAGTATCAATATCATATCCACGATTGTCGCATACGCAGTTTTGCTTTTCCTGATGCTGTTCTGGAAAAAACTCGACGGATATAAAGCCCTTCTGATGATTCAGGGGCTGACTGTCTTGTTCACCACAATAGGGACTGACTGGATCAATTCGATCTACGAAGATTTTCTTTATCTTACAATCCGGTATATCGTATGCCAGGGCATTGCCGTTGTACTCATGCTCGCGCTTGTGAGAAGCAAGAACGACTATTTATTGTACGCCCTCGCGGGTACTAGCAGCATTGTGCTGGCGAATATGGCCAACATCTTTTACATCAGGAAAGCCTATAACATACACCTTCACTTTACAATTCATCTGAATGTCAGAAAGCATCTGAAACCTATCCTTCTGCTTTTTGGTACTGCGATTGCGTCCATGATTTATGTCAACTCGGATGTTACGATTCTGGGTGTTCTTAAGAATGAAAACGAAGTCGGACTTTACAGTGCTTCCGCCAAAATATACTCATTAGTAAAACAGGTTTTGAATGCATTGCTGATCGTTGCTGTTCCCAGAATTTCAAACGAAATTGCAACGAGCACCAGGGAAAAATTAAATGCACACCTGTCTGAGATACTGGGAGACTTATTGATTATGGCAGGCCCGGCCTGTATCGGCCTTCTGTCTTTGTCAAGGAACATTATATTACTCTTTTCAGGCAGCAGCTTCGAAGGAGCGGCCTCATCCTTACAGATTCTCAGCTTTTCACTGATATTTGCGACGCTGGCTTGTTTTTATATCAATGTTGTCTTGATTCCGTTCCGGATGGAAAAGGGCGCACTGTTAGCGACAATTGTTTCTGCCACGGTAAATATTGTTCTGAATTTCATTTTGATTCCTCATTATGGGAAGGACGCAGCTGCTTTTACGACATTGCTTTCTGAGGCTATCCTGACTATGATGGGAATCTTCTACACAAGAAAACTGATTCATCTGCAAATCACACGGCCATTGATCATAGGAATTCTGAATGCAGCAGTCACTTTTTTCAGCTGCCGCTTTATTTCGGGTATGAAACTGGGAAACCTTTTCACGATCATTCTCTCTATACTGGCTTCCGGTGTTTTATGTGCGGCTGTTCTGCTTGTCGGATATAGGGAAAAGTTTAACAGTTTTGCCGGAATGATCACATCGAAACTGAAGAAATGATAACAGAAAAGAAGCGAAAAGAGCAAAGCATTGACGGACAAACCAATAAAAGAACGCGGGATTCCAGGTTTGAATTGCTGAGAATCATTGCCATGCTCTGCATTGTTACCGGACATTCAATGACTCACGGCGTTCTTACTGGCTCTGAAGTCAATACGATCCCGCCAGTATCATTTATTCTGTGTCGATTCCTGGCATATGGAGGAAAAACGGGGGTATACCTCTTTGTGCTGATTACCGGTTACTTTATGATCGATTCCAATATCTCTGTAAAGAAGCTGGTAAAACTTTGGCTTCCGATTTTATTCTGGTCTGCGGTTATCACTGTGACTGGCGGCATATTGCTTGATCAATTATCAGCGAATGAGATTGCGCTTAGCGTGATTCCGATATTGTCAAATCGCTATTGGTTTATGTCCACATATGTTTTTCTGTATCTGTTATCACCAGTGATTAACATCGCACTTTCACATACAAGCAGGAATCAGGACGTACTGATCATATTGCTCACAGTATTAACGATTGCTCCTTGTGATTATCTGTATGGTGCTGATGTGAATTCATGGCTTGTATCATTCTGCTTTACATATGCGATCGGGGCCATCATAAAGAAATATCATATATTGCAAAAAAAGAGTTTTATAAAATACGGATGCATCCTGCTTGCTTCCGGAATCGCGTTTAACACTGGAAGCTCAATTTTTATAGGGCTTAATGCACGGACAGATGTCATTGCCTCTGCACTCGAAAAGGAAACCTTATTTGATTTATTTATCGCAATTGGTATCTTTATCCTTGTTGGATCGGGAACACAATTCTACAATAGGAAAATTAATGCCATTGCGAGTACAACTTTTGGCATTTACTTGATTCATGATAATCCAAAAATGGAAACATTATTATGGATCAGGGGATTGCATTTTGACCGTCTTGCTTACAAAGGTATTTATAGTATGCTCTATATTTTGCTCGTTGATTTTATCGTATTCGCTATTTGCGCTGTGCTGGAATTTATCAGGAAAAAAGCACTGGGCAAGACAGAAGAAGTCATTGCTGAAAAAACAGGCAGCATAGCTTTCCATTATGTAAGGCATTTGGACAAATGATGCTGTTTACAGCGGCAAAGCTGCTGAAAGAGGACGAAAACGATGGCTGCTGTTACAACTGCAGTCCGATGACAAGAAAACATGGTTCCTGTTTCTCCCCGGACATCCGGACCTTCATGCCATCCAAACGCTCTCATCCGGTTCGCTGCATCTTGAATCAGAATCACGGTCTGTGATATAGTGTCCATGGCGTAATCCTCTATACGTTACAGATGTTTGTGTCGCAGCTGCATTATGACGTATATGCATCGGGATTGCGCTATTTTAGTAATTCAAATCTGCACAGAATAAGACTTTTCGACCATTTCTGATGTGGGATGCGTTCGTTGGTCATGAAGCACATTGGCGGGCAGAGAGGTTCCGCAATGCTGCAGTGTGGAAATGAGACAGGGGGTATCCATGAGAGATCGGTCGATCAGCGTCCGTGTTTTGCTTCAGACGGTATGCAGAAAATGGAAGAGAATTCTTTTATGCGGAGTTGTGTTTATGCTTCTGGCCGCGGGCTGGAAGGCCTATAAGATCTGGCCGCGCCATTCCGGAAAAGAAGCTGCGGTGGTTCGTGACTCTCAGGCGGAGTCAGCGGCAGATGCGGAGAGCCGGACGCAGCAGACCGAAGCGGATTACGGGAAAAACTCCGCTTATTTTTCCGCTATGATCGGGCGCACCTCTGAATACATCAATAATACGATCTACAGCCGCATGGATCCCAATCAGGTGGGAAAGGCTTCTGTGGATTTTACGGTGACGACGGAGATGACGGAGAAGGAAGCGAAAAAAGGGAGCAGCGGACAGGATCTGACACTGGAGGCGCAGAGTCAGGCGGCGGATAGCGGTCAGTCCGGGGACACCTTCGATACGAATCTTCTATTGACCACGCCGGCCGAGCGGGAAGCGGAGCAGATTCTGAATGCTTATACGCGCTATGCTCTTTATGGAATCGATTGGACGGAAGCGGCAGAAACCTATCATACGAAGCCAGAGTACCTGCAGGAGCTGGTGTCCGTCGATGACGGCAGCGGGGACTCGATCAATACGGCTACTATCTCTGTGATTTATCCGGATCAGGACGGAGCGGAAGCGCTTCTCAATGAAGTGATTTCCCAGATCAGAAAATATTCGGAGGATGTAAAGAGAGAGTATGGGGAGCATACACTGGCCGTTCAGAATGAGATGGGTTCCACTGTGGCGGATTTTTCCCTGATTGAGCGGGCGAACAGCAGACTGAATGTGCTGAACGGACTGATCAACGGGAGCAATTCCTTCAAGACCGCGGCCAACACGCTTGGACTGTCCTCCCCGGATGCTTCTTCCGCCGGAACGGAGGCTGCGGTCAGCAGGAGCAGCCTGATCCGTTCGGTTGCTAAATTTGCTCTGGCCGGGCTGGCCGGCGGTATCGTGCTGTATATCATTCTGGGAATGCTGACTCTGCTGGCTTCGGGCAGGATATACAGCGCTTCCGAGGTGAATCGTCAGTACGGATTCACGAAGATTGCGGTGGTTCCGTCAACGGATGCGGGAGAGAGGAAAGGGCTGGAACGGTTTTCCAGGAGAGATGCGGACGAGTACTGCAGCAGCGGGAGCAGGGAGACATGCTGGCAGATCGCCAGAGAGAATCTGTCGGAGCTGGCTGGCGGAAGCGGATCTGTGGCGATTGTCGGAGACGCGGACAGGGAAGAACTGGAAGCGATGGCCGGGGCGATCGGAGCGAACTGTCCGGATCTGAAAGTGGAGGCTGCTGGCGATATTCTTTCCTCACCGGCGGCCCTGCACAGCCTGAAGGAGGCGGGGAAGGTTGTGATTGGCGTGAAGATCGGATCGTCACGCTATCAGCGTCTGGACCGGATTCTTGATACGCTTCGGACTTATGACAAAGAAGCGATCGGAAGCATCATTCTGGATGACTGATGCAATTAAAGTGGCTGAGAGCGGAGAAGGAGGGAGTATGGATGGACAGACGTTACGACCGGAACGAACGGCTGTGATTCCTGCTTACGGCGAGCGCTCAGGCGAACGTGCCCGTTGGGACCTGTTCTATCTGATCGTTCTGACGGTCTATACGGTCTCGCTGCTGCTTCCGACGACTGTGCTGGAAGACGAGCCCGGTTTTCTGACACTGATCCGAATGGCGCGGTACGGCTGTTATCTGGCAGCCCTTGTGAGAATCGTTCATGAGAGATATACTTCCGGTGAGCTGACCGCGCTCGTTCTCCTCTTCGTTGCCGCCGGAATGAATATGGCCCGGTCGGATTCGAACATCGCCTTCGTCAATTTTCTGATGATGGCGGCGGCGTGGCATATGGACAGCCGGAGGATTCTGAAAGTCAGCGTCTGGATCCGTGCGGTTATTCTGACTGCGGTGGTTTTTTTGTCTCAGGCAGGCGTTCTGGAGGATTTCCTTTTCGATATCTCGACAAGAGCGCGTCATTTTCTGGGATTCACATGGACGATGTACGCTCCGACGACCTATCTTTTTATTCTTCTCTGCTTCCTGAACATCAGAAGAGAGAACATGACGATCGCGGAGATTCTGCTGGCGGAACTGATCAATTACCGCCTGTATGTCCTGACAGATACGAGGTCCGTCTTTCTCGTTGTGACGATCCTTCTGATCCTGGCGTATCTGATGGGGCTCCGGATCCGCCATCAGAAAAAGAAAGATGCTGAAGGAATGCGGCGAATCGTCAGGAGAAGGGTGAATATCCACTGGAAATGGATCGCGGCCGCGATCCCGCCGGTCTGCTGCACGTTCGCCGTTCTGATCCATGTTCTGTACAGTCGCTACAATCCGTTTCTGAGCCGGCTGAACGGGAAGATGAGCAACCGACTGCAGCTGGGGCATGCCGCGCTGGAAAAATACGGGGTTTCGCTTTTCGGTCAGCCGGTCAAGTGGGTCGGATGGACGAGACATACTGTTGTATCTCAGTATAATTATGTGGACTGCTCATATATGCAGCTGCTGATTCAGAGCGGGATGGTCATGCTGTTTGTCGTTGTGATGCTGTACTCCTATCTGATGTACAGGGCTGCCGTACAGTCGGACCGGTATATGCAGCTGACGGTTCTGATGATCTGTGTTTTCTGTATTTCCGAGCCGAGGCTGTTCGAGCCGGCCTTTAATCCGTTCCTGCTGATGCTGCTGTCGGATCTTCCGGGAGAACCTTCACGGAAGCTGCGGGGAACGGTGAAGCGTGGTACAGGGGAAAGCGGTTGATTCAGGAAGCGCATTCGGGAGATCAGACTGGCTGAACCAGAGGAGATCTATGAAACGAATTCTGGAAGTGAATGTTGATGATCAGGGATTCGGCGGGGTGTACTCTCTTGTCCGATCCGTGATTCTGCGGAAACCACCGGCATGCAGGATGGACATCGCCTGCATCATGCCGTTCTCTGACCGGGGGCATGAGGAGGAACTGGAACGGTGCGGATGCCGCGTGCATTTCATCGGAATCAAGGGGAAGAACCATGTCGGTATGAGGGCTCTGGAACAGAATCTGTATGACCTTCTCAGACGCCATCCTTACGATTATGTGCATATTCATGGCGATACGGGATACCGGCTGTATGCGTTCGGAAAAGCGGCGGCCCGGGCGGGCGTTCCGAATATCATCTTTCATTCGCACGCGGCCGGAGTGGACGGCCGCTTCCGGGCGGTCAAGAAAGCGCTGCATTATCTGTACAGAGGGCGCCTGAAGACTTTGGGAACCCGGTTTGCGGCCTGTTCCGATCTGGCGGGAAAATGGATGTATCCGAATATTCCAGAGGATCAGATTGTCAGAATCAGCAACGGGATTGATCTCGAGAAGTTCCGCTACAATGAGGCGGTCCGTTTGGAGGAAAGAAAAAGACTGGGATGGGATCACGCGCTGATTATCGGACATGTGGGCCGCTTTTCCTTTCAGAAAAACCATGAGTACCTGATTGATGTTTTCGCGGCTCTCAGAAAGAAAATACCGGAGGCGCGGCTGCTGCTGGTCGGCTCACATGACGGCGCGCAGGAACTTTGGGAGGATACCCGCCGCAAAGCGGAGGAGCTGGGGCTTAAGGACGACGTGAAGTTTTACGGGACGAGCGGCCATATAGAGAGACTGATGCAGGCGATGGACGTCTTTGCGCTGCCGTCGCGTTTCGAGGGACTGCCCGTTGTGGGCGTTGAGGCACAGGCGGCGGGTCTGCCGGTTGTTTATTCGAACCGGATTACCCGGGAGGCTGCGCTGACGGAGCATGCGGCTTTTATCGGGATTCGTCCGAATGACATCGGACAGTGGATTCAGATCATTAAAGCGTTCGCGGCGGTGCCCCGTGAAGACTGCGTTCCGCGTCTGCGGGAAGAAAAATACGATATTGAGGATACGGTAAAGGGCTTTTTCAGTTTATACGATCTTTGAGAGTGCGTGGGAGCGGATACGACCAATCGCGGGATCGGAAGCCGGACGGAGCTGCTGGATGCCGAAGGGACTTTCGGAGGCATCTGAGCGGATGATATTCTGCATGGAGAATTTTGTATGGGAAGGATTTACTCTGTTGATCTGCAGTTTGAGCCGGAAAATCATGCCGGAGTCAAGGCTCCAACGGACATTTCGCGGATCTGCCATGACATGGGAATGATCAGTTTTCCGTTTCCCGTTCAGAAATACATGTTTCCGCAGGGGCTTGACAAGCTGCGGAGCCGGATCTGGCTTCTGAAAACCTGCGGCGAGCGCTGGAATGCGCTGAGGCGGACTGTCCGTCAGGACGATATCGTGTTCTACCAGCATCCGCTGTACGGCGCGCGCGCGGCGCTCCGGTATATTCCGCTGATCAAAAGAGAAAAGGGGTGCCGCTTCATCGCGCTGATTCATGATCTGGAGTCTTTGCGGATGGGGATCGGCGGACTGTATGAGAAAAGCAGGCGGACGGCGCAGCTGTCGGATCAACAGCTTCTTCGGCAGTTTGACATGGTGATCTGTCATAACGAGCATATGCGGCAGTATCTGATCCGTCAGGGGTTTGCGCCGGAAAAGCTGGTCAATCTGGAAATTTTTGACTATCTGACGGATGCAGTCATGCATAATCCGGAGAAATGCAGCTGTCCGACACTCGCCGTGGCCGGCAATCTCCATCCGGGAAAATCCGGTTATCTGTACGAAATGTTCCGCAGCGGACAAGGAGGAGATGACCTGGCCGGACGATCCGCGGCGCATTTGCCGGAGAAGAGCGAAGGCCTCTGCGTGAACGCCTACGGCGCAAATTTTGACGGGACGCTGGCAGCGGAAGGCATTCATTACCGGGGATCGTTCCCTGCGGAGCAGCTTCCCGGTGAGCTGCGGGGCGATTTCGGGCTGGTCTGGGACGGACCTTCGGCTGAGACCTGCACCGGAAATACGGGAGCGTATCTGAAGTATAACAATCCGCACAAAGCATCTCTGTATCTGGCATCCGGCCTTCCGGTCATGATCTGGAAGGAAGCAGCGATGGCCGATTTCATAACGAGAAATCAAGCGGGCGTCACCATCGGCAGTCTGACGGAGGCGGAGGATGTGATACGAAATATGACGGAGGCGGAATACGGCGATCTGTGCGGACAGGCAGCCCGGATCGGACAGCAGCTGAGACAGGGAACGTATTTCCGCAGGGCCTTTCAGGAGTGCCTTGACCGGTTGAATGGGAAGCCGGCAGCGCAGAAATTCTGCTGAAGCGGCGTCAGGAAATCCATGAGCGGGAGTCGGGACGGTTTGGAATGAAAACGATCAGTGTGATTACCCCGTTTTACAGGGGGAATGCGTATATCAATCATCTGGCGGATGTGCTGGAAGCGAATGCAGAGCGATTGGCGGAGACGGCGAAATCAGGGAGAACGGATCAGGCGGAAGGCCCGGAGACGGTTGAATGGCTGATCGTGAATGACAGCCCGGACAGTCCGGTCAGTCTGAACGGAAACTGGCCCCGGCTCAGCATCCGGGTGATCGATCTTCCGCAGAACGGGGGGATCCATCATGCGCGGGCGGAGGGGCTCCGGAGAGCGAAGGGAGAAGCGATTCTCTTTCTTGATCAGGACGACCGGATTGCCCCGGACTTTCTGGTCAGACAGAAGAAACAGATGGAAGAAGACGCGGACGTGGCTGTCTGCGGCGTACTGCTGGAGAAACCAGACGGAACGGCGGAGCCGATTTATCGGACAAAGGCCGATCTGGAGGATATCAGGAAGCTCGATGTCTATCTGAGAGTGAAAAACCCGATCCGGTCACCCGGTCAGTGCCTGATCCGCCGATCGGCGATCCCGGATGCGTGGAGCAGGACACCAATGAAGAGGAACGGATCAGACGATCTTCTTCTCTGGATCATGATGCTCGCCCGGCACGCGCGTTTCATTGTAATGCCGGACTGTCTGTATACACATCGTTACACGGGAGAGAATGTGTCGGATTCGATCCCCCAGATCACCGCGTCTTCGATGGAAATGACGGAAATTCTTCGTGCATCAGGGGAACTGAATCAGCGGCAGCTTGATGATCTGCGGCGTTCAGTGGAGTGGGGCGGACGCACGTCAGAGGAAAACCGACGGTATTACCTGAAGGATTCCAGGATCTTTCTGGCAAGACTCTGGTGGAAAATACGGCATGCGCTGTCAGCGCCGCTGAAAGAAGAATGAAGATGTGCTGGCCTTTGTGCCGGACTTATCAGAAGCTGCGTTCATATTTCTGATGAAAGAATTTCGCTTTCAGAAAGCTGGTCCCCTTGATCCACCAGTTGACCGGCTCCATGGAAAGCAGCCGGACCTCTATGATATCTTTTCGTGAAATCCGTTTTTCCACGATTCGCTGCTCGATCCAGACATCAAAGAGGAGTTCGGACACACGGCCGAACAGACGCTTGTCGAAATCCGAATAACCGGTCAGATCGACCTGCTGCTCCAGTGCGGACAGGATGGGGAACAGCCAGGAGCAGTAATCGGAAAACAGATCCCGCCGCATCACCATCATGTTGAACATATAGCCCCAGGTACGGTGCATGACCCGGTCATAGGAGGCGAGGTAATCAGGGCACCGTTCTTCAACAATCATCCGGGTTTTGTCAAGATGTGTTTCGTTCAGTGTGTGCACATAGTGGCTGTACAGCGTTTCGATGATGTAATGCCTTCGTTTCGGAAGAATGATGGAATGATTTCGGAGAATCGACTGCGCCTCCTCTGAAGTCATGATATTGGCAAAGGGATCTTTTCCTTTTCTTTTGACCGAAAAATAACGCCGATAGTGAACGAGTCCGATATAGTCGGCGGAAAGATTTTTCCATGCCCAGTAAAGACCGGTCAGCTCGGAGTAGGTGCTGTTCCGGCTGGAAATGTTGCTGCCGGTATTGTCTTTCTGATATCCGAAATCCACAGGGCGTCCGTCGGCGTCCGTCCGGCCTTCCGCGCCGACAAGCAGCGGAAGGTACATGGAATCTTCCGGCATACGGTATTTCTTATGAGTCGCTACGATTATAACGATGTTATTCTCTGCCAAGATATGCACCTGCTTCACAATTCTTATGATCGAACTCATTCTATCATACACAGGAATCGATGAGTATCGGAATTTGAGAAAGGTGTCCGTTTACACTTATTCGGGACACGAAATCTGCGCTACATGCTCGATGGTGGCGTGCAGTTCCCGGACCAGCGAGGTGTCAGCGGCGCGGTAATAGACCTCGCGCCCGTCGCGCCGTGTGGTGAGCAGGCCGGCGTCCTTCAGCAGGCGGAGGTGGTGAGAGACGGCGGGGCTGGTCATGCCGACCAGCGCGGCGATATCGATCACGCATTCCTCCGTATGACAGAGAAGCCAGAATATGCGGAGACGCGAGGGGTCGCCGAGCTGCTTCATGGCGCGGGCGACAGCGCTGACGGTCGTTTCCTCCGGCATATGCTCGATGATGCGCTTCTCTTCCTCCGGATCATGGTGCTGATGGGGCAAGGTGAAGATCTCTGACACGGCAGGACGCCTCCTTTCTGATTCGTTCCCCGACAGTATATCCTATTCCCGAAGAAAAATGAATCATTAAAGAAATGTTTAATTCGATTGACAGGAATCCGCCGCTGGCGTATAGTGAAGGCATCAATTAAACGAATGCTTAATCAATCAATGGAGGAAGGCACAATGAAAAAAAGCTATCCGGTTGAGGTTGACTGCGCCGCCTGCGCGCTGAAGATGGAGGACGCGGCGAAGAAGACAAGCGGCGTGAAGGATGCGTCCGTCAATTTCATGACGCTGAAAATGAAGGTGGAATTTGAGGACGGCGCGGATCCGGATGCCGTGATGAAGGAGGTCAGGAGTAACTGCCGGAGAGTGGATTCCGACTTCGATATCCAGCTCTGAGACAGGACCTGAAGAGGGCGGCGTTTGCCACGGCAGGCGGAGAGAGGGCCGGCCCCGGACGGAGGAGGAGACAATGAATCGAAAACAGAAGAAGAATCTGATCCGGATACTCGCAGCGGCGGGGATGATGGCCGTGCTGCAGGCGCTGCCGGTCCGCGGATGGATCCGGTTTGTCCTGTATATGATCCCCTATCTGACCGTCGGATATGATATTCTGATCAAGGCGGCGAAGGGACTGGTTCACCGCCAGCCGTTTGATGAGCATCTGCTGATGGCGGTCGCGACGATCGGTGCGGTCGTGCTCGCGGTCAGCGGGAGCGGCGATTATACGGAAGCGATCGCGGTTATGCTGTTCTATCAGATCGGCGAATGGTTTCAGAGCTACGCGGTCGGAAAAAGCCGCCGGAGCATTTCCGACCTGATGGACATACGGCCTGACTACGCGAATCTGGAAGGGCCGGACGGCACGCTGACGCGGACGGATCCGGATGAGGTGGCGGTTGGCACAGTGATCGTCGTTCAGCCGGGCGAGAAGATCCCGATCGACGGCGTGGTGACGGACGGAGAATCCAGCCTGAACACGGCGGCGCTGACCGGCGAGTCGCTCCCGCGGGATGTGCGGGCAGGCGACGAGGTGCTCTCCGGGTGCATCAACCAGACCGCGGTGCTGCGGATCCGTACGACCAGGGAGTTCGGCGAGTCGACCGCGTCGAAGATTCTGGAACTGATCGAGGACGCGAGCTCGAAGAAGTCCAAGTCGGAGGATTTTATCACGAGATTTGCGCGGATCTATACGCCGGTGGTGGTGTACGCGGCGCTGGCGCTGGCGGTTGTGCCTGGAACGGTACTGTTTCTGATGGGGAGAGATCCGCTCTGGGGAATCTGGATCTACCGCGCGCTGACCTTCCTTGTGATCAGCTGCCCATGCGCGCTGGTGATCAGCATCCCCCTCTCCTTTTTTGCTGGGATCGGCGGCGCCTCGAGGGAGGGGGTGCTGGTGAAGGGTTCTGTCTATCTTGAGACGCTGTCGAAGACGCGGACCGTCGTCTTCGACAAGACCGGTACGCTGACCCGCGGCACGTTCGAGGTGACGGCGGTGCATCCGGACCGTCTGGATAAGACGCAGCTGCTGCATCTTGCCGCGCATGTGGAGCGGTACTCCACTCATCCGATCGCCGCCTCTCTGCGGGCGGCTTATCCCGGCGAAAAGGACGGCTGCCTGGTGGAGAGCGTGGAGGAGCTGGCCGGCCGGGGGATCCGCGCGAAGGTGAACGGTCAGACGGTCTGCGTCGGCAACGCGAAGATGATGGAGGAGACCGGCGCGGCGTGGCGTCCGTGCCATCATCCGGGCACCATCGTACATGTTTCGGTTGACGGCGTCTACGCGGGACACATCGTCATCTCGGATGTGGTGAAGGAGCATGCCGCGGCTGCAGTCGCGGCGCTGAAGAAGGGCGGGGTCCGCCGCACGGTCATGCTGACCGGAGACAGCCGGGCAGCGGCGGAGCAGGTCGCCGCTCAGACCGGAATCGACGAGGTGCACGCGGAGCTGCTGCCTGCCGACAAGGTGGCGCAGGTGGAGAAACTGCTGGCGGAGGAGAAGGCGGGAGAGGCGGCTGCCTTTGTCGGGGACGGGATCAACGACGCGCCGGTGCTCTCGAGGGCAGACATCGGGATTGCGATGGGCGCGCTGGGATCCGACGCGGCGATCGAGGCCGCGGATATCGTCCTGATGGACGACGACCCGCTGAGAATCGCGACCGCCATCAATATTTCCCGCAAATGCCTTCGCATTGTGAAGGAGAATATCTGGCTCGCGATCGGAGTCAAGACGGTCTGTCTCGCGCTGAGCGCGTTCGGACTGGCCAATATGTGGGCGGCGATTTTCGCGGATGTCGGTGTGATGGTCCTGGCGGTGCTGAACGCGGTCCGCTGCCTCTATACAAAGGGCGAGGAAGCATCCGCGCAGTGAGCGGAGAATCCGGAGACCGCAATGGAATCGAATCGTGCGGATGTCCGCGGAGACGCCGCAGACGGCTGAGAGCGACGGCCGGGACGGCATGGGCGAAGACACACGCCGTCTCCGGGGACGAAGGATACAGAAATAAGCCGGAGGCGCCCGGTTCGGGCGGCTCCGGCTTCGGACCGTCCGGAAGGCGGCTGCATTTCCAAAAGAGCGCGGCATCGGCATCTGGTCCGGCGCGGAAACTCGGACCGTCCGGAAGGCGGCTGCATTTCCAAAAAGAACGGAGGAAAAGAGAAATATGGCGGTATCATACGGGAAACTGGCGATTATCGGCGCCGGCAAGGTAGGCTCGGCGGTGCTCAATTCGGTGCTGCGCATGAATATCGTGGACGACATTGTCGTCATCAACCGTAACCGGGACAAGGCTCTGGGCGAGGTGCTCGACGCGAGCCACACCACGGCCTTTGCGTACAGCGCCAACGCGAGCATCCGGGTCGGGGACTACCGCGATCTTCGTGACGCGCATATTATCGTGATGACGGCGGGACCGTCGATTCTGCCGGGAAACCATGACCGGAATACGCTGCTCAGAAAGAATATCGAGGTCATGGATCAGACGATGAAGGAGATCACAGCTTATACAAGAGAAGCCATTCTGATCGTCATCTCGAACCCGCTGGATATCCTGACTTACTATTTCCAGAAGAAGTACGATTATCCGGCGGGACGGATCTTCGGCACGGGCACGCTGCTCGATACGGCCCGCTTCAACAAAATGCTGGGCGATCTCTGCGGCGTCGATGCCAAAAACGTGGTCGGCTTCGTGCTCGGCGAGCACGGATCCACTTCCTTTATCCCCTGGAATACGGTCAATATTGTCGGCGTCCCCTTTGACCGGCTGGCGGAGAAGTTCGGTCTGAAGGAGCCGATCGACAAAGAGCGTCTTCTGCGCGACACCAAGACAATCGGCCCGCGGATCGTGGATCTCAAAGGCTACACCAGCTCGGGCGTAAGTCTCGCGGCCTGCCGGATCATCGGCGCGATCCTTCGGAACGAGCACTGCGTCGTGCCGGTCTCGACGGTCATGCAGGGGCAGTACGGCTATTCGGACGTCGCGATGAGCCTGCCCTGCGTGCTGACGAGGGACGGCATCAGCCGTGTGATCGAGCTGCCTCTGGATGAGCAGGGGAGAAGGGATCTGACGGTTTCCCACGACCATCTGAGAGCGCTGATTGATTCGATCGAGGGGTAAGACGGAATGGGCTATATCGGAAATCATGTTTCAAGCAGCGGCGGATTTTTCGCGATGGGCGCGCATGAGCTGGACCTGGGCGGGGATACGTTCGCGTTCTTTACCCGCAACCCGCGCGGCGGAGCGTCCAGAGCGGCGGATCCGGAAGACGCGGCGAAGCTGATGAGGCTTCTTACGGAGCATTCCTTCGGACCGCTGGTCGCCCACGCGCCCTACACACTGAATGCCTGCTCAACGAACGAGCGGGTG
The DNA here is from genome assembly GCF_019355395.1 of Chordicoccus furentiruminis. Classification (GTDB taxonomy): domain Bacteria; phylum Bacillota; class Clostridia; order Lachnospirales; family Lachnospiraceae; genus Chordicoccus; species Chordicoccus furentiruminis. The sequence goes on from NZ_CP048829.1 coordinate 2,003,729, forward strand.
GCCGCCTTCGCACGGGAGGCGATGACGGGCGATCTCCTGAAAATACAGCTGCTGCCCGGCCAGTTCTACAATTTTCATCCGGGCTCTCATCTGGGGCAGGGCCCGGAGAAGGCGATTCCGCAGATCGCCGCGGTGGTGAATGAGGCGCTCGCGGCCGTGCCGGAGGGAAGGACAACGGTCCTTCTGGAGACGATGGCCGGCAAAGGCAGCGAGGTGGGGCGTACGTTTGAGGAGCTTCGGATGATCATGGACCGGATCGACCGGCCGGAGAGGATCGGTGTCACGCTGGATACCTGTCATGTCTGGGACGCGGGTTATGATATCGCGGGGAATCTGGACGGCGTGCTGAAAGAGTTCGACGAGGTGATCGGTCTGGAGCATCTGAAGGCCATACATCTCAATGACAGCAAAAACCCCTGCGGATCCCGCAAGGACCGGCATGAAAAGCTGGGAAAGGGCTGCATCGGCGAAGAAGCGCTGCGACGTGTGGTTACGCATCCGGCGCTGGCGTCCCTTCCGTTTATTCTGGAGACGCCGAATGAAGACGAGGGCTATCGGAGGGAAATCAGGATGGTCCGGAGCTGGATGGAGGAATGAACGAAGTGCATTCTGAACCTCCTGAAAAACTCCTGCTCAACCATCGGATCGCCTGGATTGAGCAGGAGCTTTGTCTCCTTATTCGTCAGCATCCTCGGGGGCACTCTGGATGAATGCCATGATCTTCTCGCAGATCCATTTGCCGGAGGCAACCGCCCGGAGCAATGTCTCCTGATTATCTCTTTTTTCTTCTTCCGAAGTTCCTTCAGACTGGCAACCGCTTCACCGTAAGCCGCTTTACGCTGCAGCACGATGGCCTCCATCTTTTCAATCTGTTTTTCCGTGGTCAGTGTTTTCTTCTGCCTGGCCATTACTTTTATCTTCCGTCATCAGTTCTTCCCGAATCGCTGCCGCTTTCTTCTGTATGCAGGCTGCGTCCATGTTAAATGCCTTCAGTCTTGCTTTCTGCGTAGCTGAGACCGCATGATCCAGTCTGTATTCCCCGCTGGTCTGGCGGATCATCTCGATCTTTTCCGGTTCTTTTATCGCAGCAGGGACATTCATGTAATTCGCCTTGCTGTCATCTTCCGGAACCGTGTCTTTCATGCTTGTGTGGATCTTGCTCCTGATTACCAGTGGCCCGAATTCAATAAAGATCTTTGCCTCGGCAACTTCATCAGACTGGATGCGGATCGCCTTGTTCCCAGGATATGACATATCCTCCTTTGCCACACTTACACTTTCCTTTCCGCAGGCGGCATGGGGTTAATCCCCTGTTTGAATTAAAAAATCGTACGCGTGAGGGGGCGGCGGTCTCCTGTAGAAATGTCTTTCAGGATCATGACTGCCCCCGGTCCCTTCTCTTTCTTGTAATTATGATAACATAATGATAGAATGCTGATAGCAAAGGAGGGACCACTATGATCAACATTCGCCCTGTATCCGACCTCAGAAACAAGTTCCCGCAACTTGAAAAAACCGTCATGGAATCAAATGAACCTGTCTTTCTCACAAAGAACGGATATGGCACCATGGTTCTTTTAAGTATCGAACAGTACTCCGCACTCACTGACGACACAGAACGTAAGCTTGACGAGGCCGATGCGGCAGCAGTGAAATCGGACAAACGATACTCTGCAGATGAAGTCTTCAGCAGAGTAAGGAGCCGCATCCGTGAAAAAGTATAAGCTGTCATTTCTTCCCCTTTTTGAAGGGGATCTGAATGAGATCGTGGACTACATCTCAACTGATCTTCAGAACCCCAGCGCCGCAGATCATCTGATTCACGATATTGAATCTGCAATAAACAAACGTCTGGAAGCGCCGTTGTCATTTGCTCCGTATCCTTCATCAAAAAAACGGCCACACCCATATCACAGAATCAACATCAGAAACTTTTCTGTTTTCTATGTTGTGATCGATGACACCATGGAGGTGCGTCGCGTTCTGTATTCCAAGCGAAATTTGGATAAGCTGCTGGATGGCTAACCGTTCAATCATGATAAACCGGATGGGTATCTTCCTTGCCCTCGCGGGAAATACTTCAAGAAGTTTGGATTGGGATACATCATCAAAGAATCTGACGGGTTCATTTTTACAAGAAAATCGAAGTATGATTATTCCGGGCGATCATCGCCGGATTAAAGTCGGCAAAAGGAGACTGCGTTGCGGTGATGGACTGTGATCTGCAGCATCCGCCGGCAACCTTGATCGAGATGTATCGATTATGGGAGCATGGGTACGAAGGTATTGAAGCGGTCAAAAGAAGTCGTGGAAAGGAAAGCATGCTTCATTCGTTCTGTGCGGGCATGTTTAACAGAATCATGTCAAAGGCCGCAGGAATCGATATGGCAAAAGCGTCCGACTTTAAATTGCTGGACCGAAAGATCGTGAATGCGGTTCTGAAGTTTCCGGAGAAGCATACATTTTTCAGAGCGCTGTCATCATGGGTGGGGTTTGACACCACTCAGGTTGAGTCTGACGTTCAGGAAAGAGAAGCCGGTGTAAGGAATACTTTCCGGCAGTGCCATCCATCATTGCGCTCTCAGTTGCCATTACGACACTGCCGGAAAAGTATTCGAAAATTGTTAGCACTCAACTATTGACAGCGCTAACAGCCTGTGCTATAACTTATGGCATAAGGAACAAGAGGAAGTCAAATAGAAGATGAAAGGAAGGCGAGATCGTAAAGATGGAGCTGGATGGCTTCCGAATCCTTTTCACATAGATCAGAAAGTTGATGACTGGCTGCGGATCGTGCTGATCGCGCCGGTCCGGAACCGGGCATTTCAGAAAAATAGAAGCAGGAGGTATGAACCATGTTAGTGCCGAGTCTTTTTACCGATAATTTCATCAGTGATTTTTTCAATGATCCCTTTGACCGTACGCCGGCGATGTTCCACGCGACGGGCTCCAGTCTGATGAGCGCGGATGTAAAGGAGTTCAAGGACCATTTCGAGCTGTCCCTTGAGCTGCCCGGCTACAGAAAGGAAGATGTCACCGCGTCTCTGAAGGACGGGTATCTGACCATCGAGGCAAGACGGGAAGAAAAGAACGACGGAGACGAGGAGAAGGCTCACTTCATCCGCCGCGAGCGCTACGTCGGCACGCTGACGAGAAGCTTTTATGTCGGCGAAGACGTGAAGCAGGAGGATATCAAGGCGAAATTCGACAACGGCGTATTGGAGATCTGCATTCCGAAGGTGGAAGCGAAGCCTGAGATCGATACCTCGAGAACGATTTCCATCGAGTAACAGGATAAGACAAAAGAGGGACTGCCCCTGCCGGGCGGCCCCTTTTTTTGTCGGGAGAGACGGAGGCCAGCCACCGGATCCCGTCTGATCCGGAGGCGCCGCGGAGTTCCGGCCTTGCCTGCCGGAAGAGAAACAGATACAATAAAAAGAAGACCGCACATTCCGCAGGATAAGGAGGAGCCGGCTGCCGGCCGGAGAACTGTCTGCATATGAAATTCAATCTTGATAATCCGTTTTTCCGATTCATGAACTCCCTGATGGACCTTGTCTGGCTGAATATTCTGACACTGGCGCTCTGCATTCCGGTCGTGACGGCCGGCGCCTCTCTGACAGCGATGCACTATTGCCTTATCCGCATCAGCCGGGGAGAGGAGAGCTACATCACGAAGATGTTCTTCAAGTCCTTCAAGGAAAATTTCCGGCCCGCGACGCCGCTCTGGCTCACGGAACTGCTGCTCGGCCTGGTTCTTTATCTGGACTTCCGTATCGTGAGCCGGATGGGAGACGGGATGGGATCCGCCGTCTGGTGCGTGCTGTTTGTCGCGGCCGTTGTGGTCCTGATGGGGGTGCAGTTCCTGTTCCCGCTGGTGAGCCGGTTCGTTCAGAATTACCGTGGCTATCTGTCCAATTCCTTCAAGCTCGGCATGGCCTGTCTTCCCCGGACAGCCTGTATGACCGCACTGACCGCCGGGCCGCTGATCCTGATGTTCCTGTTCTGGGCTTATCTGCTTCCCGTTTACTTCCTGATCGGCATCGCGGGCCCGGGTTTCCTCAAGGCGAAGCTTTATGACCCGGTTTTCCGCCGGCTGGAGGAGAAGGAGGCGGAAGCATCATGAGATCTCTGTTCCATCCCGACAGCCCCGTCATGCAGGCGCTGACAGAACTGTTCAATATGATTCTGCTGAATCTGCTGACGATGCTGTGCTGCATCCCGGTCGTGACGGCAGGCGCCTCCCTCTCGGCGATGTATTATGTCTGCATCAAGGAACAGAGGCAGGAGGGCGGAGGCGTCACGCGTATGTTCTTTCGGTCTTTCCGCCGGAATCTGAAGCAGGGAGCAGCGGCGTCGCTTCTGCTTCTTGCCTTCGCGGCCCTGATGTTCATGGATCTGAACGTCGCGAAGGCATATGAAGGGCAGCCGGCCTCACGGGTTTTCCGGCTGCTTGTCTGGATGCTGATCTTCGCGGCCTCATTTTTTCTTCAGATGCTGTTTCCAATGATCGCGCGGTTCACCGGTTCGCTGACCGCGCAGCTGAAACGGTCGGTTCTGTTCGCGGCGAAGCATATGCCGCGGGTGCTGGCGATGCTGGCACTCTGGGCCGCCGACGCAGTGCTTCTATATCTCGCGGATGTGAGATGGGCGCCGCTTTTTGTTATGCTTGGACTTTCGCTGCCGGGGTATCTCTGTACGCTTCTCTATGACCCCGTCTTCAGAAAGATAGAAAAGGACATGCAGCCGGCTGAGATCGGTCTGTCCGAGAATGAAAAGGAGCTGTGAGAGATGAGAAAATCTGGAATTCTGATGCCGGTTTTCAGTTTGCCCGGCGCGTACGGTATCGGCTGTTTTTCGGAGAGTGCGCGCCGCTTCGTCGATTTTCTGGCGGATGCGGGCCAGTCCTACTGGCAGATTCTGCCGGTTGGGCCCACGGGGTACGGGGATTCGCCGTACCAGTCCTTTTCAACGTTCGCGGGCAATCCGTATTTTATCAGCCTTGAACGTCTGATGGAGAAGGGCCTGCTGGAACGGACAGAGCTGAATACACTTGATTTCGGAGACGATGCGGAGGCCGTGGACTACGGCGCGATGTACCGGTCGCGTCTTGCCGCGCTCAGGACGGCGTACCGGCGAAGCGCATTCCGGACGGAGGCGGCTTTTCAGGCTTTTGTCGGAGAGAACCGTTTCTGGCTGGAGGACTATGCGCTTTTTATGGCGGTCAAGGATTCCTTCGGCGGACGGAGCATGCATGAGTGGCCGGAGGATATCCGTGCTCACCGGCCGGAAGCGGTGGCGGAGTACCGGGAGCGTTTCCGGGACGAGATGATGTTCTACGAGTTTCTTCAGTATGAATTCTTTGCCGAGTGGCAGGAGCTGAGGGCGTACGCCGCCTCGAGGAAGATCCAGATTATCGGGGACATTCCGATTTACGTTTCTTCGGACAGCGCGGATTTCTGGGCGCACCGCGAGCTGTTTCAGACCGACGCGGAAGGACAGCCGACGGCTGTGGCCGGCTGCCCGCCGGACGGTTTTTCAGCGACCGGCCAGCTGTGGGGGAACCCGCTCTACCGCTGGCCGTATCATAAGGAAACAGGCTTCGCGTGGTGGATCACCCGGATCGGCCGGATGCGTGATCTTTACGATGTGATCCGGATCGACCATTTCCGGGGGTTCGATGAGTATTTTTCGGTGCCGGCCGGCGCGCCGGACGCTTCCGGCGGCCACTGGGAGAAGGGGCCGGGGATGGATCTTTTCCGTGCGATCGGGGAGCGTTATCCAGGTATCTGCATCATCGCCGAGGATCTGGGCTATGTCACCGATACCGTGCGCAGGCTGGTCCGGGATTCCGGCTTCCCGAACATGAAGGTGCTGGAGTTTGCCTTCGATTCCAGGGATTCCTCCGGCAAGCAGGACTATCTTCCCTACAATTACAACCGGAACTGCGTGGTCTATACGGGAACGCACGACAATGAGACGCTGGCCGGCTGGCTGGGCAGCATTCTGCCGGAGGAGCGGCGGGATCTGAAGGACTATCTCGGAACGGAGTCGGACGACCCGGAGGTGCTGGTTGATCTGGTGATCCGTATGGCGCTGTCATCCTGCGCGGATACGGCTGTGATCCCGATGCAGGACTATCTGGGGCTCGACAACCGTGCGCGGATCAACCAGCCGTCAACCTTCGGGACCAACTGGAGATGGCGTGTGCGGGAGGATGCGCTGACGCCGGAGCTGGCGGCGAGGATCCGGAAGCTGACGGTGGTCTATGGCAGAAGCTGATTTCCGAACGGATAAGCTTGTAGATGTTCACTAAAATTTCACACTCGATTCTGTGCAATAACAACAGGTTTTGCGCAACACTCCTTAAAAAACTTGTTGCAGAAGCGATGACATTGTGAAAAATATGAATTTTTCGTTGCCCATTCAGGATGAGTGTGCTATGATTCTTAATGTCTTCAGGAGAGGACGGGGATATGGATACAGACTCCGTCTTTCCGATACGAGGAAGTACAGCTGTTCATTTCAAGGAGGGTTGTGACATGAAGAACAAAGCATTTTCAGTGGCACTCTGCGGTGTCCTGGCGGTGACGATGCTTGCGCCGATGAGCGTGGCGGCTTCGTCCAGCACGGCGGAAGCTCCGTCTACGGGCGTCAGCCTTCGTCTGGTCAACGGCAAGATCGAGGTCGACAAGGCTCTGAAGGAGCTGGCGGCAGAGTACAAGAAGAAGACTGGAGTGGACGTCCAGATCGAGTCCATGGGCGGCGGCATCGACATCCAGTCCACACTGAAAGGCTATTATCAGGCAGACAATATGCCGGATATCTTCGTCTGCGGAAGCGATTCCGATTTCGCGAACTGGGAAGGCCTTCTGGCTGACATGAGCGATCAGGACTGGGTTTCCGACACGGACGCGTCCTACAAGGACAAGGACGGCAAGGTGATCGGCTTCCCGTACACGACAGAAGCGATCGGTCTCGCCTACAACGCGGACATTCTTGACAAGGCGGGCATCGATCCTTCGAAGATCACCGGCCCGGATGCTCTGAAGAGCGCGTTCGAGACGCTTGATTCCAAGAAGGACGAGCTGGGTCTGACCGCAGTGGTCGGCTACTGCGCGGAGGCGACGAACCTCTACTGGTCCACCGGCAACCATCTGTTCGGCGTCTATGAGGACGCGGGCCTGAAGCGCGACGACACCACCTATGTTGACAAGCTTCCGGAGCTGGATACCGACCGTTTCACGGATTACGCGAACATGGTCGCGCTGTTCAACCAGTATTCGGATCCGTCCCTTCTGGTTTCCGGCACGTATGACCAGCAGATCCTGAACTTCGCCTCCGGCAAGTACGCGTTCGTGACGCAGGGCTCCTGGATCGGCGCGACGATGACCTCCGACGACAAGGAGCAGTACGATGCGGCCGGCGACTTCAAGGTCGGCATGCTTCCGTACGCGTTCGAGGACGGCATTGACACGATTCAGACGAACTCTCCGTCCTGGTGGGCGGTGTTCCAGAACGACAACACCGAGGAAGCCGAGAAGTTCCTGAGCTGGTGTGCATCCAACGACGGCGGCCAGAAGCAGCTTGTCGAGGGCGCCGGCTTCATCAGCCCGTTCAAGTCCTGCACCTATGTCGCGGCTGATCCGTTCGCTCAGACGATCTCTGACTACACGGCGGCAGGCAAGACCTCTGCTTGGCACTGGCTGCAGAACAAGGACGGCCTTGCGCAGAACGCTCTCGGTCAGGTCTATCAGGACTTCGCGTCCGGCAGCATGGATACGGACGGATTTGTCCAGGCCGTGCAGCAGGTTCTGACTCAGTACTACGCATCCTGATCTGCGTATCATTCCCGGATGATCGGCGGGCGGCATGAAAACTGCCGCCCGCTTTTCGGGTTATCCTTCGAGTTCCTTTAGGAGGTCCGTATGAAAGTCAACACAGGCAACAAGGTGTTTTCGCCGCTGCTGCTCCTTGCAGGCGCCGTTCTGATGATCGTCTCGCTGGGGATGGATTTCACCCACGACGGCAATCCGTACCGTGGTGCCATGCTGGTCTGCGGCATGGTCATCTTCTTTGTCGGGCTGTATCTTTTCCCGACGCTGCGCCATCATCGGGCGATCGTCTACTTTATTTTCCTGTTCCCGCTGCTCTTCACCTTCGCGGTCACGGTGGTGATCCCGCTGGTGCTCGGTATCGGTTATTCCTTCACGGACTGGACCGGCATCAAGATGACGAAGGTCGTGGGGCTCGCTAATTATCAGGCGATGTTCAAGGATCCGCAGTTCATCTGGTCGATTCTGATCACGTTCATCTTTGTCGCGCTTAATATGGTGCTGATCAATCTGGTCGGCTTCGCGCTGGCTCTGCTCTGCACAACCAAGATGCGCGGAACGGGTTTCTACCGCGCGGCCTATTTCCTTCCGAACCTGATCGGCGGCATCGTTCTTGGCTATATCTGGCAGTTCGTGTTCAGCAACGTGCTGATCAGACTGACTAATAATATTTCGCTTCTGGCGAAGACGAACACCGCGCTGTTCTGCATCATTCTGGTTTATATCTGGCAGTACGGCGGCTACATCATGCTGATTTACATTACGGGACTCACTCAGGTTCCCGCCGACGTGATCGAGGCGGCAGAAATCGACGGCGCGACTCCGTCGCAGATCCTCTTCAGGGTAAAAGTGCCGATGATCCGTGCGACCATCACGATCTGCACGTTTCTGACGCTGACATCCGCCTTCAAGCAGTTTGACGTGAATATGTCCTTGACGAACGGCACGGGTTCCGTGGCGGGCTTCATGGGCTCCTACCTGTCTCAGGGCACGCAGATGCTGGCACTCAACATCTATAATACAGCCATCGCGAAGAACAACTACGCGCAGGGCCAGGCCAAGGCCGTTCTGTTCTTCATCATCCTGGCGGCCATTTCCCTTGTGCAGGTCCGGATGTCCAATAAGAAGGAGGTGGAGCTGTAATGAAGACGACCAAACGATCCAGAGCCGTTATTCTGACCATCGTCGCGATTATCCTCGCGGTCTATATCCTGTTCCCGTTCTATCTTGTCGTGATGAACTCCTTCAAGAAGCAGACGGATATCGTCGCGAATCCGGTGGCGCTGGCCGGCGCTTCCTTCAAACAGCTGGCGACGAACCTGAACGCCGTCGTTAACAACTCGAATTTCCGCTTCTGGTACGCTTTCGGCACATCGGCGGCGGTGACAATCATCTCGCTGGTTCTTCTCGCTGTCCTCGGCTCGATGGCGGCATGGGTCATCAGCCGCAACAACGGCAAAAAGTGGGCCGCCGCGATCTATATGGTCTTCATCGCTTCGATGATCATTCCGTTCCAGGTGGTCATGCTGCCGCTGATCTCGACGTTCCGTGACGCGGGCAAGTTTGTCGGCCTCTCAATGCTTCAGTCGATCCCCGGCATTGTCTTCGCGTACTGCGGTTTCGGCGGCGCGATGACCGTCTTCATCCTGACCGGATTCATCAAGGGTATCCCGTACGACCTCGAGGAGGCGGCCGCGATCGACGGCTGCTCGCCGGAGGGAACCTTCTTCAAAGTGATCTTCCCGCTGCTGAAGCCGGTGATCACGACGGTCACGATCCTGAACGGCATGTGGATCTGGAACGATTACCTGCTTCCTTCTCTGATGCTCGGCCAGAACGGCAAGGTCAAGACACTGCCGGTGGCGGTGCAGGCATTCGTCGGTTCCTACGTCAAGCAGTGGGATCTGATCCTGACGGCGGCTCTGCTGGCGATCCTGCCGATGATCATCCTGTTCCTGTTCGCGCAGAAGCAGATCATGCACGGCATGGTGGAAGGCGCGGTCAAGGGCTGAGCTTTATCCGGATCGGTTTTGCTCCATCCGTACGGACAGCGGGCGGCGTCGGAAGACGCCGCCCGCTGTGTCAATTGAGGAGAAGACAGGAGGACCAGACAGGGAAGGGGGTGACAATGTCTGATCACCATCAAGGAAATCGCGGAACTGGCGGGCGTGAGCCCGACGACGGTCTCCAACGTCCTTCACGGCCGCACAGGCCGGATGGCGCCGGAGACGCTTCAGAAGGTTCAGTCCATCCTGGACCAGACCCGCTATGTGTCCAATATGGGGGCCCAGATTCTAGGTCGCCACGGATCCAGGCTGATCGCGCTGATTATCGCGTATTATTCTTATGAGAAAGAATCACTGCTGGAGGATCCCTTTGTTGGTTCGATCATGGGTTCCGTGGAACAGACGATCCGGGAGAACGGGTACTTCATGATGCTTTACAACAACCCGGATATGGACGAGTGCCTTCAGATGGCAAGGGCGTGGAACATCGAGGGCATGATCCTGCTCGGCGCGCAGCGGCAGGATTATTACCGGATGCGGCGGGAGCTGAAGATTCCTGTCGTATCGATTGATTCCTGTTACCGCAGGGACGACCGGGGCTATGTCAATGTCGGTCTGCAGGATTACGAGGGCGGACGGATCATGACGGAATATCTGATCAGCCAGGGCCACAAAAAGATAGGCTATCTTGCGCTGATGCAGAACGGTACGGATCCTTCGGTGGTATATCTGGACAGCGCGCGGCTGAAGGGCTATGAGGACGCGATGAGGAATCATGGTCTTGCGGTGAAAAAGGAGTGGGTCACGAAGCTCAGCACCGCCGAGGAGGAAAGAGACGCGCAGGTCCGTCAGCTCGCCAGAAGGCGGTTCGACGGATGCACGGCGCTCTTCTTCGGATCGGACGCGATGGCGCTTGAAGCGGCGATGGTGTTCCGTCAGGAGGGCTTCCGCGTGCCGGAGGATATTTCCGTCGCGGGCTTCGACAATATCCGGCTCGCGAGCCGTCTGTCTCCCTCGCTGGCTACCGTGGATCAGAATTTCGAGCAGAAAGGCCGCTGCGCGGTCTGCGAGCTGCTGAAGCTGATGCGTGATCCCGGGTACTCGAGCGACATCCGTCTGCCGGTCCGCCTCGTGCCGGGTGAGAGCGTGCGCAGAATCGGGTGAACGGCATGTTCATGTGAAAATTGCATATAGTGTCTAATAAACGGGCTGCCTGATTATGCAAAACTGAGGGTTATGAACAAAACCTATTGCGTGATCCGGCAGCCTGTCTTAGTGTAGAAGGCACAGAGAAAGACCGTCATAGAAAGAGGAGGTATGGTGATGAAAAAGGCATGGTGGAAAGAAAGCGTGGTCTATCAGATCTATCCGCGTTCCTTCTGCGACAGCAACGGAGACGGGATCGGCGATCTGAACGGCATCACGTCGAAGATGGATTATCTGAAGAAGCTGGGCATCGATGTGATCTGGCTGAGCCCGGTCTATCAGTCTCCGAATGCGGACAACGGCTATGATATCAGCGATTATCAGGCGATCATGACCGAGTTCGGAACAATGGAGGATTACGACCGGATGCTCAAGTCCGCTCATGAGCACGGCATTCGCATCGTGATGGACCTTGTGGTGAACCATACCTCCGATGAGCACCGCTGGTTTGTCGAGAGCCGCGGCTCGAAGAACAACCCGAAGCGGGACTTCTATATCTGGCGCGATCCGGTTGACGGCCACGAGCCGAACAACTGGGGATCCTGCTTCTCCGGTCCGGCATGGAAATTTGACGAGATGACCGGTCAGTATTACCTGCATCTGTTCGCGGATAAGCAGCCGGATCTCAACTGGGTCAATCCGGAGGTGCGCAAGGCGGTCTTCGACATGATGACCTGGTGGTGCGAGAAGGGGATCGACGGCTTCCGTATGGATGTCATCTCGCTGATCTCGAAGCCGGACGGCATGCCCGACGCGCCGACTCACGGCGGTCTTTACGGCGATCCGAATATCTGCGCCAACGGGCCGCACGTCCATGAGTATCTCCAGGAGATGCGGAATACGGTCCTGTCGAAATATGATCTGATGACCGTCGGCGAGACCGCGGGCGTGACGCTCGACGAGGCGAAGAAGTACGCCAACAGCGAGGGAACCGAACTCAACATGGTCTTCCAGTTCGAGCATGTAGGGCTGGACGACGAGGCGTCCTTCAAGTGGTCGACGAAGAAAATGCCGCTGGTTCCGCTCAAGAAGAACCTCTCCAAGTGGCAGAACGGACTCGACGGCGTGGCGTGGAACAGCCTGTATTTCCAGAATCACGATCAGCCGCGTATCATCTCCCGTCTCGGGAACGACAGCGACGAGTTCCGTGAGGTTTCCGCGAAATGCATCGCAACCTGCCTTCATATGATGCAGGGAACGCCGTATGTCTACGAAGGCGAGGAGCTGGGCATGTCCAACTACCCGTGGACATCGGTGGATGAATTTAACGATCTCGAGTCGATCAACGCGTTCCATGAGCTGACGGAGAAGGCAGGCTGGGACCCGGAGAAGCTTTTCCCGATGATTGCCCACAAGAGCCGTGACAACGCGCGGACCCCGATGCAGTGGGACGACAGCGTCAACGCCGGGTTCACGACCGGTACGCCCTGGCTCCGCGTCAACCCGAACTACACGAAGGTGAACGCGAAGGAGCAGGTGAACCGGGAGGATTCCGTCTTCCATTATTACCGGAAGCTGATCGAGCTCCGCCATTCCAGCGAGCTGATCGTCTACGGCCACAATGAGCTGCTGCTGCCGGAGGATCCGGATCTCTTCGTCTACCGCCGGTATCTGGAGGACGGACAGGAACTGATCTGCGTCTGCAACTTCAGTGAGCATGAGCGCAGCTTTGAGCTTCCGGAGGCGCTGAAGGCGGGCCATGTGCTGATCCAGAACATCGAAGGGCACGATGTGAAGGACGGCCTTCTGGCGCCGTACGAAGCGTACGTCGTCGAGAAATAAGAGGCGGAAGGCTTTATGTCCGCTGCCACACGGAGCGGACGCTGCGGCGGACGACCAGTGTGGCGGTCAGGGTGACGATACGGTCTTCGCCGGACGGATGATCGATGGCATCGAGAAGCAGCCGGACGGCCGCCTGACCCTTGGAGGGAAAGTCCTGACGCATGGTCGTCAGCTTCGGAGAGGAGAACTCCGCGTAGGGGCTGTCGTCAAAACCGCAGAGGGACAGCTGCTGCGGCACCTCGATTCCGTTGGAGGAGAGAAACTGCAGCACGAAGAAGGCCAGCTGATCCGATGTGCAGAACAGGGCGCAGTCGTGGCCGGCCAGCGGAAGCACCGCGCGGAGCAGGAGGTGACGGCGCTCCGGGTCGTCCGGCATGACCAGACGGCCGGAAGGGCTGATCGCCGTGACCCGCTCATTGGTTCCGGGAATCCCGGACAGCGCGTCGGTCATCCCCTGCCAGCGGTCAAAGCTGGATCCGACGCGGCCCTCCGCCAGAGTCAGGACGTCCCGGATGCCGCAGCCGGTGAGATACCGGCCGAGCGCGAAAGCGGCGGCATAGTCGTCGAGCGTCACGTGAAGGCCGTGCATCGGCTCACCTTCCGGCGCATCGTTGTGGACGTCGATTCCGACCACCGGGCAGTCGGAGAGCGAGCGCAGCTTCTGGTAGTTGACGTAGGAGATCGTGACCGCGATGATGCCGGACACATTCCATGAGAGCGCCGTCTCGAAAATCCGGTCGATATCGGAGTCGATGTAGAGCAGCATGTAGTAGCCGCAGGCGCGCAGCTCTTCCTCGATGGCGCCGATGACCTGGCCGAAGAACGGATCCGAGACCGGGGTGTTCACATAGCGCCGCGTCGTGTGAACGACGGCCATGACGAGACGCGCATGGCGGCTGGTGAGGGCCTCGAGACCCTGCCGCTGGACGTATCCTCCGGCCTTCAGGGCCTGCTGAACCTTGTCAATTGTATTTTTTGAGACTTTATGCGTTTTGCCGTGGATGACATTCGAGACGGTTGTGGTACTGACACCGGTCAGCTCGGCGATTTCCTTGATGGTGATCAATGGCTTCTCCCTTCACGTCGTTCCGGATTTCGGAACGGCCACTGTCATTCTGAGGGAAACAGCTGCGGAACGCAAGATGGAAACGGAAAAGGAGACAGAACGAATGAAAAAACAGTGGTGGAACGGACTGACCGCGTATCAGATCTATCCGAAGAGCTTCAATGATACGACGGGAAGCGGAATCGGCGACATCAACGGCGTCACGGAGAAACTTGACTATCTGAAGAATCTGGGCGTTGACCTGATCTGGCTTAGTCCCTGCTATGTGTCGCCGCTGGCGGACGAGGGGTATGATATTGCCGATTACTACAGAATCGATCCGCGCTTCGGGACGAACGAGGACCTCTGGAAGCTGATCGCGGAAGCGAAGAAGCGGCAGATGTACATCGTCATGGATCTGGTGGTGAATCATACATCGGATGAACATGAGTGGTTTCAGAAGGCGCTGGCGGACCCCGAGGGCGAGTACGCGAAGTATTACTTTTTCGAGGACGCGGTCGACGGCCATGCGCCGAACAACTGGCGTTCCTATTTCGGAGGAAGCGCGTGGGAGAAGGTTCCGGGAACGGACAAGTATTATCTCCATCTGTTCCATAAGAAGCAGCCGGATCTCAACTGGGAGAATCCGAAGCTGAGAGCCGAGATCTACAAGATGATCAACTGGTGGCTGGACCGCGGCGTCGCCGGATTCCGTCTTGACGCCATCATGAACATCAAGAAAGCCCTTCCGTTCACGGAGCAGAATTACGCGCCCGACAGAGAGGACGGTCTGACGACGGCGTCACAGATGATCGGCCGTGCGGAAGGCATCGGCCGTCTGCTGGGTGAGATGCGGGACGAGACGTTTGCGAAGCACAATGCATTTTCCGTCGGAGAGATCTTCAATGAGACTGACGAGCAGATTCCGGAATTCATCGGAGAAAACGGGTATTTCTCCTCGATGTTCGATTTCCGCGAGACAGTCTGCGGTCAGAGCGAAAAAGGCTGGTATGCCGCTGAGCCGGTGACGCCGGACGAGTACCGGGACGCCTGCTTCAAGACGCAGCAGGTGATCGGAGACCGGGGAATGGTCTCGACGATCATCGAGAACCACGACGAGCCGAGAGGTGTGAGCCGCTACATTCCGCAGGGCGATCTCTCGGATACGAGCAAGAAGCTGCTCGCGACGATGCAGTTCATGCAGCGGGGCCTTCCGTTCATCTATCAGGGCCAGGAGATCGGCATGGAGAATATCGTGCTCCACTCCATCGATGAGGTCGACGATATCTCTACGATCGACGAGTACAAGGTCGCCAGAGAAGCCGGATTGTCGGAGGAGGCGGCACTCCGCGCGGTCAATCAGTTCAGCCGTGACAACGCACGGACGCCGATGCAGTGGACGGCGGGAAAGAACGCCGGTTTCACGGACGGCACACCCTGGCTCCGGGTTAATCCGAATTACACGAGCATCAACGTGGAGGATGAGGAGAAGAATCCGGATTCCGTTCTGATGTGGTATCGGAAGCTGACCGCTCTCCGCAAGGATCCGAAGTACGCGGACACGGTCGTGTACGGCGAGTTTGTGCCGTTTATGGCGGATGTGCACAATCTGATGGCCTTCCTCCGGAAAGGAGAGAAGCAGACGCTGCTGGTCATTGGCAATTATCAGAAGGAGGAGCGCAGGATGACCCTTCCGGAGGATATGAAGATCGCCCGGGTGATCCTCGACAACTGCGGAGACACGGAGATCGGAGAGGACGGAAGAACCGTTTCGCTGAAGGGCTATCAGGCGCTGGTGCTGGAGCTGGCGTAAGACGGAAACCAGGCAAACGCAGCCGCGCAGCCGGACAGGATACGCCGCGGCGGACGCGGAATCGAGGCACGGCACGGCGGAGCGGACCGCCGCAGACGATGCGATACAGGAAAGCAGGCACGGAGCAGCCGGGGCAAAAGCCGGGGCAAAAGCCGGGATGCTCCGTGTTTCCATTTTGTCCGCTTTCTGCTATGATGAAATGGATTTTTCAGGAGCATGCTTGAGCAGCGGAACGCATCGGGCGGAAGCCCGGAGAGATTGGGAGGGAGTCACGTTCATGAGAGCAGCAGGGATTCTGATGCATATCTCGAGCCTGCCTTCACCGTACGGGATCGGTACGATGGGCAGAGCAGCCCGTGAGTTTGTGGATTTTCTGAAGAAAGCGGGGCAGACATACTGGCAGATTCTGCCGGTCGGGCCGACGAGCTATGGCGACAGCCCGTACCAGAGCTTTTCTACCTTTGCGGGCAATCCGTATTTTATCGATCTGGATCTGCTCGAGGAGGACGGACTCCTTGAGAAGTCCGATTATGCCGCTCTTGCCTCGGGGGCGGATCCGGAGAGCGTGGATTACGGACGGCTGTACACGGAACGCTACCCGGTTCTGCGGAAGGCCGTCAGCAGGCTGCTTGCGAAGGATGGGGCGGAGGTCCGGGCTTTTGAGGCGGAACCGGACAGTTTCTGGCTGGATGATTACGCGACCTTCATGGCGCTGAAGGATGCGCATGACGGCGCTTCCTGGCAGACATGGGAGAAACCGGTCCGGTTCCGTGAGCGTGAGGCGATGGCGGCGGTGCGGCGGAGATGCGCCGATGACATTGCTTTCTGGAAGGGCGTACAGTACCTTTTTCACAGGCAGTGGACGGCGCTCAAGGCGTATGCTAATGAGAACGGAATCCGGATCATCGGCGATGTGCCGATCTATGTGTCCGCGGACAGCGTGGACGTCTGGGCCTCCCCGAAGGAGTTTCAGCTGGATGAAAACCTTCTTCCGACCGGTGTGGCCGGCTGTCCGCCGGATTATTTTTCCGCGGACGGCCAGCTGTGGGGCAATCCCCTCTTCGACTGGGAAAACATGAGACGGAACGGCTACGCATGGTGGATCCGGAGGATGAAGCACGTCACCTCCATCTATGATGTGGTGAGGATCGATCATTTCCGCGGCTTCGCGGGCTACTATGATATTCCGGCCGGCGACCGGACCGCCCGGAACGGCCGGTGGCGCAAGGGACCGGGGATTGCTTTTTTCAGGGAAGTGGAAAAGCAGCTTGGCGATGTGGACCTGATCGCCGAGGATCTCGGACTGCTGGACGACGATGTGCGGAAGCTTCTGGCGGAAACCGGGTATCCGGGTATGAAGGTGCTGCAATTTGCCTTTGACACGGAGGACGGGGGCGGTTATCTTCCGCATGATCATGAGCGTCACTCTGTGGCCTATGTGGGGACGCATGACAATGATACGGCCGCCGGATGGTTCCGATCTGAGACGGCCGCCGCTCAGAACCGCGCCTGCACGTATCTCGGCCTGCATGAGACGGAGGGGATAAGCTGGGGTATGATGCGCGGCGTCTGGGGTTCGCCGGCGGATACGGCGATCGTGACGGCGCAGGATCTGCTGGGACTCGGTTCCGCGGCGAGGATGAATCAGCCCTCGACGACGGGCGGGAACTGGAAGTGGCGGGTCAGAGAGGGTGCGCTCAGCGATACGCTGGCGGCACGGCTTGCCTCGGCGATGAGGGTGTTCGGACGGCTTCCTGCTGAGAAGAGCGGAAAGACGGAGAAGGGAACGGAATGAACAGAGGAGCGCTGATCGTTTTTGAGGGCATCGACGGAAGCGGCAAGGGCACGCAGATCCGGATGCTGAAAAAAAGGCTTGAGAAGGAAGGCTATCCGGTATTCCGTTCCGCGGAACCGAACGATTCTCCATTCGGTGCGCTGATTCATCAGATCATGATCGGACGTGTCAGGACGACGAATGACGCGATCGCCGCGCTTTTCGTCGCGGACCGGCTGGATCATATTCAGAATGAAACAAACGGTCTTCTGAAGTTCCTGCGGGCCGGCGTCAATGTGCTGGAGGATCGTTATTATTTCTCTTCCTATGCCTATCAGAGCGTCGATCTTCCGATGGAATGGATCATTGAGGCCAACGCGCCCTGCGCGAAGCTGCTGAAGGCCGACCTCACGGTATTCATCGACGTGGATCCGAAGGTGACGATGGAACGGATCGACCGGAACAGGATGACAAAGGAGCTTTTTGAGAGAACGGACCGGCTGACGGAGACGCGCGCGCGGTATCTGGACGCCTTCGGGAGGATGAAAGATACCGAGCGGGTCCTGATCGTGAACGGGGACCGGGAACCGGATATCATCGCGGAGGAAATCTGGGAGAAGACCAGAGATCTGTTTGTCCCGGCGCAGCAGCCGGTTCGCTGAGGGGCGGCGCCGGCTGTGCTGCGCCGATACCGGAGGTGGGAGCGGGGGCGCGGCTGAGCCGCGCCCTCTTCTTATCAGGACTGGAAGGCAGAACGGCGGGGCGGGTCTGCCGATGCTCAGTGATCCGCCTCGCGGGCGAACAGCGCGGCGCCGATCGCTCCGATCAGGTCGGGATATTCAGCTACGCTGACGGGCGCGTGGAGGCGGTTTTCCAGCTCCTTCACAACGCCGGCATTCCGCGCGACGCCGCCGCTCATCATGAAGGGGCCGTCTCCGCGGACCCGTTTCACCATACCGACGGTTCGGCCGGCCACGGATTTGTTCAGCGCATGGACGATGTCGGCCGGATCCGTGTTTTCCGCGATCAGCGAGACGACTTCCGATTCCGCGAACACCGTGCAGGTTGACGAGATCGTCAGATCCTTCTTCCATTTAAGGCCCAGACTGCTCATATGCGGCAGATCGGTTTCCAGCGTGTGGGCCATCATTTCCAGAAAACGGCCGGTTCCGGCCGCGCATTTATCATTCATCACGAAGTTCATCACGTTTCCGTCCTCGTCGAGGCAGATGACCTTGCTGTCCTGACCGCCGATATCGATGACGCAGCGCGCGGAAGGATCGGCGAAATGAGCGCCCCGCGCGTGGCAGGAAATCTCGGTCTTCGTGCTGTCGGCGAAGCCGATGAAGGCACGGCCGTAACCGGTGGCGACGACTTTCCGGATCTTCGACGCGTTCCGTCCCAGCTGGACGCGGACGTCCTCGTAGGCCTTTTCCGCCGCGGTGCCGGCGCGAGCACCGGTCCGCAGAATGCAGGAGGCCAGTACCGTACCGTTTTCGCTGATGGCTGCCACATTGGTCGAGGTGGATCCGGAGTCGATGCCGACATAAATTGCGCCGGCATGCGCGGCGTCATCCGGCGCCGCGGAACGGGGGGAAGCGCCCTTTTCTTCATTTTTCATGCTGTTTTCTCCTTTCAGTCCTCTGATCAGACGGCGAAGCGGGAACGGAGCGGCCGCCCTCCGGACATCTGAGGGAACCGGGCCGTCTTCTTCTCCGAAGGACCGGCGGGAGCCGTTTTCCGTAAGGCTTTCGGAAAAGGCCATAAGACGGGTATCCAGCTGTCCTTCGCTCTGCGCGGTGAAATCGGTTTCGATCTTGAGAACGGGAAGCGCCGACGAGCGGCGGATCGCGGCGTACTCAAAGGAATAGTAGTCGCAGAATTTCACCGAATGGTAAATTATGCCTTTCAGATTGGGCATGGAGAGAATCTCCGACCGGCGGGATACGTCTTCCATCCGGGTGCAGGGAAGCTGGTTCAGCAACGCTTCCGCGTAGGCATGCAGCAGATCGTCCAGCGGAAGTTCCGCGCTCCTGCCGTTTTCGGCCCCGGTGCAGTTACAGATCCGGGTGAGAAACCGTTCCGGCGGCTGAGGCATCGAGCGAAGCCCTCCGCAGGAGAGGTCGATCACGGGAAACGGCATCGCGTTCCGGATCCGGGCCCGCAGCTCATTGCTCACCCTTGCACCGAGAATCGCCAGAAACGCGCCCTGTTCGCTGAACACCGCCCAGTTGTCCGCCTGCTGTTTCCAGAGCTCCACAAGGCGCTGCCGGTCCAGCGTACGGCCCCGCTCCTCATAGAATCCGACGAGACGGGCGAGCTCGCCGGCGTACAGATCAACCGCATGGCCGAAGTTCTCATGGGGCAGATCCAGCATGATGAGACCGGAGAGACGCTGCCGGATCTCGGGGTTTGCGCCGACGGTGTCGAAGACCCGGCGGACGGTGTCGCAGCAGCTGGTGAGGACCAGCTCATGCCCGTCCGCCCGGCCCGTCATGCATTCCTCCAGCAGGATCTTCGCGTGGGAACAGACCGAGCTGTGAATGACGGAATCGGCGTGGCGGAAGTCATCGACGTCACGGTTCGGTTCCTCGAGAGGGACGCCCATCGCCGCGAGCAGCTCAAGAGGCGTGTATTTGCAGATATAGGTGATCATGACTGTTCCTCCAGCTGTTCGATAAACGCGTTGGCTCTTGTGACGATCTGCTCGGCGCCTCCGTTGGTGCGGTCGCATCCGTCTCCGTCCAGAACCAGCGCCGGGATGCCGGCTTCTTCGAAGGTGCGTTTTGCCGCCAGCGCGATGCCCTGCGTCTGCTTGCATCCCCACTGGCAGAAGATCAGAATGCCTTCCGCTTCCATGCTTTTCGCCAGTTCCAGCGCGGCTCCGATCCGGCGTGAGCCGGGGCCGTTGAAGCTGTCGGAGACAAGACGCCGCGCCATGCTCTCGTAGGGATGGTCCGGGTCCATGTCGATCAGGGCGCTGACGGCAAGATCGCTGGCGACGATCTCGACTCTGTGGTTGTCCCTTCCCTGAAAGAGATCTTTGATGGTTTCCTGCCAGTTCGGAAGGACATGCATCCAGACGATCCGCTTTTCGGAGGTGCGGCGCGGCGCACGCGATACATCCTCAAGAAGAAGCCGCGAATAGGCAAGTCCCGCTTCTGTGCCGAGATAGAGGTGATTGCAGGCGATGTTCAGCATCTCCGGAGTGAGCGATTCGGGAAAATGCACCTGGGACCGCCGCCGGAGGTACGTGCGGAAATTCCGGATCTGTTCGGCGCTCCGCGCGACACAGGCTTTCAGCCGGTCCGGATTCAGCCGCGCCCCGTCGCATTCCTCCGCAGTGCGGGCCATCCCCCGGAGCTGCCCGGCGACGTAGGCGACCGCGTCCTCGTCCGCACTCTGCGGCACGTCGATCATCGCATGCGGGACGTTCCAGAGAGAGGCCAGATGGCGGAAGGTCAGCTGGTTCGCGTCGCAGGCGAGGGAGGTGCTCGCGACCATCGCGGGCCTCTTCATGACGCCGGTTTCCGCCATGCCGGTCAGCACCTTGTGAAAGGAACAGAACGTATCCGGCGCGCCGCCCTCCTCGGCCCGGTCGATGAAGACACGTTCGCTGGCCGTGTTGACGACATAGGTGGCCAGTGCTTCGGGCGCCATGATGGGCATGTCGAGGGCGCAGAAAATCTCGCTCGGCATGAAGATGTTGACGACCGCGGAGCGGGCAGGGTCGCGGAGCAGCTTCGCCAGAAGCCGCGCGGTGTAGGACTGCAGATACTCCCGCGAGCGTGTGTAGGAGCCGGAGGGGAAATGCGCCGCCTGCATCCCGACAATATCGTAGGCGGCCGCCAGCATCTGCGCGGTCCGGCCCGGATGCGCTTCCGCCTGTGAGGAGATGAAGGCGCCGAGCTTTTCGATTTTTCCGTTCATATTCAACCTCTTCCGGACTTGCGGGCAGGTCGGCGGCACGAAGGGGATTCCGCTCCGCTGCCGGCGGATCGTCCGATCTTCGCGCGCCGGCCCGCAGTCACATGAAGAGTATAGCATCCCGAAAACGGCGGCGGGGCAACAGATTTCGCCCGATGTCACCGGAAACCTATTCCCGACAGCAATCTTTGGTATTTCTGCAGAAAGATAAGCGGCGAGATTCGTCCATGATTCCGGATTGCCGGGACGGGGATCCGCCCGGTATAGTCTGAGTACGAGCCGCCGGTTCGGGGTGAGGGAGAAGCGGCCGCGGCGGGAGAACAGGGGAAGAGGCGGACTGGGGACGTCTTCCGGGTTCTGCCGGGAAAGGAGCGGTCCGGTGCGGACGGAAAAGGAGGATGAGAGGATGATGGTGAGAATCGCAGTGCTTGCGGTCGCATCGGCGGCCCTTGTTTCCGATCTCCGAAGCGGCAGGATCGGGAACTGGCTGTCCGCGGCCGGTCTGACCGCCGCCGTGCTGTGCCATCTGGCGGAGCCGGCGACGTTCTGGCTCTGCCCGGCGGGAGCGGCCGTTCCTCTCCTGCTGGGCTGGCCGCTCTTCCGTCTCCATATGATCGGGGCGGGAGACGTGAAGCTTCTGATGGCGCTGGGAGCGCTCACCGGCGCGGCGGATTTCTGGCCCTTTCTCGCCGTGGTGCTGGTGTTCGGAGGCGTCCTTTCGCTGGTGCTGATGCTGGCCTTTTCCGGCGTGAAGGGACGGCTTCTGTATTTCTCGTCATGGGTGAGCCGGGGACTCCGGACCGGAAAATGGGCGCCTTACCGGACCGGAGGCACAGAGCGGACCGAGAACTTCCACTTCACGGTTCCGGTTCTGATGGCGGCGATGTGCTACGCGGGCGGCATGTTCTGAACGGGGAGAGGAGGCGCGATGAGGAGACAGATTCTGGCGATGATGGACTCGGAGGCGGGCTATGCGGTGAGCTTTATGGAATACGCGAACCGCCGGAACCGGATTCCTTTTGAGATCAGAGCTTTCACCGACGCGGCACAGCTCAGGATTTTTCTGCTCCGACACCGGCCGGCGATTCTTCTTGTGGCGGAGAAGGATCTGACAGAGGAGCTGGAGAAGTGGACGGACGGTATGCTGATCCGTCTGACCGGAAGCAGGACGGAGGAGGAAAACTGTGTGTTCAAGTATCAGGCGGCTTCGTCCGTGATCCGGGAAGTGATGCGGATCTACGGCGGAGAGGATCCCCGGACGCCCTGCGGGCAGGGAGAAGGGAAGATACTGAAACGAAGCGCGAAGGTGATCGGCGTCTTCTCTCCGGTCGGCCGGTGCATGAAGACGGCTTTTGCCGTTTCGCTCGGCCAGTGTCTTGCGAGAAAGAAGCCGACGATCCTTCTGAATCTGGAATGCGGATCGGCGTTTTCCGAGATTCTCCATGAGGAGTATGAGCAGGATCTCGGCGACGCGATCTATTACCTCCGGTCCGGTGAGAAGAAGCCGGCGGCGAAACTGATGACGATGGTACGGTCGGTCGGCGGTCTGGATTATATTCCGCCGTTCCGCTCGCCCGGAGAACTCTTTCTCACGAAAGACGAGGAATGGGAGAGACTGATCACGGTATTGACCGGAGCTTCCTCCTACGAGGCGGTGCTGATTGATTTCGGCATACTGCCGCTGGTCAGCCCGAATCTGCTGGAACTTTGTGATCTGATTTATATGCCGGAGCGCCGGGATTATATGGCGGATGTGAAGATACGGGCGTTTCTGGAGCAGCCGTGCCGGATCGGCGGGGACGGAGAGGAGAAGCCTGAGGCGCCGGCGGACATGACCATAGAGGAACGGATCGGCGAACGGCTGAGGAGGCTGAGACTGAATGACCGCAGCCTTCCTTCCGGCGGCGACCGGTGGTTTGAGTCGATGCCGTACAGCCGGCTTGGCTCGTACGCGGAGGAATGCATTGCGAGAGATGAGCTGTGAACGGGAAACGGGAGTGTTCGGCGCGCTGCGCGGCGAGCTGATGCAGATACTGGAGGAGCACAGCGAGGCGGATGACGATGAGATCAGGGAAATGATCGATGCGCTTGTCCTCGCCAGAACCCGGCGGAGCGGCCTTTCCGTAGCGGAACGGGTGGACCTGGGGCGGAAGCTGTTTGACTCGGTCCGGCGTCTTGACGTCCTTCAGGAACTGATCGACGACAAGTCGGTCACGGAGATTATGGTGAACGGACCGGATATCATCTTCATCGAACGGCGGGGCCGGATCAGCAAGTGGAACAAAACGTTCGAATCCGGGGAGAAGCTGGATGACGTCATCCAGCGAATCGTGGGAAAATGCAACCGCGTCGTGAACGAGCAGAATCCGATTGTGGATGCCCGTCTGTCAGACGGGAGCCGTGTCAACGCGGTGATAGCGCCGGTGGCGCTTGACGGGTCGATCCTGACGATCCGCCAGTTTCCGGAGCATGCCATCACGATGGAGGGTCTGATCGCCTGCGGCAGCATCACGCAGGAGGCGGCGGAGTTTCTGGAACGGCTGGTGGGCGCCGCCTATTCCATGATCATCGGAGGCGGAACCTCCGCAGGCAAGACGACGTTTCTCAATGCTCTTTCCAATTATATTCCGAAGGGCGAGCGGATCATCACGATCGAGGACAACGCCGAGCTTCGGATTCAGGGCGTGGAAAATCTGGTCCGGCTGGAAGCCAAGAATGCCAATATGGAAGGAAACCGTGCCGTAACGATCCGGGATCTGATCAAGTCCGCTCTCCGGATGCGACCGGACCGGATCGTGGTCGGCGAGGTGCGTTCCGGAGAGGCGGTAGATATGCTTCAGGCGATGAATACGGGCCATGACGGCTCTATGAGCACGATTCACGCCAATTCGGTGGAGGATATGGTGTCCCGACTGGAAATGATGGTGCTGATGGCGTTCCCGCTTCCTCTCCCGGCGATCCGGAGGCAGATCGCATCCGGCGTTGACCTTTTCATTCATCTCGGAAGGCTGCGGGACAGGTCCAGAAAGGTGCTGGAAATCGCGGAGCTCGACGGACTTGAAGGCGGGGAAGTAAGGATGAACCCGCTGTTCCGCTACGATGACGCGGCCGGAAAACTGGTCAGAACCGGAGAACTGAAGCATACGCTGAAACTGGAGCGAGGTGGAGGATGAAGGAAGCAGGGGGACGGACGGATTATCACACATACCGGTTTTCATCCATGGAAAAGCTGAAGCTGTTTCTGAGCTACGGCGCGCTGTCCGCCGCAGCCGGCTGGCTGTTCTACGATTCATGGATCGCGGCTCTGATTCTGACGGGACTGTTCCCTCTGTACTTCCGCTCCGCGGTCAGAAAAGCGGCTGCCGGAAGGAGGAGGGAACTCTCCTATGACTTTCGTGATGCGCTCAA
The DNA here is from genome assembly GCF_019355395.1 of Chordicoccus furentiruminis. Classification (GTDB taxonomy): domain Bacteria; phylum Bacillota; class Clostridia; order Lachnospirales; family Lachnospiraceae; genus Chordicoccus; species Chordicoccus furentiruminis. Next base: position 2,028,525 of record NZ_CP048829.1, read on the forward strand.
TTCACTGACTATTTCCATCCGGGCGGGACGCTCCGTCGAACATGCGTTTCCCGAGGCGGCGAGGGATCTGGCGATGGTCAAAGGACGGGAGGCTCCGATGACCGAAGAGCTTTTCTGGATTTCAGGACAGCTCAGGATGGCGGTGCCCGTTGAGAAGCTGCTTCTTGATCTGTCGGCCCGGTCAGGCGTTGAAGACATCGAGAATTTTGCATCCGTCTTTGTCGCCGCCAAGCGGATGGGCGGCAGCCTCCCCGATATTATCAGGAAGGCGGCCGGCTGCATCGAGGGGAAAATTGATGTGGAGAGGGAGATCGAGACGAATCTTTCGGGCAAGCAGCTGGAGCAGAAGATCATGACGGCAATGCCCGCCGGAATCATCTTCTATATGAGGGCTGCTTCTCCCGGATATCTTGATTCGATGTACGGCAATCTTCCGGGAGTGCTGATTATGACCGGCTGTCTGGCCGGGTATCTGGGGGCGGCCGTGTGGGGACGGCGTATCGTGCGCATCGAGGTGTGACCGGACGGATATCCCGGGCGGCGAACCGGGTGCGGAGCCGGGCAAGTTTCCGGGACGGAAGGAGAGAGGCGGATGAACTTTCAGCGATATTCGATTTTTCTGGTGGTCCTGATGGCCTATCTGGTTCTGTTCATCCGGTCAAAGGGTCTGTTTTCCGCCTCTGCCGCTTTCCTCCTCGGACAAATGCCGGACCGACCGGCGGCGCTTACGAAGGAAATGGCGGCGAGGGCGCTGGTCATCCTGTTTCTGGCGAACCTCCTCGGCGCGCTGATGACATGGAAAACGGGAGAAGAGGATACGGCAGCCCATGGATATCTGATGCGGAACGAATACGGAAGCGGAGACGACACGAAGGCGCTGACTCTGACGGTAGACGGAGAGGAGACGGACATCGACCTGCCGGTCGCCGCAAGAAAGCTGAGTGAGAAGGAGGTCCGGGAAGCGATTCGGAATGCCGGGGAACGTCTCCCCGCGGAGGTTTTCGGAGGGATGGCCGGACAGGGGGATAAAAGCGGAACGATTCGGATCGAACGGAGCCTGAAGCTGCCGGAGAAAATCAGCGGCCTGCCGGTCAGAATTTCATGGATGACAAGCCGGCCGGAGTACCTTGATTTTGACGGGACGGTCACGGACCGGGTGCCGGAGGAAGGCGCCGACGTGCTGCTCACGGCGACACTGACGTGTGAGGAGATGACGGAGGAATTGCGTTTTTCTCTTCGGGTGATGCCGAAGCGTCTCGCCGGTAAAGAGGCGATCCGGAAAAAGGCGGAGGAGGCGGTGGCTGACGGGAACGATGGCAGCGAAGCGAAGATCGTCCTGCCGGATACCCTCGACGGGAAAAAGGCCGAGTGGGCTTCGAGAGAAAACACGGCAGGTGTCAGCCTTCTGATGACGGGATGTCTGATTGCGGCCTGTTATCTGTATTCACGCGTTCGTCGCAGCCGGAACGAGGCAGCACTGAGAGAAGAACGGATGCGGCGGGATTATCCGGGGATTGTCAGCAAGCTGGTGCTTCTTCTGACGGCGGGACTCAGCCTCCGCAGAGCCTTTGAGCAGATCGCGTCGGATTATCAGAGACAGAAAAAGCAGGAGGCAGATGCCGCGGCGCGGCGCCGCAAAAGAACGCACGTTATGACAATATGCCGGAAAAGAGAGGCGCTAAGTCCTGTGGAAATGCATCCGGGCTGCGAGGAGATTCTGCGCACCTGTCAGGAGATGGGGCATGGCGTGAGCGAACTTGACGCCTACCGGAATCTCGGGAAGCGCGCACGACTTCCGGAATACCGGACGCTGGCGACGGTTCTTGCGCAGAACCTCCGAAAAGGGGGAAAGGAGATGACCGCGATACTGGAAAGGGAGGCGGAAGAGGCTTACGAAAACAGGAAGAAACACGCGGCCGTTCTGGGGGAACAGGCGGGGACCAGAATGCTGCTTCCGATGCTTGTGATGCTGCTTCTGGTGATGGTGATCCTGATGGTGCCCGCGCTGTCACTGATCTGAGTGCGGCGTGCGGCGGCACCTCTTCCGGTGTTGAACCGGACAGATTGACTTTTCGCGTCCGTTCCCATACGCTTACCTCATAAGGCATGCAGAGCGGGGGTAAACGGGGGGCGGATGAGGACAGGCTGCAGCCGGGAGGAGGTTTATGTCTGGCAGGCAAAGGCGGAATCGGTCGGGGATGAAACGGATCATTTCGGGGCGCCGGTCCGTGCATCCGGAAGAGCCCGGGGAGAATAGACGAAGGCAGGGCCGCCGCTGCGGGAATCCGGTCTTTCTGATCCTGCTGGCGGTTGTGATTCTCTGCGGGGGCGGTGCGGGGCTTGTCCGTCTGCTGCATCCTCGTGACGAGACGATGAAAACGGCACCGGTCGAACCGGTCCGTGACAAGGGCGCGGAATCCCGGAACGCGGCGGAGACGGTGAGGGGGATGGAGACGGAAGCGGCCGCGCTGCCGCAGGGTTTCGCCGGCGATCCGAGAACGCGCCCGGTCGGACAGGAAATGACGGATGATAAAGCCGGAAACGCGGGCGGGGAGGGTGTCCTGGACCGGTCGGTTTCACCAAAGGCGCGTCAGAAATTCTGCCGGCTGAAGGGAGACGGATCAGACAGGGTGACGGTCATGATCTATCTGTTCGGGACCGATTCGGAGACGCCGGCCGGTATGGCGGCCGAGGACTTGAAAGAGATGACGGCGGCGGACCTTGGCCATCTGAATGTGGTTGTCTTTACAGGCGGGGGTCCGGGCTGGGAAACAAGCGTGATCCGTTCCTCCGTCAATCAGATCTATCAGATTCAGAACGGGGGACTGCGCTGTCTTGAAGAAAACGCGGGCACGGGGAAGCTGACGGATCCCGCTACGCTGTCCGGTTTCATCCGCTGGGCGGCACGAAAGTTTCCGGCGGATCGGAGTGGACTGATTCTGTGGGATCATGGCGGCGGACCGCTCCGCGGATACGGGTATGACGGGACAACGGAGGAAGGCCTCACGCTTCCCGAACTGCGAACCGCGCTGGATGGAGGCGGCGTGAAGTTTGATTTTATCGGCTGTGATGCCTGTCTGGCGGCGACGGCCGGTCAGGCACTTGCGCTTGCGCCCTGCGCGGATTATCTGATCGCCTCAGAAGAGACAGAACCCGAATGCGGATGGGATTACACGGAGTGGCTGAACGCGCTGGCCCGGAATCCTTCCATGAAAACCATTGAACTTGGGAAAACGATCTGCGATTCGTACAGCCGGGCCTGCGGCCGGATCTGCCCCGGACTGCCGATGACGCTCTCCGTGACGGATCTGGCGGAATTCTCCGCGACGGTTCCCGATGCGCTGGGGCGCTTTGCCGAGTCTGTCACGAAAAGCATTCAGACGGGCGGTTATACCGGGATCGCCGGCGCCCGCAGCCGTTCGCTCTCCTTTGCTCTTGTCACCGGAAGCGATCAGATTGATCTGGCGGACTTTGCCGACAGAGTGGGATCGGCGGAAGGACAGTCTCTGGCGTCGGCGGTGCGGAGCGCCGTCAAGTATCAGGTCATGAATCATGCGGCCGGAGCATCCGGCATAGCTGTCTGCTTCCCGTATCATGATCCGGAACAATCCGACGCTCTGATCCGGCTTCTGCGCGGTCTTTCGGCGGATGAGCGCTGCGTGCGCGCGGTTCAGACGTTCCGGGAAACGGAAGAAAATGGCCGGGACGCTTCCGGATCGGATCCGTTTATCTCATTGTCCGGCCGGGCGCCCGTTGCGGAGGCGGATCGGAAGGAGTCATCTTCGGAGAAGGAAAGTGCAGAGGCCACGCTTCCTGCGGACAGCCGTGCGGAAACGGATCGCGATGCGGAAGCGGCCGTCACGGAGAAGCCGGAGGGGATTACGCATGGAAAAACAGCTTCTGAGGGAGCCCTCGGATCGGATGATTTTCTCTGGAAGATGACAGAGGAAGGAACGGAAACGATTTCGCTGACAGAGGCGCAATGGGAAAGGATCCAGACGACCGACCGGTGCACATGGCTGGAGGACAGGGCCGGATGGCTGCTGATGAGTTCGGTGAACGGCGCGGATTTTGACGGAGACGGACGCCTTTTGGGTAAGAAGAGTGAGTCTCTGATCTGCGTCAACGGACAGAAGGCGGCTCTTGAGTATCTCGGCACGGAGACGGACGGGAGCAGCTATACCGTGACCGGCCGGATTGCCTGCCGCGTCAACGGGAGAAGGTCGGAGCTGATCGCCGTGTTTGACGCGGCTTATCCGGAAGGCCGCGTCGCGGGGATACAGCCGCTGTATGCTGACGGAGAGACGGGGATGGCGGCGAAGACGCAGCTTACCCTGAACGAGGGAGACGTCATCACACTGCTGGCCGACCGGGTGACAGGATCCGGAAGGCTGCTGCAGGATTCCGAGATCGGCACGCCGATCACCTGGCATCAGAAGGACGGACTGACGCTGTCAGATGCGGCGGCGGGGCAGCGCGCGGTGACGCTGTACCGGTTCACGGACGACAGAGACGGGACATTCTGGTCATCCGCTCTGTCAAAGTGAGAAACGAGCCGGACGATCAGGAATGAAGGAATCAAAAGAGTGGTTCCGGGCGATGCTCACGTTTCCGGGAACGATAAGACTGAGTTTCGGGAAAAAGCCGGACAGAAAGCATATGATTCCGTCCCGTCTTCAGTATTGACTTTTGTTTTATGCAGGCTGGCCGCATACGCGATGGACGTCACATCTGCGAGATCCCCGCGATCGCGCCGCTGGCAAAGAGGATGGCCAGAACGATCAGCACGATGATCAGAACGCAGAAGTAGGAACGTGCGAAGTTCTTCAGATTGATGTTCCGAGTTCCGCCGAACGAGAACACGAGCAATAGAATCAGCCCCACGAACGGGATGCCGAAGAGCAGCTGATACCCGAAATAGCCCCACATGCTGATCGGCTTATATTCGTCCGACAGCGGGTCGTGGTATGTGCGGGGCGCGGCGTTCGCTGCGAGCGGCTCGCCGCAGTTCAGGCAGTAACGCGCGCTTTCCGGATTTTCAGTTCCGCATTTTCTGCAATACATAGTCTGGTCACCCCTCTTTTCTCTGTATGTGACAGGTTCAGATCCGCGGATTTTGTATTCTCCGCATCGAAAAGAATAGCACGATCCGCCAGTGAGTTTACAGTGCGTAAAGAAAAATCACACGCGGCGTGTTTTATATCCTCTGGAGGAAAGGCCGGGCATCGCGGCTTAAGGCGAATTAAGAGCTGTCCGCAGAATGTATGTGATATAATCATCTGTAAGACTTATGTGATTTACTCATGTCTCAGGATGGAGGAACAGATTTATGTTCAGACATACATCGCGGAAGCTGCTGACATGCCTGACGGCGCTTACGCTTACACTGTCGGCGGGAGCTTTTCCCTCGTGGGCGGACGGGGCCGTTTCGGGAGGCGGAGAGCCGGCTGTCACGGAGCAGAATACGGATACGCAGGGGACGGGCACAGCGGTGACGGAGACACCGGCTCCGACGGAAGAACCGACACCGGAACCGACGCCGGAGCCTGCGCCGGCGCCGTCCGCGACGCCTGCTGAAAGCGGCTCGGGAGAAAACGGCGGGTCCGGCAGCACGGACAGCACAGGTGAGAACGGAACCGGCAGTGCGTCTTCAACGACAGTCTCATCGGCTCCGTCGGTTTCCGCAGACAGCGGCGCGAGCTCTGCGGCTTCTTCTGCAGCAAGCTCCGTTCCGGTCGTCAGCCAGTATACGGTTCAGATTCCGGAGGATCAGCAGAAGGCGAAGGCGGAGGCGTCCGCCCTTCCGGGAGGAGGAAGTTCGCTCCAGAATCTCTTCGGCCCGCTCTGGAATTATGGAATGCTGGCGGAGAAAATTACGTTTCAGTCTCCATCCCAGCAGTCGAACTTTGCCGCCGTGACGGTACAAGGAGATGTACAGCTGGCGGCGTCTCAGGCCGGCGGCGTGCCGCTGATGTACCGGGCGGCCAGACTGAACAGCTCCGTTCAGATGACCGGTGAGCAGACGGCACCGGCCGTCCTTTACCTCACGGGGCGCGATGCGGCGGATCTGAGCGCCGGAGAGAATACGGCGGGCGCATCGGTCGTGAACCAGACGGAGGACGCGATCACGGACCGGGTGCATGAGCTGATTCGGGATGCGCAGACGATCTCACAGAATCTGGAGGCCCGGCCCTCCGTTGTGCTCAGGAAGGCGGGCGCGGACGCCGTCGGCGATACGACCGTGACGGTTCCGGCTGTCGCAGCGGCGCAGGCGGATCAGACGAACGATGCGGCGGCAGCGGCGGGGGCCTATGCGGCGCTGACGGTGTCGGATAAGATGCTGATCGATACAGCCGCTCTGGGCGATGACGCGGTTTTCTTCTTTTCGGTCAGTACGCCCGAGGCCGCGCAGCGGATCGCGGACGGGAAGCTGGTGATCCGGAAGAAGAAAGGGCAGAGACTGATCTTTACCTTTACGAAGGATGCCGGGACGGATGTGACGCTCGGTGCGTATCAGATCGCGATCGATGAAAAGCAGGGGAATACGTCGGACGGGACGCAGACGGAGTTACTGAATGCGGTGACGGATTCCGTCGTCTGGAATCTTCCGAACGCGGCGAATGTGACGATGAACGGAACAGCAGGCATCGTCTTCGCGCCCTTTGCGGGCACAAACATCAATCTCACGGGCACACCCTCATCGGGGATGCTGCTCACGGCCGGGAACGTGACCGCGGGCACCTCTCTGCGGTTCATGAACCAGTCCCGGATCGATCCGAACGGCGATCACGGGCAGGCCAGCGTCACGCTCGGCGTGAGAAAGATTCTCAGCTGGCAGGCTGGTGAGGCGCCGGCTGCGGATCAGACGTTCCGGTTCACGCTGAAGAAGACCGGAGCGGCATCCGGAGACGGATCGGACGGAACGGCCGGCGAAGGAACAGACGGACAGACAGCCGGCGCGGAGAACGCCGATGGGCAGTCCGCGGATGGTCGGAACGCGGAGCCGATCGAGACGTCTCTGACCATGAAGGCTTCGGACCTGACCTCAAACCCGGAACAAAGCACGGCGGAGGGAACGGCTTCGTTCGAGCCGATCACCTTCAGCGGCGAAGGAAACGCCGTCTATGAGATCACGGAGGTGAACGGCGGGGCGGAAGGCGTCACCTACGACCCGCAGACCTTCACGGTCCGCATCGACGTCACAGCCGATGACGAGGGAAAGCTGACGGCAGCGGTTGTGAAGATCGATCCGCAGGGGAATGAGATTGCGCTCGATCCGGAAACTGACGGCGAGAGCCAGAGTGTCTACCGGGTCGGTCCGTTCACCAATACATTTGCGAAGAAGACACTGAAGCCCGTTTCCTTCACCATCGGCGCCGGTAAGACGCTGAGCTGGACGAGGGGAATGCCGCCGGTGCGGGATTCGTCGTTTGCGGCCACGCTGAAGGGTGTCTCGCAGACGGCCATCAGCCGGACGATGAACGCGTCCTTCACGGCGGGCGAGATCAACAGCCTGATCAGCGGAGAGAAGGTGCCTGGTCTGGACTACTCCGCCTCCGGCGATACGCAGACGGCGGTGCGGGCCGCGGACGGATCCAATCTGGTGAATTTTACCTATCAGACGGCCGGCATCTATGTCTACACACTGTCCGAGAAGAACAGCGGCGCGACTGGCTACAGCTACGACTGGGATACGAAGACGGACAGCCAGAAGCAGCCTGCCGTCTACCGCATCGAAGTGAAGGTGGAGAAAAACAAGGCGGGCGATGCGCTCGTCGTGTCGAAGGTGACGGTCAGCCGGAACGGGACGGACGTCACGAATGACAGGAACCGGGTGACGCTGACCGGGGTCACGGACAGACAATCCGGGGAAGCGGTCCCCCTGAAGCAGGTCGAGGTGAACCTCAGGAACGCATACCGCCCGCTGCCGGTGATGTACAGGATTCCGGTCACCAAGAAGGTGGAGGGAACAGCGGAAACAAGCCGTTTTCATTTCACTCTGTACAAGGAAAGAACCGGTCGTACCGCCGCGGCTGCAGGAGAATTGAACGGCAGCGGTGAAGTCAATCTGAAGCCTGCAGGGACGGTTCATTACAGCGAGGCATTGGCGGAGAAGTATGATGCCAAAACGCCGCATTTCTTCTTCACCAGTCCCTGCGACGAGTGGTACCGGCTGGAAGAGGATACGAATGAGCTTGCACCAGAGTATGTGTCACTCAACCCGGTCTGGTATCTGCACGTCGTCGTGAAGGACTACGGCGGCCAGCTCAAGTCGACGGCGGTCGTGACAAATAAGGACGGATCGAAGCAGCGGCAGATCGGCGTCTGGTATCAGGCGGCCAGGTCCGGCGGTCAGAATGAGCCGGACATGAGCCGGATGCACATCCGCGCCACGATCACGAACCTCTACACCACCGGAAGTTTCTCGTTCAGCAAGGTGTCCTCCGCCAACCCGGATCTGGGGCTTCCCGGCGCCGTATTTAAGCTGTACCGGATTCCGATCGCGACGCAGGGCGAGCGCTCGGGCGAGACATATCAGAAGGCGGCAGCCCGGCTGAAGGGCGGTCAGGTCTTTGACAACAGCGGCGAAGTGGCTGATTCACTTAAGGAGTTCAAGGAAGGAACCAGTTCCTCCACCGGATCGGTCACCTTCAGCGGCCTCTATCCGGATGAGTATTATGCCATTGTGGAGAAGACGGCTCCGGCGGGCTATCAGGTTTCCGCCAACGCGGTCGTGATCCGGACGTGGTACAGCCGGAACAGCGGGAGAGTCGAATGCAGTGTCGTCAGCAGCGGCGGCTTCACGCTGGGGCGCGACGGCGGCGCGCTGAAATGGTACGACCACCCGATCACTGTGCGGATCGACAAGATCGTCGAGGGCGGATATCTGCTCCGCGGCGCCTACATGCAGCTGCTGGATTCGAACGGCAGCGTCATCGAGCGCTGGATGAGCGGGAAGATCAACCCGCATATGGTGAAGGCGCAGCTGCAGCTCGGACAGACCTATTACATCCGCGAGGTGCAGGCGCCGGCCGGATACAACCGGGCGGAGTCAATCCGCTTTACGGTGGAGTCGCTGCCCGGAGGCGGATACAGTGCGGCGAACCGGGTGCAGGTGCTGAAAATGCAGGATCCGGGCAACGGCACGAAGACGGACGGCAGCGAGATCGGCGTCAACCCGGATACGGGCGCCACGGCTGCCAGCGCCGGCAATGTCAGGACCGGCGACACGAGCCCGATCGGCCTCTATGTGCTCATCGCGGCGGCGGCTCTGGCGGCTGTGATCGCCGTGATCGCGGGCGGACGGAAGAAAAAGCGCTGAGTCAGCTTCAGCTTGAGTTTTGACAGAAACGTGTTATAGTAGGTATCGGCGGGGGCATCAGCCTCCGCCGATTCGTGTTTACCTGTTTTTTCGGAGTCTTTAAAGACCGGTTCTTTCGTACTGCGGTATGCGCGGAAGAATGGATGGAGGATGGTATGAAGATTATCATTGCAGGCGACGGCAAGGTCGGCTCGATGCTGGCCCGCCAGCTTTCCGCCGAAGGCCACGACATCACGCTCGTGGATAACGACCCGGACGCGCTCGAGTCAACCATTGAGCGGTATGACGTCATGTCGGTTCAGGGCAACTGTGCGTCGATGGAGGTGCTGCGGAACGCGGGCGTTGATTCGGCGGATCTTCTGATCACAGCGACGGGGCAGGATGAAATCAATCTGCTCTGCTGCCTGACGGCGCACGGCATGAACCCGCACCTTCATACCATCGCCCGGATCCGTACGCCGGATTACGCGGAGTCCACCTACGCGATGAGAAAGATGTTCGCCCTGTCGCTGACGGTCAACCCGGAGCGCCAGACCGCGCGGGAGATCGACCGCCTGCTCCGCTACCCGGGGTTCCTGAAAAGGGAAAAGTTTGCCAACGGGCTGGTGGAAATCGTCGAGATCCGGGTGGACGAGAAGAGCCCGCTTCGCGACCAGCCGCTGTATAAGCTGAGCGAGATCGCGCACTGTCAGGTGCTGGTCTGCGCGGCGCTGCGCAACGGAAAGGCGGTCACGCCGGACGGCGATTTCGTGATCTGCGAGGGCGACCGGCTGTTCGTTACGGCCTCCGCGCGGAATCTGACGATCCTTCTGCACAGCATCGGATACGTGACGAAGAAGATCCGGAACGTGCTTCTGGTCGGCGGCGGACGAAACTGCTACTATCTTGCCTCCATGCTGCTGAAGGAGGGAATCAGCGTCAAGATCATTGAGATCGACCGGGAGCGGTGCGAGCATCTCGCCGAGATGCTGCCGGACGCGACGGTGATTCAGGGAGACGCGTCGATCCAGTCGGTGCTGGAGCGGGAGAAACTGAGTCAGGCGGACGCGGTGATTTCGATGACCGGACTCGACGAGCTGAACGTCCTGACCTCGCTTTACGCGCATGAGCGCAAGGTGCCTCAGGTGATCACCAAGGTAGGCCGCGGGGAGAACCTCGGCGTGATCTCCAAACTGGCGGTCGGCAGTATCGTCAGCCCGAAGGAGCTTTGCACGAACACGATCGTGACCTATGTGCGCGCGATGGAGAATCAGGTCGGCGCGGCTGTCACCGTTCACTCGATCGCGGACGGTCAGGCGGAGGCGATCGAATTCGTCGTCGACGCGAATACAAAATATCTCAATACCCCTCTGCGCCAGATTCATCTCAAGCGGAATATCCGGCTGGCCTCGATCACCAGCGGCCGGAATATCGAGTTCCCCAACGGCGATTCGAGATTCCATGCGGGCGACCGCATCGTGATCGTCTCGAGCGGCGGCGAGACGATTCAGCAGCTGAACGATATTTTTGCCTGACGGGAACGGGAGAGAGTTCGTATGAATTATAAGATCATGATCAGGATCCATTCATGGATTCTGCTTCTGGCGAGTGCTTTTATGGCGCCGGCGCTGCTCATCTCGATCGTGACGTCGGACCGGCCGGCGGAACGGGGCTTTACGGGCGCCATTCTCATCACGCTGGCCGCCGCGGCTGTTCTCCGTCTGGTTTCACGGAACGCGGAAAGAAAGTTTTACGCCAGGGAAGGACTTGTCTGCACGGGTATGGCGTGGATCGTGCTGTCGCTGTCGGGCTGTCTTCCCTTCTTTCTGTCCGGCCGGATCCCGAACTTCATCGACGCCTTCTTCGAGATCGTATCCGGCTTCACCACGACCGGGGCGTCTGTGGTTTCGGACGTGGAGGCGCTGGGCAAGGGACTGCTTTACTGGCGGTCATTCAGCCACTGGGTCGGCGGTATGGGCGTGCTCGTCTTCTTTCTGGCGATCATCCCGGCCAGCGGCCGCAACGACGGCTATATGCTCCATATTCTGAGAGCGGAATCGCCGGGCCCCTCTGTCAACAAGATGGTGCCCCGGATGCGCGACACGGCCGCGATTCTCTACATCATGTACTGTGTGCTCACGCTGCTCGACATCATGTTCCTGCTGGTCGGCCGGATGCCGGTCTTTGATGCGGTCTGCATCGCTTTCGGTACGGCGGGTACCGGAGGATTCGCGGTTCTGAACTCCGGCATGGCGGCTTATACGCCCTTCGCCCAGAACGTGACGACGGTTTTCATGCTGCTGTTCGGCGTCAACTTCAGCATCTACTACATGCTCCTTCTGAAGCATGTGAAGCAGGCGCTGTTCGACGAGGAACTGCGGCTCTACTTCGGCATCGTCGCCGCCTCGATTCTCTTCACCGCGGTGAATGTCTACCGCTGTATGCCGGAGACGGCGAATGTGGAGGGGACGATCCGCCACTCGGCCTTTCAGGTCGCGTCGATCATCACGACGACCGGCTACTCGACGCTGGACTTCGACAAGTGGCCGGGCTTTTCCAAGGCAATCCTGCTCTGCCTGATGTTTGTAGGGGCCAGCGCGGGCAGCACGGGCGGCGGCATCAAGGTTTCCCGTGTGCTGCTGCTGATCAAGAATCTCCGGAGAAATGCGCACCAGATCTTTCACCCGCATGAGGTGAGAATCGTCCGGATGAACGGCTCCCGCGTCCCGGAGCAGACCATGAGCAATGTCAACAATTATCTTGCCGCCTATGTGATCATTGTCATCGTCAGCTTCCTTCTGCTGGCGCTGGATCGCGGCAATTTCTCGCTGACGACGGATTTCTCCGCGGTGATGGCGACGTTCAACAACATCGGACCGGGCTTCGATGCGGTCGGTCCGACGCAGAACTTTTCCTGCTACGGAAATCTCTCGACGCTGGTGATGGCCTTCGACATGCTGCTGGGCCGGCTGGAAATCTTCCCGATTCTCGCTCTTTTTGCGCCGAGCACATATAAAGAGTGAAAACTTCCCGTCAGAGGACGGGAGATCATGATAAGGCACTGTATGACAAAAGCACCGGGCGTCCCGCTAAAAGTGGGACGCCCGGTGCTTTCTTCCAGGTGCATTTCCATCTTACAGCACGTCGCCGGGGACAATCGAGGAGTCGCCGAAGGACTCCGGCTCCACGAGCGAGGCCCGGACGTAGCCGATGCCGTGGCCGTTATAGGCTTCCACCTGATACCAGTCGTCGCCGTTCCGGCGGGTGACCATGAAGGAATTGACCGGCAGCGAGTGTCCCTCGCCGTAGTGCCGGATCACCGCACTGTCCATGCTGCGGTCCGCCCAAAGGTTGGCGCCGTCTGTGCCGGTGATACGGACAATCTTTGTGCCGTTCCAGGTTGATTCCGGATTTGCGCCGGAAGACGCGTTTCGCTGATCAGACATAGCAACACCTCCCGAGACATCATTCACAATCTTCCTCTTATCTTACCACGTTTTACATGCAATTGGGAAAATGGTATGATGAGGAATATGAATTTGAAGGAGACTGCCTATGGACAGAATATTTGACTTCAACGACCCTGTACCGTCGGAGAGACGGCCCGCCGAGGCGCTTGACCGGGTTCCGTTATATGAAAATGCAGCCGGCATGGCCACGGCGGAGCATCCGATTCTGATGCTGTCGGATCCCACGGCCGGCATGCGCCATCATCAGACCGGCACGTTCCGTCACCCGCTTTCCGGCGCGGCCTTTGACTATCAGGAGGACGGTCAGGACCTCTCTGCGCAGATTCTGCGGGTGGACAGCCGCTTCCTGAAACTGATCGGCTGGCTGGGAGAGAACCATATTACGGTCCGCCTTTCCCTTATTCACACAGAAGAGGGCAGCGCGGTCTGCAGGATCCGCGCCGTCGATCCGAGCGGACGGACGCACGACCCGTCTTCGGAGGACGGCATGCTGCAGCTGGCGGTCAGCCGCCTTCTCGCGAGCCGGCCGGCCGCGCCGGTTGACGACGAGGAGCAGGAGGAACCCGGGAATACGCCGTATCTCCTCACCGATCTGCCGTCGATGACCGATTTCCTCACCTGCGCGGGCGACGCGCTGCCGCCGGAGATCCGGACGTGGGCGTACCGGAACATCAAGCTGCTCCGCACCGGCGCCATCAGTCCGGAGGAACGGCGCCACGCCCAGAGGGCGCTGTCGATGATGCTGAATATCCGGTGGCAGGGCTCCTATTTCGAGTCCATCGACCCGGTGAGAGCGAGAAGAATTCTCGATGAGGAGCTCTACGGGCTCGATTCCGTCAAACAGCGGATCATCGAAACCATCATCCAGATCAACCGCACGCATACGCTGCCTGCCTACGGACTCCTGCTGGCGGGTCCGGCCGGAACAGGCAAGTCGCAGGTCGCCTATGCGGTGGCACGCATTCTCCGTCTTCCCTGGACCTCACTCGATATGAGCACGATTCATGAGAACGAGGCGCTGACCGGAAGTCCGAGAATCTACTCCAACGCCAAGCCAGGCCGGATCATGGAGGCATTCGCCCAGGCGGGAAGCTCCAATCTCGTCTTCATCATCAACGAGCTGGACAAGGCGGACGACGGCACGGCGCTGGGCAATCCGGCGGACGCGCTGCTGACGCTGCTGGACAATATCGGGTTTACGGACAATTACATCGAGTGCATGATTCCGACGACGGGCGTCTACCCGATCGCGACGGCCAACGACATCAGCCGGATCAGCTCGCCGCTGATGACCCGCTTCGCCGTCATCGAGATTCCTGACTATACGTCGGAGGAGAAGAAGGTGATCTTCACTCGTTTCTCTCTTCCGAAGGTGCTTGCGCGTATGGGAATGAAACCGGAGGAATGCGTCGTGACCGGAGCGGGGGCCGATGCCGTGATCGCACGGTGCGCCGGCCGGCCGGGCTGCCGTGATCTCGAACAGGCCGCGGAGCACCTGGCGGCGCATGCGCTGTACTGCATCGAGACGCAGCAGGTCAGCTCGGTGACCTATGACGCGGAGGAGGTGCGGTCGCTGCTGGCGTGAGTCAGCATCCGGAGAAATACACCGAAACGGAAACAGACGGAAAGGAGTGCAGAATATGATTTGCCCTTATTGCGGCGAGACGATCGCCGACAACAGTAAGTTCTGCAGTCACTGCGGAAAACCCCTGTTCAGCGTGGAGATGGATGACTATGATCTCTATGCCGCGGACACGGCGGATCCGGAGGTCGACCGCCGGCTGATCGCCGGGGCGGATGAGGATACGCATATTCTTCCGGCCGGGGAGGTTTCCGCGGAGGAGGCAGCCAGAGCGGTCGATCCGGATCTCGATCTCACCCCGTACGATCTGGATGAAGACGGAGAGCAGCCGCAGAGGAGAACGAAATCCGGTTCCCGGAATGAGAGAGACGGCCGGTCCGGAGAAAGCCGCGTAAGACTCGAGCGCTATGTGCCGAAGCGGAACGCACGCGCGGAGGAGCCCGAGGATGAAGCGGAAGAGGAGGAAGAAGAGGACGGAGGAGGCGGCGGCCATACGGCATTTCTTGTCGTGCTGTGCGCCGCACTGGCGGCCGCTGTCTTCTTTGCTCTTTATTATATGGTCTCCAGCGGCATCTTTTCCGGACGGACGGCCGTGCGGACCGGGAGCACGGAGGTGAAGCCCATCACCGTCATCGCGAACCAGACGACGCCGACGCCGGCCGCATCTGATGCGGGCGGCGGAACGGACACCGGGCGGACCGCCGCGCCGACTTCCGCTCCGGCCGTGAACCAGCCGACCGCGACGCCGTCAGCTGCCCGCCAGACGCCGGCCGCCCCCGATGTGACGGTGGCTCCGACGCCGGAGCAGACGCAGATCCCGGAGGCGACGGAGGCGGTCACCCCGACGCCGACTGAGGATCCGGACGCGGTGGTTCTGACGCCGGATGAGGACAATGAGGAGACAGACGACGGACAGGAACAGGAGCAGAATCAGGACCAGAACAATCAGGAGGATGTTGTCGGTTGATTCAGCGCACAGCCGCGCAATTTTTGAACATTTCGTTAAATTAACGCAATTTCGCACTATTCACGAATCTGTTGTGATAAAATAGACCTGCTTGAAATGCTTTTGAGAACACGGATTCGAGGTGTAGTGGTAACATGCTTTATAATGCGCATCTTGATACTCTGATCCGGGTGGTAGAGGCAGGCAGCTTCCGACAGGCAGCGGAGCAGATGCATATTTCGCCGTCTGCCGTGCTCAAGCAGATCGGACTGCTGGAAAAGGATCTGGGTGTCACTGTTTTTGACCGATCAAGAAAGGGTGTAACACTTACTAAGGCGGGAGAATCCATCTATCGTGATGCCAAGTTCATCGTCAGCTTTTCGGACGAGGCGACGAAAAGAGTGAAAGACATCGCGGATCAGAGCCGTGAGTCGGAGCAGCAGCGCGGATCATCGGGTTCCTGATTCATCGAGTGAAAACAGAACAGAGGAAACCGGCCGGCGAGATTCATATCAGACGCCGGCCGGTTTTGTGGACAAAACGAGTCCCCGGCCGGATAACGGCCGGGGACTGCCTGTTTTACGGAAAGAATCTGGCGGTCAGACATGACGCCGCCAGGACTGGCGGTATCCCTTGCGGAGATAATGGTCGTAGTACTTCCACACGGAACGGCCGAATTTTTTCGCCAGATCGCGGTTGCTTACCTTATAAGTCTTCCAGTTGAAGGAACTGCAGCCGATCCAGCCGCTCCGGATGCCGTACTTCACGAAGTGGGCGAGTACTTTTTTGTCATTGTAGCCATAGACGCGGAAGACAGAGGGATAACGTTTGATGTAATCGTTATAGTTATAGACACGGGCGTAGTCGCGGCCCTTATAGACAGTCTCATATCCTTTTACCTTCCGGGTCCAGGCGCCGCTCATCCCGCGAGCCTTTCCCTTATTCAGATAATGGGTGTAATACCTTGTCCAGTCGGATGTGCCGTAGATATGGCGCAGATAGCCGTAACGGAGTGCGTAGGAGACGGCATCGAAGGACGAACTCGCGCGGAGCCCCTTCTTCATGCCCTTCTTGAGGAAGTAATGGTAAGCGCCGGAAGGATTCGAGCCGTAGGTCTTCTTCAGAGATGGGTTGTATTTCATAAAGTCACGGAAGTCGTAGACGGGCTTGTAATAGCGGCTGACCATCGAGTCGGGATCTGACGAGGTCTTTGACACCGAAGAGGACCCGGCAGCGGTTTTGCTGATGATCAGACTGAAATACCGGTCGCTGGAGGATTTCTTGTAATGGATGCCGTCATGCAGCGTGGAGAGATTTTTCTGCAGGGCGGAGTAGATGTCCACATACTGTACATCCGATGAAAGCTTCGCGCGCAGCGCCTTGTTGAACGAGGTGATCATATAGGCGCGTTCGCTTTTCGATGCTTTGGCCTTCGCGTCGTCTACCGGTCCGACTGAGAAGAAATAGGTGGATGCGCCCTTCTTCTTCCATTCGGCGGCCTTCTTGTTAAAATAGGAAGCATACCGGTCGGCCATCCAGGTGTCGGCGCAGTCGTTGAGGCCGAGCAGGATGACGACGGCCGTGTTGCTGCGGATCTTGCTCTCGATGCGGGGGACGCCGGTCTGCTTCGCCCAGCTGAGCCCTTTGCCGGACGCGTATGACCAGATCACGCGGGCGTCCTTTGAGCCGTATTCCCGCATCATCTCCGTCCTCGAATCCCCGATCAGGATGATGCGGCGGGAAGGCGCGGCCGCCTTCGCGCGGACACTGCCGGCGAAAAGAAACAGAAGCAGAGCGAAGAGACATGCGGCTCGCGGAAGAATCCGCTTCCGTCCGTTTACGGCGGAGATGATCATAACGACCCCTTTCTCTGATTAATCTGAAAATTGATTTAAAACTTTTGTAACAACCATCTGCATTATACACGGACAGCCTCCGGTTTGTCTTCTTTTATTTTCAGCGTTGTTCGGGTATAATACGGATACATGCGGGCGGAGGGGCTGGCGATGACATTCTCACTGAAAGAAGACGGAAGACGGCTGCTTGTCATCACACTGGCGGCGGTGATCATGGCACTCAACATCAACACGTTCGTCCATACCGGCGGACTGTACCCGGGCGGCGTGTCCGGGCTGACGCTGCTGATTCAGCGGTCCGCACAGATGTTCTTCGGCGTGAGCCTGCCCTATACGCTGATCAACCTCCTGCTCAATGCCGGCCCGATCTATATCGGGTTCCGGTTCATCGGAAAAAAACTGACCCTGTACACGATTTACATGCTGATCGTCAGCAGCGTGCTGACGGACGTGATGCCCGCTCATGTGGTGACGCAGGACGTACTGCTGATCGCCGTCTTCGGAGGGATGATCAACGGGACCGTGATCAGTCTCTGCCTTCTCTCCAACGCGAATACCGGAGGCACGGACTTCATCGCCCTTTATCTGTCAAAGAGGAGCGGCATGGATTCCTTCAATGTGATCCTTGGCGTCAACGTGGTGATCCTCTCGGCGGCGGGCTTTCTCTTCGGCTGGGACAAGGCGATGTATTCGATTATTTTTCAGTTTGCATCGACGCAGGTACTGCATGTGCTTTACAGGAAGTATCAGCAGATTACGCTCTTTATTGTGACGGATTTTCCAGCCGATATCTGCCGCGCCATCACGGACGTGAGCCGTCACGGCGCTACGGTGCTTCACGGAGAGGGGGCATATGAGCATACGGAGCGGGCGGTGGTGTATTCGGTCGTGTCGGCTGCGGAGGAAAAGGCGGTGCTGGCCGCGATCCGCAGAGTTGATCCGAAGGCGTTCATCAATCTGATGAGAACACAGCAGATCCGGGGACGGTTCTATCAGCCGCCGGAGAAATAAGGACGGGTAGAAAGAACAGTATGGCAGTCAGTAAAAGGACAGACACTGGGGCCGCCGGATGCGGTCACGATCACGCTGAAACAGAGCATGGACACGTACATTCTCACGGCACCGAATACGGTCACGATCGCACAGAGACGGAGTATGGACATGTGCATTCACATGGCGCCGGATGCAGTCACGAGCATCCGGAGGCGGCGCACAGCGCTCACACGCATACCCATGACCCGCAGGAAATACGAAAAATCGTCAACCGCCTGTCCCGCTGCGCGGGGCACCTGGAGGCTGTTAAGCATATGGTCGAGCGGGGAGAGGACTGCTCGGACGTGCTGATCCAGCTGGCCGCGGTCCGGTCAGAGCTGACCAATGCCGGCAAGGCGCTGCTGAAGGAACACCTGGAGCACTGTATTGTCGAGGCGGCGGAGCAGGGCGATCAGGCGTCCATCGAGCGGATGAACGAGGCGATCGACCGGTTCATCAAATACTGAGCGCCGGACGGAAGAGACGTCGGAAGGAAAGAAAGACAGATATGGAAAAGGCAGACATCAGAGAGCTTCGGAAGGCCGTCAAGGCGAGAGACAACATCGTCGACTGGGTTTACGGCTTCTATGTGGACGCGGACAACAACACTGTCTGGGATCAGGTCATGCGTCTTGCGGATATGGAGGACGCGGAGCGGTTCCGCCATGTGGCGATGTTTCAGCGGGTGCTGAGCACGCGGATCGGCCGGGATACCTTCAGCGTCGCGCTGACGGAACAGAACGAGGCGCTGCTCGCGCTCCGTTCCACGGACGGCGGCGATACGGCCGCGCTCGAAGCGTTCCGGGATGCGTTTACCGCGGGGTACACGCATACGGATCCCTATTACGCGACGCTGACACGCATCGTCTACGATGTGCCGCTCAAGGGCACGGACGGGAGGAAGCTGGAGGACGGCGACGTGGTCTATGAGGCGCTGCTGCTGGCCGTCTGTCCGGCCAAACTCACCCGGGCCGCGCTCGGCTTCCGGGAGGACCGCGTGGCGGAGCTGGACCGGAGATGGCAGATCGGCAATCCGGTGGCGGGCTTCCTCTATCCCTCTTTCTCAGAGCGGCTGGAGGACCGGAACGAAGTGATGCTCCGTTCCAACGCGCCAGACGGGGAGGATTTCCTGACGGCTCTGTTCGCGGTGCAGGCGGAGGCGGCGCCGGTGGGCGCCGAGACGCAGCGGGCTCTGTTCAGTGACCTGCTGGGTCAGATGGACGTCAATCTCGAGAGCGCCGCCGCAATCAGCGAGAATCTGGTGGAGAAGGCGGCGGAGGAGGACGCGCCGCAGACGCTGGAGAAACAGACCGTGCGGAAGATTGCCGAGGCGGCGGGCGCTCCTATGGAGGATTTTGACGAAATCTACGATGAGACGATCGGCGATACACAGATCGCGCTGGACGCGGTAGCGGAAAGCTGCATCACGGTGAAGACGGATGCGATGACGCTGAAGGTCCCCATCGACAAGGCACAGCTGATCCGGACGCGTATCATCGACGGAAGAGAGTACATTCTGATTCCGGCGGACGGCACCGTAACGGTGAACGGAACGGCCGTCTCGGCGTCGGCCGGAGAGACGGCCGCGTCAGCGGAGGCGGACACCGGGATGGAGAAAGCGCCGGAGGCGGACCGCTCTTCTGCGGCGGACGGATCCCCCGAGGGCACGCCGTGGGAGAACTGAGACGGTAAGCCGCCGACAGGCGGCGAACCGGCAGCGCGGTTTCAGGCGGGCAGTGCCGCCGGCCCATGCATCGGTTTGCGCCGGCCGCGGAGACGCAAAGAAGCCGTGTGCAGGTCGCTGTCCCGTCACACGGCTCACGCTATGGCTACAGTCAGAAACTGTCAGGATGATGAAAGAAGGAAGATCTCTCCGAATCTTCATCTGAGTTCATCTTACCGGCTGCGGATGCATTTGTAAAATACGCATTCCATTGCCAGTATCATATGTTTTTCGTATAGTGGACGGCCATGGATTTCAAAGGACTGCAGTACTTCATGACAGTGGCGCAGGAATTGAATTTTTCCCGCGCCGCCGAAAAACTCCATATGAGCCAGCCTCCGCTCAGCAGCCGGATCCGTCAGATGGAGGAGGATCTCGGCGTGACGCTTTTCATAAGAGGGAAGCGGCATCTGCAGCTCACCGAGGCGGGCCGGCTGCTCTACCGGCGCGCGTCGCAGATGCTGGAACTCGCGGACAAGACGAGGAGCGAGATGAGGTCCTTCGGACGGGAGCTGTCGGGACGGATCTGTCTTGCGATTGCGGACGGCCGTGCGCCGGCGATCGCCGCGGGCTGGATGGCGGGATTCCGGGAGGAATATCCGCTGGTTGAATTTTCTCTGTGGAACGGCTCCAGCGACGACGTGCTGGACCGGCTTCACAGGGGGCTGGCGGATCTTGCGCTGATCGTGGCGCCGTATGACACGGAGCATCTCGAGGGGATTCCGGTCTGGAAGGAGCCCTGGACGGCCCTGATTCCGGCATCGCATCCTCTGGCGCAGCGGCCCGGAACCGAGATCCGTCTCTCCGAGCTCGCCGAGGTGCCGCTGGTGATTCCGCAGCGCAAGTCGAGGCAGGAGGCGGTTCTCCGGTGGTTCTCCGGGATCGGGCGGGAGCCGCGGGTGATCTGCACGCTTTCCAGCTTCAATGACGCGGCGGCGGTCGCCGCTGCGGGAGCGGGGGTCTGCATCTATCCCGAGACGCAGGACGGACCGTACCCGGGCGTGGCATCGAAGGTGATCACGGAGCCGGAGCGGATCGCGGAATATGAGCTTGTCTGGATCCGGGAGCAGCCGCCCGTCGCTCCGGCATCTGTGCTGACCGACTATGTCCGGGATCTGATGGAGGAGGCCGGAGAGGTGCCGGAAAGCGGAAGGCTGCGCGGCGTGAGGGAGCAGACGGTTCTTTGACGGCGGTGCGCCTAAAAGGAGGAAACGATGAGACAGATTACACTGGGACGGACAGGTATCACGGTCCCGCAGAACGGATTCGGCGCGCTGCCGATCCAGCGGGATTCGAAGGAGACGGCGGTGCGCCTTCTGAGGAAGGCATGGGACGGCGGCATGCGCTATTTTGACACCGCGCGCGCGTACTCGGACAGTGAGGAGAAGGTCGGGGCCGCGTTCGACGGAATGCGGGACAAGGTTCTGATCGCCACCAAGACGGCTGCGAAGACGCCGGATGCATTCCGGGAGGATCTTGACGTTTCTCTTGAGAAGCTGCGGACGGATTACATCGATGTCTACCAGTTCCATATGGCCTCTCAGGTGTATGCACCGGGAGACGGGACGGGACTCTATGAATGCATGCTGGAGGCGAAGCGGTCCGGGAAGATCCGCCATATCGGCATCACGGCGCACCGGATTCAGGTCGCGCTGGACGCGGCGGTCTCCGGACTCTATGAGACGATTCAGTTTCCGTTCAGCTATCTTGCCTCGGACAGGGAAAAAGAGCTGGTCCGCCTCTGCGGGGAGCAGGGCGTCGGCTTTATCGCCATGAAGGGGCTCGCCGGCGGGCTGATCACCCGCTCCGAGGCCGCGATGGCCTTCATGAACCAGTATGACAATGTGCTGCCGATCTGGGGCATCCAGCGGGATAAGGAGCTGGATGAGTGGCTGGGCTACATGAAGGAAACGCCGGAGATGACCGGCTCTCTGGCCGCGTATGTCCGGAAGGAGCAGGAGGAGCTGTCCGGCGATTTCTGCCGCGGCTGCGGCTACTGTATGCCCTGCCCGCAGGGAATCCAGATCAACCAGTGCGCGCGGATGTCGCTGATGATCCGGCGCGCGCCCTCCGATGCCTGGCTGACGCCTTACTGGCAGGAGGAGATGAAGAAGATCGAGACGTGTCTCAACTGCCGGGCCTGCACGAAGAAGTGCCCGTACGAGCTGAACACGCCCGAACTGCTTCGGAAGAATTACGAGGACTATCAGAAGGTGCTGGCCGGCGAGCGCGAGGTCGGCCAGAGCCGCGGGGACGGACTCAGATAAAGGAGGATAAGGCTGTGATGACATATGAGGAAGTGCTGGCGAAGGCAAAAAACTGTGTGGGAAAATACTGCAAGGCGTGTTCGATCTGCAACGGACGCGCCTGCGGCAGTCAGATCCCGGGACCGGGGGCGAAGGGAACCGGAGACACGGCGATCCGGAACTACGACGCGTGGCAGAAAATCCGCGTGAATATGGATACGATCGCGGAGGCCGCGGAGCCCGATCCGTCGCTTGAACTGTT
The DNA here is from genome assembly GCF_019355395.1 of Chordicoccus furentiruminis. GTDB lineage: Bacteria > Bacillota > Clostridia > Lachnospirales > Lachnospiraceae > Chordicoccus > Chordicoccus furentiruminis. The sequence continues at coordinate 2,050,943 of NZ_CP048829.1, forward strand.
CGGACGGACCTTCCGGTATCCGTTCTTCGCGGGCCCGGTGGGGGCGATCAACATGCACTACGGCGATGTCTACGATGACGCGAGCTACAACAAGCTGCTGGTTGCCGCATGCGCTCAGCTTGGCATCGCCGCGTTCACCGGGGACGGGACGAATCCCGGCGTCTTCACGGCGGCGGTTGCCGCGATCCGTGAAGCGGGCGGAGCCGGCATCCCGACGGTGAAGCCCTGGGACGAGGCGACGGTGGAAGAGAAAATGCGGATGGTGCGGGAGTCCGGCGCCTTCGCGGCTGCGATGGATGTGGACGCGGCGGGGCTTCCGTTCCTCAAGGGGCTTAATCCTCCGGCGGGCCGGAAATCCGTCTCCCAGCTGAAGCGCATCATCGAAGGAGCGGGCGTGCCGTTCATCGTCAAGGGCATCATGACGGTGAAGGACGCGGAGAAGGCAGTGGAGGCCGGCGCGGCGGCCATCCTCGTCTCCAACCACGGCGGACGCGTGCTGGATCAGTGCGCGGCCACAGCCGAGGTCCTTCCGGAGATCGCGGACGCGGTGGGCGGCCGCGCCAGGATCCTTGTGGACGGAGGGATCCGTTCGGGGACGGACGTCTTCAAGGCGCTGGCGCTGGGCGCGGACGGTGCCGTGATCGCCCGGCCGTTCGTCACAGCCGTCTTCGGGGGCGGCCGCGAGGGCGTGGAGGCCTATGTGCGGAAGATCGGAGGAGAGCTCGAGGATACGATGCTGATGTGCGGCGCGAACACGCTGTCCGACATCACGCGCGATATGGTCAGGATCTGAGGCAGGGACATATGGAGAAGAAGACAGTGCTGGTCACGCTTCCGGTGACGGAGGAGCAGAAGGAATATCTGGAGGAGACGGCCGGGGAGCGGGCTGCCTTTCTCTGGAAAAGCGCGGCCGCGGTCAGGGACGGCGAGCTGGAGCAGGCCGATGCCATCATCGGGAACGTACCGCCGGAGAGGCTCACGATCTGCCGGCGTCTTACGTGGCTGCAGCTGAGCAGCGCCGGTGCGGACGCCTATACAGGCGCGGGCGTGCTGCCGGCGGGGACGGAGCTCACAAACGCTTCCGGCGCATACGGACCGGCGGTCTCGGAGCATATGCTGGCCCTGACCTTCGCGGTGATCCGCCGGTTCGGCCAGTACGGCCGGAATCAGGTCCGCCACGTGTGGAAGGCGATGGGTGACGTCATCTCCGTGGAACATTCCGTGACCGCCGTGCTCGGACTGGGCGATATCGGGGGCGCCTACGCCCGGAAGATGAAGGCGCTTGGCGCTTACACCATCGGCGTACGGCGGACGGAACGGGAAAAGCCGGAATGGCTTGACGAGCAGTACACGCTGGATGCGCTGGATAAGGTGCTGCCCCGGGCGGATATCGTGGCGATGGCGCTGCCGGGCTCGCCGGAGACGTTTCATCTTATGGATGAACGGAGACTGGGCCTTATGCGAAAGGGGAGCTGTCTGATCAACGTCGGACGGGGAAATGCAGTTGACACCGCCGCCCTCCGGGAGGCCCTCGCAGCCGGCCGGCTTGCCGGCGCGGGACTCGACGTCACGGATCCGGAGCCGCTTCCGGCGGACGATCCGCTGTGGGACTTTGACAATGTCGTTCTCACGCCCCACGCGGCGGGATGGTTCTTTCTTCCGGAGACGCTGACCCGTGTCGTCCGGATCTCGGCCGGCAATCTGTCCGCCTGGCTGGACGGACGGCCGCTTACCCACAGGGTCAGCCGGACGTTCGGATATTGAGCCGGAGGCGCAGAGCGGCCGGCAGCCGGCATCGGGCATCAGAGGAAATGGCCGGGCGGAACAGGACGCTGCAGGAAGAATGCCGGAGACATGACGCGGCGGAGACATAAGCGAAACGCTTTTGTCTCCGCCGCGTTTTCGTGCATTCTGCGCGAAGCCGGCATATGACGATTCAGAAGGTATTCCGGATTGCCGGAACCGCTCCGGCTCGGGTATACTTGCCTTATCAGCCATTCAGATGGGCAGACCGGTTCCGGTTCTGCCGAAATCCATATACGAACCACAATCGATAAGCGGAGCTCCGGAGACAGAGGCGAAAGACCGATGTCATCCGTCTTACTTTGGCGCACCCTCTATGCGGCGAAAAACGGGAGAAGCATGCCCGTGTCTCTTTCGGGCCGTTCCGGCCCGGTCCCCGCCGCGCAGAGGGCGGGCGCCGGAAAGGAGGAGGGGGCAGATGAACGAACTGAGTCGTTTTCTGGAAGAGGAAGACGGTGTGGCGGTCGTCGAGGTCGTGCTGATCCTGCTGGTTCTGATCGCTCTGGTACTGATCTTCAAATCGCAGATCACCAATGTGCTGAAGACAATACTCGGCAAGGCGGCATCGCAGAGCGGATCGGTCTGATCCGGACGGGAAAGGCGGACGGCATGAAGCGAAACGGAACGGACGGCGGAAGAAGGGCGGGAGGGAGCATCACGGTTTACCTGGCGCTTACACTGGCCGTGATGGTCTCACTGATTCTTGCTTCCATCACCTCCGTGAAAATTCGTGCGGGACGGATGCAGGCGGCGAACGCCATGGATCAGGCGATGTACTCTCTTTTCGCAAAATATGACCGGCAGCTTGACGAGACGTACGCCCTGTTCTTTCTGGACGCCGGAAGTGCTTCCGGCGGACTGGATTTTGCCGCCTGTGTCGACGAGCTGGAGGACGCGGCGGACTATCTGCTCCGGCCCAACCGGGGACGTCGTCTGTTCGGCGGCAGGAACCTTCTCCACCTGACGAGGGATTCCTGCTCGCTGACCGGCTGTACGCTGGCGACCGACGCGGGCGGGGCGGCCTTCCGGGCCGAGGCGGTGCAGGCCGTGAAGGATACAGGCGGACTGGCGCTGATCAGAAGACTGAGGGAAAGGAAGAAAGCGGCGGGGAAGCGTCAGAAAGCCGGACGGGAATATCTCCGGGGCGCTCAGAAGAAGAGCTACGGAAGTCTTACGCAGCAGGCCGCGGAGAAAAGACGAAAAGAGGAGGAGCGCCGCGCCGCACTCGCGGCGGAAGGCGTGGAGACGGAAGCGGAACCGCCCGCGCTGCCGGAGGGCTTCATGAATCCGATCCCGATGCTTGAGCAGCTGACGTCCGCGTCGGTGCTCGATCTTGTGGCGCCGGACGGCGTCTCCGCGAAGAAGGCGGATCCGGGGGATCTGGTCAGCGGCCGCAGTCTGGGGAAGGGCTTCGGCGTGATGAGGGCGGATACGGGAGGAAGCGAGCTGGCGTTCAAGGCCTACCTGCTCGATCACTACCGGACGTACCGGAATCCATCCGTTCATTCCGTCCTCTCATACCAGCTGGAATACATTCTTTGCGGTAAAAGCAGCGATCTTGACAATATGAAGGAAACGGTCCGGTATCTGATGCTGAACCGCGAGGCGGACAACATCGCGTGCCTGTACGCGAACCCGTCTCTCAGCCGTTCTCTTTCAAGAACGGCCGATCTGATCGGTCTGTCTCTCGGCGTGCCGGAGCTGGCGCCGGCGTTCAAGCTGGTTCTGGCCGGCCTCTGGGCCTACGCGGAGAGTGTGGTTGATCTTCGCTGTCTGCTCACCGGCGGCCGCGTCTCTCTGACGAAGCAGGCGGCGTACTGGCAGACCGCACCGGATTCTCTGATCGGCGCGGGGGCGGATCTGGACGGGCTGGTGAAAAGCGATCCGTCCGGTCTTGATTATGAGGAGTATCTCGGGATCATTCTGCTTGAACGGCAGGGCAGTCTGGTCATGCGCGCCATGGACATGACGGAAGCCGAGATCCGCGGGAACGGGAATCCGGGGTTTCGGATGGACCACTGCATCTATGCGCTGTCCGCCGAGATGAAGGTCTGCGCGGAGAAACGGACGACCTTTCCGGTGAGCCGCTCGCTCTGCTACGGGGATCTCTGATCCTGCCGGCGGCGGTGGAGAACGGGAGGGGGCGCAGCGGGGAACAATGCTGTGCGGAAAGGAGAGAACATGGGAGGGTTCCGGACTGTCCGGAGACGGAAGAACGTCGCAAACGCAGCTCAGGTATGCCGGCGGAGCGGACGGTCCGGAGTCTTGTCCTTTGCCGGCTCGATGACGCTGGAGTGCGCGGCCATGCTGCCGCTTTTCTTCATGACCGTGCTGACGCTGATTCTGTTCATGAATGCGGTCAGCCTTCAGGTTGAGGCGAGCCTCAGACTGTCCAACCGGGCGAGAAAACTCTCGATGGCGGCCGGTGCCGCGCAGGGGGATAAAAGACCGGAAGCATGGATCGATCTGGCGGAAAACAGGACCTTCGATTACCCGTTTTCCCTGCCGGGGATTCCGAAGCTGAAGATCGCCGTGCGGGCCAGAGTGTATCCGTGGACGGGGATGAAGGGCGGTCTTCGGAGCCGGAAGCGGGCCGGCAGCGCGAAAGAGGAGATGGTACTCGTCACGGAAAACGAGTCCGTCTGGCACACGCATGCTGACTGCACCCATCTTGATCTTTCCGTTTATCAGAGTACGACGGCCAGGATCGGGACGCTCCGGAATGTCTACGGAAGACGCTACCGGCGCTGCCCCGGCTTTCCGGAGGGGTATCAGGGAACCGTCTACGCCACGGCCAAGGGACGCTACTATTATCCGTCGTCTTCCTACGGGAGTCTCACGCGTCACGTGCGGATGGTAAAGAAGCAGTCCGTGGCGGATCTGAAGGAGTGTGAGCGCTGTGCGGCCCGGGACCGGGCGGGGAAGGCGGGATGATGGAGGCCGTGGCAATCTGTGTCACGCTGGGGATGCTTTCCTTTTCGGCATGGCAGGACGTGCGGACGAGAAGCGTGCCGGTTCTCCCACTCCTTCTGGTGCTGACGGCCGGTCTTCTTTCAGCGGGATGGCGTGATGTGCGGGCGACGTGCGCCGGCGCGCTTCTTCCGGGCGGTCTTCTGCTCATCATGACGCCGGCGACAGGCGGCCGGATCGGATCCGGAGACGGACTGACGCTGCTGGCTCTGGGCGCGTGGAATAGCCCGGAAACTGTCTGGCATACGCTGATCGCGGCGCTTGCTGCCGGCGGACTATGGGCCCTCGGACTCCTGACGGCCGGAAAGGGAAAAGAAACATCGTTTCCTTTTCTTCCGTTTCTGCTGGCCGGTTTCCTTTTCAGTCTGCTGTTTTCGCCGGAGGCCGCCGGATTTCTGAACGCGCCGTTGCCCGGATGACGGCGTGAGGCGAACGACGGAGAGCCGGGCGGCTGCGGGAGGCGCCTTGGACGCTTTTGCGGGGGCAGGAGAAAGGGAAAACAGGATGAGAAGAGAGAATTTGAGAAAGAGGCCGCAGAATAGCGGATCCGCTCTTCCGGGATCGTTTACGGCGGAAACGGCCATGCTGATGCCGGTGATTTTCGCCGTTGTGTTCACCTGCGTCTATTTCTGCTTTCATCTTCATAACCGGGCTTCGCTTACGGCCGGCTGCGCGGAACAGGCGGTGAGCGGCCGCGAGCAGGATCCGCCCGGGCTGCCGGCCGTATCCGGGCTTCAGGTGACGCACTCGGAAACGGAGACGGCGCGGACCTGCGGGGCGTCCGCGGGCACGCTCTGGTATACAGGGGAAAAGCTGTGGGATATCCGCGTATCGGAGACATACGAACGGTTCAGACCGGTCGCTTTCACGCGGAAAGCGCATGCGGTTGTGGTCCTGTACGCGGATGAGTGAGACGGCGGAGGAGAACGTAAGATGAAGGCGGATTATCAGCGCAGCCTGACGCACTGTTATATGAGATTCAGCGAAGAGGGAACGGAGGTGCCGGACAATTATCAGCTCCGGATCCTCGCGTCCAGCCGGATCGAGGGAATCCTTCCGATGACCGAGGAGCATGTGGACAACCGGCAGTATTTCCGGTATGAGATCACTTCGCTGATGCCTTTCAGGGATTATTCCGAGACGCATACCTTCCGGGTGGAGGATCTCCGTACACTGTTCGGGGGACTGCTGGATACGATGATGCAGGCGGAGGATTATCTTCTGGAAGCGGAGAGACTTCTGCTGGATCCGGACTATCTGTATGTCTCGTGGGAGACCGGACGGATCTGGGCGGCCTATAATCCGTTCCACCGTGAGGAAGTCCGGAAAGGACTGACGGGGCTCACGGAGTATCTTCTGAGAATCATCGGCTGCGGCAATCAGGAGGCGGTCATCCAGACGTGCCGGTTTCTGCACGCGCTGCAGGAGCCGGGGACGGAACCGGGTGACTTAAGGAAACTGCTGGAGCAGGGAATCTCTCATGAAGGAGGAGAGGAAGCGGAGCCGGACTTTGCATCCCTTCCGTATGAGACGGAGGAGAAAACGGCGGGCGGCTCTGATCTGTCCGGAGGTGAGGCGGAAGAGAATGTACCGGTACATCCGGCCGCGCGCTTTCTGCCGGACAGGCAGACTGTGCTGACCGCCGCGGTCCTGGTACCGGCGGCGGGTGGTCTTTACGCGGCGCTTCAGATGCAGAGGTGGCTCGTCCTTACCCGGGTGGAATCCGCCGTCAGCGCCGCCGCGCTGGCCGGTGCGGTGGCACTGAGTCTGGTCATAGCCGGGCGGCTTCGGCGAAGGAAAGGAGGAGAGACGGATGAGAAGACGGAGGAGATTCCGCTTCCGCCTTCGCCTCAGGAAGACGTCTGGGACGCGGACGGCGCGCCGGATGTGGAGGAGAGCTGGTACGCGGGCAGGGAGGATGACGGAGGTGGGCGGACTGTGCTGCTGGGGGGCTTTTCAGCCGGAAAAGGAGAGAAAGAGTGGCTGCTTCGCCCGTCTGATCCGGCCGGCGGACTTGCGGTCATCCCGCTCACCGGCAGCGAGCTGCTGATCGGCCAGCGCGGAGGTCCGTCCGACGTTCCGATCGATGATCCGACCGTGAGCCGGATACACGCGCGGCTGGTGAAGACGGACGGAGTCTGGTATCTCAGCGATATGGGCTCGCGGAACGGAACGACAGTGGACGGAAAAAAAGCCGTCGGGAGAGAAGCGATTCCTCTCTCCGACGGCTCCCGGATTTCCTTCGCCCGATGCGGTTACACGGTGTGCAGAGAATGATGTGCGGGACGGTGTGGCCGCATCACGACTTTCCTGCCATGACTTTTCTGAATGCCGAGAGGATCGCGTCGCGGTCCCCGTCTGTCAGCGGACTCTGCGGCCAGTTGGCGACGATGGCCGGGCCGTCCTTGTACCGCGGAATCAGATGAATATGGAAGTGGAACACGGTCTGCCCGGCGGCCGTCCCGTTGTTCTGGACAATATTGAAGCCGTCGCAGTGCATGGCTTCCGTCATCGCCGCCGCGATCCGGCGGGCGAGTACGAAGGCCTTTGCGGTCAGATCTTCCGGCATCTCCCAGAGATTTGCGTAGTGCTCCTTCGGAAGGATCAGACAGTGGCCTTTTGTGGCGGGATTCGCATCGAGAATGACCCGGAACAGACTGTCCTCATAAAGTGTGGCGGTCGGAATGACGCCGTTGGCGAGCTTGCAGAAAATACAGTCAGACATAATCAGCCTCCCTTTTATGATGCCGGTAGAGCGGGACGGCCATCAGGAAACCGATGGCAAGGCCCGCCAGATGCGCTGCGTTGGCCACGTCCGGAGACGTGAAGCCGAAATACAGTGAGAACGCCAGCAGAATCAGCATCTGGCGCAGCGTGAGCCCCTCCACCCGGCCGCGGCAGCGGAGAATGATCCAGAGAATCCCTCCCATCACGCCGAAAATCGCGCCGGAAGCGCCGACAGAAACCACGTTTCTGTCCTGAAGGACGTAGAGACGCCAGCAGATTGCGTTGGCGAGAACACCGGAAGTGAGGTAGAGGATCAGGCAGCGGACCCTGCCCAGCTGATCCTCCAGCACCGAACCCATCAGATAGAGAAGAAGCATGTTGTTCAGCAGATGACGGATCCCGCTGTGGAGAAACATCGCCGTGAACAGACGCCAGTACTGACCGCCGCTGATCAGAGAGACGGAGGCGCCGCCCCAGAGAGTCAGCACGTCTGTGCGGAGCGTGCTTCCCGAAACGGCTTCCGCCAGAAAAAACACGATGAGGTTGACTGCGATCAGGGCAGTCGTGACATAGGGGATTCTCTGTCTCAAAACAAGGCCTCCGGCTGTTCGTATGGACAACATTATACCGCATGTTCCCGATTTGTGCTATCATAGCGCTGATACGCCGGCGTCCGCCGGAACGCGCCGGCCGCCCGAACAGGAAGCTCAGTCTTATAGTTCGGAGCGGACAACGCAGATCCCGGTGCCGGCCGTCAGTGCGCGGACTTCAGAATCCGGCATCGCGCCGGGGACTTCCGGCGCGGACCGACGCGCGGGAATGCGCGAAAAGACGGGGTATAGAAAGCAGGTACAGAGATGGAATATCAGGAGTCGAAGCTGTTGGAGCATTTTCAGCCGGGTATCTTTGCGCTGATGGATCGGAAAAAGCGGGAACTGATGCAGACAGGACGGACCGTCTGCAATCTGTCGGTGGGCACCCCGGACTTCAAGCCCCCGAAACATGTCATGGAGGCGCTCGAGGAGGCGGTGAGGGATCCGCTCAACTACCGCTATGCGCTGGCGGATTCGGACGAGCTGCTGGAAGCCGTCATTTCCTACTACAGGAGACGATTCGGCGTCGGGCTGGAAAAAAACGAGATTCTGGCGGTTCACGGCACACAGGAAGGAATGGGGCATCTCGGTATGGCCGTGTGCAATCCGGGCGATGTCGTTCTGCTCCCGGATCCGGGCTACCCGATCTACGAGGCGGGATCTTACTTCGGCGGAGCCGAGATTCACTACTATGAGCTGGTGAAGGAAAATCATTTCCTTCCGGTGATCTCGGAGATTCCGGAGGAAATTCTCCGCCGCACGCGCTATATCGTCGTCTCCTATCCGTCGAATCCGGTGGGAGCGACTGCGCCGAGAGAAATGTACGAGGAACTCATCCGGTACGCGAACCGTTACGGGTTCTTTATCATCAATGACAACGCGTATCCGGACATCATCTTCGACGGAAGAGAGGGCTATTCGTTCCTCTCGGTGCCGGGTGCGAAGGAGGTCGGAGTAGAATTCTTCTCTCTCTCCAAGACCTTTAACCTGACCGGTCTCCGGCTGTCCTTCCTGGTCGGAAACCCGTCTGTCGTCCGGGCGCTGAAGAAGCTCCGCAGCCAGTATGATTTCGGCGTTTCCTATCCTTATCAGAAGGCGGCGGCCGCCGCGCTGACGGGACCGCTGGACGGCGTGAAGGAGCAGTGCATGGAATACCAGAGGCGGAGAGACGCCCTCTGCGGCGGTCTCCGGAAGGTGGGCTGGAACGCATGGGATTCGGAGGGCACCATGTTCACATGGATCCCGGTGCCGGAAGGCTATACGTCTGCATCCTGCATCGAGACGCTGATGGATACCTGCGGCGTGGTCGGCACGCCGGGCACGGCCTTCGGACCGAAGGGAGAGGGCTACATCCGGTTCGCGCTGGTCCGGCCGGCGGAGGAACTGGAACGGATCTGTGAGATCATCGGCAAAAATTTCCCGATGAAGAAAGGCTGAGCGGACATGACGGTTTCGGAACTGATGAAAAAAATGATTGACGCGTCGGAGGGAAATCTGCACGATATCAATCATTTCGTGAAAGTCTGGGGCTACGCGAAAACGATCGGAGAGCTGGAGGGCATCCCGTCGGAGACGCAGTTTATTCTGGAATGCGCGGCGATCATGCACGATATCGCCTGTCCGCTCTGCCGCCGGAAATACGGCAACACGAACGGGACGTATCAGGAGAAAGAAGGCATGCCGCTGGGGCGCGCGCTCCTTGCGGATACGGATCTGACTGACGCAGAGAAGGAACGGATCGTGTTCCTGATCGGACATCACCACACCTGCACGGACGTGAACGGAATGGATTATCAGATTCTGCTGGAGGCGGATTATCTGGTGAACGCGGATGAAAGCGCGTATTCGGCGGAGAATATCGAGGCGTTCCGGACAAGGGTGTTCCGGACGGAGAGCGGAAAGCGTCTGCTGGATTCCATGTACAGGGAACGGCTCGCAGGACGGAAGCGGCTCATGAAAGAGAGATGAGATGAAATATAAACTGATGCTTTTTGATATGGACGGCACGCTGCTCAATTCGGAGAAGCGGATTCCGGCTGAAACGGTCCGGATGATGGAGAAGGCGGAACGCGCGGGTCTTCAGTGTGCACTGGGGACCGGCCGCTGTCTGACGGAGCTGGCTCCGTACGGGGAGCAGCCCGCCGGCCTCCGCTACGCAGTGCTGGAGAGCGGCGGTCTCGTCTACGATCTGAAGGAGAAGAGGATTCTGCACAGGACGTGCTTCCGGACGGGACTGATCGAAATAATCGTCGCGGCGTCGCTTAAGGAGGACGTGATGATCCAGTTCATGGCCGGCGGCGAGGGTGTCGCGCAGGCGTCGGACATTTCCCGGATGCCGCATTACCGGATGGAGGCGTATCAGAAGCTCTATCAGGAAACGATCCGTCCGGTGCCGGATATCCGGTCCGAAGCTCTCCGGCGCGCCGGGGAGATCGAGAAGATCAATGTCTTCCATGTCTCGCCGGAGGCAAGGAAGAGAACGAGAGAGAGGCTGAGAGGCCTTCCCGTCGAGGCGGTGGACGCGGAACAGACATCGGTCGAGTTCTCGCCGATGGGGGTGAACAAAGGCCGCGGGCTGCTGGATCTCTGTGAAATTCTTCACAGAGATCTCAGCGAGTGCGCGGCTGTCGGAGACGCGGACAATGATCTGACGATGCTGGGCGCCGCCGGCTTCGCCGTCGCGATGGGCAACGCCAACGAGCATGTGAAGAAGATCGCGGACATCATCGTCGCGGACAACGATCACGGCGGCTGTGCGGAGGCGCTGCGGAGGGTCATGGCATTCTGACTGCGTGAGCGGCGGCCTCCTCGTCGAACCGCTCGATGACAAGAGGCTCGTTTTCGTCCGGCTCTTTTGTCCAGACGCTGACGGATCCGTCGGCGCAGGAGAAGACGCCGCAGCCCTCCCCGTCGATGAGGACTTCGCCGGGAATGATCCCCATCGCGTCGATCCAGCCTTCGCCCGCGTGCTGACTGCCGACATACATGCGTTTTTTTCCGCCGAGACGATCCGTCATCACGACGGCGACGCCGGAATTGGGGTGCGTTTCGTCGCCCTCCAGCGTCCATCCGATGATGTCCTCGTGGTCGAAGTAGTCGTGCTGGATGCCGAAGAGTCTTGTCCGGCGGATGAAGGTCATGACGTCCAGCTCGCCGGGGAAGCCTTCGCTGCCATATTTCTGAATGCCGTAATAATCGCCGTAGAAAATGCACGGGTATCCCTGTGGCCTCAGGAGGATCACGGCATAGGCGTGAGGGACGAACCACTCGAGGACGGCGCTCTCGAGAGCCTGGCCCCGCTGCGTGTCGTGGTTTTCCACGAACGTAACCGCCTTCTCAGGATCACGCTGCACGAGACTTCCGTCCAGCAGACGGCGCATGTCGAACTGACCGTTGCTGTGGCTGGCGGCGAAGAAATTGTAGTGAAGCGGCACGTCGAAGAGAGACATGCAGCGCCCGCAGGCGTCGAGATACTGCTCCAGCACATTCACATCCGCGTGCCAGTATTCGCCGACGGCGAAAAGTTCAGCGTGATTGTTCTTCCGGAGCGTGCCGAGCCACTCCCCGAAGAAGCTGTTTGTGATGTGCTTCACCGCATCCAGACGGAATCCATCGACATGCGTCGTGTCAAGATACCACTGCCCCCAGTCGAGAAGGTGCTTCCGTACTCTGGGATTGCTGTGGTTGACGTCCGCGCCCATCAGATAGTCGTAGTTGACGTTTTCACGGTCGACGCCCGGATTCCAGCTGACGCCTTCGAAATTGTAGATGCCGCCTTTTTCCTTCCGCTCGTCCCAGTCGACACCCGTGAAGCAGGTGGCGTCCCATGTGAAATCGTCGTAGACGCCGCCGCGCCCCGGAAACGTGAAAACGGTCCACGCTTTGATGGACTGCACGGGCGTGATTTCCTGAAGACGGTCCGACTGCGCGTTTTCGACCGCGTCGATCTCATCGGTACCGTCGGCGCCCATCATATGGTTGAGAACCATGTCGGCGTAGACGTCGATTCCGTTTTCCTGATACGCGCGGATGCAGTCCAGATATTCCTGTTTCGTGCCGTATTTTGTGCGCACGGAGCCCTTCTGGTCAAATTCGCCGAGGTCGTAGAGATCATATACGCCGTAGCCGACATCCTCCGCGCCGGCCTGGCCTTTATACGCGGGAGGCAGCCAGACGGACGTGACGCCGCGGGAAGCAAGAGCATGAGCCTTGCCGGCCATGACGGACCAGAAGGTGCCGTCGGACGGGAGATACCATTCAAAGGCCTGCAGCATCACGCCGTTTTCTACTGTCCTGTTTCTCAAATCCAATCACCCCTTTCGACTCCCATGCCTGCCAGTTTACCTGATTCGCGGCCGGAACGCAACGCGGAGGGAGGCGGAAGGCCGGTGATTACGCTACGGATCCGCCCGGCTGCTCCGGACGTGCGCATCCGGTTTCGGGAACGGAGACCCCGCCGGCCTCGCCGGGCCGGCTGTCTCCGGATGCCACTTCCGCTTGCCCGTGAGAAATTTGGCGGTATACTGGAAATGTCCGGCGGATGGAAGCGGACGGCTCCGAGAGAACCGCGGCAGCCGGAGAACATCATTGACTGTGCTTTTTTAAGGAGGAATCGGATATGCCCTGTACAACAGTGCTGGTCGGAAAGGACGCGTCCTACAACGGCTCGACGATGATCGCGAGGAACGAGGACGCCGGAGGCGTCGGTCATTTTAATCCGAAGAAGTGCATCGTCCTTCACCCCGGCGATCAGCCGGTCCGGTACCGCTCGGTGCTCTCTCATCTGGAGATTGAGCTTCCGGCGGAGTCACTCAGAACGACCATGATGCCGAACGCTGTCCCGGACGAAGGCGTCTGGGCGGCGGCTGGCACCAATGAAGCCAATGTCTCGATGACCGCGACGGAGACAATTACATCCAATTCGCGGGTGCTCGGCGCCGATCCGCTGGTTCTGTACCAGCCGGCCCGGACAGAGAAGAAACGCCAGGAGGACGGAACCGTGATTGAAACCGAGGTCAGTCCCGAGCGGGCCGGCGGCATCGGAGAGGAGGATATGGTCTCGATCGTGCTTCCGTATATCCGCAGCGCACGGGAAGGCGTGCGCCGACTGGGCGATCTGCTGACGCGGTACGGAACCTATGAGATGAACGGCATCGCGTTTCAGGACAGCGATGAAATCTGGTGGCTGGAGACGATCGGCGGCCATCACTGGATCGCCCGCCGTGTGCCGGACAATGCCTGCGTGCTGATGCCGAATCAGCTGGGGATCGATGTCTTCGATCTGACGGACGCTATGGGCGCGCAGGAGGAATTCATGTGCTCCGCCGACCTTCCGGAATTTATGGAGCGGTACCATCTCGACCTGACGATGCGGGGAGACATGGACGGCGATGAGGAAGAGGAGCCGGATGAAGGTCTTTTCAACCCGAGAGAGGCATTCGGGAGCCATTCGGATCAGGATCATGTCTACAATACGCCAAGAGCCTGGTATATGATGCGGTATTTTGCGCCTCACGACGGCACCTACGACGGTCCCGACGCGGACTGCCGCCCGGAGGACGATGATCTTCCGTGGTGTGTCGTGCCGGAACGGAAGATCACGGTGGAGGATGTGAGATACGCGCTTTCAAGCCATTATCAGGGAACGCCCTATGATCCGTACGCCACATACGGAAATCCGTCCGAGCGGGGACGCTACCGCGCGATCGGCATCAACCGGACCAATTTCCTCTCGATCCATGAGCAGCGCCCGGGTCTGCCGGCCGACTTTGCGGCCGTCGAATGGGTGGCGTTCGCGTCCAACGTGTTCAACGCGCTGGTGCCTTTCTATCCGAATGTAAACGAGACACCGGCTTATCTCGCCGAGACGCCGTCGCGGGTTACCACTGACAGCTTCTACTGGGCGTCACGTCTGACGGCGGCGCTGGCCGACGCGGCGTACGGATCCTGCATTCAGGCTGTGGAGCGCTATCAGATGACGGTGATGGCGAAGAGCCGGAACATTCTCAACGTTTGCGATGCCGCCCAGACGGCGGAAACGGACCCGGATCTCCGCGAGAAGCTGAGAGAGCGGGCCAACGGAGAGATCGCGGCGATGCTCAGAGAAGAGACGGACAGCGTGCTGAAAAAGGTGCTCGATGAGGCCAGCGCGCGGATGAAGAACGCCTTTTCGCGAGCGGATAACTGAGCGGTCTGCTGGCGGGACGCGGCGAGGTCTGACGGACAGAAGGATTCTGTGTGATTGGACAGATAAAAAACTTGACAAAAATAGTCAGATTTAGTTAGATAAAGATGAACCTGTTCATGCAAGGAAGGACGAGACGTCCGCCGGATTATAAAAGGAGAAATGCAATGGAAGTAATCAAAGTGACAGTCGATACATTTGACGATGTGGTTCTGAAGAGCAGCGAGCCGGTGCTGGTAGATTTCTGGGCCAGCTGGTGCGGACCCTGCAGGATGCTTTCGCCCGTTATCGCCCAGGTGGCGGCGGAGGCGGAGGGCTTCAAGGTGGCGTCAGTCAATGTGGATGAGGAAGGGGAGCTCGCGCAGCGGTACGGCGTGGCGTCGATCCCGACGCTGATCGTGTTCGAAAACGGGAAGGCCGCGCGCACATCCGTCGGCGTCATCCCGAAGGACCGGATTCTGGAACTTGTGAAGGGCTGAGAAGGGGGGACCGCTGATGTATGACGTGATCATTGTGGGCGCAGGACCGGCCGGACTGACAGCGGCGATTTATGTGCGGCGGGCCGGCCGCAGCGCGCTCCTTCTGGAAGCGAAAATGGTCGGCGGGCAGATCGTGAATACGCCGGAGATCGAGAACTACCCCGGGCTCAAAAAAGTGTCGGGCTTTGATTTCACCCAGACTCTTTTCGAGCAGGCGACGGCGTTCGGTGCGGAGATCGCATATGAGACGGTGACGTCTGTGGAGAAGGATGGGGATGTGCGGACGGTCAGGACCGCTTCCGGAAAGACCTATCAGGCAAAGGCCGTGATCCTCGCTACCGGCGCGAAGAACCGTCATCTGGGACTTGCGCGTGAGGATGAGCTGCTCGGACACGGCATTTCCTACTGCGCGACGTGCGACGGGATGTTCTTCAAGGGAAAGGAGGTAGCCGTCAACGGAGGAGGCTCGACCGCTGTCGGCGACGCGCTGTTCCTCTCCAATTACTGCAGCCATGTCTGGCTGATTCACCGGAGGGACGGATTCCGGGCCGCCAGCGCGGATCTGGAAGAGTTGAAGAAGCGGGACAACGTGACAATGATCCTCAATTCCACGGTGACGGAGCTGATCGGGGAGAAAAGCCTTGAAGCGGTCAGACTGAAGAACAAAAAGGACGGCAAGGAATCGACGCTGCCGGTGGCCGGCCTTTTCGTCGCGATCGGCCAGGAACCGGACAACGGTGCGTTTGCGGACGTGGCAAGGCTCGACGGCCGGGGCTACATCGAAGCCGGCGAGGACTGCCGCACGGCGACGCCGGGTGTGTTTACGGCGGGAGACTGCCGGACCAAGGAAGTGCGGCAGCTGACGACGGCGGCGGCGGACGGCGCGGTGGCGGCGCTCGCGGCCTGTGCGGCGATCTGACAAACAACAGGAGGATACGGGCAGAATGAAACTGGCAATCGGAAACGACCACACAGGCGTGGCGATGAAGAACGAGATCATGGCCTGGCTGAAGGAGAAGGGCATTGAGGTCGTCAATGTCGGCACAGACTCGACAGAGCGGTTCGACTATGCCGTCAGCGGCTACCGGATCGCCCGTCTGGTGGCAGACGGCGAGGTGGACGGAGGTATCGCGATCTGCGGAACCGGCATCGGGATTTCACTGGCTGCCAACAAGGTGCGCGGCATCCGGGCCTGCGTCTGCAGCGAGCCGTATTCGGCCCGGCTGTCGAAGATGCACAATAATTCCAATATCATCGCGTTCGGCGCCCGCGTCGTGGGCGTCGAGATGGCCAAGATGATCGTGGAGGAGTGGCTTTCAGCCTCCTTCGAGGGCGGCCGTCACGCGAGACGGGTCGCACAGATCATGGAAATCGAGGAGACGCAGCATCTGAAGGCTGCGGAACAGGAATAAAAAGAAGGCGTAAAGCCGTTTCTCCGCGCAGCAGAGCGGAGAAACGGCTTTTCGTGCGTCTGCCTCCGGCAGCGTGAGGGGAAGCCGCGCGGAAAGGTGGAAATGAAGCGGCCGGAAGGCTCCGGCTGTTTTTCATGACCCGGCGGAGCCGGGGAGGGGAGAGGACAGTCCGATGGACAGATTCAAGGCATTTCTGAAACGAAAGGATATCGAGATTTCACTGAAGCGGTACGGCATCGACGCCCTCGGCGCGATGGCGCAGGGACTTTTCTGTTCCCTGCTGATCGGGACCATCATCAACACGATCGGAAAGCAGTTCGGGGTCGGCTGGCTGACGAGTCCGGTCGCGACGATCGCCGGCGAGGAGTACACGGTCGGCGGACTGGCCACCGCGATGAGCGGTCCGGCGATGGCATGCGCGATCGGATACGCGCTGCACTGCCCGCCGCTGGTGCTGTTTTCCCTGATCACAGTCGGCTTCGCCTCCAACGCACTGGGCGGCGCGGGCGGCCCTCTGGCGGTGCTCTTCGTTGCGATCATCGCGTCTGAGGCCGGCAAGGCGGTGTCGAAGGAAACGAAGGTCGACATCCTCGTCACGCCGCTCGTCACGATCGGCGCCGGCGTCGGCCTCTCCGCGTGGTGGGCGCCGGCGATCGGCGCGGCGGCCAGCCGGGTCGGCACCGTGATTATGTGGGCGACGGGACAGCAGCCGTTCCTGATGGGGATCATCGTCTCCGTGGTCGTCGGCGTGGCGCTGACCCTGCCGATCTCCTCCGCGGCGATCTGCGCCGCGCTGAGCCTTACCGGCCTCGCGGGAGGCGCGGCGGTCGCCGGCTGCTGCGCGCAGATGGTGGGTTTCGCGGTGATGTCTTTCCCGGAAAACCGCTGGGGCGGACTGGTTTCCCAGGGAATCGGAACCTCGATGCTTCAGATGGGCAATATCGTCCGCAATCCGAGGATCTGGATTGCGCCGATCCTCACGTCGGCGGTCACCGGACCGCTGGCAACCTGCGTCTTCCATCTGACGATGGACGGGGCACCCGTCTCCTCCGGTATGGGAACCTGCGGTCTTGTCGGTCAGATCGGCGTTTACACCGGTTGGGTCAATGACATCGCTGCCGGAACGAAGGCCGCCGTCACGCCCTCTGACTGGTTCGGCCTGCTGATGATCTCCTTTATCCTTCCCGCAGTGCTCTGCCCGCTGATCAATCTCGGGCTGCGCCGTCTCGGATGGGTGAAGGACGGCGATATGAAGCTTTCCTGAAGAGCCCTTCTTCGGACAGAATCGGAAAAACAACAGGACGGGCGGGAAAGGAAACGGAATGAAGGAAGAGACGAAACGGGCGATCGACGGACTGATCGAGGACGCCGTTCATGACGGGACGACGGCGGGTGCGCTGTTTGCTGTCACGGAGGACGGCAGGGAAACCTTTTACACGGAGCACGGCTATGCACGGATTGAGGAAGAAAAACCGATGACACGGGACTGCCTCTTCCGTATGTTCTCGATGACGAAGCCTGTCACGGCGGTGGCCGCGATGGTGCTGATGGAGAAAGGAATGCTCGACCTCGGCCAGCCCGTGAAGGAACTGATTCCCGGCTTCGGCGGCGATTATGTGATGGAGGGAAAGAAGCGGGTGCCCTGCAGAAAGCAGATGACCGTTCTGGATCTTCTCAACATGACGTCCGGTCTGACATACGGGGACGGCCGGACGGCAGCCGACCTGATGACCATGAAGCGGATGATTGAGGAGACAAGACGGCTCCATACCGATGAGGCCGTCGGGACGGTCGATTTTGCGCGTGCACTCAGCGAGCTGCCGCGGGCGTTCGAGCCGGAATCATCCTGGCGGTACGGCTATTCGGCGGATGTGCTCGGCGCGGTGATCGAGTGCGTGACGGGCGAACGGTACGGCGACTGGCTGAAGGAAAATGTCCTGCTTCCGATGGGGATGACCGATACGGATTTCTATGTTCCGGAGGAAAAGCAGCCGCGTCTTGCGCATGTCTACCGGGAGGTCGACGGGACGATGCGGCGATCCTTTGAGGAGACGGAAGGATGCGCCGGGGCGGCCGGCTCAGACGGGAAAAAGCCAAACCGCCGCCGGATCGTGAGAAACCCGGACGGCGGCGCGCCGATGCGGCGCTACACGGCCGATCCGCTTCTGGTCCCGATGGCGATGGACCGGCGGCCGGCCTTTGAGTGCGGTGGCGCGGGACTCGTTTCTTCTCTGGACGATTACTCGAAGCTGATCGCGATGCTGATGGGGGAGGGAAAGGTGAACGGCGTCCGGATTCTGCAGCCGGAGACGGTACGGTTCCTCACGTCCGGATCCCTTTCACCGATTCAGCAGGCGGAGATGGACCGCCTCTTCGGCGCGATGGGCGGCTTCACTTATCAGCATCTGCTGAGGCGGATGACGGATCCGGGCCGCTATGCCGGTCTTGCGCGTATGGACGAGTACGGCTGGGACAGCTGGACGGGCTGCTACTTCGCGATTTTCCCGCATGAGAGGAAGAGCATGCTGCTTCTCGAGCAGAAGGCGGAGTGCGGGACGATCCCGCTGGTACGCAAAATCCGGAACGTGTGGCTGAGCGGATGGACATGACGACCGGTGGAGACCGGATTACAACGCCCGGTTTCGAACAGCCGTGCGGCAGCCTGATGTGAAAGGAAAAGGGGCAGGAATGCCGCTCCCGTCCGGGAGTCGGCATTCCTGCCCCTTGCCTGTCCTCAGCGCTTTCTGAAGTGACGGGGTTCGGTTCCGGCCGCGATCCGCTTCAGCCCGTGAATATGACGGGACAGCATGATGAGCGCCGCGGCCGTGAAGAAAAGACCGGTGCGCGGACCCGCGGCGGCAAATCCGGCCAGCGCACCCAGTGCGCCGATGAGAACGGCGCCCAGCGGCAGATAGCCCGTCAGCAGCGTGACGGCTCCGCCGGCAAGACAGGCGGCGGTTCCCCAGCCGGGCAGGGCCAGAATCAGCCAGGCGCAGGTGACGGTGACGCCCTTGCCTCCGTGGAAACGGTGCCAGGCGGGCCAGTTATGGCCGAGCAGCACGCCGAGTCCCGCAAGAAGCGCCGGTTCCTCAAGCAGCGGCCAGCCGGACGAAGGAGACAGACGGCCGCGGAGAAAGAGCAGCCAGACCGCCGCGAGGGCCGCTCCGGTTTTCAGGATGTCTCCGGCCAGTACGAGAAATCCTTCTTTTTTTCCGATGACGGCCATTACGTTTGCCATCCCGGGGTTGCCTGTACCGATGGAGAAGACGGACTGCCCGGTGCTGAGGCGGGATACAAGCTCCGCGGTCAGAATGCTCCCGAACAGATAGCCGGTCAGAAGCGGCAGCAGAATCTCCATTCGCATCATCTCCTCTCTTTTTCTATTCTGAATATAGCAGGCGGCGGCCTGTATGTCCCGGAAAAGAAGCGCCGTTTTCCGTACGGGATCAAAAAATACACCTTCAGAAATAAAAAAATGAACATTGACCAGCGCGAAATACACAAATATACGGCCGTGAAAGTGGATTATATGTACATATACGCCAACTAAAATGTGAACAAAGTGTAAAAATCAAACCAAAACGGATAAAATGTGTATTTTCTGTGAGCGCCTCTGCTGGTAAACTTGTCGATGTAGTCGGGAAGGGCGCAGAAAACGGCCGGATCCCACATGGATGGAAGACCCCATCCGGTAACCCGTTCATTCCACAAAAAGGAGAAGAGCATGAAAAAAGCAATTGCGTTTGGTTTGACAGCAGTGATGGCAGCTTCGCTGGCAGCGCCGGTGATGGCGGACAGCAGCGTGGCCGAGGCGGCCAGCGGCGATCTGATCACCGTCGGTTTTTCTCAGGTGGGACATGAGTCCGACTGGCGTACCGCTTCCACCAACTCCGTGAAGGAAGCGTTCTCAAAGGATAAGGGCTTCGATCTTCAGTTCGTGGACTGCGACAATGATTCCCAGAAGCAGATCGAGTCGGTCCGCAACTTCATCGAGCAGCAGGTTGACTACATCATCATCGACCCGATCGTCTCCACCGGATGGGACACCGTCCTTACCGAGGCGCAGGATGCGGATATCCCGGTCATCGTCATCGACCGTACGATCGACGATTCCGACAAGTACACGGCATGGATCGGCACGGAGACCAAGAACGAAGGTCTTGCGGCCGGCGCGTGGCTGAAGGAATACGCCAAGGCGAAGAACATCAGCGACCTCAACATTCTGGTGATCTCCGGCACGACCGGCTCCTCCGCTCAGATCGGCCGTTCCACCGGCTTCGACGAGTATGTCAAGTCCGAGGGCTGGAACAAGCTGGACGAGCAGACCGGTGATTTCACGCAGGACGGCGGCCAGAAGGTTATGGAGTCTTACTGCAAGTCCTATGAAGGCAAGTTCAACGTGGTCGTCTGCCAGAACGATAACGAAGCGTTCGGCGCCATCGACGCGATGAAACAGGCCGGCATCAAGGTCGGACCGGACGGCGATGTCATCGTCATCTCCTTCGACGCATGCAAGGCAGGCCTTCAGGATACGATGGACGGCCTGATCACCGCTGACTTCCAGTGCAACCCGCTGCAGGGACCGGATTGCGCGAAGCTGGTCAAGCAGCTGGCCAACGGTGAAGACTATGAGAAGCAGACCTTCATGGCTGAGCCGTGGTACTGCCATGACGATACAGTGAAGTCCGTTTCTTATAAGAATGCAGCCGGCAAGGATGTCACGGAAGACATGATCGTCGTCACGCAGGACATCGTGGACGCAGGCTACTGATTAACCCGAAGAAACGGCCTCCGGCACCGCAGCCGGAAGCTGAAAGAAGGGCGGCCCTCCGGTCGGGGAGCCGCCTTTTTCAAGCCGGAGATGAAGCAGATCTCCGGCAGAGAGAAGAGCGGGGGATTGCAAAATGGCAAAAGAAGAGAATGTACTGATTCAGATGACGGATATCGTCAAGACGTTCCCCGGCGTTGTCGCGCTTGACCACGCGCAGCTCACTCTGAGAAAGGGCGAGATTCACGCCCTGATGGGAGAGAACGGCGCCGGAAAGTCCACGATTATCAAATGTCTCACCGGTGTCTATGAGAGGGACAGCGGCGAGATCCATATGGACGGCGTGGAGGGCAACATCCGCTGCCACTCCACAATGGACGCCCAGAACATCGGCATCGCGACGGTGTATCAGGAGGTCAATCTCTGCCCGAACCTCACAGTGGCGGAGAACCTTTTCATCGGCCGTGAGCCGAGAACGAAATTTCACACGATCGACTGGAAGAAGATGAACCAGAACGCGCAGAAGCTGATGGATCAGCTCCAGATTGCGGTCGATGTGACACAGACGCTTGAAAATTACTCCATCGCCATCCAGCAGATGATCGCGATCGCGCGCGCCGTCGATATGGACTGCAAGTGCCTCATCCTCGACGAGCCGACCTCATCTCTCGATGACAACGAGGTGGAGAAGCTGTTTCATATGATGAGAGAGCTCCGGCAGCGGGGCGTCGGCATCATCTTCGTCACGCACTTCCTCGATCAGGTCTACGAGGTCTGCGACCGGATCACGGTCATGCGGAACGGAACCTTTGTCGGAGACTACTCTGTGGCGGAGCTGCCGCGCGTCAAGCTGGTCGCCGCGATGCTCGGAAAAGACTTCGACGATCTTGCCGCGATCAAGAAGGAGGGCGGACAGATTTCCACGGGAGAGGTGGAGTACGAGGCGGAGGGCCTCAGCCACCGCGGAACGATCAAGCCGTTCAACTTCTCCATCCGCAAGGGCGAGGTCGTGGGACTCGCCGGACTGCTCGGCTCCGGCCGGAGTGAACTGGTCCGCTGTATCTACGGCGTGGACGCGGCGCAGACCGGTACGGAGAAGATGAAGGGGAAGGTGCTGAAAATCACGGCGCCCATCGATTCGATCAAGGCCGGCATGGGCTACCTTCCGGACGACCGGAAGCTGGACGGCTGCATCGGCGGCCTCTCCGTCAGAGAGAACATCCTCATCGCCCTTCAGGCGAGAACCGGACTCTTCAAGCGGATCCCGATGGCGAAGCAGAATGAGATCGCGGATCATTTCATCAAGGTGCTGTCCATCAAGACCGCTTCGAGAGAGACATTGCTCAGCCAGCTCTCCGGCGGCAACCAGCAGAAGGTGATCCTCGCCCGCTGGCTCGCCACGAACCCGGAATTTCTGATCCTTGACGAGCCGACCCGCGGCATCGATATCGGAACAAAGACCGAAATCCAGAAGCTGGTCCTTCAGCTGGCCGGCAAGGGCATGAGCGTAATCTTCATCTCATCGGAGATCGACGAGATGCTGCGTACCTGCAGCCGGATCTGCATCATGCGAGACGGACAGAAGGTAGGCGAGCTGGATTCGAAGGAAACCGAGCTCAATCAGGAGACGGTGATGGCTGCGATCGCGGGAGGTGAGAGCTGATGAAAACGTGGAATAAACTGAAGAAGAGCCCGCTGTTTCTTCCGATTCTCTGTCTCTTCCTGGTTCTTCTGATCAATCTGTTCAAGGATGTGAGCTTCTTCTCAGTCTCGATCAAGAACGGCGTCCTCTACGGCCGTCTGATCGATGTTCTGAACCGCGGTTCTGAGATCGCGATCCTCGCCGTCGGCCAGACACTGGTGGTTGCGGTTTCGGCGGGAACCGATATCTCGGTCGGGTCGGTGATGGCGCTGGCGGCCTGCGGCGGCTGCATGGTGCTGACCGGCTACGGGAACACTTCGGTGACGACGGTGCTCTATCCTATCGGAATCGGCATTCTCGTCGGCATCATCTACGGCATTGTCTGCGGCATGATCAACGGCGCGATGGTCGCGAAGCTGAAAATTCAGCCGATGGTCGCCACGCTGATCCTGTTTACGGCCGCGCGCGCGGTGGGGCTTCTGCTCTGCAACAACCAGATCACCTATATCCGCTATGAGCCCTACAAGTATCTCGGAAACTTCCTGCCGGGCTGCCCGATTCCGACGCCGATCCTTGTGACAGTCGTCGTGATTCTGATCGCGGAGCTGATTCTGAAGAAGTCGTCGCTGGAGCTGTATATCCAGTCGGTCGGCATCAACAGCCGGGCCTCCCGGATCTGCGGCATCAACTCGGACATGATCTGCTTCATCTGCTACACGATCTGCGGCCTCTGTGCGGGCATCGCGGGCATGATCGCCTCGTCCCGCATCTACTCGGCGGATTCCAACAACATCGGCCTCAACTACGAACTGGACGCGATCCTTTCCGTGGCGCTCGGCGGCAACTCGCTGGCCGGCGGCAAGTTCAATATGGCCGGTTCGATCATCGGCGCTTATACGATTCAGGCGATCACCACCACGCTGCTGGCGATGGGCGTCTCCACGGATCAGGCGCCGGTCTTCAAGGCCGTCATCGTCGTCGTCATCGTCGTCGTCCAGTCCCCGGTCTTCAAGAACTGGAGAGCGAGACAGGAGAAGAAAAAGGCAGCCGGAAAGGAGGCCGTTGCGTGATGGAAAAGAATAAGACAGCCGCCGCGGGAAAGCGGATCAACGGCAACAATCTGCTGCTTCTCATCACCTGCGTCCTGTTCGTCGTGATGTACGCGGCGGGATGCGTGATCTACGCGGACAAGGGCTTCACCCATTTCCAGACCTTCCTGAATCTGTTCATCACGAACGCGGGCCTGATCTGCGTCACCTGCGGCATGACCTGCGTCATGCTGACGGGCGGCATCGATATTTCGGTCGGTTCGCTGATCGCGATGGACTGCATGATTCTGGCGGACGGGATGACGAACAAGCATATGAACGCGATTGCCCTTGTCGTCTTCGTGATGGTCATCGGCGTCGTCTTCGGGCTGGTTCAGGGCTTTCTCGTCAGCTACATGGAAATACAGCCGTTCATCGTCACGATGGCCGGGATGTTCTTCGCACGCGGCATGACTGCCGTGATCAATACGGATCAGGTCTCCATCACCATGGACGCCTCGCCGCTCTTCTACGGATGGGCGAACGCGAAGATCACGCTGCCGGCGTTCCTCGGCTACGCCAACCGCAAGGGGCGCATGATCGCGCCGTTCATCCGGCCGACCGTCATCATCGCGCTTCTGGTTGTCGTCGCGATCTGGTTTGTTCTGAAATACACGAAGTTCGGGCGCGTCCTCTACGCGGTCGGCGGCAACGAGCAGTCGGCAAAGATGATGGGTCTGAACGTCCGGAAGGTGAAGCTGGAGGCGTATGTGCTTTCTTCGGTTCTCTGCTCCATCGGAGGCATCCTGTTCTGCCTCAACACGATGACCGGCGCGGTCACGCAGGCGAAGGGACTTGAGATGTCCGCCATCGCGGCCGCTGTCATCGGCGGCACGCTGCTGACAGGCGGCGTCGGGAACGTCTGGGGCTCTCTTGTCGGCGTGCTGATCACCGGTACGATTACAACCCTTGTCATGACCAACGGCAAGCTTCTCTCAAGCTGGGCCAACATCATGACGGCTGCTCTTCTGTGCGTGTTCATTCTCCTGCAGAGCGTGTTCGCGTACATCAAGAACAGAGGGAAGTAATACATTCTCTTCATGCTATACGGAAACGGGCGTCCGCCGGACGTCCGTTTCGGCGTACGCGGAGCGCGGCGCAGAGACTGCATTGAGGACGGTCCTGCTGCAGAAGCGTGCCGCGCTTTTTTATTCCGGCGGATATTTCCGGGGAGCGGCCGGAGCGGAACTTTTCCGGTGTCAGGGGCGCGGCTGCCCGGAACGGGGTTCGGAAACGGTCTGAAATGTGGTACGATAGACGCGGAGGAGCGTATGATCCGGGTATTTTTAGTGGAAGACGAATATATCATCCGGGAGGCGATCAAGCGGACCGTCGACTGGAGCGCGGCGGGCTGCGAGCTGGTCGGCGAGGCAGGAGACGGAGAGAAGGCGTATCAGATGATTCTGAAGGCCGAGCCGGACATCCTGATCACCGATATCCGCATGCCTTTTATGGACGGACTCGATCTCTCGCGTCTCGTGCGGAAGAAGCTTCCGAAGACGAGAATCGTGATCTTGAGCGGCTATGATGACTTCGCCTACGCCAAGGAGGCGATTTCGATCGGTGTCACCGAGTATCTGCTGAAACCGGTGTCCGGGGCGAAGCTGATGGATACGCTGAGGACCGTGAGCAAGGGAATTGAAGCGGACCGGCAGCAGACCAACTACAAGGAGGTCTACGAGGCGGAGCATGCCGAGAGACTGAAGTACGAGAAGCAGAATCTGATCCGCAGCGTCATCGACGGCAAGCTCGCGATGGCCGACGTGATCGAGCGCGGTCAGACGCTGGGCGTCAGTCTCGCGGCGGCGTATTACGGCATCATCCTGATGCAGCTGAGTGTCAGGGACAGCGAGAGCGCAGGGGCGGATCAGGAGCCGGCGGCCATCGCGGACGCGCTGGCCGCCATCCTCGATATGGCGGAGCAAAAACCCGACATCGGGCTCTACGAGCAGATCGGAGGCGTCGTGGTGATGCTGGTGATGGCGCCTGATCCCGACACGCTGAAGCGGCGGACCGGGGAGGAGCTGCGCACGGCAGCCGGCATCGCCGGCGGCTCGCCGGACATTCTCTTCTTCGCGTCGGTCGGGGAGCCGGTCGAACGGATCCGCGAGATCAATCAGTCCTACCGGGAAGCGAACCGGCGGTTCGCCAGAAGGTTCCTCTGCGATGCCAGCCGGATCTTCACCGGTGAGGACGAGGAGAAGGAGAACGCTGATACGGCTGTTCCGGAGCGGAAGCGGGACGAAGACGCCTTCTCTCTGAGCGGGTTTGACATCGGAAAGATCGACCGCCGGATGCTGTTTCATTTCCTGCGGAGCGGAACGGAGCAGGATGTGCCCGCCTTCGTGAAGGACTGCTTCTCGGGGCTGTCGGCGGCGAATCTCAACTCGCAGATGGTCCGTCAGTATATCGTGATGAATACCTATCTGACGACGGCCTCCTTCCTGCAGTCGGCGGGACTCGACAACGAGACCATCGAGAAAAAACTGGGTCGGTTCACGGATCCCGCGCGGATCGCGTCGGTGGACGGGATCGCGGAGTATCTGTCGAAAATCTTCACGGCGGCGCTGGAGGCGCGGGACGCGCAGTCGGAGAGCCGGTACGGCTCCATCGTGGCGGAGGCGAAGCAGTATATCTACCGGAATTTCACGCAGAACGACATTTCGCTCGGCACTGTGGCGGAGGCGGTGGGCGTCAGCGCGAACCATCTGAGCCGCCTCTTCAGTTCCTCGACGGGCAGCACGTTCATCGAATTTCTGACGGAGGTGCGGATGGAGAAAGCGAAGGACATGCTGCTGACAACGGAGGCGCCGGGCTCGGAGATCGCGCTGGATGTCGGCTATTCGGACCCGCATTACTTCTATTATATCTTCAAGAAGACGCAGGGAATGACGCCGAAGGAGTTCCGGCAGGAGCGGGCGAAGGACGGGGAGCCGGACCAGAGCTGAGGACGGAGACTGGGGATTATGTTCCGGAAAAAAGGAGAAAAGGACCACGCGGGGAAGCGGCGCGGCGGGATCCGCAGGAAGATCATGCTGCTGGTCTGGATGTCCGTGCTGCCGATGACGGCGGTGGCCGTCTACGCGATCTTCACCATCGACGCGTTTTACCAGCAGTACGACCAGAGCGTGCAGAACATCACGATGATTAATGATTATAACGTCTCGTTCGAGAAAAATATGAACGGGACGATGTACTACATCATTGTCGAGACGTACGACTGGAATGAGCTGAAAAACAAGGACAGCACCGGCAATCCGTACGTCCAGATCCGGGAGTTCAAGAAACGGCTCGGCGAGCTCCGCCGGACGACGACGGATGTGAGCACCCGGAGCGACATCGACGCGATCGGAAAGATGCTCGATTCTCTGAAGCTGCGGATCGACGACATCATCGTCAACGTGGAGAAAGGCGACCGCTACGACGAGAGCATGGAGATGCTGAAGGCCAACATCAACACGCTCACCGGCCTCATCCAGAAGGACATCGTGGACTACATCTCGCTTGAGGTGGCCAATATGGAGCGGGTGCAGGCAAGCATTTCCCGTCAGGTTTCCTGGTCGATGACGGTCCTCATCCTTCTGGTCTGTGTCCTGCTCGCCCTGACGCTGCTCACCGCCACCGGCATTTCCAGAAGAATCACCGAGCCGATCCGCCGGATGTGCGCGAAGACGGAGCAGTTCGCGCGCGGAGACTTCTCGGTGCGGATCGGGACGCGGAGCGGCGACGAGCTGGATACGCTGGCGGACAGCTTCAACAGCATGGTGACGGAGATCGGAAAACTGGTGGAAGATATCCGGATCGAGCAGAAGAACGCGAAGGACGCCGAGCTGAGGATCCTGCAGGCCCAGATCAACCCGCATTTCCTCTACAATACGCTGGACGCGATCATGTGGCTGGTCGAATCGGGACAGAAGGAGCAGGCGGTGAGCATGGTCTCCTCGCTGTCGGACTTCTTCCGGACGACGCTCAGCAAGGGACGTGACTGGATCACGGTGGCGGAGGAGCGGAGCCATATCCGCAGCTATCTGGAGATTCAGCGGTTCCGGTACGCGGACATTCTGGACTACGAGATCGATATTCCCGAGTCGATCGAGCACTATTTCGTGATGAAGCTGACGCTGCAGCCGATCGTGGAGAACGCGCTGTATCACGGGATCAAGAACAAGCGGGGAAAAGGCCTGATCACCGTCCGGGGACGGGAGGAAGGAAACGATCTTCTGTTCACGGTGGAGGACGACGGGATCGGCATGATGCCGGCCGAGCTTGACCGGATGCGGAAACTGATCGCCGGTGAGATCGCGACGGATCACTCGAGGCACGGCTTCGGCATCGCGAATGTGGAGCAGAGGATCCGTCTCCGCTACGGTGAAGGCTACGGGGTCAGCGCCGAGAGCGAGTACGGCGTCGGAAGCCGCATCACAGTCAGGATCCCGAAGGTGATCCATCCTGACGGCGAGGAAGGCGTCCGGCCGGAGGCCGGCTGATAAGGAACGGCGGATCGGTGTTATGTCAATGTCTGCGTCGGAAGGAGGGGGACGGAGATGAACTGGCTGAGAATGGCGGCCGCGGCCGGATGCGCGGCGCTGCTGGCGGGCTGCGGCGCGCCTGCGCTTCCCTGGACGGCCGGAAGCGGGGAGACGGCGTCGGCGGAAAGTTCGTCCGACGCCGGCCTGATCACGGTCGGATTTGCCCAGGTGGGAGAGGAGTCCGACTGGCGCAGGGCCAATTCGGTCTCGATTGAGGATGCATTTTCCACAAAAAACGGGTATCGCCTGCTTTTTGATGACGGACAGAACGATCCCGACAACCAGATCGTGGCGATCCGGAACTTCATCCAGCAGGAAGTCGATTACATTGTGCTGGAGCCGATCATCGAGGACGGCTGGGATACAGTGCTGAAGGAGGCGAAGGAGGCCGGGATCCCCGTGATCGTCGCGGACCGTCAGATCCGCGTGCAGGATGACTCCCTGTACGCCGCCTGGGTCGGATCGGACTGCCTTCTCGAGGGACGGATGGCGTGTGAGTGGCTGCACGCGTGGTGCGCGGCGAAGGGAATTCCCGACGAATCGCTGAAGATCGTCAATCTTCAGGGTACACTCGGCTCGACACCGCAGA
This sequence comes from Chordicoccus furentiruminis, assembly GCF_019355395.1. GTDB lineage: Bacteria > Bacillota > Clostridia > Lachnospirales > Lachnospiraceae > Chordicoccus > Chordicoccus furentiruminis. The sequence goes on from NZ_CP048829.1 coordinate 2,079,727, forward strand.
TCGGCCGGGACGGAGCGCTGAAGGAGTCCTGCAGCGCGTACGGCTGGGAGCTTCTCGCCCAGACGAGAGGCGAGTTTACGCAGGCGAAGGGGCGCGAGGCGATGGAAGAAATGCTCGCGGCCTATCCTTCTCTCAATGTCGTGTACTGCGACAATGACAACGAGGCGTACGGCGCGATCGACGCCATTCTGAAGGCGGGACGGACGCCCGGTACGGATCTCGCGGGGGGAGACATTCTGGTGATCTCCTTTGACGCCGCGAAGAAGGCGCTGACCTACGTGAAGAACGGTCAGATCGCCGTGGACGGTGAGTGCAATCCGCTGCACGGGCCCCGGATCCGCTCGATCATCGAAAAGCTGGAAGAGGGCGGGGAGGTCAGCAAGACGCAGTATGTCGAGGAAGGGCTGTTCGCCGCCGACAGCACGGTTCCATCCGTGACGGCTGACGGCATCACCCGGGACGTGACGGTGGTGACGCAGCGTGTCATTGACGACCGCTCCTACTGAGCCGGTCCGTACGGGAAACGCCGTCCGGCCGGGAGATTGTCCGGAATAAAAACTTTTCCAACCGCTTTATTCTATGCTATCATGTGACAGACATGCCGCGGCCGCGCGCAAGTCGCGTGGAGCCCTCAAGCGGAGGCTGAAGCAGGCAGGATGATGGAGGAAGGCAGAAAAGATGATCAAAGTAGTCAAATTCGGAGGGAGTTCGCTGGCGGATGCCACACAGTTCGGAAAAGTGGCCGACATCATCCACGCGGATCCGTCGAGGGTGTTCGTCGTACCCAGCGCGCCCGGACGCCGGTATCCGACGGATACAAAGGTGACGGATATGCTGCTGAAAGCGTATGATCTGGCCGCCGCGGGCAGCGGGGAGCTGGACGCGCAGCTTGATGCCATAAGGGAGCGGTATGACGCCATTATTTCCGGTCTTTCGCTGGACTTCTCTCTCGACGGGGAATTTGCGGAAATCCGGAAGAATCTGAAGGAGCATCCGGAGCGCGATTACGCGGCTTCCCGGGGCGAATACCTGAACGGCCTCGTGATGGCCGCCTATCTCGGCTTTGATTTCATCGATCCTTTCGATGTGATTTTCTTCAATGAAGAGGGCGGCCTTAACGCCTATAAGACCGAAAAGGTGCTCTCCGCACGGCTCAGGGAGACGGAGCACGCGGTGATCCCCGGCTTCTACGGACAGGGAAAGGACGGGAAAGTGAAGACGTTTTCCCGCGGAGGATCGGACGTCACGGGCTCCATCGTCGCCAGTGCGGCGAGGGCGGATATCTATGAGAACTGGACCGATGTGTCGGGCTTTCTCATCACGGATCCGCGGATCGTGAAGGATCCGGCGCCGATCCATACCATCACCTACCGTGAGCTCCGTGAGCTGAGCTACATGGGAGCCTCCGTTCTTCACGAGGACGCGATCTTTCCGGTCCGCTCGAAGGGGATCCCGATCAACATCCGGAACACGAACTGCCCGGAGGACGAGGGAACCTGGATTGTGGAAAGCACGGCGAGAAAGCCGAAGTACACGATCACGGGCGTTGCGGGCAAGAAGGGTTTCTGTGCGGTGCTGATCACGAAGGCGATGATGAACTCCGAGATCGGCTTCGGGAGAAAGGTGCTCCAGGCGTTTGAGGAGAACGATATTTCGTTCGAACACATGCCGTCCGGCATCGATACGATGACCGTCGTGGTGCATGAGAGCGAGTTCCTCGATAAGGAGCAGCGGGTGGTTTCCACGATCCACCGGCTCGCCTCGCCGGATTCCGTCGAGATCGAGTCGGGACTTGCGCTGATTGCCGTCGTCGGACGCGGCATGAAGTCGATGTGCGGCACGGCGGCCCGGATCTTTTCCGCTCTGGCCCACGCAAGGATCAACATCCGGATGATCGATCAGGGGTCCTCCGAGCTCAACATCATCGTCGGCGTCGCCAACGAGGACTTCGAGAAGGCGATCCGCGCGATCTATTCGATTTTCGTGGAAACGCAGCTTTGATAGAAGAAGAGTCAGCCTTTACGGCAGCCGGACAGAGGGGGTGCGGAATCTCCATCCGCGTTTGCAACCGGTTATCTCCGAACGTATAATGATTCACTGATGAACTATATTGTATTCGATCTTGAATGGAATCAGTGCCCGGACGGCAAGGCCGCCTCGGTCGCGTCGCTTCCTTTTGAGATCATTGAAATCGGGGCCGTCAGGCTCTCACAGGAAAAGAAGTATATTGACAGCTTTCATGCGCTGATCCGGCCGAGGGTGTACCGGCGCCTCCATGCGGAGACGCGCCGGATCATCGGACTGAGGGAGGCGGATCTCGCGGGAGGACGCTCCTTCCCGGAAGCGGCGGACGCGTTTTTCCGATGGTGCGGCGAAGACCCTGTGTTCTGCACCTGGGGACCGGGGGATCTCACGGAGCTGCAGCGGAATCTCCGCTATTACGGAATGCTCGGCAGACTGCCCGGCCCGATTCTCTACAAGGACGTCCAGAAGCTGTTTGCGATCGCCTTCGAGACCCGGTCCGTGCGGCGTTCGCTTAGTTTCGCTGTATCTTTTCTGCAGCTTCCGGAGGACGGCGCCTTTCATTTCGCGAAGGAGGATGCGGCCTACACCGCGCGGATCCTTGCGAAGATTCCGGATGAGGTGATCGCGAAAAACGATTCCATCGACTGCTTCCAGAATCCGAAGACAAGGGAGGAAGAGATCTTTCTCCGGTTCGAGACCTATGAGAAATTCATCTCGCGGGAGTTTGACACCCGGGAAGCGCTGATGGCGGACCGGGAGGTCACGGCGGTCCACTGCTTTCAGTGCCACTGCAACGTGCGCCGTGTCATCCGCTGGTTCGCGGACGGAAGCGGCCGCAATCATCTCGCTGTGGGATTCTGCGAACGGCACGGTTTTGTCAAAAGCAAGATCCGGGTCAGAGAAGCGGAGAGCGGGCGGTTCTACGCGATCCGGACGACCCGGCTGATCAGCGCGGGGGACGTCCGGAAGATCAGAAAAAAGCAGACAAATCTACGCCTGAAGCGGCAGAACAGAAAAGAATATCCGCATCAATGTTCACACACGACCTGAGATGCCCATGCTATAATCGGAGCAGACAGACGAAGGGAACGGATCAGACGGAAAGGGAGTGGAAGCTTTGAAGAAGAGAAATCAGCTGGTCAGCTGCCTGCTGACCGGAATGCTTATCGGAGGAACGGCCGTCAGTACGGCCTGTGCCGCGCCGGCCGTGACGGTCGGCGCGGATGCCGCGCAGGATGCGGCAGCTGAGGATCAGCAGGCGGATCAGACGGATAAGAAGAATGAGCCGGCCGCACCCGCCGCTCAGGCTCCGTCTTCCGCAGAAGACAACCAGCCGGCCGCGCCGTCCGGCGGCAGCGGTGAGGGCGGGTCTTCCTCATCCGGCTCCGCGGAGACAGGCGGATCCGGGATGGAGGGCGGAAATCAGAGCAGCTCCGGGAGCGGGAATCAGGGCGGCACGGGCTCCGAGAGCGGAAGCCAGAGCGGTTCCCCGGAGAACCCAGCCGATCCGGATTCCGGAAAGACGGATCCGGGCTCAGGGACGACTGACCCGGCTGATCCGGACTCCGGAAAGACGGATCCGGGTTCAGGGACGACTGACCCGGCTGATCCGGACTCCGGAAAGACGGATCCGGGCTCAGGGACGACTGACTCGGATGATCCGGACTCCGGAAAGACAGACCCGGATTCCGGAAAGACGGATTCGGATGAAGAGGCGGAGAAGAAGGCCGAGGAAGAAGCGAAGAAGAAAGCCGAGGAAGAGGCGAAGAAGAAAGCCGAGGAAGAGGCGAAGAAGAAAGCCGAGGAAGAGGCGAAGAAGAAAGCCGAGGAAGAGGCGAAGAAGAAAGCCGAAGAAGAGGCGAAGAAGAAAGCCGAGGAAGAGGCGAAGAAGAAAGCTGAGGAAGAGGCGAAGAAGAAGGCCGAAGAGGAAGCAAAGAAGAAGGCTGAGGAAGAGGCGAAGAAGAAGGCCGAAGAGGAAGCAAAGAAGAAAGCTGAGGAAGAGGCGAAGAAAAAGGCCGAGGCGCAGCGCCGCACAGCCTCGAACCCCCGCTCGTCCGGGCGCGCGTATTACTCCGGAAGCTATCTCGCTTCGGCGGTGCAGCGTCAGCTCGCCCTGAACGCCGGTTTCCGGCAGATTCCGAAGAAGTACGCGCTGGCTGCGGGAAAAGCCGGAACGGTGATCAATCTTTATGAAGGCAAGGGGACCGGTACGCGCGTTGTCGGAACGATGACGGCGGGCAGTCTCTGCTTCATCATCGACGATGAGAACGAAGACTGGATCTTCGTGGAGTCCGGCGATGTCAGGGGCTTCGTGCGGAAAGGCGATATCACCAGCGGCCAGGACGTGAACCGGATCGTCAAGTCCGCCGGAGAGGACAGGATGAAGCTGGCCGTTCTGAAGGTGAACGCGCTGGACAACGCGGCGTACCGCTATTCGCTTTATACGACAAAGCCGGTCGTCAATCTGATCGGCGGCCTCGACACGGCCAGCGCGGACCGTCAGTCGATCGTCAGCTATGCAATGCAGTTCCTCGGCAATCCTTATGTCTGGGGTGGAGAGTCGCTGACAAACGGGACGGACTGCTCCGGCTTCACCATGCAGATCTATCGTCATTTCGGCATCGAACTGCCCCGCTGCTCCTATGAGCAGGCGGAAGTCGGCGTGAAGATACCGGTTTCCGAGGCGGAGCCGGGCGATCTGATCTTCTATGCCCGGGACGGAGCCGTTTATCATGTTCTGATGTCGATCGGAAACGGGATGGCGATCAACGCGAGCTCCTCCACCACGGGCATCATCATCTCAAAGGTCAATACGGACAAGGCGTGCTGGGCGGTCCGGATTCTGAACGACACCCGTCCAGAGACCGTGACAGTGAGCGGCGGAGACACGACGCAGGCGTCCTCACTGGTGGCGGAAGGACGGTCGGCTTACGAAGGAGACGCGGCGGCGCAGGAGAAGATCATCGAGGCGTATGCGGCAGCTTCGGAGAAGGAGTGGAACGCTTACGGATTCTGCCGGTCCGTCCTGATTGCCCAGGCGATTCAGGAATCCGGATGGAACGCCTTCGGCGGCTCGGCGGCCAGCGTGCAGGCGTCGGACAACAACGTGCTGGGTATGAACGCCGAACTGCTGAACAGCCGCTGGATCAGTCCCTGGACGGGAGGCTCCGTCAGCCGGCTGGTGCCTCAGTACACAGGGAGCGGTACGTCGTGGGGCTTCGAATCCATGCGGACATACGAGGACATCGAGTCCTGCATGATGGATTACGCGGCCTTCAAGATCGGCCTTCATCCGGAGCTTCGCGGCGTGACGGACGTCAATACCGTGATCTCCGTGGGACTCAGGGGCTACGCCACCGATCCGCAGTACCAGGACAAGATCCGTGCGATCATCGACCAGTATGACCTCACGAAGTATGACACGGTTTCCGGCCTCCATGAGCAGGGCGAGGTGACGGTGCAGCAGTCCGGAGAGAGCACAGCGGAGACAGCGTCCGCGAGCACAACGGAGACAGCATCCGGGAGCACAGCGGGCACGGCTGAGGCGGCATCCGAGAGCACAGCGGGCACAGCGGAGACGGCATCCGAAAGCGCGGAGAGCACGGATGCGGCGGCTTCCGTCAGTCAGCCGGAGGAGAGCGAACCGTCTGAAGCCGGTGTGTCCGGAGAGGTGCTGACCGCGGCGGAGACAGATCAGACGGATCAGACAGAGGAAGCTGGCGCACAGCCGGAATCGGATGATATTCCGGAAGAGGCGGATCCGGATTCGGAAGAGACATACACCGCCTCCGGCGAGACCACGGACGCGAGGAGCGACAGCGGAGCGGCCGGCTACTCAAGGGAAGAGCTGGAGAAGATTTATGCCATTGTGGCCGCGGAGGATGATACCTCCTATGACGGCGCGCTGGCCGTGATCTCGACGGCAATGAACCGGGCGGACAGCAACTACGGCGGATACGGCACCACCGCGCTGGCCCAGCTGAGCGCCCCGGGACAGTATGCGACGGATTACGCCACGCGTCTTGGCGGCAATGTGCCCGACTTTGTGCGCCAGGCGGTCAACGACTGTCTGGTGGGAGGCGTCCGGAACACGGACTGCACCGGGATCGCCAACTCCGATGCGAACGGAGACGCCACGCAGATCGGGGCGAACTGGTATTTCCACAGCTGAGAACAGAGAAAGAGAATCGGAACGCCGGGGAGGGCGGCCGCGGGAGGCGCGGCCGCCCTCCCCGCGTCCCGGAGAAAACCGGCCGGACACCAATCGGACCGGTGAACATGATCCGTCCGGATGATCCGCCCGGCCGGACACCAGCCGAACTTCATGAATCGGTCCGGCGGCCGTTTTTTCGGCGGACTGCAATCGATTTCATGGAAACCGGCCGCGGCCGGGCGTTTCTCTTGACACGCGCTTGCGGCAGTCTGTAGAATACTGAGTTGCAGGATTCAAGTGAAGACTGCGCGGCATGAACCGGAGCGTGCGGCGCCTCTGCACCGGGAAAAGCGGACAGGCGGAAGGCCGTCAGGCCGCCGGCTCATCAGCGGAGCGGGTGAAGAGAAAACCCGCCCGTCAGAAAAAGAAGCAGGAAGAAAGGTACCAGTCATGTACAAAAAAGTCGATACGGACATGAATTTCGTCGATCGGGAGAAGGAGACGGTCCGGTTCTGGAAAGACCACGACATCTTCAACAAAAGTATCGAGGAGCGGGAAGGATGCCCCACCTATATGTTCTATGACGGCCCGCCGACCGCCAACGGCAAGCCGCATATCGGGCATGTTCTGACCCGTGTTATCAAGGATACGATTCCGCGCTATCACGCGATGAAGGGCGAGCAGGTCCCGCGGAAGGCCGGATGGGATACCCACGGCCTTCCGGTCGAGATCGAGGTGGAGAAGCAGCTTGGCCTGGACGGCAAGGAGCAGATCGAGCAGTACGGGGTGGAACCCTTCATTAAGAAATGCAAGGAATCCGTCTGGAAATATGAAGGCATGTGGCGCACCTTCTCCGACACGGTCGGATTCTGGGCGGATATGGATCATCCGTATGTCACGTATCATAATGACTATATCGAGTCCGAGTGGTGGGCGCTGAAGGAAATCTACAACAAGGGCCTTCTGTACGAGGGATACAAAATCGTTCCATACTGTCCGCGCTGCGGTACGCCGCTTTCCAGCCACGAGGTGGCGCAGGGCTATAAGACGGTGAAGGAACGTTCCGCCATCGTCCGCTTCCGCCTGACCGGTTATACCTACGACCGCGCCACGAAGCAGGACGTGCCGAACGATCTGACGAAGGACGGGGAGGTCTACTTCCTCGCCTGGACAACGACGCCCTGGACGCTTCCCTCCAACGTGGCGCTCTGCGTCAATCCGGACGATGAGTACGTCAAGGTGAAGGCGGCCGACGGCTATACCTATATTATGGCGCGGGCGCTGACCGATACGGTGCTCGGAAATCTCGACGGGGAGAAGAAGCCCGAGATCCTCGCTTCATGGAAGGGAACGGAGCTTGAGTACGTGGAGTACGAGCCGCTCTATGAGTGCGCGAAGAAGAAGGCGGACGCACAGCACCGCAAGGGTTTCTATGTGATGGTCGATTCCTATGTCACGATGACGGACGGCACCGGCATCGTCCATATCGCGCCGGCCTTCGGCGAGGATGATAACCGGATCGGTAAAAAGTACGATCTGCCGCTGGTGAAGTTCGTCAACGAGAAGGGCGAGATGACGGAGGAGACACCGTTCGCGGGTATGCGCGCGAAGCCCTCCGAGAAGGAGATCAGGGCCGGCGCCGTGAGCGCCGATCCGGAGGTACTGAAGGATCTGGAGAAATCCGGCAAGCTGTTCTCCGCGCCGAAATTCGAGCATGACTACCCGTACTGCTGGCGCTGCGACACGCCGCTCCTCTACTATGCACGAGAGTCCTGGTTTATCCGGATGACGGAAGTGAAGGATGACCTGATCCGCAACAACAGCCTGATCAACTGGATTCCGGCTTCCATCGGAAAGGGACGGTTCGGGGACTGGCTTGAGAACGTCCAGGACTGGGCGCTTTCAAGAAACCGCTACTGGGGCACGCCGCTCAATATCTGGGTCTGCGATGACTGCGGAGAGAAGATGCCCATCGGCTCTATCAGTGAACTGAAGGAGAAGGCGGACAACTGCCCGGACGGGATCGAGCTTCACAAGCCCTATGTCGATCAGGTCACGATCACCTGCCCGCACTGCGGCGGCAAGATGCACCGGGTGCCCGAGGTGATCGACTGCTGGTTTGATTCCGGCTCAATGCCCTTCGCCCAGCTTCACTATCCGTTTGAGAATCAGGAGCTGTTCAAAAAGCAGTTCCCGGCGAGCTTCATCTCCGAGGCGGTGGACCAGACCCGCGGATGGTTCTACTCGCTGCATGCGATTTCGACGCTGCTCTTTAATGAGCCGGCGTTTAAGAACTGCATCATCATGGGCCTTGTTCAGGACGAGAACGGACAGAAGATGTCGAAGTCGAAGGGAAATGCCGTCGACCCGATGGACGCGCTCGGCAAATATGGAGCGGACGCGATCCGATGGTATTTCCTCACCAGCTCGGCCCCCTGGCTTCCGAGCCGGTTCTACGGCAAGGCCGTGCAGGAGGGACAGAGAAAGTTCCTCGGCACGCTGTGGAACACCTATGCGTTCTACGTGCTGTACGCGAACATTGATCAGTTCGACGCGACGAAGTACAAGGCGGACGACGCGACGCTGAGCGTGATGGACCGCTGGATCCTCTCCAGGCTCAACTCGACGATCGGGACCGTTGACAAATACATGGCGGCCTACCGGCCGACCGAAGCCGGCAAGGCGCTGCAGGATTTTGTGGATGATCTTTCCAACTGGTATGTCCGCCGCAGCCGCAGCCGCTTCTGGGCTCACGGCATGGAGCAGGACAAGATCAACGCCTATGAGACGCTCTACACCTGCCTGAAGACGACGATCCTTCTCGCCGCGCCGATGATCCCGTTCATGACGGAGGAGATCTACCAGAACCTGGTCCGCACTGTCGAGAAGGACGCGAAGGAGAGCATCCATCTCTGCGATTATCCTGTGGCGGATCAGAGCCGGATCGACCGTGATCTCGAGGAGCGGATGAAGCATGTCCTCGACATCGTGGTCCTCGGGCGTGCGGTCCGGAACAGCAGCGGTATCAAGAACCGTCAGCCGATCGGCCGGATGTACATCAAGGCGCCCTATGAGGTGTCCACGTACGATCAGGCGATCATCCTGGACGAGCTGAATGTGAAGAGCCTTGAGTTCCGGGATGACGTGAGCGAATTCGCGGGCATTTCCATCAAACCGGATTTTGCCGCGATCGGGCGGAATTTCCCGAAGGAGCAGAAGGGCGTCGTGATCGGCGCGATCCGGAAGCTGGATCCCGCGGAGGCGGAACGGGAGCTGCGGACGAAGGATACCGTGACGCTCGTGATCGATGGCGCGGAGACGGAGGTTTCCAAAGACAATCTGCTGATCGAGACGCAGAAAAAGGAAGGCTTCGAGGCGATGACCTCCGGAAATCTGACGGTGGTGCTGGACAAGCACCTGACGCCGGAGCTGATCGAGGAGGGCTTCGTGCGCGAGCTGATCTCCAAGATCCAGACGATGCGCAAGGAAGCAGGCTTCGAGGTGATGGACCGAATCCGCGTCAGCGCGGCCGGAAACGAGAAGCTGCAGAAGGTCATGGAGCGCAACCGCGGGCAGATCTGCCGCGATGTGCTGGCCGACGGGATCGGATTCGGCGAGCCGGAAGGCTATGTGAAGGACTGGACAATCAACGGCGAGCCTGTGACGCTGGGCGTCGTAAAACAGTGAGCGGACCGACGGCTCCGCCGCTTCGGCGGGGCTGCCGTTTTCCGGAAATCCGGGGATACAAAATAAAGGAGGCACAGCATTTGAGCACGACGAAGAAGCTGAAGGGATTCGACAAGGAGCGGTTTATCGAGGACGTGAAGACCAACGTCAGGAAGCTTTACCGTACGGATCTGCAGTACGCGAGTCAGGAGCAGATCTTTCAGGCAGTGGCGGACGTCATCGAGGATACGATCATCAACCAGTGGATGGATTCCTGCAAGCGGTTCGGGGAGCAGAAGAACAAGATCGTCTACTACCTTTCGATGGAATTCCTGATCGGCCGGGCGCTGGGCAACAATCTGCTCAACCTCGGGGAATACGAGGATGTGAAGGAAGCGCTGGACGAGCTGGGCCTCGATATCAACGCGATCGAGGATCAGGAGCCGGACCCGGCGCTGGGCAACGGTGGACTCGGCCGGCTGGCCGCCTGCTTCATGGATTCGCTGGCCACCGGCGGCTACCACGCCTACGGCTGCGGCATCCGCTACCACTACGGGATGTTCAGACAGAAGATCGAGAACGGCTATCAGAAGGAAGTGCCGGACAACTGGCTGAAGAACGGCTACCCGTTCGAGCTGAAGCGCCCGGAGCATGCGAAGGAGGTCCGCTTCGGCGGCAACACCCGCATCGAGTATGATCCCGCGACCGGCCGCAACCGTTTCATCTACGAGAATTATTCCTCGGTCCGTGCCGTCCCGTACGATATTCCGGTCGTCGGCTACAAGAACGGCGTCGTCGACGCGCTTCGGATCTGGGACGCGGAAGCGATCAACCGCTTTGAGCTGGCTTCCTTTGACCGGGGCGAGTACGAGAAGGCGGTGGAGCAGGACAATCTCGCCCGCACCATCACAGAGGTGCTCTACCCGAACGACAACCATATGGCCGGCAAGGAGCTCCGGCTGAAGCAGCAGTACTTCTTCATCTCCGCTTCCGTGCAGGAGGCGCTTGAGAAGCATCTCGGCATGTACGGCACGCTGGACAACCTTCCGGACAAAGTGGCTTTCCAGCTCAATGACACGCATCCGACCGTGGCGATTCCGGAACTGATGCGCCTGCTGATGGATGAGTACGGCTACGGCTGGGATCAGGCGTGGAATCTTACGACGCGGACCTGCGCCTATACGAACCACACGATTATGGCGGAAGCGCTGGAGAAATGGCCCATCGATCTTTTCTCGCGCCTGCTTCCCCGGATTTATCAGATCACGGAAGAGATCAACCGCCGCTTCCTCTGCGAGATTCAGGAGCGGTATCCGAACAACCCCGACAAGATCCGCAATATGGCGATCATCTATGACGGTCAGGTGCGGATGGCCTATCTGGCGATTGTCGGAAGCCACAGCGTAAACGGTGTAGCCGCGCTTCACACGGAGATCCTGAAGAAGGACGTGCTGAAGGATTTCTACGAGATGATGCCGGAGAAGTTCAACAACAAGACGAACGGCATCACCCAGCGGCGCTTCCTGCTCCACGGCAATCCGGAGCTGGCGAAATGGATCACCGACAAGATCGGCGACGGCTGGATCACCGATCTCTCCCAGCTGTCCCGGCTGAAGCTCTATGTGGACGATCCGAAGGCGCAGCAGGAGTTCATGAACATCAAGTACAGGAACAAGCAGCGCCTCGCGGCGTATGTGCTTGAGCACAACGGCGTGGAGATCGACCCCAATTCCATCTTCGATGTGCAGGTCAAGCGGCTGCATGAGTACAAGCGCCAGCTGCTCAACATCATGCATGTGATGTACCTCCGGAATCAGCTGAAGGAACACCCGGAGATGGACTTCTATCCGAGAACCTTCATTTTCGGCGCCAAGGCGTCGGCCGGCTACGAGATCGCGAAGCTGATCATCAAGCTGATCAACTCGGTGGCGGCCAGCGTCAACAACGACCCGGATCTGAAGGGCAAGCTGAAGGTGGTCTTCATCGAGGACTACAAGGTCAGCAACGGAGAGATCATTTTCGCCGCGGCGGATGTATCCGAGCAGATCTCGACCGCCTCGAAGGAAGCGTCCGGCACCGGCAACATGAAGTTCATGCTGAACGGCGCGCCGACGCTGGGCACCATGGACGGCGCCAACGTCGAGATTGTGCAGGAAGTGGGCGGGGAGAACGCGTTCATCTTCGGCCTTTCCTCGGATCAGGTGATCAACTACGAGCACAACGGCGGGTATGATCCGAACTATATCTTCAACACCGACGGAGAGATCCGGAAGGTGATGGTCCAGATGATCAACGGAACCTTCGACCCGGATACGGAGCTGTTCCGGCCGATCTACAATTCGCTTCTGACGAACCGCTACGGCGCTCCGGACAAGTATTTCATTCTGGCCGACTTCCGGGCCTATGCAGAGGCGCAGCGGAAAGTGGAGGAGGCGTACCGCGACCGTACGCGCTGGGCGAAGATGGCGATGATGAATACCTTCTCGGCCGGCAAGTTCTCCTCGGACCGCACGATCCGGGAGTATGTCGACGATATCTGGCATCTGGATCCGGTGCGCTGACCGGGACAGGCATCCGAATGCTCTTCGGGGCCGGGATGCCTCCTGACGGAAGGCGGGGCCTCCGGGCGGGAACGAATGATTCCGCCGGGAGGCCCTGTTTCGGTGCAGGCACCGGCTCCGGTCACGACCGTCCTGAGTCCATTCGCTCGCGTAGTCCGTCCGGCCCTTCCTGCCGGACAAGTCCTCAGGCAACTGACGCCGGATGCCCGGCGCGTAAAAGCGAGACGCCGCGGCCGTTTGGACCGCTCACAGAGAATCCCCGATATCGCGGAGCGAAAGCATACGCGGTTATCGGGGATTTTTGCTGTGCAGCGCGAATAGGGCGTGACACAGCAGGGGCATGGTTGTATAATTTCCATGATTATGGAAAATTCTACCGTTTCCGATGGTAAGGTGGAAAAGGGGTAAACGAAGTGGATAAAGCAGAATATATCAGCAAGCTGGAGCAGATCAATTCGCTGGCGGAGGCCGGCGATTTCCGCGGCGCATCCGACGTGGCTGATGAGATTGACTGGAGGCATGTGAAGAGCGTCCGGACACTGTCGATGATCGGCGAGATCTACGAGGCGAATCACAGGTACGAGGAGAGCCTCCGCGTCATGAAGTACGCTTACCGGCGCTCCGCCTCCAGCAAGACGGTGCTCTACCGGATCTGCGAGCTGGATATCCGGACGGGAGACTTCGACGAGGCGAAAAAGTTCCTCAATGAGTTCGAGCAGAACTCGCCCAACGACACGTCCCGCTATATTCTGAAATACAAGCTGCTTCGCGCGGAAAAGGCCCCGCTCGACGACCAGATTCAGGTCCTTCGGGAATACAAGAACCACGAATACACCGAGCGCTGGGCTTATGAGCTCGCGAAGCTTTATCTGAGGAACGGCCAGAAGGAGAAATGCATCGAGGAATGCGATGACATGATTCTCTGGTTTTCCGAGGGAAAGTACGTCACAAAGGCGATGGAGCTGAAAATGCAGCTCGATTCCCTGACCCCGTCCCAGCAGATCAAGTACGACGCGGCGGTCCGGCGTCAGGCTGAGGAGAAGGCCGCGCTCGTGACGGAGGAGCAGCAGCCCGCGGAGGAACCGGTCGTGCTGAACGGCATGGAGACCGTGGAGAAGGCGGTGGATGCCGCCGAGGATGAGGAAGAGGAGAAGCCGAAGGTCTCGGCGGAGGAAGCCATCACGAAGATGGATGAGGCGGCCGGTTCCGCCATCGGAGACCGGAACGTGATGGAGCTGAAGGCGGCTCACAGCGGTGAGGAGACGAAGAAGAAGGAAAAGAGCGGAAGCGAGAAGCTGCAGCACCGTCTGCTAGGCAGCATCCGGGCCGTATTTTCCGGCATCAGACCGGTGGACGACGCGGAGGACGAGGACGCGGACATGAAGATCGCGGCGGAGCCGGGAACGACGCACGCCCCGCTTCCGATCGATACGGCCGCGCAGCCGGAGCCGGCGGAGCCGTCTGAGGCTGACGCGAAGGAGGCGGAGCCTGCCGTGGACGCGGAGGCGCTGGCTGCCGCGGTGAAGTCTGACGGAGGAGAGGTCAGAAAGCTGGAGCAGGAGGCCGAAGAGAACGCGTCTTCGGTCGCGAAGAGACTGACGCGCGTGTTCGGAAAAAAGGAGACGCCGAAGTCACGGGAAGAGGCGCAGGACGACGCGATCGACCGCGCGCTGGACGAAGAAAAGCCGGATACCCTCGATCTCGAGAAGCTGTTCGCGGAGACGGCGGGCGAATTCGCCAGTGAGGTCGCTTCCGGACATTACGAGCTGACGGATACCGTGGTGCATACTCCGGACGACGGACCGGAAACGGCTGCCGGCACGCCGGAAGCCGAAGAGGACAAAACGGAGGAGACGGCGCCTGCGGAGCCGGCGTCCACGGCGAAGAGCTTTACGGAGCAGGTACGCGAGGCCGCGAGGGCGGCTGGTATCAAGGACCCGGATGAGGAGTCGCGCGAACGGCAGGCGGCGGCTGAGGCCGAGAAGGAAGCGGAAGCCGTAAAGCAGGTCGCCGAGGCAGCCGCTGAACCGGCGGTGACGGACGCGGCGGAAGCGGCCGCGGCGTCCGCCGCACGGCACGCGTCCGAGGAGGACGAGGAGGATCTGCTCGAACGGCTCGATCAGGAAGAGATGCCGGAGGAACCGGTCGTGGCAGCCGGTCCGGCGGCTGTGATCGGTGACACCCGGACGGAAAGCGCTGCGGCGGAAGCGGCTGAGCACAGCGAAGGCACGGAAGAGAGTCCGGAAACGGAAGCGGCTGAGCATGAGGACGACCGGGGAGAAAGACCGGAAACGGCTGAGCACGGTGAAGACTCGGAAGAGCGTCCGAAAGCGGAACCGGCTGAGCGCGATGATGACCGGAAAGAAGCAGACTCCGGGTCAGATGCGCCCGGGACAGGCGCGGAGCCGGAATCCGGAGAAACGGCCGCGGAAGCGGAGACAGCGCCGGGTGAGACGGAGAAGGACGGGCAGTCGGAGAAGGACGAAACCGGCACAGTACTCAGCCGTGAGACGGATGAGTCGCTGGGGCTGACAAGAGAATTCCATTTCCAGGAGGAGATCGAAAAGATTCTCGCCGAGAGGCGCGAGCGCCGCAGGCAGGAAGCCGGCGAAGCGGAGGAGAAGCCGATCCGGAGCCCGGAGGAGGCCGCAGGCGAGACCGTCGCGAACGCGCTGGCCGGCATCGGCCGGACGGCAGACGGGAAGGCGGAAAGCGTCCGTACGTCCGGAGACGGAGACGATACGGAGAAGGACGGGGAGACTGCGGAAGCGGCCGGGTCCGGTGAGAAAGAGAACGGCGAAGCCGGACCGGAACCGGCGCAGCCGGAGGAAAACGGGACGATCGGGGAAGACGGAGCGGAAACACCGGTGAGAGAGCCGCAGGAAAGCGGCCGGACCGCTGCGGCAAGTCTCTCTGAGGAACTGGATTCGATTTTCGACGGAGAAGATTCCGTACCCTCTACGGCGGCGGTGTTCGCGGAGCAGGACGAGGAAGGCGGAGCCGAGGCGGACGAGGAGCTTCTGAAGGAATACGGGGAGACGGCGTCTGCGGAGGATGCCGTGCCGCCTGAGGAGACGAGCCGGGAGCAGCTGATGAACCTCGCGCCGGTAAAGGATCCGGCGGCGGCCCGTTACGAGATTTCCGACGATCCGGACGAGCTTGAGAAGGTGCCGGTCGAGGGACGGAAATTCACCGCGGCGGAGGCGAAGGCGTTTTCCTATTTCGCGAAGATTCCGGGTATCGACTACCAGGCGACATCCGCGCTCGCGGATGTGCACAATCACAGCGGAGACAAGACCTCCCGCAGCGGCAACATCGCGATCATGGGACGGCCGGGCTCCGGGAAGACGCGTCTCGCGGACGCGCTGATCCTCTCGATCTGCCTTGATCTTCATATCGAGGCGGCCAAGGTCGGAAAGATCGTGTCGGATGCATTTAACAAAAAGGATCCGGCGGCGGTTGTGAAGAAGCTTGCGGGCGGATTCCTTCTGATCGAGGCGGCCGGCGCGCTGAGCGACGAGGCGGTCGAGCGGCTTGGCAAGGCGATGGAGTTCCGGACCGACGATCTGGTGGTGATCCTCGAGGACGAGAAGCAGGATCTCCGGCGGCTGTTCAGCAATCATCCTGATTTCGCCGCGAAATTCACCAGCCGCATCACGGTTCCCGTCTTCACCAACGACGAACTGGTCGGCTTCGGCAAGGTGTACGCGAAGGAGAACGGATACAAGCTGGACGAGATGGCGACGCTTGCGCTGTACACGATGATCGGCGATAACCAGAAGGACGCCGAGCCGGTCACGGTGGGCCGGGTGCGCGACATGCTGGATCGGGCGATCGACCGGTCCGGAAGAAAATTCCGCTTCGGAAAGGGAGCGGATAAGGAGGACGGCCTGATCGTTCTCCATGAGAAGGATTTCAATTTCTGACGGAGCGATGCTCCGGACGGATGGCCCGCTTCTGAAATCTCAGATTTCACGAGCGGGCCATCCTCATACAATCGTATCTCCGGCGGACCGGAGAAGGAAGGACAGACGGCATGAAGAAACAGCCTTATCTGGGCAGCCCCGTACACACCGCCGCCGTGCTGCGCAGCCATGGCATCACGGCACGGAAAAAGTACGGCCAGAACTTTCTGGTTGATGCGGATGTGCTGGAGGAGACGGTTCGGGCGGCCGGCCTTACGGAGTCGGACGGTGTTCTCGAGATCGGGCCCGGGATCGGCACACTGACCCAGTATCTCGCGTTTTCGGCCGGGAAAGTGGTGGCGGTGGAGATCGACCGGACGCTGCTCCCTGTTCTTGAGGATACGCTGATGGGCTGGAACAACGTCGAGGTCGTGAACGGCGATATTTTAAAGATGGATCTGGAGGCGCTTGTCCGTGACCGGTATGAAGGGCGCCCGGTCAAGGTGGTGGCGAACCTTCCCTACTACATCACGACTCCGATCATCATGAAGCTGTTCGAGAGCGGTGCGCCCATCGAGAGCGTCACGTGCATGGTCCAGAAAGAGGTGGCCGACCGGATGCAGGCGCAGCCGGGGTCGAAGGAATACGGCGCGCTCTCGCTGTCGGTTCAGTATTTCGCACGCCCGGAGGTGGTCCGGATCGTGCATCCCTCATCCTTTATGCCGCAGCCGGGCGTGGACAGCGCGGTCGTGCATCTGAAGCGCTATCCGAAGCCGCCGGCCAGCGTGACGAATGAGACGCTTCTCTTCGAAGTGATCCGCGCCTCCTTTAACCAGAGGAGAAAGAAGCTGACCAACGGCATCGCGGGCTTCGGGCCTTTCCTTAAGAAAACGGACGGAAAAGGATACGTTTTCACGAAGGAGGACGCAGCCAGAGCGCTCATGGCGGCAGGACTCTCTCCGGACGTCCGGGGCGAGAAGCTGTCGCTTGAGGAGTTCGCGAGACTGACCGATTCGCTGCTGTCGCGCTGATGCCGCCCGGATCCGATTCAGCCTTGCGCAGCGATTCAGTTTCCTGTATAGTTAAGAGCTGAGCAGCCTCGGCACGTCCGTCCCGGCCTGAGTTACGCGGAGGAGACGGAACGGCCGCAAATTGTTTTGTTTGAGAGGCGGAAAGCCGCCTCGGAAGAAAGAGGGTGAGACTATTGGTAGAGTTAGATCCGATCAGACTCGAGCTGAATACCTACGACAAGCCATTAGTTGAAATGAGGGATTCACTTTGACCTCGCTGTCAAAGAGAAACGCATTCAGGAATTAAACAGAGAGATGGAAGATCCGCACATCTGGGACAATCCGGAAGAGGCGCAGAGAAAGATGAAGCAGCTCGCCTCCCTGAAGGAAGATGTGAACGGATACAACAATCTGGTCGAGAACCGAAATGACATCCGGGATATGATCGCGATGGCCGACGAGGAGCCGGACCCGTCGCTGGTGCCGGAGGTTCAGGAGATGTTCGACGACTTCAAACAGAAATTCGACGCGCTGCGCATGAAGACGCTGCTGTCCGGCGAATATGACGGATGCAACGCCATCGTCACGCTTCATGCCGGAACCGGCGGCACCGAGGCCATGGACTGGACCGGCATGCTGTACCGGATGTACACGCGCTGGGCGGAAGCGCACGGCTTCCAGGTGGAAGTTCTCGACCAGCTCGAGGGCGATGAGGCCGGGCTGAAGTCCGTCACCTTCCAGGTGAACGGAGAAAACGCCTACGGCCTGCTCAAATCCGAGCACGGCGTGCACCGGCTGGTGCGCATCTCGCCGTTCAACGCCAACGGAAAGCGGCAGACGTCCTTCGCAGCCTGCGAGGTGATGCCGGATATCGAGGAGGATCTCGACATCGAGATCGATCCGAAGGATATCCGGATCGATACCTACCGTTCCTCCGGAGCGGGCGGCCAGCATATCAACAAGACGTCCTCCGCGATCCGGATCACGCATTTCCCGACCGGAATCGTCGTGACGTGCCAGAACGAGCGGTCCCAGTTCCAGAACAAGGACAAGGCGTTCCAGGAGCTGAAGATCAAGCTGTTCATGCTGAAGAAACAGCAGAACGCCGAAAAGCTCGACGACATCCGCGGCAAGGTGACGGAGATCGCGTGGGGAAACCAGATCCGTTCGTATTTCCTGCAGCCGTATCAGCTGATCAAGGATCTGCGGACAGGTGAGGAGCAGACCAACGCGCAGAAGGTGCTGGACGGGGACATCGATCCGTTCATCAACGCGTACCTGAGATGGACGGCCCTCGGCAATACCGATCAGACTGACAAACCGGAGAACAGATGATCCGGGAAAGGAGACGTTCGACATGGCAAAGACAGCAGTGATGGGCTGCGGTACCGTCGGGTCCGGCGTTGTCCGCGTTCTGATGATGAACGCGGATGCGATCGCGCGGCGTGTCGGCGAGCCGGTGGAGGTGAAGCGGGCGCTGGACTTAAGAGAGTTCCCGGGCACGCCGATCGGGAAGATCCTGACGCATGATTTCAACGACATTCTGAACGATCCGGAGATCACGGTCGTCGTCGAGACGATGGGCGGTCTAAGACCTTCCTATGAGTTCACGAAGCAGCTGCTGATGGCGGGGAAGAGCGTCTGCACGTCCAACAAGGAGCTGGTCGCCGAGCATGGCGTCGAGCTTCGCCGGATTGCGCGCGAGCACGACGCCAACTACCTCTTCGAGGCGAGCTGCGGCGGCGGCATCCCGATCATCCGGACGCTGAACGAGTCACTGACCGGTGAGGAGATCGAGGAGGTCACCGGCATCCTCAACGGCACCACGAACTATATCCTGACCAACATGACGAATGACGGCAAGGATTTCGACACCGCGCTCCGGGAGGCGCAGCAGAAGGGCTATGCTGAGCTGCATCCGGAGGCGGACATCGAGGGATATGACGCCTGCCGGAAAATCGCGATCCTGTCCTCTCTGGCCTACGGGTGCCATATCTCCTACAAGGATATCCTGACCGAGGGCATCACGAAGGTGGACGAGGCCGATATCGACTACGCCAAGACGATGAACTGCCGGATTAAACTGCTGGCGACATCCCGCCGCGAGAAGCACGGCATCTGGGCACTGGTCGCGCCGATGGTCATCGGACAGGAAAACCCGCTGACGACCTGCGACGGCGTGATGAACGCCGTGATGGTGAAGGGAAATGCAGTCGGCACCACGATGTATTACGGCTCCGGCGCGGGCTCCCTGCCGACCGCCAGCGCGGTGGTGGGCGATGTGATCGACTGCGTGCGCCATACGGGCCGGGTGATTGCCGCCGACTACAGCGCAGAACCCTGCACGCTGATGCCGGTTGACGAGGTGGAGCGTCCGTTCTTCGTCCGCTACAGAGGGACGGAGGCAGAGGCGGTCAACACCTTCGGCGCGATCAAGCATACCCGTCATCTTGAGAAATACAGAGGCGAGTTCAGCTTCGTCACGAGAAAACTGGCCGAGAAGGAGTTCCGGGATCTCGCGGCGTCCGATCAGCGCGTGATCAAGTGGTTCCGGCGCGGCAAGAAGGAAGAGCAGGAGTGAAAACGGCGGGATCAAGCCGTGAAGAAAAGGCGCGTCCGGGCGGACGCGCCGGCTCTTTTTTTTGAGGACGGACATCTATGATCAGAGTGAAGAAATATGACGGCTCCGCCGTCGGAACGCCGGAGCAGATGATGGCGGCTGCGGCGCAGTGCGCGGAGGATTACCGCACGGGCGACGATGTGGTGGTGATCCTCTCATCCTCTTCCGATGCGGCGGAAGCACTGGAAAGGGAGGCCGCGGCGCTGAATCCGAAGCCGCCGAAACGCGAGCGGGATATGCTGCTCGCGACAGACCAGCAGAGAACCGCCTCCCTGATGGCCATCGCGCTGGACGCCATCGGGATACGGGCGGTTTCGCTCAATGCGTTTCAAACGGAGACCGTGACGATCGGCGGCTACGGTAGCTCACGGATCCGGAGCATCGACACGACGAGAATCCTTCACGAGCTGGAGGACCGCCGGGTTGTCATCGTGACCGGAGGCCAGGGAATCAACCGCTACGGAGACGTGGCGACACTGGGACCGGGCGGCGCGGACGCCACCGCTGTGGCACTCTCCTACGCGCTGAAAGCGGATACCTGTGAGATCTACACGGAAAAAGGCGGCGTCTATACTGCCGATCCGGCGGTCTGCCCGGGGGCCAGACTGGTGAAGGAGCTCACCTACGACGAGCTGATGGAACTCAATCTGTCCGGCCATCCGGCGGTGACGAGCCGCTCCGTGGAACTCGCGAAGCGCTACGGGATCACGCTGGTGCTCCGCTCGCTCGGGACGGGCGAAGCCGGCACAACGGTCAGGGAGGAAAGAGACGTGGAACAGATGATTATCAGCAGCGTGACACTGGACGAATCGGCGGACCGGATCTCCGTGATCGGCCTTCGGGATGAACCGGGCGTGGCCTTCCGGCTGTTCAGCCTTCTCGCGAAAGCCGGCATCAATATCGACCTGATCCTTCAGTCCTTCGGCCATGACGGCCTGGAGGACATCTGCTTCACCGTGGCGGATCCGGACGCGGACCGGACAATGCAGCTGCTGGAAGATAACCAGAAGCGGCTGAAGTTCCAGCGCCTTGATCTGAACCGCAGCAAGGCGAAGCTGACGGCGGTCGGGGCCGGCCTCATCGGCAACGCCGGCTGCGCCGCGAAGCTCTTCGAGGCGCTTTACAACGAGGGGATCAATATCGATATGATCACTACATCGGAGATCCGGATGACCGTCCTCATTGACCGTGCAGACGGCGAACGGGCCGTCCGCGCCGTTCACGACGCCTTCGGGCTCGGGACAGCGCCCGGCTGGACGGAGGCGTAAGCCGCCGGCATCCCGGAACGCCGCAGCGCTGCAGCTGAATCGCGTCTTCCGGGAAGATCACGGGGCTGCCCCGGGTTTCGGGTATCGAAAAACGCTGCCGCATGTCTGGCAATTCAGACACGCGGCAGCGTTTTTGTCCCGCTTTTACTGCTGGGAGATGGCGCCTGTCGGACATCCTTCCGCGCAGGTTCCGCAATCAACGCACTCATCCGGGTTGATTTCGTAATGAGATTCACCCTCGGAGATCGCGCCGACCGGGCAGTTCTCCGCGCAGGTTCCGCAGCTGACGCACTCATCAGAGATCACATATGCCATGACTTTGTCCTCCTTTTCATTGTGAAAACCCTATGCGTATTTTATGCCATGCCGCACTCTTTTACAAGTAAAACTTGGAGACGGCCGGTGCGTTCCGGACCGTTCCGGATCTACTTAATTTTTCTGACTTTATTTTTCTCGAAATGTATTCGTGGTATACTGATATTGTTATTCCTTTGCAGATTGCGGTGTCGGCAGAGCACCCGCGAACGGAATGCATTTTGAAAGACGGAACCGGATCGGATCTTCCGGAGTCCGTATCGGAAAGAAAGGTGAATGGAAGGATACTCTGTATCTGAAAAAAATGGCATCAGGTGAAATTCAGCATAATTGTATCAGGCTCAGACTGTCAGAAGATATCCCGGCGCCCTATGCGGTGTTCCGGGTTTTGTTTGATTCCTCGCGCAGCCGGGTGGTGAATACGCGGTATATATATGTCAATGACGCGTACTGCAATATAGCGGGGCTTCAGAGAGAAGAACTGATTGATCACGAGTTTCTGGAACTGTACTCTCTGAGCAATGTCTGGTTTCCTTATTGTCAGCAGGCGCTCGAGGAGCGAAAGGCGGTGCATGCCTGCTTCTATTCGGAGGAAGCGAAACACTGGCTTGATTTCACGGTAGGTCCTGCGTCCGCACCGGACACCGTCTCCTTCATCTTCACCAATGTGGATGAGTCCGTTATGAAAAGCCGGCGTGAAAAGAATACCGACGAGATCATTCTCCTTATCTCCAAGCTTCTGAATAATGGTGAAGACTTCAGGATAAGCATGAACCATGCGCTGGAACAGCTCAGCGCCTTTATTCATCCGGACCGGCTGTATGTTCTGGAAACAGATGGAAAGACCGCCAGCAATACCTTTGAGTGGTGTGCGGAAGGCGTGACGCCGGAGATTCGGACATTGCAGAATCTGAACTATGATGACTATCTCGGCGGATGGGAAAAGTACCTGAAAAAGAGCGCGAGTGTCCTGATTGCGGATATCGAGGAGCTCAGGGAGGACGATCCGGTGGACTATGAGAACCTGAAACGGCAGGGGATCCATCGGCTGGCGGCTGCGCCGTTTTATGACAGCGGAAAGCTGATCGGGTATCTTGGCGCGGATAACTATGAGCGGAATGACCTCGTCAATACGCAGGCCGTTCTGAATTCGATTTCATACTTCATCGGCGCGAAGATCGTCAACCACCGGCTGATGGAAGACCTCAACCGGCTCAGCAGAACGGATACGCTGACCGGTGTGTTCAACCGCAATGCCATGATGGAGAGCATGAAACAGCTCGCAAAGCGGCATGTTCCGGTCGGCCTTGTCTATGCGGATGTGAATAATCTGAAGTATATCAACGATACGGGAGGACACGAGAAAGGCGATCAGGCGCTGCAGAGCGCTGCGGAGATGCTGGCATCCCGGTTCGGGAAGGAGAATGTATACCGGGCCGGCGGGGATGAGTTCGTGGTGATGGTTCCGGATATAGCACAGCAGGAATTTGATACGGATTACGAAGTGCTTTCTGCAAAACGAAGGGACCGGAATCCCGAACAGTTTTCTTCCGGTGCATACTGGTGCGCTGACAGCAGCGGAATCGAAGAGGCACTGCGGATTGCCGATCAGCAGATGTATGAACAGAAGCGGCTTTTTTATGAGAGAAAAGGATTCGACCGAAAAGAAAGCTGTAGTTTCCGGGACAGAAACGGAAGGCTATCTCGCCGGCTTTGCTGAGCGGATCACGAGAAGGAGCCGCAGTTTGTATGAAGATATATGAGTTTTCAGCTGACACGCGGGCATTCATAGAAAATATACCCATCCCGATCGCGGTGTACCAGTATATCGAAGATCAGATCAGGCCGCTTCTGGTTTCCAAGGCCTATCTTGAGCTTTTCGGATACGGCAGCTGTGAGGAAGCGATTTACGGTCTTGGCAGAGATCTGTACAGGAATGTTCATCCCGACGATATCGCCAGGATGGAGCAGCATTCCTATCGTTTCGCCGCGGGGGATGGAGCGTACGATATTGTTTTCCGGAACAAGAGGGAAGACCAGACGGAGTACCGCCTGATTCACGGAACAGGCAGGCACATCACGGTGGACGGCGCAAATCTCGCCTTCATCACATACACGGATGAGACGGCGGACGCGGGCCATGACCAGATGGTCAAGGCGGTGCTGACGACGCTGTCCGGCAGGTATTCCTCATCGGAAAGCGCTGAATTTACAAAGCATTATGACGACCTGACGGGACTGCAGAATATGACGCATTTTTTCGATTACGCTGCGGCGGACATTGAGAAGATCCGGGAGAAGGGTCAGGTGCCTGTCGTCATGTACTTCGACCTGCGCGGACTGAAGGAGTATAACAACCGATACGGACTCAAGGTCGGAGACAGACAGATCAAGGCTCTTGCGGAGCTGATCGGGACCTGTTTCGGGAGAGACAGGGCTTCCCGTTTTGAAAGCGACCACTTTGTCGTATACGCGGAAAACGATCAGATCGAATCAAGGCTGAACGCGCTTTTTTCGCAGATGAAAAAACTGGGCGATGGGAACAATCTGGCCGTAAAGACCGGCATTTTCAAATTTGAAAACAACGGCACCAGACTGGCAGACGCATGCGACAAGGCCAGACTGGCCTGCGAATCCGTTTTACAGACCACAGCATCGGAGTACGCCTGGTTTAACGACGCCATCCGGGAAGATAACGCTCTGAAATTTCATATCATGCGGAATTTCGACAAAGCGCTGGAGAGCGGATGGATCCATGTTTACTATCAGCCCATTATCCGTACGATGACAAAAACAGTGTGCAGCTTTGAGGCACTGGTGAGATGGCTGGACCCCGGGTACGGCATGATTCCCCCGGGACGTTTTATCCCCATCCTGGAGGAAACCGGTCAGATCTACAGACTGGATCTCTACATGTTCGAACAGGTTTGCCGCAAATACGCACAGATTAAGAAAAACGGGAGCAATCCGGTCCCGGTATCGGTGAACCTCTCGAGGAAGGACTTTCTGCATGACGATCTTCCGGATTCGATTGACGGAATCTCACGGAAATATGGCGTGCCGAGAGAGTTCACCAATCTGGAGATTACGGAGAGCTTTTTTGTCAAAAATATCGACAAGGTGGACCATTTTATCCGCCGGTTCCATCAGATGGGCTACAAGGTGTGGATGGATGATTTCGGAGCGGGCTATTCGTCGCTGGGTGTTTTGAAAAAGTATTCCTTCGATGAGCTGAAGCTCGATATGTCGTTCCTGCGGGACTTTGATGAAAAGTCAAGACAGGTCATCACGGCTGTGGTGCGGATGGCGAAGCAGCTGAACGTTTCGACGCTGGCCGAAGGCGTGGAAACGGAGGAGCAGTTTCTCTTTTTGAGAAAAATCGGATGTGAAAAAATACAGGGGTATTATGTCGCGCGGCCCATGCCGATAGAAAAACTGGCCCCTTATCTGGAAGAACGGGGATTTGATCTGGAGCCGGCGATGTGGCGATCCTATCTGACGAAGCTCAGCCGCATCGACTACCTCACGGACAAGCCCCTCTGTGTTTTGGATGACGACGGCGTGAATCTGAAGATTCTCTTTGTCAATGAGGCTTACAGAGAGAGTTTAGCAAAGGACAATGTGCGGGATCTGAAAGGCTGGGAACATAAAATGAACACGCCCGGCGACCCGATCCATATTTTCCACAGGCAGTATGCCGATCAGCAGCTCAGGAAACAGAAAGGCCCTCAGACGACGTCCTATCCTTCCGGCGATCACTACATGCAGCTCACGGGATCCGTGGAGGCGGTACAGGAGAACCATTATCTTTATACGGTCCATATCCAGTATGTGAAAGTCAATGTTCAGAACTTTCAGCAGGCGACGATGGCGGCCATGAGCGACCTGTATTATATGTGCCATGACATCGCCGTCTTCGACCTGAAAAACGACACGGTGGAAGGCGTAAAATCTTCTCTGTCTGATCAGCCGATGGGAGTGGGAGCAGAGAAAAAGGGCATCTCCTCGGTTGTCGGGGCCTGGACGGAGAAGTACTGCTATCCGCCGGATCGGGAGAGGTTTCTGGAATTCATTGATGCTGCTGCCATGAAATCCCGTCTGGAGCGGAACCATGATCTTATGGGGATTTTCCGGAGCCTGACGGCCTCGGGAGAATACCGATGGTTCCTCCATATCATCATTCCGATGCAGCGGTCTGATTTCAACAAGGCGCTGCATGTTACGGTCCGGACGGAACTCGATGAAGCAAGAATCACCAAGATCGTATCTTCGCTGGGCGACGTCCGATACAGAAAGGAAAGCCGGGGGATCGCAGGGGAAGTCCTCTGGAAAAACATGGTTCTGAATGCAGAACGCATGTATTTCTGGAAGGATGCAAAGAGAAGGTTTGCCGGCGCAAGCGAGAGTTTCCTCCGGTATTTCGGGCTTCATTCGGAAAAGGAGATCATCGGAAAAACGGATGAGGATATCGGGTGGCACATCGATCCGGAACCTTTCAAAAAGGACGAGGAGCAGGTATTAAGCGTCGGAAAGAAGATCTGCCGGCAAAGAGGGGATTGCATTGTGAACGGCACAAACCGGGAAATCATCGCAAGCAAGATCCCGGTCTACCGAGATGGCCGGATCATAGGGATTCTGGGGACCGTGATCGACGCGGAGGAGGCGCGGCGGTTCATTGGAGAAGAGAGAAGACTTTCATGCGTTGACTCGGTTACCGGACTTTCCAATGCCCGCGGTATTTCGGACAGCGTTTATCACTATCTTGTCGAATACTGGCGTACGGGCGAAGATTTTACGATGATCGAGGTATTTGTTCCCGAGTACAGTGAGATCGTAAAGCTTTACGGGGACAGCTCGGGAGACTGTCTGCTGCGGGAAATCGGCGGGATCCTGAGAGACTGCGGCGGGACGAACTGCGTGATCGGAAGGGCGGAGGAAAGCTATTTCTACCTGCTGATGAAGTTCCGCGGCAGAGAGGAAGTGAGAAACATTGCGAAAAAGATCCGGTCGGCCATAGAGCCCGTGAGAAAGGCCGGGCAGTGGAGCGGAAACTGCAGCGTCGTGATCAGGGCTTCCTTCACAGATCCTTCCAGCATAGACAAAAACTTTTTTTCTCGCGGACTGCCGGGGATCATCCTCAACAGCAGGAACAGCGAAGACCTCTGAAGAAAAGGGCGGCACGATATGGCGGGATTTCTTCCGCGGATGGGAGACGCGGCGGAATCTTCTCCTTGCCAGTGCGCCGCGTTTGGGCTTATAATGGCGCTGCCCGCATGATGCGGGGAAGCAGCAGTGAAGTGTTTTTTGCGGAGGTTTGCATATGGCACAGATTTCAAAGGATATGACGATCGGGGAGATCCTGATGGTCGATTGGGATACAGCACCGGTACTGATGAGCATGGGCATGCACTGCCTCGGCTGCCCGGCGTCTCAGGGCGAGACGCTGGAGGAAGCGGCGATGGTTCACGGACTGGACGCTGACGTGGTGGAGAAGGCCGTGAACGAATTCCTCGCGGACAAGGCAAAGACGGATGCGAAGATTCAGGAGACGCTGGCCGCGGAGGACGCGGCGGAGGAAGCGAAGAGCGCTGAAGCCTGAGCGTTTCCGAAGCGGGAGCGCAGTACAGAAAAACAGAGCCGGATTCCCAGTCGGGGATCCGGCTCTGTTTTGCCGATCGGATCTGAAAAAGCGCCCGGAGATTCCGCTCTCTATGCGAGTCCGGCTGAGGACTGCCATATCCGATTCACTCTTAATGAAAAGGTTAATCCCCGGCTATGCTGGGGAGGATGAATCGCGCCTGCGGGTTCAGCCTTTCAGCGCGGCGAGCTCCTGCAGAGCGGAATGCGCGATGACGGCGTGTCCGTGCTCCGTGTAGTAGGCTTCCGTGGCCGCCGCGTAGCGGACCGGCGCGCCGTACTCAGAAAGGATGTTGCAGATCTTGTTGTACTCCTCCGGCGTGTGAGCGGACTGATGAATCACCAGCAGATAGCGCTTCTCCTTCTCGAGATGGAAGAGTGTGTTCTTGCCGCGGTAGAATCCGCGCAGCGCGGCGGCGGCACCGATGACGTCATCAAGCGAAAGAAACGAGTAGAGCCGGGTCATGACCGGCGCCGGTCCGCCGGCGGCGCGGGCGTCGGAGGCGTCGGACGCGGTACGTTTCTTCCCGTTTCCGCCCGCCGCCGGTGTCTTGGCCGCGCCGGACGGGTGGGAGGCTGCCTCGTCGGAACGGGACGGCTTCTGGCTCTTCTTGTCAACGTATTTGCGGAACGTATCCAGAATGTCGTCCGCACCGCCGATCGGCGGCGTTTCATCGTCGGGCAGCACATTGCTCGCCGAGAACTTCGCGAAGCGGGTATCCAGCTCCTCCGGATCCTCGACCTTGGTGATCATGACGACCAGCGCGTTTTCCCGCTGGGGGATCGCCTCGATCATCAGCGGCATATTGGCATCATTCGAGAAGCCGCAGGAACGGAACGCCTCGGTCAGCATGTCACGGAACAGCGCGCGCGCCTTCTCGGATCCGTAGGCCAGCTCGCTGAGTACGATATGGCGCTGCTCAAGATCCTCGCGGGTCAGAGTGCAGCGAATCTGGTTCTCACTGATTTTTTCTACCTTCATTCTGATCTCCCTGTGATAATTAAGGCCATTATATCGTACGCTGTCAAGACTGTAAACGGCGTACGGGATTGGAGAAACACGAAAGCCTGCCACACGCCGGCCCGTGCGGGGGACGGGAATCCCGGAGGAGCACGCCGGCGTCCGCCGGCGGCTGGCGCTTTCCCGTTCGAGGGCGGGGACTCCGGATACCCGTCTCCTCCGGAGCGCTGATAAAAGAATGCATCCGGATTCTGTCAGGATTCAACCGGGTTCGTGCAAACCGCTTGACCCGGAAAGGGAGCGTGATAGAATCGGGAACGTAGAGAGGGCCCCCTTCCTCCGGGCGCGTCCGTACGCGTCCGCTGTTAAAGCGATCACGGAATATGCTGACGGTACGGCCGCGCCCCCGCTCAGGCGGGCGGCCGGTGCGGCTGATTTCCGGGCGGCCGCCGGACCGGCGTCCGCGCAGGTTTGCGCGGACGCGGTCCCGGAGCCGCCCGGGTCACGCGGCGCGTCCGGTCTGTCCGGACCGGACCGCGGAAAGGAGGCGCCTTCAGACCGGCGGAAAACGCCGATGGGATGAAAGACTGAAATAAGATAAAGGAAGTGAATACGCACGGCCGGCAGCGACAGACTGCTTGCGGGAGGAGGGACTGCCGGCCGGTCCGTTTTCAGGATGAAGAGAATCGAACCGGGGACATCGTACATCGGCTGTGCACGCGTCCCCGGTCTTGCTGTGCGCCGAGGGCAAATGCATGTGGAGTTTTACGGCGGTTTGTGCCATAATATTCCCTGAATATACGCGGATGGATCCTGAGAGGGGCGGTGTTTTGCAGCTGCCGGAGCGAAGCCGGACAGCAGAAGAGGATCCTCTTTTGCCGGGAGGCGGTCGGGAGTACAGATGGACAGACAGAACCGGAAACAGGAGCTGAGGAGGCGCGCCGTGCTGGCAGCGGCGCTGCTGGCGGCGCTCGCCGCCGCGGCCCTTGCGCTGTTTCATTATATGCCTTCCCGAAAGCATATGACGGCGGCGGATTACTACGGTTTTTCCGGCAGCCGCGATCTCGCCGTGATTGTGGACGACACGATTTCGGAGGAGCCGGGCGTGCTGATCGACGGTCTGCCGTATCTTCCTTATTCGATTGTCGCGGAGAAAATCAACCCCGCGCTCTATTACGACGAGCCGGCCTCGCTGCTGATCCGGACGACGCCGACCGAAATGGAAACCCTGGACCTGGGCTCCGGCAGCACGGAGAACCGGGAGGCCGTGCTGCAGGAAGGAAAGCTGTATCTCGCACTGTCCTATGTCGAATCGGTCACCGCGATGGAGGCTCACTACTATGAGTCGCCCGGCCGGGAGGTGATCCGCACCAACGGGACCCTTCTGGCCGCTTCCTTCAGCAAAAACGCCGCGGTGCGCTACCGGGCGGGGATCAAGAGCCCGATCATCCGGGATATGAAGAAGGGCGACAGGGCCTATGTGCTGGATACGGACGCGGACGGAAGAACCAGCGGCAGCAAGGTGAAGGGCTGGACGTACGTGATGACGTACAACGGATACAGAGGCTATGTGGATGAAAATGCGCTCGGAGAAGCCGCTGCGGAGACACTGAACCTCGAGAATCCGGGCGGAGAGTACACGACGGCGGATACCGGAATCAGCGGGAAAATCAACATGGTCTTTCACCAGACGACGAGCCGCTCCAGCAACCGGACGATGCTCGGCGCGCTGAAGAAGGCGGAGGGCGTGAACGTGGTGGCGCCGACCTGGTTTTCCCTCGATGACACGGAGGGCGGGCTGACCGACATCGCGAGCCGTGCGTATGTGGCCAAGGCGCATCGTCTGGGCGTCAGGGTCTGGGCCGTGCTCAACGATTTTGACGGCGGGATTTCCTCCGCGGATGAAACCGCCTCGGTGCTTGCTTCCTTTGAGGCCCGCACCGCGGTCATCGACCGGGTGGTGGAGCGCGTCACGAAGGCGGGCGCGGACGGAATCAATGTGGACTTCGAGCTGGTACGGGAGAGCAGCTCGGCTGCATTTTCCGAATTCATCAGGGAGCTTTCCATCCGGTGCAGGGAGAAGGGACTGGTGCTCTCAATTGACGCGTATGTTCCGACCTACACGAAATATCTCGACCGTAAGGAGTATGCCGCCGTTGCGGACTTTGTCGTGGCGATGTGCTACGATGAGCATACGGCCGGCTCGGAGGAGGCGGGATCCGTCGCGTCTCTGCCGTTCGTGAAGAAGGGCATTGAGGACACGCTGGCGTATGTCCCGAAGGCGAAGCTGATCGCGGCGATCCCCTTCTATACGCGGGTGTGGACGACGGAGGACGGGAATACGCCGTCCGGCAAGGCATACGGCATGGATGCCGCCGCGTCGTATGTGGAGGAAAACGGCCTCACAGAAACATGGGACGAGGAAGACGGCCAGTACTACGCGGAGAAGACGGAGGGCGGCACAAAGACGCAGGTCTGGCTCGAGGACATCTCTTCCGTCAAAAAGAAGATGGAAGCGATTCAGGAGGCGGACTGCGCGGGCGTCGCGGAATGGAAGCTCGGGCTTGAGAGCCGCGATGTGTGGGCCGTCATTCAGTCATTCATCTGACGGATTTCCGGAAAACCCGGAGTGCAGGGAAAGGAGCGGTAAAACGATGGACGATATGATGTTCAAGCAGGCCATCAGAGGATTCGACAAGGAGGAGGTGCTGGCTTACATCCGCGATCAGCAGAGCCGGCACGGCCAGCAGATCCTGCAGATGGAGCGGGACATCCGGAAGCGGGACAAGGTGATCTCGGAGCTGAAGAGCCGCATCGTCCTCAAGGATGAGCAGCTGGACCGTCTGGAGAACGAGATCCGGACAAAGTACCAGAAATATATCGACAACTACAACCAGATCGGGGAGCTGATCTACGAATCACGCGTCCGGGGCGACAAGATCGTCGCGGACGCTCACGAGAAAGCGGATCAGGTGCTGGCGGACGCGGACGCCAGAGCGAGAAGGCGGATCGCCGGTGTGCAGGGCGAGATCGATGCGAAGCTGCAGGACGGGAAGAAAAAGTATCTCAGAGTGCAGGACGAGATGAACGAGATCGTTGATCTCTTCAATCAGATGCAGAGAAAATTCATGCAGTCCTACAAGGAGGTGCATGAGATCATCCAGAGCATGCCGGCTTCTCTTGACGACATCGATCTGACGGACGGCGACGAGGAGACGGACGACGGGCTGGACCGGGAGCTGCTGCTGGACGACGCGCTGGACGCCGACGACTTTGACGACAGCGATCTCGACGAGCTGCTTCATTTCTCGATCAATGCGAGCGATCTCGACGATGACGACGATCCGGAGGATTTTACTGCGTTTTCGGACAAGGCGCCTTCGGACAAAGAAGCGGGAGCGGCTGCGGACGGCGGACCTTCCGGGAACGCGGAGGAGACGTCGGGATCCGGGGCGGCGGAGGAAACAGCCGCCTCCCTTGCGCCGGAGACGGAAGAGCCGGCCGTATCGGGCGAAACGGCCCCCGGCGGGACGGCTGCGGACGGAAAGACCCCGGAAGACGAAGCGCTCACCGGCGCGGAAACGGCTTCATCCGGACCGGAGGACGGCGGCGCGGATGAGAAGGAGCGGCTGTCCTGATGAAAACGGAAATTGTCAGGGTGGCTCCTGAGGCCATCGACGGCGCGGCGATCGAGCGCGCCGGCGCGATTCTGAAGAGAGGCGGGCTGGTCGCGTTTCCCACCGAAACCGTTTACGGGCTGGGCGGAGACGCGCTCAACCCGGAGGCGTCGAGAAAAATCTACGCGGCGAAGGGGCGGCCTTCGGACAATCCGCTGATCGTCCATATCGCGGATATGGCCCATCTGGAGCCGATCGTCACGTCAGTGCCGCCGCTGGCGGAGAAGCTGGCGGAAGCCTGGTGGCCGGGGCCGCTGACGATGATCTTCGGCAAGACGGATCTCGTGCCTTATGAAACGAGCGGCGGACTCGATACGGTGGCGGTGAGGATGCCGGTCCACCCGGTGGCCGCCGCGCTGATCCGCGCCGCGGGCGGCTATATCGCGGCGCCCAGCGCCAACACCAGCGGCCGGCCGTCGCCGACCGTCGCGCAGCATGTGATCGACGATCTTGACGGCAGGATCGACATGATCCTCGACGGCGGGGAGGTCAATATCGGCCTTGAATCGACGATTGTGGATTTCACGGAGGATGTTCCGGTGATCTTAAGACCCGGCTACATCAGTCTTGAGATGCTCCGGGACCTTCTGGGCGACGTCCGGGTTGACCCCGGCATCACCAGCGAAGGCGAGGAGCGGAATGTGCGCCCGAAGGCGCCCGGCATGCGCTACAGGCACTACGCGCCGAAAGCGCCGCTCACAATCGTTGAAGGCCCGACGGAGGCCGTGATCCGGAGGATCAACGAGCTTTCGCTGGAGCAGATGGCGGCCGGCCGCCGCGTCGGGGTGATCGCCACCGACGAGACGAAGAACCGCTACCACGCGGACAGCGTGCTGGATATCGGGAGCCGGAGCGACGACGAGGCGATCGCCCGTCATCTGTTCCGGGTGCTCCGCACCTTTGACGACGAAGGGATGGACGTGCTGTACACGGAATCGTTCGACACGCCCCGTATGGGGATGGCGATCATGAACCGTCTTCTGAAATCCGCCGGACATCAGGTGATCCGGGCGGACGAAAACGGGTGAGACGGCGTATCTGCCGGGCGCAGCGGCCGTCCGGCAACGGCAGCAGACAAAGACAGACGAAGGAGGCTTCTTATGGGTAAACTGATCATCATGGATCATCCGCTGATCAAGCATAAAATCGGCATCATCCGGGATGAGCGGACCGGGACGAAGGAGTTCCGCGAGATGATTTCCGAGATCGCGATGCTGGAGTGCTACGAATCGACGCGGGATCTGCAGCTCGAGAACGTGGAGATCACGACGCCGATCTCGAACACGACGGTGAAGCGTCTCGCGGGCAAAAAGCTCGCGATCGTGCCGATTCTCCGCGCGGGCCTCGGTATGGTGCCCGGCATGGAGGCGATGATTCCCTCCGCGAAGGTCGGCCATATCGGTATGTACCGGGATCCGGATACGCTGAATCCGGTGGAATACTACTGCAAGCTGCCGGCGGACATCGAGAAGCGCGATGTCTTCGTCGTGGATCCAATGCTGGCGACGGGCGGATCGGCCTGCGACGCGATCGCCCAGCTCAAGAAGCACGGATGCCAGCATATCCGCTTCCTCTGCATCATCGCGGCGCCCCAGGGCCTTGAGCGGCTGCAGAAGGAGCATCCGGACGTGGACATCACGGTCGGCGAGCTGGACGACCATCTGAACGAGATCGGCTATATCGTGCCGGGTCTCGGCGACGCGGGCGACCGTATTTTCGGGACAAAGTAAGAAACCGGAGGCGGAAGGCGGCATGAGCGGGAAGAGAGAGGATTATCTCAGCTGGGATGAATATTTCATGGGCGTCGCGTACCTGAGCAGCATGCGGTCGAAGGACCCGAACACGCAGGTCGGCGCCTGCATCGTAAGCAGGAGCAACCGCATTCTGAGCATGGGCTACAACGGCTTCCCCAACGGCGTCTCGGACGACGAGTTCCCCTGGAGCCGGGAGGGAGAGGACCTCGAGAGCAAGTACTTCTATTCGACGCACAGCGAGCTGAACGCGATTCTCAACTACAGAGGCGGGAGTCTCGAGGGCGCGAAGCTTTACGTGACGCTTTTCCCGTGCAACGAATGCGCGAAGGCGATCATTCAGGCGGGGATCCGGACCGTGGTCTATGACTGCGACAAGTACGCCGACACCCCGTCGGTACAGGCATCGAAGCGGATGTTCGCGGCGGCGGGCGTGCGCGTGGTCCAGTACCACCGCAGCGGAAGAGAGATCCGCATCACGCTGTAAATGCAATCGGCGGCCGCAAGGCCGTAAGGAAATCAGGCAGAAGAAGGGTAAGAACGCAAATGGCTAAGGACAAAAAACTCGTAGAATCAATCACGGCACGCGATGTGAATTTCGCACAGTGGTATACCGACGTGGTGAGCAAGGCGGAGCTGACCGGCTACACGTCCGTGAAGGGCTGCATGGTCTTCAAGCCCGCCGGCTATGCCATCTGGGAAAATATTCAGAAGGAGCTGGACCGGCGCTTCAAGGAGACCGGCGTCCAGAACGTCTATCTGCCGATGCTGATCCCGGAATCCCTGCTTGACAAGGAGAAGGAACATGTGGAGGGCTTCGCGCCCGAGGTGGCATGGGTCACGGAGGGCGGCCTCAACAGACTGCCGGAGCGGATGTGCGTCCGCCCGACGTCGGAGACGCTGTTCTGTGATCTCTACGCGAAGGATATCCAGTCCTACCGGGATCTTCCGAAGGTGTACAACCAGTGGTGCTCCGTTCTCCGCTGGGAGAAGACGACCCGTCCCTTCCTCCGTTCCCGTGAGTTCCTCTGGCAGGAAGGCCATACGGCCCACGCGACCGCGGAGGAGGCGGAGGCCCGCACCCGTCAGATGCTGAATCTGTACGCGGATTTCGCGGAGCAGTATCTGGCGATTCCGGTGGTCCGCGGCCGGAAGACCGACAAGGAGAAGTTCGCCGGCGCCATCCGCACCTACACGATCGAGGCGCTGATGCATGACGGTCAGGCGCTGCAGTGCGGCACGAGTCATAACTTCGGCGACGGCTTCGCCCGGGCCTTCGGCATCCAGTACACGGATAAGGACAACACACTGAAGTATGTCTATCAGACCTCATGGGGAATGACGACCCGGATGATCGGTGCGATCATCATGGTCCACGGTGACGACGACGGGCTCGTTCTTCCGCCGAAGGTGGCGCCGACGCAGGTCGTCGTGATTCCGATCCGCCAGCAGGCGGAGGGCGTGCTCGAAGCGGCCCGCGGCGTTGCCGAGGCGCTTAAGAAGGCGGAGATCCGCGTGAAGCTTGATGACTCCGACCGCTCGCCGGGCTACAAGTTTGCGGATCAGGAGATGCGCGGCTTCCCGATCCGTGTGGAGATCGGCCCGAAGGATGTGGAGAAGGGAACCTGCGTCCTCGTCCGCCGCGACACGCGGGAGAAGATCGAGACCGCGATCCGCGATGTGCCGGCGCAGGCGGCGCGTCTTCTCGAGGACATTCACCAGACGATGTTCAGCCGCGCAAAGGCCTTCCGCGACGCGCATACGGCTGAGGCCGGCAGCTACGGGGAGTTCTGCGACACGATTGAGACGAAGCCGGGCTTCGTGAAAGCGTATTGGTGCGGCGACCGCGCCTGTGAGGACAAAATCAAGGATGATACGCGGGCGACTTCCCGCTGCATTCCGCTGGAGGGCGGGGACGCTCCGGAGGGAGCTGCCTGCGTCTGCTGCGGCCGGAAGGCGAAGAAGCTCGTATACTGGGGCAGGGCTTATTGATGCGTCTGAAATTGCCTCCGAAAGTGGAATATATCATCGACATTCTGCAGCGGCATGGGTTTGAAGCCTATGCCGTTGGCGGCTGTGTGAGAGATTCCGTGCTGGCCCTCACCCCGGAGGACTGGGACATCACCACGTCCGCGAAGCCGGAGGAGGTGAAGGCCTGCTTTCGAAGAACCGTCGACACGGGGATCCGGCACGGCACGGTGACGGTCATGCTGGACGACGAAGGCTTCGAGGTCACGACCTACCGGATCGATGGCCGCTACACCGACGGGCGCCATCCGGATCAGGTGACGTTCACCCCGAATCTGAGGGACGACCTGATGCGCCGGGATTTCACGATCAATGCGATGGCCTACAACGATGAGCGGGGCCTCGTGGATCTCTACGGCGGCATGCAGGATATCCAGCGCCGCGTCGTCCGCTGCGTCGGCGATCCGGACGCGCGCTTCGACGAGGACGCGCTCCGCATCATGCGGGCGGTGCGCTTCGCCGCACGGTTCGGCTTTGCGCTCGAGCCCCGGACGCGGGACGCGATCGGACGCCACGCGGAGCATCTGCGGCTTGTCAGCGCGGAGCGGATCCGGGAAGAGCTGGTGAAGACGATCACGGCTCTCCATCCGGAGCTGTTCCGGGATTTCTACGAACTCGGGATCACGGCGGTGATCCTTCCCGAATTCGATGTCTGCATGAGGACGCCCCAGCATACGCCGCATCACGCCTACAACGTGGGGGACCATATCATCCGATCCATGTGCGAGGTGCCGGCGGAGCCGGTGCTGCGACTCACCATGCTGCTGCACGATCTGGGAAAGCCGGCGGCGAGAACCACGGACGCCTCCGGACGGGATCATTTCAAGGGACATGCCGCCATCAGCGCGAAGATGGCAGACGCCATCCTGCGCCGACTCCGGTTCGACAACGATACCCGGAAGCAGGTGGTGAATCTGGTCCGCTGGCATGACATGAGGCCGGAGCCGACGCCGCAGGCGGTCCGCCGCGCGATGGTGACGGTGGGACCGGAGCATTTTGAGGATTATCTGGCGGTTCAGTGGGCTGACAATATGGCGAAGAGCCGCTACCATCTGGACCGGAAGATGAAACGGCTGGATGCTGTCTATCAGATTTACCGGCGGGTTCTGGCCGACGGGGACTGCCTTCGGATCCGGGAGCTCGAGGTCAGCGGCGACGATCTGAAGGCGGCCGGGTTCAGAGGGCCGGAGATCGGCCGGATTCTCGGACTTTGTCTCGATGCCGTGCTGGAGGACCCGCGCAGAAACCGGCGTGATGTGCTGCTCGGACTGGCCGGATCGGCGGAGAAGGCGGGAACGGCGGTCCGGGATCCGGCCTGCCTGAGTGGCGGGGACGGACAGGAGGCGGAAACGGCCGGACCGGCGGCGCGTTGACAGGCTTATCCGCCCCTTCTATAATCAGCCTGTACGGGTGTTTTTTATAAGACAGAGGTGACGGAATGATACAGAATCAGAAGCTGATCGAGCGTTTTCTGCGCTATGTGCGGATCAACACACAGTCGGCCGAGGATACGGGGCTTTCCCCGTCCACAGCCGCTCAGTTCGACCTCGCCCGCCTGCTGGTGCGGGAGCTTGAGGCGATGGGCGCACAGGTCGATTTCGACGACGAGCACTGCTATGTCTACGCGGTGATTCCGGGAGAGGAGCCGGCGATCGGCTTCATCGCCCATATGGATACGTCGCCGGCAGCCGGCGGCGCGGACGTGAAGCCGCGATTCATCATGAATTACAGCGGCCATGACCGGCTGCTCGACGAGAAGATGTTCCCTGAGCTGCTGAACCATATCGGCGAGGATCTGATCGCGACCGACGGGACGACGCTTCTCGGCGCGGACGACAAGGCGGGCATCGCGGAGATCATGAATCTCGCGGAGTACCTTCTTTCCCACCCGAAGGAGAAGCACCGCACGGTGGCGATCGCTTTCACGCCCGACGAGGAGACCGGGGACGGGACGAAGTTCTTTCACCCGGAACGGTTCGCGGCGAAGGAAGCCTATACGGTGGACGGCGGTAAGCTGGGCGTCATTGAGTACGAGTGCTTCAACGCCGCCGGCGCAAGAGCGGATTTCTACGGCAAATCGGTTCATACCGGGGACGCGAAGAACACGATGATCAACGCCTCGTCGCTGGCGATGCAGTTCGCGTCCATGCTGCCTCCGGCGGAGGTGCCGGAGCACACAGAGGGATACGAAGGCTTCTATCATCTCGACGAGATGGAAGGCCGTGTGGATCACGCCGTGCTCAGGTACATCATCCGCGACCATGACCGGATCCGGTTCGAGGAGAGAAAGGAAGTGCTCCGCCGGATCGCCGCCTATATGAACGAGATGTGGCATCAGCCTGTCGTGGAGCTGACGATCCGGGACCAGTATTACAACATGCTCGATATCATGAAAGATCATATGGATCTGGTGGAGAAGGCGGAGCGGGCTCTTGCCTCTCTGGGTGTCACGCCGCGCACGGAGCCGATCCGGGGCGGTACGGACGGTGCGGCGCTCTGCTTCCGCGGCATCCCCTGCCCGAATCTCTGTACGGGCGGCTACAACTATCACGGACCTTACGAATACGCATCCGTGCAGGAGATGGAAAAGACCGCGGAACTGCTGATTCTTCTTGCTCACGGGAATTAAAAGAAATCCGAAGAAAATGGATCCGGACCGGATTGTCCCGGGGGAAAACCAGAAAAAGGGGAACGGCGCCGGAGAACCGCCCGGCCGGATGATATAGTTACGGGACAGTACGGCCTGAGCGTGCCGGAAACTGGCAGTTCCCGCGCGCTCCGCAGCTGCCGTCCGTCTCTTGTCTTGTTTTTTACGCATGCGCGTGCGGACGGCGAGCCGCAGACGGCGTCTGAATTCATGGAAAGGCAGGGAGTGTGAAATGGAAACGGACAACACACGGATCATGAACGGAGAGAACGACACGGCCGCCAAACGGGCGATGGGCCTTCTGATGACGGTCAGCCATGAGGTTCGCGAGCCTCTGAACGCGATCACGGAGCTTACGGAGCTTGCGCTGCGCGGCAGCCTTCCGGCCTCGACGAGAGGGCAGCTTCGCCGGATCGGGGAGGCGACCCGCTATATTTCCGACATCATGTCGGACCTGCTGGATCTGTCCATGTTCGAGACGGGACGTCTGGCGCTCTCCCCGAAGGAATTTCAGCTTGACCCGCTGATCCGCGAGACGGCGGATCTGTTTTCCGTCCGGTGCAAGGCCGCCGGTGTCTCGTTCACATGCCGGGTCAGCCCGAAGGTGCGTGAAGCCTATGTGGGGGATGCGGGCCGCATCCGGCAGATCGTGACCAATCTGCTGGGAAGCGCGCTGAGCCACACCAGCCGGGGAGGGGAGATCATTCTGGATGTCCGACAGACCCGGGAAGGACATCATTCGGCGGATCTGACCTTTGCGGTGATCGACAACGGCGAGGGTTATGAACCGGAGGCGCTTCAGCATCTGACCGATGTGTATCAGACGGACGAAAACGCGGATGTGGAGCATACCCTCGGACTGACGATCACGTCTGACCTCGTCCAGCTGATGGGCGGCACGATGACGGTGGACTCAAAGGTCCATGTCGGCACGCGGATCACGGTGGAGATCAGTCTGGCGCTGCCGGACGGACAGACGGGCGGGCCGAAGGAGAATGAGGAGCCGTCGGCGATCGACATCGATTTCCAGGGCCGCCGGATCCTTCTGGTGGAGGACAACCAGATCAACGCTGAGGTGACGGCGGATATGCTGGCGGCGCACGGCTTCCGGGTGGAGCATGCCGTCAACGGCGAGGAGGCGGTCACGCTGTTCGAGTCGGCGGGCTCCGGCTTCTATGACGCGATTCTGATGGATATCCGGATGCCGCGCATGAACGGGCTCGACGCCGTGCGCCGGATCCGGGCTTCGAAACACGCGGACGCGAAGGATATTCCGATCATCGCCATGTCAGCCAACGCGTTCGCCGAGGATATCGAGAAATCTCTTGCCGCCGGCATGAACGCGCACCTTTCTAAGCCGGTGGATCAGGAGACGCTGTTCAGATGTCTGGCGGAATATCTGCTGTGACAGCCACAGTTGTTTCAGGTTTCAGAAAGGACGGTTATCATGAGCGAAGAGCAGAAGAGAGTGGTGCTGGTCGGCTGCGGTATGGTGGGCATGAGCTATGCCTACGCGATGCTGAATCAGAATACCTGCGATGAGCTGGCGCTGATTGACTATGTGCAGGAGAAGGCGGAGGGCGAGGCGATGGACCTCAATCATTCGCTTGCCTTCTCCAACGGGCACATGAAGATCTGGCACGGCGACTACAGCGACTGCCGGGATGCGGACATCGTGACGATCTGCGCTGGCGTCGCCCAGAAGCCGGGTCAGTCGAGACGCGATCTGCTGGCGACCAACACGAAGGTTTTCCAGTCCATCGTCGAGCCGGTGCTCGAGTCCGGGTTCAGCGGCGTGTTCCTGATCGCGACGAACCCGGTGGACATCATGACCGAGATCGTACGCCGGCTGGCGACGAATTATCTGACGGCCCACGGCGGAAGCCCCATCGACCCGAACCGCGTGGTCGGCTCCGGCACGACGCTGGACAGCGCGCGGCTCCGCTATATGCTGGGCGATTTCCTCGACGTCGACCCGCGGAACATCCATGCCTATGTGATCGGCGAGCACGGGGACTCCGAGTTTGTGCCTTGGAGCCAGGCCAATGTGGCGACCAAGCCGGTGCTGGAGTACTGCGACGAATCAAACGGAAAGTATCCGATCGACCGCTTCGAGGACATCGAGACGGAGGTGAGGACGGCCGCGTACAAGATCATCAAGGCAAAGCGGGCGACTTACTACGGGATCGGCATGTCGCTGGCCCGGCTGTCGAAGGCGATTCTGGGCAACGAGGATTCCGTTCACACCGTATCCACGTGGCTGACGGGCCAGTACGGAGAGTCGGGGCTGTATGTGGGGAATCCGTCCATCATCGGCGCGGACGGTGTCGTCCGCACGCTGCCGCTTACGCTGACGGATCAGGAGCTGGCGAAGTTCCACGCTTCCTGCGAGGTGCTCCGCGGCATGATCGGCGAGCTGACGTGCTGAACGGGAACAGGACAGGATAAACAGAATCGGAAGAGGGCGGAGCCGGCCGGACAGCCGGCCCCGCCCTCTTTTCAGACGGGACCGCGATCACGGCCGCGGCTTTTGAATCCGGAGGAATCCTCTGATCGGGAAAGGCAGTCCGGGCCGCTTCCGGGTCACGGGCGGAACTCCTGCGGCCGCACGGAACGGCTCGGGGCGAAGTGCCGCCCCCCGGGTTACGGGCGGAACGGACGCAGGTGAGATTCGATCCGCGTCCTGTCCAGACTCTCGCCGATGATGATCAGCACCTGCTGGCCGGCTGCGGACGGGGAAGTCCGGATCTCCCGCGGGGTCGCGTTGAGCTCGGTCCAGCTCCCGTCGGTTCCCTTCGTGAAGCCCTTGATCCGCAGGACCGTTCCGCAGAGCGGATCGGAGAAGAGGGAGGAGGCGAGCGGCGCGAGGTCGGAGGGAAGGAGTGTCAGATTCATGCAGTAGACGGAGGAAAAGTCATTGTCCTTCGCTGTCTGAAGCCGGAGATGCTCCGTCATGCGGCAGCCCGCTCTCCGGAAGGCCTCGAAATCGTCGTCGGTGAACGTACGCCAGTCCTTCGCGACGACATCTTTGCCGAGTTCGAAATGCCGGCCGCACTGAAATTCATCGCAGACGCGGTTCAGACAGTCGACGGTTCCGCGGATCTCTTCGTCCGAGGCGTCCTGCGTCCGGCTGAGGATGACCGCGCCGGCGTCGGCGATCTGAGAGACGAGCAGATACCGGG
This sequence comes from Chordicoccus furentiruminis, assembly GCF_019355395.1. Lineage (GTDB taxonomy): Bacteria > Bacillota > Clostridia > Lachnospirales > Lachnospiraceae > Chordicoccus > Chordicoccus furentiruminis. The sequence goes on from NZ_CP048829.1 coordinate 2,121,133, forward strand.
TCTCTTTTGAGAGAGGGGCGCTGAGGCGCGCGTCGACGATGGCGAGCACGCTGCCCGGCTGAAACCATCTCTCAAGCGGATCGTCGTGCAGCACATCAAAGAATTCGTCCGCGTCGTAGATACCGGACGGCTCCACGACCACATGGCCGACGCCGGTCATGCCGTAGGTGATCAGCTTGGCCTTGAAGCGCCGCCGGTGGCATTCCGGGTCCTCCGCGATGATCATTTCCGTGTCCGCATCGGACCCGAAGGCGTTTTCGAGCAGCAGCATATCGACGTTCACCGCACCGTAGTCATTCTCGATGAAACCGGGACGAATGCCCTGACGGATCAGGTATTTCCCGTAGGCGGTGATGAAGGTGGTTTTGCCGGATCCGAGGAACCCGGTGATCAGATCAACCGGTCTCATCTCTCCTCACGCTCCTTTCCGGAGACTTCGATGGACGTGATCCGCGGACGCCGTTCTTCCATCCGCCCGGCGAGACGGATCACGGCACGTCCGTCATCCGTGCGGTAAGTCTCCTGCGCGCCGCCTCCGTCCGCAGCGCGCAGCATGTGCGCGAAATCCCGGAGGATACCGGGCACAACGGCATTTCCGATCTGAACGCCTCTTCCGAAGCCGCAGATTTCGATCAGTTTTCCGCGCAGAATGCGGTCCGCGTCCTCAATGGATACTGGTATCATGTCTTCACTCCCTGTCTGTACTGCGTAGTGTAATGTATAACCTCTGTATAACTGTGTATAACCCTTGATTTTGGAGGATTTGCAAATAAAAAGAGCAATACCCCCTACTTTTGTGTATAATGTCAATCGCCAAACCAACATTAGAAAGAGGTGATATTGCTCATGGACATTATACAATATTTGGTTGCGGTCGTGAATGACCTTTATCGCCAGAACTGCTGGCTAAACTGTACCCTGTAGAATGGACACCGATATTTTTGGGCCTCCCCATTTTATGGACAGTATTTTTAGGGTGAAACCCCATTCGGTGGACACTACTATAACGGTTTTTATGGTAAGCTGTATCCAATCGTCAAGGTAACAGAAAGGATTGGATTACAGTGAAAAAAACTCATAAGAATCCACTTACCCCTGAGCAGGTGATCCAACTGCTAAAGAACCGCTACGTGAAGAGTGCCACACAGAATTCTGTCCGTTTTACAGAAGAGTTCAAACGATACTTTTACCAGAAGCATACGTCCGGCATGACTGTACGGAGCATCTTCCTTGAATGCGGTATCGACCCTGATGTTCTCGGAGAAAGCAGGATCAGCGGTTTCTGCCACACGGTTAATGTACAGGCAAAGCGTGATACAGGTTTTTCCGATAACCGGCAGAACAATTATCGGCGGCCTCCGAAATCGGAAGATGAAACTGTCGAAAGCCGGATCAAACAGCTGGAGCATGAACTTGCCTATACACGACAGGAGGTTGAATTCTTAAAAAAACTGCAAATGGCAGATATGGAGGCGCGGAGACAATGGGAATCCAGGCACCAGCCGAAGTAAAATTTGCGCTCATATATGAAGCCATTCAGCAGGATAATAATGTCCTTAGCATATCCTTCATGTGCGAAATTGCCGGAGTTTCACGATCAGGTTTCTATGCCTGGATGAAAGCGGCCCCGGCCAGACAAAAGCGCGAATCCCGTGATCAGGCTGACTTTGTCCTGATCCTGGAGGCATATCGTTTCCGCGGTTACAAAAAAGGTGCCAAAAGCATCTACATGCGTCTGTTGCATCAGGGGATCATCATGAATATCAAGAAGATCCGGAGACTGATGAAAAAATACAGCTTGGCCTGCCCGATTCGTAAAGCCAACCCCTACAGGCGTATGGCAAAGGCTCTTGCAACAAGTAATGTTGCTCCGAATATAGTAAATCGTGACTTCAGGAAAGAACCTCGGAAGGTTCTTCTGACAGACATCACTTACCTGTTCTTTGCAACCGGGAAGTGTTACCTGTCTACGATCCTGGACGCGTTTACGCATGAAGTGCTGGCTTATCGCGTAAGCCTCAGCCTCAAGGTGGATTTTGTTCTCGAAACAGTTGATCAGCTCAGAGAAAAGCAGGGGAGTACCCTGGACAACACAACCATAGTGCATTCAGATCAAGGCTGCCATTATACCAGCTATGCATTTATTCAGAAGCTGAAGGATTCCGAGTTCGTGCAGTCTATGTCCCGGCGTGGTAACTGCTGGGATAACGCACCTCAGGAAAGCTTTTTCGGACATATGAAGGACGAGATCAGAGAACTGATTTCTGACTGCGAGTCCTTCGAGGCCGTCCTGCCTGTCCTGGATGACTGGATGGATTACTATAATAATGATCGGTACCAGTGGGACCTTCTTAAATTGTCACCGAAGGAATACTACACGTACCTGGAAACCGGAAAATATCCTCTTCCCTGCAAAGTGCCTGGAAGCGATGGTACACAAATATCAGGGAATTGATACCAGCCTCTCCAATAGTTTTCTGCAGAACGGGGAAACTGATATCCCTCCAGGATTGTACCCGGCTCAAACGCCGCCGCCCTTCCCCGCCCGGCTTCCGGGGCAAAGCCCCGGAACAAAAGCAAGTCAAGTATAACCACAATGGTATACCGCCAGCTTCTCCAAGGTGGGTTTATCGCTTTGGTTTCCAAGAGGCAATGCATGCCTTCCTGCGGAAGCAATAAAAAAGGCAGTACATGTGCACTGCCTCTCGCAAACCCGATATGGCGCTCGTGTCGCTCCCCAGCGTTGCACTATCCTCCATATCGGTAAAGCAGTTACACATTAACACAGGTGGCGTCATCTGACACCCCTAAAAATCAAAGTTGTCCTTGACAAGGGGTACACTTCAAACTACCCTACCATCAATCAACACGACAACAGCAGGATCATGGTAGTTTAACCCGTATTACACGGGTTAATTCCCAATAATATTTCTCTTTTTCTTTTAGTTTCGTCTGCTTTCATTATCGATGATTCCTCTTTTACATTGAATTTAATGCTTTTCAGGCTTAAGCAAACACCCATATTCGGATGTGCTTATTGAAGCCTAGCACATCAATCCATTAACACCGGGATAAACTTCCTTTCCCTAAAATAGCCTATTTGAATTCTATTAGGCAAACGCGGTACAACATCTCTAAAATGACCGGACAACCTATCTGAACTGTGAGCATCAGAACCAATAACAATTTTATTGCCACCAAGCTGAACATATCTGTTTATAACAGAGTATGATGGCATTGGTTCATCGCATGAATCATTAAGAGAAGAAGTATTTACTTCCAACAAAATATTCTTATCAATCATTGTTGAAAGAATCATATCCAGTACATCGTCGTCAATAACCCATTTGTCAAAAAATAATTTAGGGAAATCCAAGTGGGCCAGCACTTGAAAGCCCCCGAGCTCGACTGTTTTTTGCATTATTTGATAGTACTCATATATTGCTTTTGATACAGACAAATTTCCCGCTCCTGGAAAGACTGAATTATAGCAGTGATGTATCCCGGCCGTTATACAGTCGAAAGGATATGAACTATATAAGGCAAACTCTTCTGGAAACAAGCTAGGTTCCGAAAACTCAATTCCACTTAGCAAAGTTAACGAACCGTATTTTTTTCGCAAGCGGTTTATTTCACGGAAATAATCATCAACAACAAAGTTCTGTTTTCTGTTATCCTTAACAATTGAAAGATTCTTTTCCGCTGAATTAAAATCCACATGTTCAGTAAAACAAATAACTCTTGTACCCGTTTTGCCGGCAATCAGACAATAATCCTCCATCGTAGACATTCCATCAATTGAGAATTTTGAATGGACATGCATATCAACAAATTCATTCATAATCGAGCCTCCATTTGTGAAGTTCATGCAGATCAGTGAACGCAAATACTATATCACACTCCGACATGCTCTTATTTATGCGATGAACCCTTTTTTCCATTCTTGCTTTTATTGTTTACATAACGTCTCTTACTTGGCTTCAATCTACTCGAAGATCCAGCATTGTTCGACGAACCTGTATCCAATTCCGAAGCTCCTTTTTTCTTGGGTGCACTCATATTGCGGTTATTTAATCTACTTACCAATTGACCACATGCAGCTTTTATATTGCCACCTCGGGATTCTCTGATTTTCACAGTAAGTCCCACCTTATTTAACTTATCACGAAATGCAACGAGTTCCTGTTTGTTTGGTCTTCGAACTGCTTTACAATCCGTTTCATTGTATTGTAAAAGATTAATCAATACATTTTTGTCACGAAACCATCTTCCCAACTGTTTTACATCATTCGCACGATCATTTACACCCGGTATAAGCAAATATGCTATAGTAACGCTACGATTATGTCTTTCTGAATATGAGAGTACTGATTGAACTACTTCATTTATATCATACCCTTTCATATGCGGCATGATATAGTCCCTTACATGCTGATTCGTGGCATGCAGGGATAACGTAAGTTGGATTTTTAAATGTTCTTCTCTCAACTTCTTCATCTGAGGGAGCGGTCCCGTTGTTGATATTGTTATACCATCTGTTGGAAAATCAAGTCCTTTGCGGTCTCTTAATATATGAATGGACTTTATCACGTTATCATAATTGAACAGAGGTTCTCCCATGCCCATGAATACAATCCTATTTACTCTACCATTTATTAGTATTACTTGTTGAACTATTTCAGATGGTGTTAGATTTCTGACAAATCCATTTTCACCAGAGGCGCAAAAGATGCACCCAACAGGGCAACCTATCATGGTGCTCACGCATACAGTAGTACCAGTTTTTCTTTTAATGCTTACCGTTTCAATGCAATAGCCATCTGACAATTCAAAAGCATATTTCTGAGTATCCGGACCACGAAAGATTTCTTTGATAGTTATCGTTTTATACTTGTTACTACTTTGGGGACCGGAGTATAATTCGCGATAAAACTTATCCGCCTCAACTTCTCCCAATACACCAACCATTTCAGAATATGTGTATCCATATGGATCCTTATATATATCCGTGGCTTGAACAGAAGCATTCTTAACCATATTCAACATATGACCTCCAATAAAAAATCACGCTAAGATTCGTTGCAAAAGGCAATCACATTTCCTTTGCAATACCCTCCTGAAAAACTTCCATGGAATCCAACATTTTCAGAGTTCGTTCATCACTACTAAAAACTGCAAACAATGCTAAAAAAACAGTCCAATTCAATTTTTTCTTACCATTTTCAATTGCATTATAAGTTTGCCTTGAAATGCCTATCTTTTCAGAGATATCAGCTTGGGAAGCTCCTATCCTTGCACGCAGCACAGGCAACTCTGTTACCATTGTATTGATCAGTTCCATTCTCTTACTATTGTTAAACTCCACTTCTAATCCCCTTTCTAAAGAATAATTTGCTCCTTTTACTTAAGTTTGTTTAATTATCGTTCAGCAAAAGACCGCAAATATTATCTTGAATGACAACAAATTTATTATAGCGCATGTCATCTATGCTGTCAATATGTCACCCTCAGCGACTTTAAATCGAGATTTATAAAAGTAAATGCAACTATCATAACTGGTAATAGCGTTTACCTTCGCACAAGTTGCATTTACCCTTTCACACTATGCAGTCATCCGGTTTTGAAGTATGCCATTTGGGTTTTAACCATGCGCCCAAAGCGCATGGAAGGTTCTCTGGAGGAGGCCGGGGGGTGGGGCAGAGCCCCACGACATCTTTGACTTTCCTCAGAATTAGCCTGCTCATAGAGCAGCCGGACCTGATTAAGATCAATTTGAACGTCGCGTGAGTTTGAGCGGGGTGGGAACCCTTGCTCATGACTTATGGGATATGTGGAGGAGGCGGGCGAAAACTCACGTGACGTTTCTTGACTCAGGGTTTCTCTGTTAGTTTCTTGTTCTGGTTTAAATTCTGTCGGCTGAACGTGGTATGGTCATATCTCCTTCTGACAGCAGTGGAAGGAATTAGATATGAGTTCATTGATCCCTGGTAATTAGAAACATCTGAACAGTGATGACAGACAGTTCATCGAAATGTCCCTGGATCAGGAAATGTCTTTCAAAGAAATCGCGAAATATCTTTGTAAGGATCCGTCCACGATCTCTCGGGAAGTTAGAAAGCACCGGATGCACGACTGGTACCATAAGGGAACCTTCTACAACAGCAAAAATTTCTGCATCCATAGATACCACTGCAACAAGACCAACGCGTGTGGCAATATCAGGATCTGCGGGGTCAAATGTCGTTCCTGCCCCACATGCAACCAGCATTGCAGGGATTTCGTACTGGAACGCTGTGACCGCCTGCTGAAGGCACCTTATGTATGCAACGGCTGTAAGAAAAAGATCAACCATTGTACGGTCGCCAACAAATACAGGTATAATGCGGCCTTTGCAGACCGTAAGTACAGGGAAACCCTGGCCGATTCCCGCTCCGGTATCAACACTACGGAAAGCGGTCTCCGGAAAATGGATAAGATCATCACTCCCCTTATTTTCCAGGGGCAGTCCCCTTATCAGATCGTCACCAATCATCCTGAGCTGGGCATTTCTGTGCGGACTATGTACACCTATCTCGATAACGGACTCTTTACTGCAAGAAATATCAATCTTAAGCGAAAAGTGAAGTTTAAGCCGAGAAAATGCCACAGCACACAGATCACTGACAGGAGTGTTTTTTTCGGCCGGACTTATGATGATTTCAAAGAGATCAGTCCTGACAACTGGGTCGAGATGGATACAGTCCATTCCTCAAGAGAGTCCAAAAAGACCCTCCTGACCTTTTATTTCAGACAGGAAAAACTGTTCCTTGCATTTCTGATGAACCGCAATACAAAAGGCGCTGTACGTCTTGTGTTCGACAGACTTGAGAAGCGGCTTGGCCTGCATTCTTTTCTCGCTGTCTTCGGGCTGATACTGACCGACAGGGGCGGAGAATTTGGAGACCCGGATTCTCTGGAGACCGGCATTGACGGTGTCATGCGTACCACTATCTATTACTGTGATCCCATGCGCAGCAGCCAGAAAGGCGGTGTGGAGAATGTCCACACTCTTCTCAGAATGGTCCTTCCGAAGAAGACGTCTTTTGAATATCTTACCCAGTGGGATGTTAACCTCATCGTCAATCACATAAACTCCACTCCGCGGCAGATCCTCGGTGGCAGGACTCCGTATGAGATGGCGGCAGCGTCGCTGGGAGAAGATGTCCTGAAAGCACTTCAGCTTAGGCCGATTCCCCCCTGATGAAGTGAACATGACACCTAAGCTGATAAAGTATAACCGTTAACCTCTCTCAAAAAATCTGCTGTCAGACTGGATGCAACTTTCACATTTTTCAATGCGGCCGGTAGCATTTAGTCCAGCACTCTAAATGTCCAGCGGTCTTTTTTAAACTGTACCCTGTAGAATGGACACCGATATTTTTGGGCCTCCCCATTTTATGGACAGTATTTTTAGGGTGAAACCCCATTCGGTGGACACTACTATAACGGTTTTTATGGTAAGCTGTATCCAATCGTCAAGGTAACAGAAAGGATTGGATTACAGTGAAAAAAACTCATAAGAATCCACTTACCCCTGAGCAGGTGATCCAACTGCTAAAGAACCGCTACGTGAAGAGTGCCACACAGAATTCTGTCCGTTTTACAGAAGAGTTCAAACGATACTTTTACCAGAAGCATACGTCCGGCATGACTGTACGGAGCATCTTCCTTGAATGCGGTATCGACCCTGATGTTCTCGGAGAAAGCAGGATCAGCGGTTTCTGCCACACGGTTAATGTACAGGCAAAGCGTGATACAGGTTTTTCCGATAACCGGCAGAACAATTATCGGCGGCCTCCGAAATCGGAAGATGAAACTGTCGAAAGCCGGATCAAACAGCTGGAGCATGAACTTGCCTATACACGACAGGAGGTTGAATTCTTAAAAAAACTGCAAATGGCAGATATGGAGGCGCGGAGACAATGGGAATCCAGGCACCAGCCGAAGTAAAATTTGCGCTCATATATGAAGCCATTCAGCAGGATAATAATGTCCTTAGCATATCCTTCATGTGCGAAATTGCCGGAGTTTCACGATCAGGTTTCTATGCCTGGATGAAAGCGGCCCCGGCCAGACAAAAGCGCGAATCCCGTGATCAGGCTGACTTTGTCCTGATCCTGGAGGCATATCGTTTCCGCGGTTACAAAAAAGGTGCCAAAAGCATCTACATGCGTCTGTTGCATCAGGGGATCATCATGAATATCAAGAAGATCCGGAGACTGATGAAAAAATACAGCTTGGCCTGCCCGATTCGTAAAGCCAACCCCTACAGGCGTATGGCAAAGGCTCTTGCAACAAGTAATGTTGCTCCGAATATAGTAAATCGTGACTTCAGGAAAGAACCTCGGAAGGTTCTTCTGACAGACATCACTTACCTGTTCTTTGCAACCGGGAAGTGTTACCTGTCTACGATCCTGGACGCGTTTACGCATGAAGTGCTGGCTTATCGCGTAAGCCTCAGCCTCAAGGTGGATTTTGTTCTCGAAACAGTTGATCAGCTCAGAGAAAAGCAGGGGAGTACCCTGGACAACACAACCATAGTGCATTCAGATCAAGGCTGCCATTATACCAGCTATGCATTTATTCAGAAGCTGAAGGATTCCGAGTTCGTGCAGTCTATGTCCCGGCGTGGTAACTGCTGGGATAACGCACCTCAGGAAAGCTTTTTCGGACATATGAAGGACGAGATCAGAGAACTGATTTCTGACTGCGAGTCCTTCGAGGCCGTCCTGCCTGTCCTGGATGACTGGATGGATTACTATAATAATGATCGGTACCAGTGGGACCTTCTTAAATTGTCACCGAAGGAATACTACACGTACCTGGAAACCGGAAAATATCCTCTTCCCTGCAAAGTGCCTGGAAGCGATGGTACACAAATATCAGGGAATTGATACCAGCCTCTCCAATAGTTTTCTGCAGAACGGGGAAACTGATATCCCTCCAGGATTGTACCCGGCTCAAACGCCGCCGCCCTTCCCCGCCCGGCTTCCGGGGCAAAGCCCCGGAACAAAAGCAAGTCAAGTATAACCACAATGGTATACCGCCAGCTTCTCCAAGGTGGGTTTATCGCTTTGGTTTCCAAGAGGCAATGCATGCCTTCCTGCGGAAGCAATAAAAAAGGCAGTACATGTGCACTGCCTCTCGCAAACCCGATATGGCGCTCGTGTCGCTCCCCAGCGTTGCACTATCCTCCATATCGGTAAAGCAGTTACACATTAACACAGGTGGCGTCATCTGACACCCCTAAAAATCAAAGTTGTCCTTGACAAGGGGTACACTTCAGGCTGATTTCTTTTATCTGCAAATATATTCCCCTTAAACAGTGGGCTTTCGATGACGCCACTTCCCCAAAATACGAGAAATTCAAAACGGATAAGCTGCCTGTCATTATTCCCGTTGAGAAAAAAGACTGGAAGCATCTCCGGATGGAATACAAGCGAAGCCACAACGGCCGTGACCTGCCTCCAGTCAGGCGCCGGAAGGATTGTGATCTTCCTTCTGGCCTTCGCTGTCCCTGCTGCAACGCCCCCGTCGACTACATTTACCGCAATAACGGTTCCAAAGGACAATGCCTTTGTAAGGCCTGCGGGAAGATGTTTTCTCCCGGGACCAGACGCTTTAACAAAAAATTCGAGCTCCATTGCCCCTTCTGCGGCCATTCCCTTGTGCCCGTAAAGAGCCGTAAGCATTTCACCATCTGGAAGTGCGTGAATCGGAACTGTTCATACTACAAGAACAGCCTGAAGCATGTGGATCCCGACTCACCGAACGGCAAGAGTGACTACAAACTCCACTATCTTTACCGCGAGTTCACCATGGACTTCTTCCAGATGAAACTGGACGATGGTTCTGGAAAAGTAGCTGCTATGCGTTTCCGCAAGTTTGACCAGAACATCATGGGCTTATGTCTGACGCTCCATGTCAACCTCCAGCTTTCCCTGAGAAAAACATCACAGGCCCTCATGGATCTCTATGGCTTCCGGGTCAGCCACCAGCAGGTTGCCAACTACTGTAAGATTGCCGCCAGATGTGTAAAGCCCTTCGTTGACCATTACGACTACCATCCCGGCTCCGCTTTTGTGGCGGATGAGACTTACATCAAGGTCCGCGGCATTAAATCTTACATCTGGTTCATCATGGATGCGGTAAGCCGCTCCATCATCGGCTACCGGGTATCCGCCAGCCGCAGTGTCGGGCCATGTATCATGGCCATGCGGATGGCCTTCCGGCATCTGGGGAATGTTCTTCCCGAAGGCTTTAAATTCATTGCTGATGGATACAGCGCCTACCCTCTGGCCGCCCAGCAGTTCCTCTACAAGTTCGGCGAAAAGATGAAATTCGAGATTACCCAGGTCATCGGACTAACCAACAGCGATGCCGTCACAACGGAGTACCGCCCGTACAAACAGCTGATCGAGCGGCTCAACCGCACGTACAAGGCGTCCTACCGTCACACCAACGGCTTCGATGGATTGGAAGGCGCCAACTATAATCTGGCGCTCTGGGTTGCCTACTACAACTTTCTGCGTCCTCACAGGCACAACCGCTTCCAGGTGCTCAACAAAGATCCTGACATTGAACTCGCCGGCAGCATGCCAGGCAAATGGCAGATCATGATATACCTCGGCCAGAAGGCCATCCTGGAACAGCAAAAAGCTGCGCAGGCATAAGTCTGTTCATAGATTCTGAACCAGAGGCAGACGCCCAGGCACCCCGAAGGGGCCTGCCCTTGACGGCATGCCGCAGCTGCGTTACGCTGGGATGCCCGCGACGGGAGAAGCCTGTCTGTTCATGAGTTCCTCACCGTCGGCACAGCCACTCCAACGCAGCTCCGGCATGCTGTCAAGGGTGCCGTCTATCTGAAAAAGGTTTATTATTTGCAGTTTTCAAGGTTCCACGGGAGCCTTTATTTTTGGCTCCGCTTTTTCATAGGTTATTTGACACTACCCTGTACTGCGTATGCGGCGATGCCGCTGACCGGATCACAGGGCGGAGAAAGACCGCGCCGTGTGACCCGTGACAAGAGTGTATCACAGGGAAAGATGAATGTCACACGGCGTGACCGGATACTTGACCTGGGCGGCGGATATCCGATATAACAAAGACCTGAGGAATGCACAGTTCAGCCGTCCGGTGCTGGGGACGGCGGAAAGGATGATTCAGAATGAAACAATGTGGAAGAGCGGCCGTCTGGCTGCTCTGCGGCATACTGGCCGCTTCGCCGGTCAGCGTGCCGGCAGCCCTTGCGGCTCCGGGGAGAACGGAGAAGACGGGAGCGGATTCGGGCGCGTCATGGGCGGAGACGACGATCACGGACCCGCCCGTGCTGGCGGATGGCACATACAGGCCATCCGGCTTCCGCTTCGAGGGCGGAACCGGAAAGCTGACGATTGCCTGCGATTCCTTCACGGTGGAGAAGGGTGAGGCAAAGGCGGAGGTCGTCTTCTCCAGCCGCTATATCAGCTATGTGAAGGAGGACGGCACGAAGTATCAGCCCGTAAGGCAGGACGGCAGCGGCACGGCGTTTCTGATCCCGATTCAGGTCAACGCGGATACGGCGATCACAGCCTGCACGACCGCGATGTCCGCGCCCCATGAAATTGAGTACACGCTGCATCTGAGCTACGGTCAGGACACCGGGAGCGGGGCGGAATCCGCGCTGTCCGGGACGGAGAGCGGCGGGAGCGCGGAGCCGGCGCTCTCCTCACCGGAGAAGGCGGAGGACGGCACCGCCTCTTCGGACCGGAACACCTCCTCCGCGGAGAGCGTATCCGGAGAGGGGCAGCCGCCGCAGCTCAGCGGTCTTGCTTTTGAGAAGAAGACGTCGTTCTCCTACGCGACGGGCATCGATATCTATTACTACCAGGGCGGATACAAGTTCTATGACGTGCATGACAGCGCGCAGTATCTTCAGATCCCGGAGGGCGGCCAGGTGCCTTCCGGTCTGGATGACAGCGTGCAGATCCTGCCGGCCGCGCCGTCCCATGTCTATCTCGCCGCGTCCGCCGCGATGGCGCTGATCAACGCCATCGGCGGGCTGGACGATGTCGCCTTCTCCGGGCTGAAGGCGGATGGCTGGTATGTGGACGCCGCGAAAAAGGCGATGGAAGAAGGGCGTATCGCCTATGCGGGCAATTACAGCAAGCCGGATTACGAGCAGCTGGTGAACGGAGGCTGTGATCTCGCGGTCGAGTCGACGATGATCCTGCATACGCCCAAGGTGAAGGAGATGCTCGAGAAGCTGGGCATCCCCGTCTTTGTGGACAGGTCGAGCTATGAATCCGACCCGCTGGGCCGCCCGGAATGGGTGAAGGTCTACGGCGCGCTGCTGGGATGCGAGAAGCAGGCGGATGCATTTTTCAAAACACAGACGGACGCGATCCGGTCTATGGGAAAGGTCAGCGATACCGGGAAGACGGCTGCTTTCTTCTACGTCGATTCCAACGGGGCGGTCGTCGTCCGCAGACCGGGGGATACGGTGCCGAAGATGATCGCGATGGCCGGCGGACACTATGCGCTGGACGGGGTCGGCTCTCTTAAGGGCTCGAAGCTTTCCTCGGTCCCGATGACGATGGAGGAATTTTACGCCGCGGCGGCGGACGCCGATTATCTGATTTACAACGCGTCCATCGAGCAGCCGCTTCACAGCCTTGACGACCTTTACCAGAAGAACAGTCTCTTCCGGAAGTTCAAGGCATGCCAAAACGGCAATGTCTGGTGCGCCGACCGCTACCTCTATCAGGCGACCGACATCACGGCGCAGCTGATTACCGATTTCCATGAGATGCTGACGGAGGGTGATGAGAGCAGGATGACGTTTCTGACAAAAGTGAAGTGAACCGATTTCAGGAGGCGGAACCGTCCCCTGTGCGCTGATGCGCGTCCGGGTCCTGTGAAGGCAGGCCGGGCTCGTTTTTTTGCGCAAAGCGGCCGTCTTCCGGCCGTCAGGGGAATGCAGCCGGAAGCGGCTTTCTTCTGCCTGTCAGCGGAATGTACCCGGGGAAAGCTGTATCGTTGTGATAATACACAATAAATAAGACTTGCAATGAGAGACATTTGACAAAATAAACACATGTAATTGACATAGTATGAAAAACAGTTTATATTCTGAGTTATATAAAAGATGTTTACGAAAGTAAGCTGCGTACGGCATAAGCTCGGGAAAATAAAGAAAAACAAAGATCCGGAGGCGGTAAAAAGGGTCAGAGAGAGTGGAGACACTCTTTTAAATCATCATTCATCTCACAAAAGGAGGATGACAAAATGAGATCGAGAAAGCTTTTGGCAATGGCGCTCTGCGGAGTGATGGCAGCTTCTGTCGCGGCTCCGGCGTTCGCGGATTCGTCGGTGGCGGAGGCGGCGGCAGACCGCGGCGGCCAGACGATCGGCATCGCGATGCCGACCCAGTCCCTGGAGCGGTGGAACCGGGACGGTTCCTTCCTTGACAAGCAGTTCCAGGCGGCGGGCTACAAGACGGAGCTGAAATTCTCCAACAACGATATCAAGACTCAGGTTTCCGATATCGAGAACATGATCGCCGACAAGGTCGACCTTCTGGTGGTGGCAGCCATCGACGGAGAGTCGCTTTCGACGGTTCTGGCGGACGCCAAGGACGCCGGCATTCCGGTGATCGCCTATGACCGTCTGATCATGAACACCGACGCGATCAGCTATTATGTCTCCTTCGATAACTACACGGTCGGCACGCTGCAGGGAAAATTCGTCGCGGATCAGCTGGATCTGGAGAACCAGGACGGACCGTTCAACATCGAGTTTACGGCCGGTGATCCGGCGGACAACAACGCGACCTATTTCTTCAACGGCGCGATGGATACGCTGAAGCCGTACATCGATGCCGGCAAGCTGGTGGTTCCGTCCGGCCAGACCAAATTCGATCAGGTCGCCACGGCCCAGTGGGATACGCAGACCGCGATGGAGCGCTTCCAGAACATTCTCGCTTCCTACTACGCGGACGGCACGAAGCTCGACGTGGCGCTTTGCTCCAATGACTCCACGGCCCTCGGCGTCGCGCAGGCCATCGATTCCGACTATGCCGGCGACAACACGGTGCTCGTGACCGGTCAGGACGGCGACGAGGCGAACCTCGCCAATATCGTGGACGGCAAGCAGACGATGACGGTCTACAAGGCAGTGGCCAACGAAGCGGTGGTCACGCTGGATCTGGCCGAGGCGATTCTCTCCGGTGAGAAGCCGGACGACAAGCTGATCTCCGATTCCAAGTGGTCCTTCGACTGCACCTATGATACGGAAACGTATGACAACGGCACGGGCGTAATCCCGTCCTACCTGCTGGTTCCGGTTGTCGTCACGAAGGACAACATGGTCAAGGAACTGGTTGACACAGGCTACTACACACAGGATTCTGACGGATATCTGCATCCGGTCGGCTGATCCGGTTCCTGTCAGGACTTACCCGGATGGGCGGGGCACTCGCTTGCCCCGCCCATTTTCAGGCTGAAACGGGGAGGCGGAGGGCCCGTCTCCACAGGGGGTGTTATTTTGCCAGACTATATATTGGAGATGAAGAACATCACAAAGCTTTACCCCGGAGTCAAGGCTTTGGATAACGTGAATCTGCAGGTGGAGAGGGGCGAAATTCACGCGCTGGTCGGCGAAAACGGCGCGGGCAAATCGACGCTGATGAACGTGCTCTCCGGCACGATCCCTCACGGGGAATACACCGGACAGATCATTTACGACGGGAAAGAATGCGTGTTCAGCAATATTCACGATTCGGAAAAGCTCGGCATCGTCATCATTCATCAGGAACTGGCTCTGATTCCGGAGCTGACGATCGCCGAGAACATGTTCCTCGGGAACGAGCGGGCCGGCCGTTTCGGCCGGATCGACTGGGGCGAGACGTTCCGGCAGGCGCAGGAGCAGATGAACCGGGTCGGTCTGAAGGAGAAGTCCTCGGTTCTGATCAAGGATATCGGAACCGGAAAACAGCAGCTGGTGGAGATCGCCAAGGCACTGTCGAAGAATGTGAAGCTGCTGATTCTCGACGAGCCCACCTCCTCCCTCAACGAGGAGGACTCGAAGATGCTGCTGGATATGCTGCTGGGATTTAAGAAGGAGGGACTGACCTCCATCATCATCACGCATAAGCTGAACGAGGTCGCCTACTGCGCGGACCGGATCACCGTTCTCCGCGACGGCGCGACCATCGAGACGATGGACAACCCGGAGCACAACATCGACGAGGAGCGGATCATCCGGGGAATGGTCGGACGGGAGCTGACGAACCGCTTCCCCGCAAGGGAGCATAACGTAAGCGATGAGGTGATCTTCGAGGCGAGGGACTGGACGGTTTACCATCCGGTCTACACGGAGAAGTGCGTGGACAGCCACATCAGCTTCAAGGTGCACCGCGGCGAGATCGTCGGCTTTTCCGGACTGCAGGGAGCGGGACGGACCGAGCTGGCGATGTCGCTGTTCGGGAAAAGCTACGGAAGCCGGATCTCCGGCCAGGAGCTGATCAACGGCAAGGAGGTCCATCTGAAGAACGAGCATGACGCCATTGAGCACGGACTCGCCTACGCCACTGAGGACAGGAAGGTCAACGGGCTGGTGCTTGAGGACTCCATCGCGTGGAACACGACGATGGCGAAGCTCTCCAGGGTCAGTCACAGAGGGATTCTTGACGTCGCCGCCGAGAACCGGGCGGCGCAGGAATATGTGAAGGCGATGGACACGAAGACGCCGAGTATACACCAGCAGGCCGGACATCTCTCCGGCGGGAACCAGCAGAAGGTCCTGCTGTCCAAGTGGATGTTCGCGGAGCCGGACGTCCTGATTCTCGATGAGCCGACGCGCGGCATCGATGTGGGCGCGAAGTACGAGATCTACTGCATCATGAACAGGATGGTTGCCGAGGGCAAGGCTGTCGTCATGATTTCATCGGAGCTCCCCGAGCTGCTCGGGATGTGCGACCGGATCTACGTGATGAACGAGGGACGGATGGCGGCTGAATTTACAGCGGAGGAAGCGACGCAGGAGAAGATCATGAGTGCGATCCTGAACGCCGGCAGGAAGGAGAAAATGGCATGAAAGTATCAACCTTTATCAAAAAATATACGATGATCCTCGCGCTGGTCGTGGTGTTCATCTTCTTCTCGTTCCTGACGGGCGGGCGGCTGACCTACGCGCAGAACATCTCGAATCTGCTTCTTCAGAACGCGTACGTCCTCGTGATGGCCTGCGGTATGCTCCTCTGCATCCTGACCGGCGGCAACGTCGACCTCTCCGTCGGCTCGACGCTGTGTCTCTCGGCGGCCCTGTCCGCCAAGCTGATGCAGGGAGGCGCGAGCGCGGCCGCCGCCATTATCGCCTCATTGGCAGTGGGTGCTCTGATCGGCATCTGGCAGGGCTATCTGGTCGGCTATGTCCATATCCCGCCGTTCATCTGCACGCTGGCGGGCATGTTCCTCTGGAGAGGCGTGGCCCGGGTCATTCTTGACTCGAAGACCATCAGCATCCAGAACAAGGCGTTTCTGAACCTGTTCACATCCTACATCCAGCTGCCCGGCGAGAAGAAGCAGAACTATATGTCGGCGCTGATTGTCGGCATCATCGTCGCGGTGCTGGTGACGTTCTTCGCGCTTCGCGGCAGAGCGCGCCAGAAGAAAAACGGAACGGCGTCCGGATCGTTCGCGGGTCTTGTTGTCCGGCTGGTCCTGATCGACGTGCTGATCGTGGTCTACAGCAACAAGCTCCGCCAGTACAAGGGCATCCCGATCATGCTGATCTGGATTCTGGCGGTGGTCTTCATCTTCGCCTTCCTGACGAGCTCAACGGTATTCGGCCGCTACTTCTATGCCGTGGGCGGCAACGAGAAGGCGACGAAGCTCTCCGGCATCGATCCGCGCCGGGTGTATTTCTGGGCCTATTTTCTGATGAGCTGTCTCGCCGGCCTCTCCGGCCTTCTGATGGGCGCCCGCATCGGCTCGGTCGACGGACAGATGGGCAACTCATTTGAGATGGACGCCATCGCCTCCTGCTTTATCGGAGGCGCGTCCGCCTACGGCGGTTCGGGAACGGTTCCAGGAATTATGGTCGGCGCGATTCTGCTCGGCGTCATCAATCAGGGCATGTCGATCTACGGTCTCTCGGATTCCTGGCAGTACGTGGTCAAGGGCGCGGTGCTTCTTGCTGCCGTCGTGTTTGACGTCGTGTCGAATCACAAGACCGGAAAGTCATGACCGGAACGCGCGAAACGCACCGCGATCAGGGAAATCAGGACTTGCGTCCGACGCGCCGCAGCGATTGACAAGGACGGTCAATGCGTTTATATTTCAAGTTATATAAAACATATTTATAAAAGTAATGCGTTCCTAGGAGAGAATCAGATGAATAATGCACCGGAAATCAAAATCGGCATCGTCGGCGTGAGCCGCGACTGCTTCCCGGCTTCTCTTACGAAGACGAGAAGAGAGGCGCTCGTGAAGGCCTATGCGGAAAAGTATGACGCGAAGGATATCTACGAGTGTCCGATCACCATCATCGAGAGCGAGATCGACATGGTCAACGCGCTGGCCGACATCAAGGCTCATGACTGCAACGCGCTCTGCGTCTACCTCGGCAACTTCGGGCCGGAGATCTCCGAGACGCTGCTTGCGAAGCACTTCGACGGACCGAAGATGTTCTGCGCGGCGGCGGAGGAGAACATCGCCGTCCTTTCGAGCGACCGCGGCGACGCCTACTGCGGCATGCTGAACGCGAGCTACAACCTGCAGCTCCGCAACGTGAAGGCGTATATTCCGGAGAACCCGGTGGGCGACGCGGAGGAGTGCGCGGACATGATCCACGACTTCCTTCCGGTGGCGAGGGCGGTCTATGCACTTCAGAATCTGAAGATCATTTCCTTCGGTCCGCGCCCGCAGAATTTCCTCGCGTGCAATGCGCCGATCAAGCAGCTTTACAATCTGGGCGTAGAGATCGAGGAGAACTCCGAGCTCGATCTGTATGAGTCCTTCCTGCACCATGAGGGCGACAAGCGGATCCCGGATGTGGTGAAGGATATGGAGGAGGATCTCGGATGCGGCAACAAGAAGCCGGAGATCCTGCCGCGGCTGGCCCAGTATGAGCTGACGCTGAAGGACTGGATCGAGGCGCACAAGGGCTATCGAAAGTACGTCGCGCTGACGACGAAGTGCTGGCCCGCTTTCCAGACGATGTTCAAATTCGTTCCCTGCTACGTCAACAGCCGTCTGACGGGCCAGGGCATCCCGGTCTCCTGCGAGGTCGATATCTACGGGACACTGTCCGAGTTCATCGGCGAGGTCGTCTCGGGCGACGCCGTCACGCTCCTCGACATCAACAACACCGTGCCGAAGGAGATCTTCGAGCAGGACATCAGAGGAAAATTCGATTACAAGCTGACGGATACGTTCATGGGCTTCCACTGCGGCAATACCTGCACGTCCAAGCTGAAGTTCCATGAGATGAAGTATCAGAAGATTATGGCGAGAAGCCTTCCGATCGAAGTGACCAACGGCACGCTGGAAGGCGACATCGTGCCGGGCGATGTGACGTTCTACCGCCTGCAGTCGACCGCGGACGGAAAGATCCGCGCATACATCGCCGAGGGCGAGGTGCTTCCGGTGGCGACCCGGAGCTTCGGTTCCATCGGAATCTTCGCGATCCC
Organism: Chordicoccus furentiruminis; assembly: GCF_019355395.1. Taxonomy (GTDB): domain Bacteria; phylum Bacillota; class Clostridia; order Lachnospirales; family Lachnospiraceae; genus Chordicoccus; species Chordicoccus furentiruminis. Next base: position 2,139,842 of record NZ_CP048829.1, read on the forward strand.
GGAGATGGGCCGCTTCTACCGCCATGTGCTGATTGAGAAGGGCTTCCCGCATCACGGCGCCGTGGCGTTCGGAAAGCAGGCGAAGTATCTCTTTGAGGTCTTCAAGTATATCGGTGTTCCGGTTGACGAGATCGGCTACAACCAGCCGGCCGGCGTCCGGTATCCGGATGAGAATCCCTGGGCGTAAGAGATGGATCTGACAAGGATCTGCGCCGGGAAACCGGAGCGGGAGAGGAGATGAACTGATCATGAAGATACTGAGCGTGTATGATCCGGAATTTGCGGACTACGGCCGGGTCGTCGACGGATGGGATACGAAGCCCTTCGTCGATGCGCTGAACCGGTATACGCCGCTTCCCGAAAACGGCACAGGCTATGTGCCGGAGGAGCCGGCGCTGCAGAATCTGGATGCGTCGAAGGAGCTGGCACCGACGCTGTTCGGCGGGCTCCCGGTGCAGTTCGGCTGGTGTAATGGACACAATACAAAGCTGAACTGTCTGGAATATCACAGAAACAGCGAGTTTAACCTCCCGACGGAGGACATCGTCCTGATCCTTGCGAAGGAAAGTCAGGTGAAGGACGGGAGACTGGATACCTCGCTCTGCCGCGCGTTCCGCGTGCCGGCCGGCGTGCTGGTGGAGGTCTATGGAACCTCGCTGCATTACGCTCCCTGCCACACGGATTCGGCGAAGGGCTTCCGCGTGCTGATCGCGCTCCCGAAGGGGACGAACGACGGCAAGGCGGAACCGTCCGGCCGTTCCGCGGAGGACCGGATGCTGTTCGCGACGAACAAATGGCTGATCGCCCATCCGGACGCCCCGGAGGCTTCTCAGGGCGCCTGGGTCGGGCTGACCGGCGTCAATCCGGACATCGCGGCGGATCTCTGATCCGGCGGAACGAAAGCAATCAGGCAAAAAAGGCGGGGATGCCGCACGCGCTGCGTGCGGCATCCCCGCCTTTGTGAACGGAACGGTTACGACCGGACCTCGAACCGGCGGAGATCCTCCGGTGTCGTGATCTTGATGTTGCCGTAGGAACCCTCCACGAGCCGGACGCGGGCGAGTCCCGACTTCTCGACGATCATCGCGTCGTCGGTGACGCCGTCGAGATCACCGCGCGTCCGCAGCAGGTCGTTTGCCCTGCGGATCAGATCGTAGGTGAAGGCCTGGGGCGTCTGGATCTGCCAGACCCGGTCCCTCGGGGGCGTGGCGGCGGCGAAGCCGTCCTCATCGATGAGCTTGATCGTATCCTTGGAGGGTACGCCTGCGGCGGCGGCGCCGTACCGGCGCACCGCCGCGTCCACCCGGCGGATGACGTCCTCCGTGATGAAGGGTCTCGCCCCGTCGTGAATCATGACATAATCGCTGTTGCTGCAGGCGAGCAGGGCGTTGTACACCGAGTCATAGCGTTCCCTTCCGCCGAGGATGACAGCCCGGACCTTGCGGAGACCGTAGCCGCTGACGATCCGGTCGCAGCAGTAATTCACGTATTCGTGGGAGGTGACCAGAAGAATTTCATCGATCTCCGGGCTCTGGTCAAAGACGCTGAGTGAGCGGACGATGACCGGTACGCCGCCGATCTCGAGAAACTGCTTCGGTGTGCTGCCGCCCATCCGGCGGCCGTGTCCGGCTGCCAGTATGATGGCTGTCGTCATGACGGTTGTCCTTCCTTTTCCTGATTTTCTTTCGCTTCCCGCGCATCCGGCGGATCGGTTCCGTCATTCGGCTTAAGACGGGACGCGTGGATACGCCGGTACGCCGCGTCGGGCGGACTGTTTACCGTTCTCCGAGCCGCAGTCCGGGGACCGCGTTGAGATCCCAGCCGCTCCTCGCGCCGGATTCAAACTCATGGTAGGCCGCGACGCCGATCATCGCCGCGTTGTCCGTGCAGTAGACCGGCGAGGGGATGTACAGCGAAAGGTTTTCTCTCGCGCAGGCCCTGCGCATGGCCTCCCGGAGCGCGCTGTTGGCGGAGACTCCGCCCGCGACGGCCACCCGGCTGATTCCGTACGCCTTTGCGGCCTCGACGGTATGCTCCGTGAGCACATCTACCACGGATTTCTGGAAGCTGGCCGCCAGATCGGCCGCGTTGACAGGCTCATGACGCATCTCCGCGCGGTTGAGATAGTTGAGCACGGCGCTCTTCAGACCGCTGAAGCTGAAGTCGAAGGCTGAGCCGTTGACATGCGCCTTCGGGAAACGGATGGCGTCCGGATTGCCTTCCTTTGAGACCGCGTCGATCTTGGGACCGCCGGGATACCCGAGTCCGATGGCGCGGGCGACCTTGTCGAAGGCTTCTCCGGCGGCGTCGTCCACCGTCCGGCCGAGGATATCGAAGGAGGCCCAGTCCTTCACGATGATCAGATGCGTGTGGCCGCCGGAGACAACCAGTCCGAGATACGGAGGCTTAAGCTCCGGGTGCTCGATGTAGTTGGCCGAGATGTGGCCCTCGATGTGGTTGACACCGATAAGGGGCTTTCCGGAGGCCCAGGCGATCGCCTTGGCTTCCGCGACGCCGACCAGCAGCGCGCCGACGAGGCCGGGCCCGTAGGTGACGGCCACCGCGTCGATGTCCGAAAGCGGGCGGCCCGCGTCCAAGAGAGCCTTCTCGATGACATAGTTGATTTTCTCGATGTGGCTCCGGGAGGCGAGTTCGGGTACGACGCCCCCGTAGAGGGTATGCATCTTGATCTGTGTGTAGATTATGTTGGAGAGTACCTCGCGGCCGTCCCGGACGACGGCGGCGGCCGTCTCGTCGCAGGAGGTCTCGATCGCGAGGATATCCGTATGTCCGTTCATCTGTCTGCCGTTTTCACTCCGTCTCATCATCGTCAAAGGGAATCGATACGCTGACGCCGTCCCGCGGCGCGAGCGCGCGCGGGAAGATCTTCCGGATCTCCTCCATGTAATCGTCCGGGCGGAGCAGGGAGGGGCTGTAGTGGGTGTACCACATCGCCCGCGGCTGCGCCTTGCATGCGATCGCCGCGGCCTCCGGCATCGTCATATGCTTCTTCTGGCGCGCGTCCGCGTCTTTCTCGTGATCGCCGTACATTCCCTCGATGATCAGAAGATCGGCGTCCGATGCGAACCGGGCGATATCCGGTGTCGGGCGCGTATCCGTCGAGTAGACGACCCGGATGCCGCGGCGTTTTTCGCCGAGAACCAGATCCGGAGTCAGCGTCCGTCCTTCGTATTCCACCGTGGCGCCCTTCTGAAGAGGGTTCCAGAGCTTCAGGGGAATCCCGTTGGCCTTCGCCTTCTCCACGTCGAAGCGTCCGCCCCGGAGCACCTCGACGCAGTAGGAGTAGCAGATCACTCTGTGATTGACGCGGAACGCCGTGATGCGCAGTCCGCTCGCGGAGAAGGTTTCCTCCGGGTCGCGGAATTCCACTGTGCGGATGCGGAAGGGAAGTTCCGGCGCGAAGACACGGGCGGCCTGAAGGACACGGTCGATCCCCTTCGGACCGTAGACGGTCACGGGTTCCGTGCGGTCGCTGTTGCCCATGGTGAGCAGAAGACCGGGAAGTCCGGCGATATGGTCCGCGTGCAGATGGGTGATCAGAATCGTGTCGATCTGCTTGCAGGACCAGCCCAGCTTCCGGAGGGCGATCTGTGTTCCTTCGCCGCAGTCGATCAGCAGGCTGCTCCCGTTGTACCGCATCATGCAGGACGTGAGCCAGCGGCGCGGCAGCGGCATCATGCCTCCGGTTCCGAGCAATGCAACGTCTAACATGGGATGTTATGTCTCCTTCCGTGCCCGCTTCATCACGATGGCGTCCTCGACGGGATCGGTGTAGTACCGTTCGCGCCGGCCGTAGGCTGAGAAGCCGAGCGATTCATAGAGGCGGCGGGCGGGTGTATTCCCTTCGCGCACCTCAAGATAGGTAATGTCAGCGCCCCGCGAGGCGGCCGCGTCCATCGCGGCCAGAAGCAGCCTCCGGCCGATGCCCCGGCGGCGCTTCGCGTGGCTGACTGTGATGTCGAGTACCTCGGATTCGGGCGGGATCAGCAGAATGCCGCAGAATCCTACGGGAGAACCGTCCTCCTCCGCGACAAGGAGCACCGTGTCGTCGCGCATGAAGTAGGTGAGCAGCGCGTTGGCGCTCCAGGGCGTCTGGGAGTCCGTCTCTTCCATCGCCGCGACGGCTTCGATGTCATCCACGGTCATCTCGCGGACGACTGCCTGTTCCGGGATCTTCACATATTCGCCTTCCGCGTCGCCGGAGGGGATCGTCACCTTGCCGGTGGCGGCCAGCGCCTGAGGACTCAGATGGAGGTGAACTCTCGGTGTAGCGGCCGCGGCGGAAAACGGATCGCGGCCCGCGGCGGCTCCGCCGTCATGGAGAGCACGCTCCCGTTCGGCCTGAGACTGACGGAGATAGACGGGCGCGTGCTTCTCGGCCGGGACGGCGCGCCCCTCGCGGAAGAGCCGCGCGCCCAGCACCGCCACGGAGGCGGCACGCTGACGTCCTGCGTTGGCCGGCGCATAGCAGTGCGGCACTTTGATGAGGGAATCGAGCAGTGGCCGGTAGGCCGCGACGCCGTCGCCGAGCAGGATAACGCCTCCCTCCGGGTTCATCCTGTTCAGCTCCGCGGCAAGATCCGGGACGGAGAGGGCGCGCTGGTCCTTCAGGGTCACGAGCCGGTGATCGCGGAAACGATAGAACCCGTTGTAAACCTGCTGGCGTCTCGCGTCCATCACGGGACAGATCAGGCCGCCCGCTTCCGGGAGGTTGCAGGCGAGTGCGGCCAGCGTCGGCACCTCGACGATGGGCTTTCGGAGCGCGAGTCCGAGCCCCTTGGCGGTGGCGGATCCGATCCGGAGCCCGGTGAAGGAGCCGGGACCGGCGGCCACCGCGATGGCGTCGACCGTGGAAAGATCCAGCTCCACCATCCGCGCGATGGCGTCCAGCATCGGAAGCAGCGTCTGGCTGTGCGTTTTTTTGTAATCGACGGTATATTCTGCGCGAAGCAGATCATCCTCCAGTATGGCGACGCTTGCCACAAGGCCGGAGGAGTCGAGCGCGATCAGTTTCATGGAATTCCTTTCAGGTGAGGGAAGGAGCCGCTTCCGGAGGAAGGGCGGAATCGGGACTGATCCGGATCAGCCGTACGTCATCGCCCTCCGCGCAGCGGCGGATCTCGATGCGGACAGTGTTCTCCGGGAAGATTTCCGGGACGACGTCGGCCCATTCGACGATGCTCACGCCGTCTCCGTAGAAGGCGTCCTCGTAGCCGATCTCGTCCATCTCCTCCGGTTCCTCGATGCGGTAGATATCAAAATGACAGAGCGGCAGACGGCCTCCCTCATAGACAGCGAGAATCGTGAAGGTCGGCGACGTCACCGGTTCGGTGATGCCGAGCCCGGCGGCGAAGCCCTGCGTGAAGGTCGTCTTTCCGGCGCCGAGATCACCGGTCAGCGCGATGACCTCTCCCGGTTCTGCCGTCCGTCCCATCGCGCGTCCGAGCGCAAAGGTCTCTTCCCTGCTTTTCGTCTTGATGATCATTGGATTCCGCCCCGTCTGTCTTTCTCATCGGATTTCGTTACGAGTATAGCAGAAAAACGGCCGGTGTCAAAGTTTCACGGTTGCCAGCCGCTCTGTGCGCGGCTATGATCTGTATCAGAATGATCAGCGTGCGGCGTCCGGTGAGGACGCGCCGAAGGGGGAAGACTTGAGGGTGTCAGAACAACAGGATCGGATGGACATGCAGCCGGCAGCCGTCCGCGTACGGACTTCATCGGCCGGAGCCTGCCCGGCGGAGGGAGAGAGGCAGGCGGACGGGGAAAAGAGAAGAGAAGGAGCCGGGTCGGGGAAGGGAAGGCAGAGCTCGAAGGGAAGCCGTCTCGCCGGCGCTCTGCTCTCCGTCTTCGGAGGCGTCTGCTGGGGCTGCTCGGGGAGCGTGGGCCAGTACCTGTTTCGCCACGAGGGAATGGACAGCCGGTGGCTGGTTCCGATCCGGCTGGGTTCCGCGGGGGTGATCCTCTTCGTCTACTGTCTGTTCCGGTACGGACGGCGGCTGTTCGGACCCTGGCGGAATCAGACTCTCCGGCGGGATCTGCTCCTCTACGGTCTGGCCGGTGTCAGCGGATGTCAGTTTCTCTATTTCCTTACGATCCAGCTCTCCTCGGCGGGAATCGGGACGATCCTTCAGGATCTGGCTCCGATCATGGTGCTGCTCTGGACCTGTCTCATCGGACGGCGGGGGCCGCGCCGGCGCGAGGTGCTCTGCATCGCGCTGGCGATCGGCGGCGTGACGCTGATCGTGACGCACGGAGATCCGGCCCATCTGGCGGTTCCGCCGACCGCGCTTCTGACCGGCGTTCTGAGCGCGGTCTGTGTCATGATCTACAATGTGGCTCCGGTCCGACTGCTGCGGCGCTATCCGGTCTCCGTCCTGCAGGCATGGGCCTTCCTCGGGGGCGGGCTGTCTCTTTCGCTGGTTTTCCGTCCGTGGACCCGGCACTATGTGCCGACCGCCGCGGGCTGGGCGGGGATCGCGTTCGTCGTCCTCATCGGCAATGTGCTTGCCTTTAACTGTTACGCCACCGGCGTGAAGCTGGCGGGTCCGCAGAAGGCGGTGCTCTACGGATTCGCGGAACCGGTCACGGCTGCGGTGATCTCGGCGACGCTTCTGGGGAGCGTGTTTACGCTCTGGGACGCGGCCGGATTCGCGATGATCTTCCTGATGATGGTGCTGATCAGCTGAGGCAGGGCAAAGACAATCGAAGACAAATGTAAACGGAATGTAAAACAGATGTGTCCACATCTCCGGAAAGCTGTTATGATACGGATAGGAATCAGTCTGACGGAGGTCTTTATTTATGAAAAGAATCAGGAAACGGGCGGTCGTTGTGCTTTCCGTGGTGGCGGCCGTGGTGACGGCGCCTTTCACGATGCCGTTTATCGCCGGAAAGCTGAGAAAGAAGAAACCGCGCTGCGGCGGATGCCTCAACAACTGTGATCTGGGTCACCCCGGCTGCAACATCGGGAGAGAGAAAGCGGAGAAAGCGTCGGAGCGCAGACCGGAGCCGGTGAGCGGCGAAGTGCATTTCGCGGACTGAGGAAGCGGCCATGCATTACGGGATGATCAAGGAATACGATATCGCGAATGGAGAAGGCATCCGGATCACGCTCTTCGTCTCGGGGTGCACCAATCACTGCAAGGGCTGCTTTCAGCCGGATACCTGGGACTTCAGCTACGGAAAAGAATACACGCCGGAGGTGGAGGAGCATATTCTGCGCTGGCTGGATCAGCCGCTGACGGACGGGCTGACGCTGCTCGGCGGCGAGCCGATGGAGCCGGAGAACCAGCAGGTGCTGGCGGGGCTGGCGAGACGGCTGAAGAAGGAGCATCCGGACAAGACGATCTGGTGCTTCACGGGCTTTGTCTATGACCGCGACCTGCTTCCGGGGCAGCGGAAGCACACCGGGGTGACGGACGAGTTTCTTTCGCTGATCGACGTGCTGGTGGACGGCCCGTTTATTCTGGAGCGGCGGAATCTTGCACTGACCTTCCGCGGTTCGGAGAACCAGCGGGTTCTCGATATGAAGAAGACGCTGGCCGAAGGACGCCCGGTGCTGTATCTGGAGTGAAGCGGCGGGCCGGACACCGGATAAGGGAGAATCAAAATATGCTGGCACTTGTGACCGGCGCGAGTTCGGGGATCGGCCTTGCGATCGCCCGCTATCTCGCGTCGCTTCGTTATGACCTGATACTGACCGCAAGAGACGCCGGGAGGCTCGAACACGCGGGAAAGGAGCTCGCCGCGGCGGGCGTCTCGGTGCGGACGGCGCGGTATGATCTGGCGGACAGAAAGGCGTGCGTATCCCTTCATGACGAGATGAAGGATCTGCCGGTTGACTTTCTCGTGAACTGCGCGGGGCTGGGCGTATACGGACCCTTCGCGGAGACCGATCTTGAAAAAGAGCTGCGGATGATCGATGTCAACGTGACGGCGGTCCATATCCTGACAAAACTCTTTCTCCGTGATATGATGGGACGGGGCCGGGGCGTGATCCTGAACGTCGGGTCCTCGGCCGGTTTTATGGCGGGCCCGCTGTTCGCGGGCTACTACGCGTCGAAAAATTATGTGGTCCGGCTCACGGAAGCGATCCATGAGGAGCTGCGCCGCGCGGGCAGTCCGGTGAAAATATCGGTTCTTTGCCCGGGACCTGTGGATACCCCGTTCAACAGGACGGCGGGAATTGACCGTCCTCTGCCGGGGCAGGCAGCTGCATTTGCCGCGAAAAAAGGCGTCGACGGCGCGCTCGCCGGGCAGATGCTGGTGGTGCCGGGCGCGATGATGAAGCTCGGCGTTGTCCTCTCCCGTTTTCCGGGAGACCGTCTGATGACGCGGATCACGTATCGGATCCAGAGCACGAAGGGAGGCAGAGGCCATGCTGAAACGGGATAAGATTCTTCTTGGCGTCACCATCGGGGTCGCCGCGCTGGACGCGGGGCTGGCGAGCAGCACCTATCTTAAAAAGAAGGGGATCGTTCTTCGGGATATGATCCTTGCTTCCCTCGACGGGAAGCTGCACGAGAAGAATGACGGAGACGGAAAGGTCGTGCGGATTCCGATTGAGTGAGATGAAAGATAAGACAGAAAGGAAGGGAGCTGACGGGATGTGAAGGTGAAGCGGAGAGAGCTTTTTCATGCTCTTACCCGTGCCGTTCTGACGGTTGTTCTCTTTCTGATCTGTCTTGACGGCGTCTTCCGCCAGAGCATTGACCGCACGGAGCTGACCGGAAGCGCCCGTGCGGATATTTATTCGCAGAACGGCGTGCTCAGCCGCACACAGCTGAAGCCGAAGGACTGGGTGATCGGTCCGGGTGAGACGCTGGTGATCAGCGCACCGATGCCTGCGTCGCCCTGTTACGGCCGCTCCTGCTCGCTGGCGCTTCATGCTGACAGCGCCACCGTTCAGATCGTCTGCAGCGGAAGGCTTTTGTACAGCGCCGGTATGGACGCGGCGTCCGCCCATCAGACGATCGGCACCCTGTTCGTGCACTGCGAAATCCCGGAGGATGCGTGGGGCTCTTCCGTCGAGATCTCGATCCGTTCGTACGGGCTGAACAGAGGGTCGTTTCACACGCGTCTCTGCATCATGCCGACGGATGAGGTGAATCTGTATCCGCTGGTTACGCATCCTGTGATCCTGCTGCTGTTTCTGGTGACGGCCGTCGTGGCCGCCTTTGTTCTGATTTACCAGAGCCTGACGGCCCTCCATCGCCGGGATAAGGAACTGCGGAAATCGATTGCGCTGTCCGCCTTCGTACTTCTTCTGTCTCTGTGGTATCTCGGCTATCATCAGGTCTTTTACCTGTTTCATCTGGCCCCCGCGCTCTGCTCCAATATCGAGTATGTCGTCCTCTATCTGGCCTGGCTGCCGTTTATGACTTACCTTCTGCTGACCGTCAGGCGCAGCTGGTTCAGAAGCTTCTGCCAGTCAATGACGATGGTACTCGCCGTTGATATGCTTGTCGGTTTCGCGATGTCCTTCTCATCGATCAAGCTGGATCTGGCGGATATGCTTCATCTGTACCGGATTCTGATGGCCGTGACGCTCGCGGTTGCTTTCGTCAGGGCGGTTTCTTACAGAAAAAAGGTGCAGATGGAGGAAAGACTGAAGATCCTTGGCATCGGGGTGCTGGCCGGTTTCGGCTTCGCCGAGATTCTGATGTTCCGGCTCCGGGCTGTCATCGACCTTCCGGACTGGATGGCAGCCGCAGCCCGGTTCGATTTCGCGGGCGTCGGACTGCTCTTTTATTTTCTTGCGATCGGCGTGAGCGCCCTGCTTCAGCGTCAGGAGGACCTGAAAATGCGGATCCGTCAGACGGAGCTGCTCCGTCTGGCGTATCTTGATCCGCTTACGGGGATCCCGAACAGGGCCTCGGTGACGGAGAAAATGACTGTCGCCGCGGGCGAGGGAACGGTCGTCTTTATGGATATCGATTATCTGAAGCGGGCGAACGACCGGTACGGCCACGAGATGGGCGACCGTCTGATCCGGGCTGTCGCGGAGTCGATCCGGGAGGCCTTTGAGGAAAACGGCGGACCGGCGGACTGCTACGGCCGGTGGGGAGGCGACGAGTTCATCGCGCTGTTCCTTGAGGAGGAACACGCCCGGCGGTTTGTCGGCGGGCTGAAGACGCGGATCCATTCCGTGAACGAATCCGGAGCGTTCCCGTTCCCGGTGAATGTATCGGTCGGGATGGAGGAAGGCGGGGCCGGAGGCGCGGATCCGGAGGATCGGATCGCGGCGGCCGACCGGGTGATGTATCATGAAAAACAGCGTCATCATCAGTGAAAAGCGGCGCCCGCGTCCGGAGAGGGACGGCGGGCGCCGCTTTTTGGGTTCATGCCTCTTCTGCGGGAGATGCGACCTTCATCACGGACTGGTAGGCCGGACGGATGATCTTGCCCATCCCGACGATTTCCTCAAGCCGGTGGGCGCTCCAGCCGCTGATCCGGGCGATGGCGAAGATCGGCGTGTAGAGCTCCACCGGAATCCCGAGCATGTTGTAGACGAAGCCACTGTAGAAGTCCACGTTCGGAGAGACGCCCTTGTAGATGTGGCGCCGCTCGGCGATGACTTCCGGCGCGATGCGTTCGATCCGGTTGTAGAGATCAAGATCCGCCTCGCGTCCCTTTTCCTCGGCGAGAGAGGAGACAAAGGATTTGAAGATCCGCTCTCTTGGATCGGAGACGGAGTAGACCGCGTGGCCCATCCCGTAGATCAGACCCTTGTGATCGAAGACGGAGCCCATCAGCATCCGCGAGAGATACTCCCGGATCTCGTCGTCGTCCTTCCAGTCCCGGACATTTTCCCGGATGTTGTCCATCATCTCCATCACCTTGATATTGGCGCCGCCGTGCTTCGGTCCCTTGAGAGAGGACATTGCCGCGGCGATCGTCGCGTAGGTGTCGGAGCCGGAGGATGTGACGACACGGGTCGTGAAGGTGGAGTTGTTGCCGCCGCCGTGCTCCATATGGAGCATGAGCGCGGCGTCGAGCACACGGGCTTCGTTGGCGCTGTACTTCCTGTCAGGACGAAGCATCATCAGAATGTTCTCGGCTGTCGAACAGTTCGGATCGGGACGGTGAATGTACATGCTCTCGAGGTTTTCGTAATGATTGTAGGCGTGGAAGCCGTAGATCGCCAGCATCGGGAAGACGGCGATGAGGTTCATGCTCTGCCGGATCACGTTGTCGACATCGGTGGGCGCCGCGTTGCTGTCGTAAGACGCCAGCGTCAGGATACTCCTCGTCATGGAGTTCATGATGTCCTTTGTCGGCGCCTTCATGATGACGTCGCGGGTGAAATTCGTGGGGAGATCCCTTGCCTCGCTCAGCATCCGGATGAAATCGGCGCGCTGCGTCTCGTCCGGCAGGGAGCCGAAGAGCAGCAGATAGGCGAGCGCCTCGTAACCGAACCGGTGCGCCGAATACCTGCTGACGAGATCCCGGATGTTGTAGCCGCGGTACCAGAGTTCCCCGTCACAGGGAATCCGTTCGCCGTTTTCCTCGCGGAATGATGAGATCCGGGAGATGCTGGTGAGGCCGGCGACGACGCCGCGGCCGTTGATGTCCCGCAGCCCGCGCTTGACGTCATATTTTTTGTAAAGCTCGTCGGGGATCGTGTCCATGCGGATCACCTGATCTCTGAGCGAGGCGGCGTATTCCTTCATATCTTCGTTGTAGCCCATTGTACCCTCCTTCCGTATCTGTTCCGATTGTCTGCGCATATGAGCAGAATGCGGAATATAGCTCCCTTTTTTCTGGAACTTTTGCACAATTTCAAGTATAACGGGACAGGTTTGCTTCCGTCAACCAAAATTGTTCTGTGAATATACAATGCATGCCGATTGTTTATTGGGAAAATACTTGCTTTTTCTTCGCCCCTCTGCTACAATCACTATTGCTGTCGCGGATGCGGCTGCATTCATATCGCTCATGGTTCGAGCATCTTGGAGAAGTACCCAAGCTGGCCGAAGGGACACCCCTGGAAAGGGTGCAGGTCGTTAACAGCGGCGCGAGGGTTCAAATCCCTCCTTCTCCGCGCGCAAAGCCGCCGGAAACCGGTGATTCATTCACCGGTTTCCGGCGGCTTTTCTGCGGTCGCGGAACAGAGAATGTAACAGAATACTGAAAAACGAAAGAGAAATTTATTGGAAAATTTAGAAATATTAAGTTGCATTCTGTCTTCGGCGTCCTATGATATAGATAGATGAAACTTCCTGCTTCGTGATCCTGCCGGACGAAGAGCGTGGAGAGCGGAAAACGGATGCCGGAGGACCGCAGGCGCGGACAGGAACGGGGGCCGGGAGACAGAAGCCGGCGGTATGCGGTATGCGGTATGCGGAAGGCGGCGGAGCGGCCGGAGGCACGGAGCGGAAGACGTGAAATAAGAGGCGAAAGGAGGCACGCTATGAAGATGAGAAACTGGAGACGGACTCTGGCGGCGGCAGCGGCGCTGCTGCTGGTTCTGACCTGTCTGATCGGACCGGCTGCGGCCGCGCAGGCGGATACGTCGATGCAGGCGACCTGCTGGGTGAATATGAGGGCGGCGGCCAGCTCCCGCTCGGAGGTGCTTCTGGTGGTGCCGTCCGGAGCGTCGGTGAGCGTTTCGGGGAAGTCCGGCGGCACGAACTGGTACAAGGCGACCTATAAGGGCACGACAGGGTATATCTACTCAAAGTATCTGAGTGCAGGCGGCTCCTCCGACAGCGGGAGCTGGACCAGGACCGTCGCCGAGAATCTCTTCATGAGGAGCTCGATGAGCCGGGCGGATGATCGCAATGTGATCCGCACGATTCCCGGCGGGAGAACCGTGACGATTCTGAGCGAGGAGAGCGATAACTGGTACAAGGTATCCTACAAGGGCGATACAGGCTACATCCGCGGCGGGCATTTCACGGACGACAAGTCCCGGCTCGGCATCGGCTCCATCGATCCGGAGCGGAAGAAGGTCCGGGTCAATCTGAATCTCCGGAGCTCCATGTCGACCTCGGCGGACAACGTGATTCTGGTGATTCCGAAGAACGGAACCGTCACGATGAAGACGAAAGAGGCGAACAACTGGTTCAAGGTGAGCTACAATGGCACGACGGGATACATCAAGGGAGGCTACTTCGCCTGAGAACCGGATGGCCCGGGCGAAGAAGCCCGGACGGATCGAAAGGCACGGACGGACCCCGGACGACGCGGAAACGCGTCGTCCGGGGTCTTTGTGCGTCCGCCGGGAGTGAATGCGCGTTTCGGACGCATGGCGCAAGTCCCCGGATGCTGTCCTCCGGATGCGGTGTGCCCGGGGCGCACAGGGGGTGCAGCATGAGCAAGCCGATGGCAGTGATCGTGAGGCGGCGGGCACCGGGGGCACAGGACGCGCCGTTTCGGGGAGAGGCGTGTCATTCCGACGGAGAGCGTTCCCGGTTCGCTGCATGTAAGGATTGCGTAAAATCAGGCTATTTTGTTGCATTCGCTTCCGCTCGAAACTAGAATGAAGGCAGGTTTGAACAGCTGCGCCCGCGCAAAGGGCGAAGGAGGATATATGTCTCTTTACGATGTGATCGTGATCGGGGCCGGCGTCACGGGATGCTCGGCTGCCCGCTATCTGTCCCGTTACCGCGGCCGATTTCTGGTTCTGGAACGCGGCGAGGATGTCTGCACAGGGACATCGAAGGCCAATAGCGCCATCGTCCACGCAGGGTTCGACGCGCCGCGCGGATCGAAGATGGCCCTGTACAATGTGAGAGGAAGCCGGATGTATCCGGATCTGGCGAAGGAACTGGACTTTCCGTACCGGATGAACGGCTCGCTGGTTCTGCTGCTGGACGAGTCGGACCGCCCGAGACTGGAGGCGCTGTATGAAAACGGCATCGCTAATGGCGTGGAAGGACTCCGGATTATCGGGCAGGAGGAACTGCGCCGTCTGGAACCGCATGTCAGCAGCCGGGCTGTCTCGGCTCTCTGGGCCCCGACGGGCGGCATCACCTGCCCGTTCGGCGTGACGGCTGCATTCGCTGAAAACGCAGTCCGCAACGGTGTTACGTTCCGGTTCGGCGCCGAGGTGACCGCGGTGTCCCGGCGCGGAGAGGAGTGGATCGTGCAGACGCCCGACGGCGCGCTGAGAACCCGGGCCGTGGTGAACGCGGCCGGGCTGTACGCGGACGTCTTTCATAATATGGTGTCGCCGCGGAAGCTTCATATCACGCCGCGCCGGGGTGAGTACGACCTGCTGGATCATGAGGCGGGCGGGTATGTGACCCACACGGTCTTTCAGCTTCCGGGACGGTTCGGGAAAGGCGTTCTGGTGACGCCGACGGTGCACGGCAACCTGCTCGTGGGGCCGACGGCGGAGGATATCGACGACCGGGAAGGCGTCGGGACGACGGCCGGGGGGCTGGCGTCGGTGGCGGAAAGGGCGGCGCTGTCGGTGGACGGGCTGCCGATCCGGGAGACGATCACCAGCTTCGCGGGACTCAGGGCGCATGAGGACGGACATGAGTTCGTCATCGGCGAGGCACCGAACGCGCCGGGCTTTTTCGACTGCGCGGGAATCGAGTCGCCGGGACTTGCTTCCTCGCCGGCGATCGGGAAAGCGGTATCGGACATGGCGGCGGAGCGGCTCGGCCTTCCGGAGAACCCGGAATTTGACGGACGCCGCAAGGGGATCACGGACACGAAATCGCTCTCCGCGGAAGAGTGGAACCGGCTGATCCGGGAGGATCCGGCCTACGGGCGGATTGTCTGCCGCTGTGAATCCATAACGGAAGGCGAGATCCGCGAGGCGATCCGCCGCTCGCCCGGAGCGCGCAGCCTTGACGGCGTGAAGCGGCGTGTGCGGGCCGGCATGGGCCGGTGCCAGGGCGGATTCTGTTCGCCGCGGGTGATGGAGATCCTCACGGAGGAACTCGGCGTTCCGCTCTCCGAAATCACGAAATCCGGAGGCGCGTCGCGTATCATCGTGGGAAAGTGCAAGGACAGTCTGGCATGACGGAGCGGAATATGGAAGAATATCAGATTGTGGTCATCGGGGGCGGTCCGGCCGGTCTGGCGGCGGCGGAGGCGGCCCGCGATGCCGGGGCGGAACGGATTCTTGTGCTGGAGCGGGACGACCGTCTGGGCGGCATCCTCAACCAGTGCATTCACAACGGCTTCGGCCTTCATACGTTCAGGGAGGAGCTGACCGGACCGGAGTACGCGCAGCGGTTCATCGACGGGCTTTCCGCGCGCCGGATCGAGTGCCGCAAGGGCGCGATGGCGCTGCATCTCACGAAAGACCGGACTGTGACGTATGTCAGCCGGGAGACGGGTCTCACCCGGGTCCGGGCCGGCGCGGTGATCCTTGCGATGGGATGCCGGGAGCGGAGCCGCGGCGCGCTGCAGATTCCCGGTTTTCGTCCGGCGGGCATCTTCTCGGCCGGAACGGCGCAGCGGCTTGTCAACATCGACGGGATGCTTCCGGGCCGGCGCGCGGTGATTCTCGGATCGGGTGATATCGGATTGATTATGGCCCGCAGGATGACGCTCGAGGGCGCAAAGGTACTCTGCGTCGCGGAGCTGCTCCCGTACTCGGGCGGCCTCAAGCGCAATATCGTGCAGTGCCTCGACGATTTCGGAATCCCGCTCAGGCTGAGCCACACGGTGGTGGACATCGAGGGAAAGGAGCGTGTCTCCGGCGTTACGATCGCGAAAGTGGGGCCGGACAGAAAGCCGGTTCCGGGGACAGAGGAGCACTTTGACTGCGATACGCTGCTTCTCTCGGTCGGACTGATTCCGGAGAACGAGCTTACGAAGGAGGCAGGCGTCACGCTCAGCCCGGTGACGCGGGGACCGGTGGTCAACGAGCGCCTTGAAACCTCCGTGCCTGGGATTTTTGCGGCGGGCAACGTGCTGCATGTGCACGACCTGGTGGACTACGTCAGCGAGGAGGCGGCCAGGGCGGGCCGGGCGGCGGCTGCATTTCTCAGAGAGAAAGAAGAAAAAGGTCCGGAGAACGGGAACGGAGAGATTCCGGTGACGTTTGCCGGCGGGATTCGCTATACCGTCCCGATGTCGATTGATCCGTCCCGCGTGGATGAGGACCTTACGATCCGTTTCCGCGTCGGAGCGCCGATGCAGAAGCGGAAGATCTGTCTGTATCTTGACGGAGAGGCTGTGCTTACGCGGCCCCGGAAGGTGATGGCACCGGGCGAGATGGAGGAAGTGCTCCTCACGAAGAAGCAGCTGGCGGCGCATCCGGACCTGCGCTCTGTCGAGATCCGGGTGGAGGAGGCCTGATATGAGTACGGAAAAGCGGAATCTGACATGCATCAACTGTCCTCTCGGCTGCCAGATCGAGGTGACGCTGGAGGACGGTGCGGTGACGGCTGTTGCGGGAAACTCCTGTCCGAGAGGCGAGAAGTACGCGCGGAAGGAAGTGACGGATCCGCGGCGGGTCGTGACGACGTCCGTAGCGGTCACGGGTAGCCGGGAAGGGGCGCGGACGGTTTCGGTCCGGACGGCCGGAGATGTGCCGAAGGGAAGCGTGATGGATGTGGTGCGGGCGCTGCGCGGCGTGGCGGTCCGCTGCCCTGTGAAGATCGGCGACGTGATTCTGGAGGACGCGGCCGGGACGGGCGTCGCGGTCGTCGCGACAAAGAATGCAGACTGACGTGTTCCGTCGGAACGGATTTCGGACCCCTGCGTCTCCACGGAGGAGGCGCAGGGGTCAGTTTTCCATCCTTTCGTCCAGCTCCTGGGCGAGCTCGGCGCAGGCGTCCAGCTCCTGCCCGAGATTGCTGACGCCGTGTTTCCATGTCTTGTAGCGGAGCTGATGATCGAGACTCGCCCACCAGTCCATCGCAATGGTCCGGAGCTGCAGCTCCACCGTGACCGGTCGCGGGCCGTCCGCTGTCCGGACGGGAACCTGCATGATCAGATGAAGGCTCCTGTAGCCGTTGTTCTTGGGCTGCTGGATGTAGTCGCGCTTTTCGAGAATCGTGAGATCCGGGTCCGCGATCACGGCCTTCGCGACCTCGTAGACGTCCTCCAGCAGGGGGCAGATGACGCGGACGCCCGCGATATCGTGCATATGCTTCATGATGCTGTCCGGCTCGTATGGGATCCCCTTTTCGGCCGCCTTGTCGGCGATGCTTTCCGGTGATTTGAGGCGGGATGAGATCCGGCGGATCGGGTTTTGACCGCTGCGGTCCTGAAGCCGGCGGCCGAGCTGCTCCAGCTTCTGCGTGACCAGCTCCATCGCGTCCTCGTAAAGCTCCATCATATCCTCATATTCTTTCTGGTTCCGTGCGGCCCATTCCTCGATCGTCATGCCGCCGGTTCTGCCTGTGTCCTTCTCCATATATGTTCTCCTGGCCGCGGATTTCCCCGGCTGTTTTCTGATTGTATGATACCACGCCGGCTTGCGCAAATCTCAGTCTTTTGAAATATGCGGGCGGGAAATCAGGACGGTCTGAACGCCTGAGGCGAACAAGGACGGCGGACATTTTTTGAAAAATGCACTTGACGCGACCCGGCCGTCATGGTAGTATAGCAACCGTTCGCTCCGAGCGGACGGCTCCGACGGCCGGGAGGCCGGGAGGCACGCCGGACGAATAAAAACAAATTCGCTCTTGACAAGGCGTCAAAGCTGAGGTAAGATAGCGAATGCACTCGCAGGGAGGCAACCTTCCCGGAGCGCGGAAATACGGCAGTTCTTTGATAACTGAACAGTGAAACACATACTAACTCGAAAATCCTTTATGAATTTTATTGAGAACAAAATCTCAGCAGTAAAGTAAGGAAACGGGGAACTGAGCAGCGAAAGCGAAGTCAGTTTCATCCGGATCCGGATTGAAATCCTTAAGAGAGTTCGATCCTGGCTCAGGATGAACGCTGGCGGCGTGCCTAACACATGCAAGTCGAGCGGAGTGAAGAGAGCTTGCTTTTTTCACTCAGCGGCGGATGGGTGAGGAACGCGTGGGGAACCTGCCTCTCACAGGGGGATAACAGCTGGAAACGGCTGTTAATACCGCATATGCACACAGTGCCGCATGGCACAGGGTGGAAAGAAATTCGGTGAGAGATGGACCCGCGTTGGATTAGCTTGTTGGCGGGGTAACGGCCCACCAAGGCGATGATCCATAGCCGGCCTGAGAGGGCGACCGGCCACATTGGGACTGAGACACGGCCCAAACTCCTACGGGAGGCAGCAGTGGGGGATATTGCACAATGGAGGAAACTCTGATGCAGCGACGCCGCGTGAAGGAAGACGTGCTTCGGCATGTAAACTTCTATCAGCAGGGAAGAAGATGACGGTACCTGACTAAGAAGCCCCGGCTAACTACGTGCCAGCAGCCGCGGTAATACGTAGGGGGCAAGCGTTATCCGGATTTACTGGGTGTAAAGGGAGCGTAGACGGTGATGCAAGTCTGATGTGAAACCCCGGGGCTTAACTCCGGGCTTGCATTGGAAACTGTACCACTTGAGTACTGGAGGGGCAGGCGGAATTCCTGGTGTAGCGGTGAAATGCGTAGATATCAGGAAGAACACCGGTGGCGAAGGCGGCCTGCTGGACAGTAACTGACGTTGAGGCTCGAAAGCGTGGGGAGCAAACAGGATTAGATACCCTGGTAGTCCACGCCCTAAACGATGAATACCAGGTGTCGGCAGCTGAGAGCTGTCGGTGCCGCAGCAAACGCAGTAAGTATTCCACCTGGGGAGTACGTTCGCAAGAATGAAACTCAAAGGAATTGACGGGGACCCGCACAAGCGGTGGAGCATGTGGTTTAATTCGAAGCAACGCGAAGAACCTTACCAAATCTTGACATCCCGGTGACAGATTCAGAAATGAGTCCTTTCTTCGGAACACCGGAGACAGGTGGTGCATGGTTGTCGTCAGCTCGTGTCGTGAGATGTTGGGTCAAGTCCCGCAACGAGCGCAACCCTTGTCCTCAGTAGCCAGCAGGTAAAGCCGGGCACTCTGAGGAGACCGCCAGGGACAACCTGGAGGAAGATGGGGATGACGTCAAATCATCATGCCCCTTATGATTTGGGCTACACACGTGCTACAATGGTGTCGGACAAAGGGAAGCAAACCCGCGAGGGGGAGCGAATCCCACAAACGGCATCCCAGTTCGGACTGCACTCTGCAACCCGGGTGCACGAAGCTGGAATCGCTAGTAATCGCAGATCAGCATGCTGCGGTGAATACGTTCCCGGGTCTTGTACACACCGCCCGTCACACCATGGGAGTCCGCAACACCCGAAATCAGTGGCCCAACCCGCAGGGGAGGGAGCTGCTGAAGGTGGGGCGAATGACTGGGGTGAAGTCGTAACAAGGTAGCCGTATCGGAAGGTGCGGCTGGATCACCTCCTTTCTAAGAGAGAAGTAGAGAGAAATGTGTTTCACTGTTCAGCTATCAAGCGATGGCTGAAGGAAATCTGGCGGCGATGCGTCCGGGGGAAACACCCGTACCCATGCCGAACACGACGGTGAAGACCCGGACGGCCGAGAGTACTGCACTGGAGACGGTGCGGGAGGGCAGGTGGCCGCCAGGCATTCAATTCTTAGCGAACGCGAGCCGAAGGCGAAGCGTGAGGTTAGAATTGAAGCCGTTCCAGCGAGCAAAGCGAGCTGGAACATCCTCAGCAATCATGGCGGCATGCAATGTTTGACGCATCCGCTGTGGCTGTCATACAACTGATTCGGCTGTGTTCTAAAGCTGAAGTCAGCAGGCATGGAAACGCACCTTGAAAACCGCATATACCGAGAAGCACCAACCTGAGTGTTTCGTTTCCTGATCTTCTTTAAGAAGAGATGGGACAGACGGACACGAAAGGTTGAAGCGCAGACAAAAGATAGGAAAAGACATCAGAGGCGTGATCCGGAAGGATCACAAATCAGAGACAAAGGTCTAGAAGCAATACAGCAGCCGGAACGGCGCGAAAGCGCTGGGACGGCGGACCGTACCGGGCATACGCTAGTGGCCGGTGCGGACATGGTCAGGTAAACAAGAGCGCAGGGCGGATGCCTTGGCACTGGGCGCCGATGAAGGACGCGATAAGCTGCGAAAAGCTGCGGGGAGGAGCACATATCCGCTGATCCGCAGATGTCCGAATGGGGCAACCCGCATGAGCAGACCTCATGCACCGCAGACTGAATCCATAGGTCTGTGGAGGGAACCTCCTGAACTGAAACATCTAAGTAGGGAGAGGAAAAGAAAACAAACGTGATTCCGTCAGTAGCGGCGAGCGAACGCGGAAGAGCCTAAACCGGCTGGCTTGCCAGCCGGGGTTACGGACTGCAAAGAGAATCCGAAGCGAACCGGAACGGTTTTGGGAAAGCCGGCCGGAGAGGGTGAAAGCCCCGTAAGGGAAAGCGGAAGGGTTCGGGCAGGATCCAGAGTACCACGAGACACGGGAAACCTTGTGGGAAGTCGGGGGGACCACCCCCCAAGGCTAAATACGACCCAGTGACCGATAGCGGACAGTACCGTGAGGGAAAGGTGAAAAGTACCCCGGGAGGGGAGTGAAAGAGAACCTGAAACCCTGTGTTTACGACCGGCGGAAGCACCACGCTTGCAGGTGCGACCGCGTACTTTTTGTAGAACGGTCCGGCGAGTTGCGGGACGCGGCAAGGGAAAGGATGAGGACATCCGGACCCGGAGGGAAACCGAGCCTTAAGAGGGCGCCAGTCGCGTCACGCAGACCCGAAACCGGGTGATCTACCCATGGCCAGGATGAAGGGGCCGTAAAAGGCCCTGGAGGTCCGAACGCACATCCGTTGAAAAGGGTGGCGATGAGCGGTGGGTAGGGGAGAAATTCCAATCGAACCCGGAGATAGCTGGTTCTCCTCGAAATAGCTTTAGGGCTAGCCTTCACCAAGTCTTGCGGAGGTAGAGCACTGAATATCCGCGGGGGCGTCAAAGCTTACCAAAGATTATCAAACTCCGAATGCCGTGTAGACGATGGTGGGGAGTCAGGCCGCATGAGATAAGTCGGGCGGCCAAAAGGGAAACAGCCCAGACCAGCAGCTAAGGCCCCAAAGTGCGTGTTAAGTGGTAAAGGATGTGGGATCTCGAAGACAACTAGGATGTTGGCTCAGAAGCAGCCACGCATTCAAAGAGTGCGTAATAGCTCACTAGTCGAGAGGTCCTGCGCCGAAAATGACCGGGGCTGAAACACGCCGCCGAAGCTCTGGGATGGCGGAAGCCATCGGTAGAGGAGCATTGCCGCGGGGGCGAAGCATGACCGACAAGGGCATGTGGACCCGCGGGAAGAGAGAATGCCGGAATGAGTAGCGAGATGAGGGCGGGAATCCCTCAGGCCGAATATCCAAGGATTCCAGGGTCAAGCTGATCTGCCCTGGGTAAGTCGGGACCTAAGGCGAGGGCGGAAGCCGTAGCCGATGGACGACAGGTGGAGATTCCTGTACTGCGATGCGACAGAACTGCAGGGACGCATTTCCAAAGTCTGACCGCGGATGGAAAACGCGGAGAAAGCGGGAAGGCGGGCATGGGATAAAAGACATGCGGAACGCCATTCCGTGAGACGACCGAACTTCAAGTAGGAGAGAGGGCGGAGGGAGTGCCGGGAAAAGCTGCTATCGTTCGCACCGTACCCGTACCGTAAACCGACACAGGTGGATGAGGAGAGAATCCTAAGGCCGGCGGAAGAAGTATTGTTAAGGAACTCGGCAAAATGACCCCGTAACTTCGGGAGAAGGGGTGCCGTCCTCCGGGGCGGCCGCAGAGTCCAGGCCCAAGCAACTGTTTAGCAAAAACACAGGTCTATGCAAAGCCGGAAGGCGACGTATATGGGCTGACGCCTGCCCGGTGCTGGAAGGTTACGAGGAGGGGTCAGCGAAAGCGAAGCCCTGAATCCAAGCCCCAGTAAACGGCGGCCGTAACTATAACGGTCCTAAGGTAGCGAAATTCCTTGTCGGGCAAGTTCCGACCCGCACGAAAGGCGTAATGATTTGGGCACTGTCTCAACAATACATCCGGTGAAATTGAAGTGCCAGTGAAGATGCTGGCTGCCCGCGCCAGGACGGAAAGACCCCATGGAGCTTTACTCCAGTTTGTTACTGGGGTCCGGTCGATGATGCACAGGATAGGTGGGAGGCAGAGAAGCAGCTGTTTCGGCAGATGCGGAGCCAATGTTGGGATACCACCCTTCAGCGACTGGGCTTCTAACCTGCCGCCGTAAGCCGGCGGGGGGACAATGGCAGACGGGGAGTTTGACTGGGGCGGTCGCCTCCGAAAGGGTATCGGAGGCGCTCAAAGGTTCCCTCAGGATGGACGGAAACCATCCGGAGCGTGCAAAGGCAGAAGGGAGCTTGACTGCGACACCGACGGGTGGAGCAGGTACGAAAGTAGGACTTAGTGATCCGGTGGCAGTAAGTGGGAATGCCATCGCTCAACGGATAAAAGCTACCCTGGGGATAACAGGCTGATCACTCCCAAGAGTTCACATCGACGGAGTGGTTTGGCACCTCGATGTCGGCTCATCACATCCTGGGGCTGTAGTAGGTCCCAAGGGTTGGGCTGTTCGCCCATTAAAGTGGTACGCGAGCTGGGTTCAGAACGTCGTGAGACAGTTCGGTCCCTATCCGGCGTGGGCGCAGGAGATCTGCGGGGAGCTGGCCTTAGTACGAGAGGACCGGGCTGGACCCGCCGCTGGTGCACCTGTTGGGCCGCCAGGCCCATGGCAGGGTAGCCAAGCGGGGCAGGGATAAACGCTGAAGGCATCTAAGCGTGAAGCCCCCCCCAAGATGAGATCTCCCATTCCTTCAAGGAAGTAAGTTCCCTCAGAGACGATGAGGTTGATAGGGCAGAGGTGGAAGCGCCGCAAGGCGTGGAGCTGACTGTCACTAATCGAACGAGGACCTGACCAAGAGGAAAGCGCGGCGGAAGGCCGCGGCTGGGATTGCACGGGGTATATGCGGTTTTGAAGGTACGTGGGACCTCCCTTCGTGGGGGTTTTTTTTGTATGTTCAGAACAGAGACGGACACGTCGGAGGAGAGAGACGATGAAGAATCTGGTTGCGGATATGCATATGCATACACTTGTCAGCGGACACGCCTACGGAACCATCCGGGAGATGATTCAGGCGGCTTCCGAGAAGCATCTCACGATGATCGGCATCACCGAGCACGCACCGGGCATTCCCGGCACGGTCGATCCGTTTTACTACTATAATCTCGAGGTGATTCCCCGTGTGATCTCCGGCGTCGAGCTGTATCACGGAAGCGAGATCAACGTGCTCAAGGGCGGCCATCTGTCGCTTGAGCAGAAATACATTGAGCGGCTTGATTATGCGATCGCCGGTATTCATACCGTCTGTTACGAGGATGAAGGACGTGAGGCCAACACGGACAATCTGATCGCCTGCATGCAGCATCCGAAGGTTCGGATGGTCTCTCATCCTGACGACGATCACACTCCGCTTGATTATGAACGGCTGGTCGAGGCCGCGAAGCGTTTTCACGTCGCGCTGGAAGTGAACAACAGCTCACTGATGAAGAAGGACCGGCGCCTCAACTGCTATGAGAACTATCACACGATGCTCACGCTCTGCAAACAATACCGCGTGCCGGTCATCGTCTCCTCGGATGCTCACGATCCAAGCGGCGTCGGACGGTTCGCGCTTGCGAAAGAACTTCTTGAACAGGAAGAGATGGATGAGGAACTGATTCTCAATCTGGACGCGGAGAGGGTGCAGCATTTCCTGCTGGATCCGGTTCCCGGAGAGGAAGCTCAAATCTGATCCGGCATTCGAACGCCGGTCCGGGTGCATTTGAAAAAAGGCTTATTGCCGGGACCGGTATGGTCAGGGCATGGCGGACAGGAGTGTCTGTTCCGGGAATTTTCACAAAAAGTGGAAGAATATTTGCATAAATTCGGATGTGAATATTTGGTGAAAGTGTTGGACTCTCATTGCGTTCAGCTGTATAACTGAAGGCGGTGGGAGGATTCTTTTTTATGAAAGTCGTACACAGGAAACAGGGACCGGGGAGAGGAATCCGGGCGGCGGCCGACGGGTTCACTCTTCTTGTTTTTCTTCTCCTGTTTTTTTTCTCTGTTCGCAGTCTGATCGTGGATGAACCGTTCTCCGGCACGCCGTTTTCGCCCGCCGCCGCAGTTCTTCTGCTTGGCATCGACGCGACGCTTCTTCTGATGCTGGTCGGTATCGCCGGCAGGACGCTGGAGGAGCATTGTGAGCACCCGGAACGGGCGGTCTTTGTGATGGCGCTTCTGCTGTTTGCGCTTCAGATGGCGGTCATTCTGTTCGGCCATTTCAAGCCGAGAAACGATCTTTCCTATGTGGTGCAGGGCGCGAAGAACATCATCCTCAAGGGTACCGCTCATATCAACGACGGCATGCCGAAATGGGACAAGGTTTACTTCTATACGTACGCGAACAACCGGATGATTCTGATTCTGATCACAGGTCTTCTGCGCCTCGAGTATGCGCTGACCGGCTCGATGTCCAATCTGCTGCCCGAGATCGTCAACGCAGTCGGACTGAATCTGTCGTACGTCTTCATTTATCTGATAGCCGCGAAACGGTACGGGAAGAGACGCGCTCTCGGCTGTGCCTGCTATGGCCTGCTGCTGACGCCGCTGGTCACCTACGCGGCCTTCTTCTACACGGATGCGATGGCGATGCCCTGGATGATGGCGTCAGTCTATGCGTTTGTCTGCTGGCTTCAGGCGGGCCGGCACGGAGGAATGAGCTGGCTCCGCCGGACGCTGCTGCTTCTGGCCTCGGTCTTTCTTCTCGCCGTGGCCTATGAGATCAAGGGCAGCGCGGGTCTTCTGCTTCCCGTGTACGGGGCCTTTATCCTATCCGGCGCCGCGGGCGGAAAATGGAAGACCGTACTGCGGTATGCGGTATACGGCTTGGCGTCGGTGCTTGCCTTTGCCGTGCTGACATCCGGGCTCAACCGTGCGATGGCGCAGTCTCTTCAGCTTGACCCGGCCAAGGAAGAAAAGTATGAATTCCCGATGATCCACTGGGTGATGATGAGCGCCTCGGGATCGGGCGGCTACTCGGGTAAAGACTACCGCTATACGAGATCCTATAAGGGAATCGAGAACAAGAAGCTGGCGGACCTTGAACGGCTGAAGGAAAAGCTGAAAGAGCAGGGAATGCATTTCTGCCGGCATCTGATGGAGAAAGTCGGACGGACGTGGAGCGACGGAAGCTTTATGGCGGCCCACTACATGAACCGGACGGACGTATTCGACTCGAACTGGTTCACGGTCTGGGCGGCCGTCAGCCATTTCGCGATGATGATGCTGATGATTCTCTCGGCAGTCCGGGCGGTGGTTCATCCGTCGAAGGACCGCAGCCGGCTCTTCCGGACCGCTCTTCTGATGCTGGCGCTGTTCCTCGTCGTGTGGGAATCGAAGAGCCGCTACGTCGTGCTCTATCTCCCGTTCATGGCACTGATCGAGGCACCGGACTTCAGAATCAGAGGACTGGGCGTGCGGAACGGCAGACGCGTCGGCGCTTTCGAGCTGACCTGACGGAAGCCGGGGAGCGCAGCGTGCTGACGATCTGATGAGCGTCCGGTATCAGAGAGCATGATTGGAGGCGGCCAGAAGACAGTTCTGCATCTCGCGCGGATCGAACCAGCTCTCATCCTGGTTGACCGCGATCATCTGAACGAAGGGAAGGTGACGGGCGACGCGCCGGACCATAAGGCGTCCGGGCAGTGCGCGGACGCCGCGGACGGCGGTCAGCGTGTTGACGAGATAGACGCCGCCCTCTGTCAGATGAGCGGCGACGGAGGCCGTTTCGGCGTCCGCGCGGCCAATGCTCTTCCGGCCGAGAAAGGCGTCGTTGATGATCAGATCGAATGTTTCCTCCGTGCCGTCAAGCCAGCGGAATCCGTCTCCCGGAATGAGACGGAACCGTTTGTCCTTCTCGAGTCTGTCGAGACCGAAATAAGTCCGGGAAAGCCGGATGATGTCCGGGGAGATCTCCGAAACGGAGATCTCCCCGTTTTTGTACCGGTCCAGAAAGTAACGCGGATAGGCGAACCCGCCGCCTCCGATCAGCAGTACCTTCCGGATTTCGGGACGCGCGGCGAATGCGAAGGAGAACGCTTCCATATAGCGGAACTGAAGGGCCGGAGAACCCGACGGGGCGATCCGGACGGAGGACTCCGCGTGTCCGTCGACGTAAAGCGTGCGGACGGTGGAGCCGCCGGCGGTTTCATCGCGGATGACGATGCGGCCGAAAGGCGTTTTCAACTGTTCAAGAGTTCGGATCTTCATGACGGTTCACTGCCTTTGCTGTGTGTTTAAAGAGGGCCCGAACCGGAAGAAACCGGTCCGGGCCTTTCGATCCGGAGGCGGGAGCGGTCATCTGAGACCGATCCAGGTTCCGGCGAGAATGCCGTAATAATTGCCGAGCACGTAGCCCAGCGTGCCGGTGAGCACCGCAGGCACGATCAGATCCTCCCAGCCCCGCGCGACCGCCATCGCGGCGGCGGTGGTAGGGCCGCCGATGTTGGCGTTGGAGGCGATGGCGATCTCCTCGTTGCTGAAGCGGAGCAGCCAGCCGCTGACGAAGCTGAAGAGCATGTTCATCCCGACGATGATCATGCAGAAGACAAGCAGAAGCGGCGCCTTCGTCAGAATCAGACTGAGCGAAGCCGGAACGCCGATCACCGCGAAAAAGACATGAATCAGGTAGGTGCCGATCTCCTCTGCTCCGGCGAGACGCCCGATTTTCTTCGGGAACAGCGTGGCGAGCACCATCGTGAGCGTCGTGATCAGAAGATACTGGTTGCCGAGGAAACCGTTCAGCAGCGTCAGCAGGAAGCCGTCCTTCGGGATCACCGAGGAGAACCAGCCCGCGAGCGTCGAAGAGACCGCGACGACGAAGGCGGAGACGGCGAATACGGCGGCGATGTCCTGAAGCGAAACCTTCTTCGGTTTCCAGTAGGATCCCGCGCCGCCGGATTTCTTTTCGTTTTCCGGGGAAGCGGCGGAAGCCTTATCCGGTCCGTCCGCCCGGACCGCCGTTCCCGGAACGGTTCCGTGCGTCCGGACCTCGTTCACCGGGCTGATCGGGCGGCGCCGCCGGCTGAAACGGCTCATCCCTTCCGGAATCGCCATCAGCACGAAGAAATAGATCACCATCACGAGGTTGTCAGCTACGACCGCGGCGGAGACGAGATTTGCCTTCGCGTGATAGTTGTCAGCCATCGCGACGAGATTCACGGATCCGCCGGTGTAGGTGCCGATCATCATCGGCACCGCGCTGGCGAGATCGGGGATCCAGGGCCTGAGCAGGCGGTAGGCCAGCAGCCCGCCCAGAACCGTCCCCACGCCTCCGATCAGAAAGACGATGATAAGCCGTCCGGACCGCCGGCCGATCTTCCGGATATCCGCCTGAAAGAGCAGCATCGGGATCGCCAGCGGAACGGCGTAGTTCCAGACTACGTCGTAGGCGCTGGACTCGGTGGGGATGATGTGAAGGTTTGTGAGAAGCATCGAGCCGATCAGGGCCAGCACGCAGCCGGTCATCTTCGCGGCCCACCGGTAGTGCTGCTCGAGGTAGATCGCGGCGGACGCCACGCAGGCCAGCACGCCGAAGAGCGCCCAGCTGTTGTCAGCGGAGATCAGGGTCCCGTTCATCCGATCTCGCCCTCCCGCATCATCTGCGCGAGCTCTTTCGCGAAGTAGGTGAGATAGAGATCCGCGCCGGCGCGGTACGCGCTCACCGCCATCTCGCCGATGATGCGCCGCTCATCGATCCATCCGTTCCGCGCGGCGGCCTTCACCATCGCGTATTCCCCGCTCACTGAGTAGGCCGCTACCGGCACGTCGGAAAGGGCTTTCACGTCGGAGACGATATCAAGGAAGGACATCGCCGGCTTGACCATCAGGATGTCCGCGCCTTCGGCCAGATCAAGACGCGCCTCCTTCCGGGCTTCCCGCCGGTTGTGCACGTCCATCTGGTAGCCGCGCCGGTCACCGAACTTCGGCGCGGAATCCGCCGCCGAGCGGAACGGGCCGTAGAACGAGGAGGCGTATTTGACCGCGTAGGACATAATCGGCGTGTCCGTATGACCCGCCCCGTCCAGCGCGGCGCGGATCGCGGCGACACGGCCGTCCATCATATCGGACGGAGCGACCATATCCGCGCCGGCCTCCGCCTGGGAGACCGCGATCCGGGCGAGCGATTTCAGCGTCTTGTCGTTGGCGACGTGATGACCGTCGAGAATGCCGCAGTGGCCGTGGTCCGTGTACTCGCACATGCAGACGTCCCCGATCAGGTAGAGATCCGGGAACTCCCGCTTCGCGAGACGGAAGGCCTCCTGCACGATGCCGTGCTCGTCACAGGCGGCGCTCCCGACGGCGTCCTTGTGAGCGGGGATACCGAAGAACATCACGGCGCCGACGCCGGCTTCCGTCACCGCCTCAAGTTCCTCGGCCAGATGATCGAGGCTCACCCGGTACTGCCCCGGCATCGCCGGGATCTCCTCGCGGATATCCGTCCCCTCGATCACGAACATCGGATAGATCAGCGTCGATGCGTCCATCCGCGTTTCGCGGACCATCTTCCGGAGAACAGGGGTAGTGCGGAGCCGTCTCGGCCGGATTGTCATATTCATTGTCAGAAACTCCTTTCGATTGTCAAATATGGTCAGACAGAAAAAGAGACCTGCCCGCCCCTTTTGCGGAGCGGGTACGTCTCTTATCTCATTTGGCGTAGAGTATAGCACAGGCAGCCGTGTTTCGGCAAGCGTGCAGAGGCCGATTGCCTTGACAACCGTCCTTTGCAGTTGGTAATCTGTGTAAATAAGGAAATGCATGTGAGGCGGGCCGCGTATCCGGACTCGGCCGGTGAGAGAAAGTGAGAGGGGCAAAGCCATGAGAGGACTCTATTCATCGAAAACCAGAATCCGTCTGCAGGTGTTCACGGAGATCGCCAGAATGGCTTATCAGGGCGATGATCTCCGGGTGCTGGACGAGCTTCCGTACCGGATTGTCCCGGGCGAGGTGGCGACGTACCGCAACGACATCTTCATCGAGCGCGCGGTGGTCGGCGAGCGGCTCCGCGTCGCGATGGGCATGTCGCTCCGGGACGTGACGGAGCACGCGCCGATCTCCAAGGGCGTAGAGGCCAGCGCCATCGAGGAAAAGTACTACGAGCCGCCGCTGATCAACATCATCAAGTTTGCCTGCAACGCCTGCCCCGAAAAGAGAGTGCTGGTGACGGAGGGCTGCCAGGGATGCCTTGAGCATCCGTGCCGGGAGGTCTGCCCGAAGCAGGCGATCAGTATGGTCAACGGCCGGTCGTACATCGATCAGGAGAAATGCATTCGCTGCGGACGCTGCATGGAGGCGTGTCCCTACAACGCGATCATCCGTCAGGAGAGGCCCTGCGCGAAGGCCTGCGGGATGGGCGCGATCCACTCGGACGCGATGGGCCGCGCGGAGATCGATCAGGAGAAATGCGTCTCCTGCGGCATGTGCCTCGTGAGCTGCCCGTTTGCGGCCATCGTGGACAAGGGACAGATCTACCAGACGATCATGGCGCTGAAGAGCGACACGCCGGTCTACGCGATTCTCGCCCCGGCGATCGCGGGTCAGTTCGGCCCGGACCTCACCAACGAGAAACTCCGTCCGGCCTTTAAGGCACTGGGCTTCACTGATGTGGTGGAAGTGGCGACCGGCGCCGACCTCTGCACGATCGAGGAGGCGCAGGACTTCCTTAAGGAAGTGCCGGAGAAGCTGCCGTTCATGGGCACCTCCTGCTGCCCGTCGTGGTCGATGATGGCGAAGAAGCTGTTCCCGCAGTACGCCAACTGCATTTCGATGGCGCTGACGCCGATGGTGCTGACGGCGCGTCTGGTGAAGGAGAGGGAACCGGACTGCAAGATCGTCTTCGTCGGCCCCTGCGCGGCGAAGAAGCTGGAGGCGAGCCGGAGAACGATCCGGAGCTACGTGGATTTCGTGCTGACCTTCGAGGAGGTCAACGGTATGTTCCAGGCGAAGGGCGTCGACTTCAAGTCGCTTCCGGAGGACCGGAAGCTCGATCGGGCGAGCGCCGACGGCCGCGGGTTCGCGGCGGGCGGCGGCGTGGCCGCGGCCGTGGTGCGGGCGGCGAAGCGTCTTGACCCGGACCGGGAGATCAAGGTGGCGAGCGCGGCCGGACTCGCAGACTGCCGCAAAATGATGATGATGGCGAAGGCCGGAAAGTACAACGGCTATCTGCTGGAGGGTATGGCCTGTCCGGGCGGCTGCATCGCGGGCGCCGGCACGATCCAGCCGATCCGCCAGACGGGCGCCTCCCTTACGAAGATGATGAAGGAAGCCTCGTTCGCGGAGAGTATGGATACGCCGTATCAGGACGACCTCGAGAAACTGGAAAACTTCAAATAAACGGCTGAGAGACGGGCGGGCCGGCGCGGCCCGCCCGTTCCCGGACCGGAGCGTTAAAGACGGACTGACAGGTCAGACGGAAAAGAGGAGACATGGAGCGGGAGAATTTCGGATCGAGGCTGGGCTTTCTGCTGGTGAGCGCGGGCTGCGCGATCGGGATCGGAAACGTATGGAAATTTCCCTTCGTCACGGGCCAGAACGGGGGCGGCATTTTCGTCCTGTTCTACCTGCTGTTCCTGATCATCATGGGGATGCCGATTCTGACGATGGAGCTGGCGGTGGGCCGTGCGAGCCGCCAGTCCATCGTCCGCGCCTATCAGGCGCTGGAGCCGAAGGGGACAAAATGGCACATCCACGGCTATGTCTGTATCGCGGGCTGCGCGCTTCTGATGATGTATTACACCACGGTCTCCGGATGGATGCTGGCGTATTTCTGGAAATACGCAGTCGGTGAGTTCGAGGGCGTGCCGACCGATCGGATCGGAGACGTGTTCAGCCGTCTGCTGGCGGACCCGGTGCAGCTGACCGTCTTTATGGCGATCACGGTGGCCGCAGGCTTCCTTGTCTGCAGCTCCGGCGTGCAGAAGGGCCTTGAGCGGGTGACGAAGGTGATGATGACCGGTCTCTTTCTGCTGATTCTGGTGCTTGTCGTGCATTCCCTGCTGCTGCCCGGCGCGGAGGAGGGCCTCTCCTTCTACCTGATGCCGAGCGTCAGCCGGGCATCAAAGGTGGGCATCGGCAAGGTGATCACCGCGGCGATGAACCAGTCCTTCTTCACGCTGAGCCTCGGTGTGGCCGCGATGGAGATCTTCGGCAGCTATATGTCGAAGGAACGCACGCTGCCGGGCGAGGCCGTGACGATCTGCGCGATGGATACGTTCGTGGCGCTGATGGCCGGACTGATCATTTTCCCGGCCTGCGCCACCTATCAGGTGAACGTGGACGCGGGGCCGGACCTGATCTTCATCACGCTGCCGAAGGTGTTCGGGAATATGGCGGGCGGCCGGCTCTGGGGCGCGCTGTTCTTCCTGTTCATGTCCTTCGCCAGCTTCTCCACGGTGACGGCTGTATTTGAAAACCTGATCGCCGTCGGGATCGATACCTTCGGCTGGACGAGGCGGAAGTCGGTAGGCGTCAATTTCATCGTCATTCTGGCTGCATCCATGCCCTGTGTGCTCGGCTTCAACGTGCTTTCCGGCGTGAACATTCTGGGGCGGGGCAATGTGCTGTCGTTCGAGGACTTCCTCGTCAGCAATCTGATGCTCCCGATCGGCTCGCTGATCTTCCTGCTTTTCTGCACCACGCGTCTCGGCTGGGGATACGACCGGTATCTTGCCGAGGCCAACACCGGCCGGGGGCTGAAGATGGCCCGACGGCTGCTGCCGTACTTCCATTTCTGCGTGCCGGTACTGATCATCATCATTCTGGTCACCGGTCTGATTTGACGGCACGGCCGGCTCTCTCCGGGCGGAGGGCCGGCCTGTCATCTCTTATCCTTTCCGCCCGGCAGTCAGGACATACAACACAAGACAAAAAGGAGTTTTATGAATCTGATTTTTCAGAAACCGGATCCGAAGGAGGCAAGAGACCTTGCCCCCCTGTTTTATGCGCGCCCAAACAAGACCTGCGATTCAGGCATGCTCGACACCTATCTCTGGGGAAATTACTACAACACGAAAATCTGCGTGCCGGACGGACGGGCCGTTCTGATGCTGATGCATGACGGAGGCGAGTCCTTTTCTTCCATGCCGTGGTGCCGGGAGGAAGATCTGCAGCACTACTTCGGCGTCCTCGAGCGGTATTTCAACGAGGAGCTGGGGAAGCCGCTCAAGATTTATCTCGCCGACGAGGAGGCGGTCGAAGCGCTGCGCCTCAAGGAGAACCCGGATTATCTCGTGAGAGAGGAGACCGATCTCAGGGATTATCTCTACGACGGAGAGAAGATGCGCACGCTGGCCGGCCGGAAGTATCAGAAGAAGCGCAACCAGACCCACAAATTCGAGCGGGAGTACGCGGGACGGTGGGAATACCGTTCGCTGCACCATGACGATTTCAGCAGCATCGAAGCCTTTCTTGACGACTGGTTCGCCCGGCGGATCCTGGAGGAGGAGAATGCACTCGACTCCCTTCAGGCAGAGCTGCTCGGGCTGAAGCTTCTGATCGACCACAGCGACGAAATTCCATGCAAGTGCGGCGCGGTCTACATCGACGGACGGATGGCCGCGCTCTCGATCGGCTCCTTCAACAACCTTGAGAAGATGGCGGTCGTGAGCGTCGAGAAGGCGGATCCGGACATCGACGGGATCTATCAGGTGATCAACCAGCAGTTCCTGATCCACGAATTCCCGGACGCGGTGATCGTCAACCGGGAGGATGATCTCGGGCTGCCGGGCCTCCGCCAGGCGAAGGAGAGCTACAACCCCATCGGCTACGCCAGAAAGTACATGGTACTGCAGACCAACGTGAGGGGGTACGAGAAGGAGCTGACGGACCAGTTTGAGAAGGAAATCGCCGAATATGACACGGAATCCTGAGGAAGCGGTGATCCGGGTGCTTTCCGAAGGCGATCTCGGCGCGAAGCGCGCCACGCGGCCGCTCTATGAGCAGGCCTTCGATGATCCGGAGGACTTTGTCGACTACTATTACGCGGATAAATGCGCGGACAACCGGATGGTGATCGCGGAATCGCCGGAAGGGAAGCTTCTGTCGATGGCGCATCTCAATCCCTATACGCTTTGCGTCATGGGACACGCGGTGAAGAGCGCGTATATCGTGGCGGTCGCGACGGACCGGGCGCACCGGCATAAGGGGCTGATGACGCAGGTGCTCTCTCGTGTGTTTACGCTCTGCGCGTCGGAGCATATGCCGCTGATCTGGCTCCTTCCGGTGGATCCGGCGATTTACACGCCGTCGGGTTTTGAGGTGATCTGCGACTATCAGAAGGACGGCTCGCTGCCTTATGGCGAGGTGCGGGCGTCCTGCGACATCTACTGCCTCCGCGACCGGACGTATCTCCGGCGTCAGGCGATCGAGGAGAAGCTTGACGAGGAGGACGCCTCTGAGGCGCTCCCCGCGGACCCGAAGATTATGATGAAGGTGACGGACCCGGCAGCGCTCCGAGGTCTTCTGCCGGACGCAGACGGCGCAGGGACGCTCTATGACGCCCTGCGCCGCTGCCGCTGTTATTTCAGAGAGGAAGTCTGATCCGGTTTTATTCCGCCGCCTCCCGGTACGGGTACGGGCAGGGCGGCATCTCCCATCCGAAGTGATCGGTGTGGAGCAGCTTTTCCGCCTTTTCGGAGAGCGGCTTGCCGAAGTAGTCGGCGTAGAGCTTCCGGACGCCGGGATTCTCGTGGGAGAAGCGGATCCGGTTGTGCGCATCGAGACCGTAGAGCTCGGCGCCGCGCTCGGCCGTCAGATTGAAGCCGTCGTGGATCGGCATGCCGCCTCCGCCTGAGCATCCGCCCGGACACGCCATGATCTCCACGAAATCGTAGGAGACCTTCCCGGCTCTGAGCGCTGTCAGAAGCTTTCGCGTATTGCCGAGTCCGGAGGCGACCGCGACGCGGAGCGTCTTTCCGCCCATCTCGAACGTCGCTTCCTTCCATCCGTCCATCCCGCGTACATTTTTGAATGCATCCGGTTCCGGATTCGTACCGGTGACCGCGAAGTATGCCGTCCGGAGCGCGGCCTCCATCACGCCGCCGGTGATGCCGAAGATCTGCCCGGCGCCGGAGGCGATGCCGAGCGGCTCGTCGAAGGCGGACTCGCCGAGGATCTGGGGCAGGATGTGGTCGGCCCGCAGCATCCGGTTCATCTCCCGGGTGGTGATCACGAGATCGACGTCCGGGTCACCGCAGGCATCGTTCTGGTTCGGCTCCGCGCACTCCGCCTTCTTGGCCAGACAGGGCATCACCGAGACGACAACGATCCGGTGGGGATCGATTCCCTTCATCTCAGCGAAATACGACTTGATCGTCGCGCCGAACATCTGGTGCGGCGATTTTGTCGTGGAGAGCTGGCCGGTCATGTCCGGGAACTGGCTCTTCATGAAGCGCACCCAGCCGGGACAGCAGGAGGTGAACATCGGGAAGCGGTGGGACTCGGGATGGGAGAGCTGATCGAGAAACTCACTCGCCTCCTCCATGATCGTCATATCCGCCCCGAAGTTGGTGTCGAACACATAGTCGAAGCCGAGCTTTTTGAGGGCCGCCACCATACGGCCCTCGGTGGCCTGCTCGCGGCTCATGCCGAAATCCTCGCCCCACGCGGCGCGGACGGCCGGCGCCACCTGGGCGATCACGACCTTGTCCGGGTCTCCCAGCGCGCGGAACACCTTCCCTGTGTCGTCACGCTCGCGCAGCGCGCCGGTGGGACAGTGGGTGATGCACTGGCCGCAGAACGTGCAGTCCGCCTGCATGATCTCCCGGTTCAGCGAGACGCCCACGCCGGTGTACCCGCCTGTGCCGGCCACGTCCCAGATGCGCATGTCCTGAATCTTGTCGCAGACGTTGACGCAGCGCATGCATTTGATGCATTTCGCGGCGTCCTTGAAAAGCGGCGCCTCCCGGTCCCAGCGGCTGACGGGAAGATCCTTCGGGTAAGGATTGTCGTCGAGGATGTTGAGATCATTGGCGATGGTCTGAAGGGAGCAGTTGCCGGAGCGCACGCAGCTCATGCACTCGCCGCTGTGCTGTGACATCAGCAGCTCCACGTTGGTCCGGCGCGCCTCGCGGACGCGGGGACTGTTGGTGTGAACCACCATGCCCTCCTGCACCGTATTGTCGCAGGCCGGGACGAGACGTTCCGTGCCGCTGATCTCGACGATGCAGACGCGGCAGGCGGCGATTTCGTTGATGCCCTTCAGATAGCAGAGATGCGGGATCGGAATGCCGGACATCGCCGCCGCATCCATAATCGTCGTTCCTTCCGGACAGGTGACCGGAATGTTGTCGATGGTCAGCTTTACCATTTGCGTTCTCTCCCTCCTTTGAATACGCCGTAGCCGAAGTGGTCGCAGCGGAGACAGCGGCCGGATTCCTGCATCGCTTCCTCCCGGCTCATGCCGCACTCCATCAGGTCAAAGTCGTTCTTGCGGTCCGCGGCCTCCCGGTTCTTCATCTGGACGCGTCCGAAGGCCGGCTTGTCCTCCGGAACCGGAGCCGGGATTTCCACGTCGACCGTGATCTGGTGATGGTATCCGAGGTATTCGTCGATGTTGGCGGCGGCCACCTTGCCCGCGCCGATCGCCCGGATCACGGTGGCGGGTCCGCTGACGCAGTCGCCGCCCGCGAAGGTGCCCTCGTTGTTCTCTACGCTGCCGGAGGAGAGCGCGTCGAAGCGGCCTCTGCGGACCGGGATGCCGCCGTCCTCGAATTCCTTCGTCTCGACGCCCTGGCCGATCGCGACGATGATCCGGTCGCAGGGGATCAGCCGCTCGGGCTTACCCGCCTTCATCGGGCGTGGACGGCCGGAGCTGTCGATGGGGCCGGTGATCTGGGGCTGGACGACCAGCCCCTTCACCTGCTCATGCTCGTCAAGCTCGATCCGGACCGGCGCCTCCATCGTGACGATCTCGCAGCCCTCGGCGATGGCTCCCTCCACCTCCTCCTGCAGTGCGGTCATGTCGATCTGGCGGCGGCGGTAGACACAGGTCACGCGGCTGGCGCCCAGACGCATCGCGGAACGCGTGCAGTCCATGGCGACGTTGCCTCCGCCGACGATCACGACGGACTGGCCGCGGAAGTCGGGCATATGGCCCATCCCGATGGCGCGGAGCATCTCCACGGCGGAGACGACGCCCCGGCCGTCCTCGCCCTCAAGCCCCAGCTTCTTGTCTGTATGGGCGCCGATGGCGATGTAGACCGCGTCGTAGTCCTTCTGAAGCGTTTCGAGCCAGATATCTTTGCCGATGCTGACGCCTGTCTCCGTCTCGATGCCTCCGATGGAGAGGATCGACTGAATGTCGCGGTCCAGCATCTCCCGGGGGAGACGATAGCTCGGGATGCCGTAGCGGAGCATGCCGCCCAGTTCCTTCCGCTGTTCGAAGATCTTCACGTCATGGCCCATCAGCGCCAGATAGCAGGCGGCCGAGAGACCGGAGGGACCGCCTCCGATGACGGCGACCCGCTTCCCGGTCCGCTCCGCGCGCGCCGGGAAGGGCACGTCACCGGCGTGGTCCGTTGCGTACCGCTTCAGTCCGCGGATGTTGACGGAGGAGTCAATCATATTCCGGCGGCAGCGCGCCTCGCAGGGATGCTCGCAGATCAGTCCGCAGGAGACGGGGAACGGATTGTCCTTGCGGATGAGGCGTACGGCGTCCGCGCAGCGGCCCGCGCGCACCAGCGCGATGTAGCCGGGGATGTCCACGCCGGCCGGACAGAGCGCGACGCATGGCACAGGCTGGTTGAGGGAGCCGAGACAGCGGTGATGCCGCACATGCTCGAGATAGTCGTCGCGGAAGCCCAGAACGCCCTTCAGCACCATTTCGGCGGCCTCGAAGCCGATGGCGCAGTCGGCCGTGTTTTTGATGACGCGCGCGGTCTTTTCGATGAGATTCACGGTCTCCTCCGTCGCCGTGCCGTCGAGCACGCTCTGAAGCAGCGTCTCGAGCTGGCCGAGCCCGATCCGGCAGGGGACGCATTTGCCGCAGGTCTGCGCGTGGCAGAGCCGGAGAAAGGAAGCGGCCATATCCACGGGGCAGAGCCCGGGCGGGCTGGCGACGATGCGGCGCTCCAGGTCTTTGTAAAGTCCCTCGATGACGGTCTGGGACTGGGATTTTGTCCTGACAGTTAGTCTGCTCACAGGCTGAAACCTCCTTCGCTATTTCTGAAAGACGGAGCCGGAATGTCCGATGTACACAAATCCGCATCCGTCAGTATAAATCAATATTATTATACTGGATTTCCGGCAAAAGGAACATATTTTATAAATGTTTCACAAACTCCGGCCGGTATGACAGCAGGATGACGGTCACGGATGCCGGAACGGCGCCCCTCTTGACGGAGCCGGAGGCGCCCTGTACAATATGCACAAAAAAGTGCCGGCGCTTCCGGCACCGAAGGAGAGCGGCCGGTTCCGGCGCGCCGGAAGCCCGGCGCGGAACGGAGCGGCGGGAGAGGAGAGAGCATGCCGAAACCAGATCTGGACGCGCTTCGCGCGCTGGCGGCGGACGGGCGGTACAACATCGCGCCGGTCACCGCGGAGCTTTTAGCGGATGTGATCACACCGGTGGGGCTTCTGAGAAAGCTCATGAATGTG